>JAKVKH010000037.1 GCA_022486625.1 Butyrivibrio sp. | reverse complement strand
CAGAGTGAAGGCGTACCCCCATTGACAATCTGCAGCAGATAATGCTTTGTAAATCTGGCGTTCCGGATACGGATTCTGATATTGGCACCCTTCTGACTGCCGGCGAACAGAATACAGAAGCTGACCAGCTGACTTAATATCGTGGCCAGTGCAGCACCCGCTACGCCCATTCCAAAGGTAAAAATGAACAGAGGATCCAGACCGATATTAAGTACCGCACCTGATACCAGTCCCACCATCGCATACATGGCGCTTCCCTGAAATCTCAGCTGATTATTCACGACGAGCTGTGCTGTCATATACGGCGCACCGATCAGAATAATCCGCATATAATCCTGTGTTTCCTTCATCATGGTCGGCGTTGCTCCCAGAAGTACAGAGAGCGGATGCAGGAAAATCATTCCCACAATCAGAATCCCCATGCCCAGAATAAATGCCAGCACAAATCCGGTCGCCGCCATCTCTGAGGCTTCCTTCACATCCCCTGCGCCAAGGCGTCTTGACATATAATTGCCGGAACCGTGACCGCAGAAAAAGCCGACCGCCTGAATAATTGCCATCAGTGAAAAGACAATTCCTACTGCCGCTGTCGCCTGTGTGGAAATCCTCCCGACAAAAAATGTATCTGCCATATTATAAAGACCGCTGACCAGCATACTGATAATGGTCGGCACGGATAACTGCGCGGTCAGCTTCGGGATCGGGGTCTGTGTCATATAGACAAACCGCTCCTGCCTTGCGTTTTCACTTTCTTCTTTACTGATCTGACTCAAACTGTTTCCTCTTTCTTAACTGCAGACATCTCTCATGCCTGATTCACTTTTTTCTCTGAAAGCCCCATGACCATACGATACAGCCCGATTTTCCTGAAAATAACTGTTGCCATCAGATAGACAATGATGACCACGATCAGTGCATAAAACGGCACATATCCCAGATTATAGGCCAGATCGCTCTTTCTCGCATAGCCCGGCACAAACGTAATAAACTTGATAAAGAACATATGAATGACATAAATATCCATACTGCATCTGCCAAGCTTCGCCGCTGCAGTTCCGGCTCCCGTCCCTGACAGAAGCTGTGAGATTCCCATCAGTCCGGCGATTCCGCACAGACTGACTGCAAAATAAAATGCATAGGGCGCTGCGTCATAAACACTGCGCCAGGTCTTTGACAGATATCCGTTCATGGAATACGATCCGTGCAGCAGGGCCACCGTCAGCAGATATACTGCGGCGCATCCTGCTGTCCAGACACCTCCGTGCCTGCAGAGTGCAGCCTGCGCCCTGCTTAGTTTTCCTGCCAGCTCTGTTTTTGATGCCCCTGCCTGCACGCTCTCCAGACTTCCCATCCAGTAGCCCAGTACCAGATATGGCAGCATCCATTTCAGCTTGTCCATGCTCAGAAGTGTATCCGGCAGACAGATACTGATCAGGACCCACAGTACAGCCATCACAGAAAGCTCCGCTGCCATTTTCTTTTCCTTCAGCAGATGATGAACGATAAGGAGCATCATCTGTGCCAGGAACAGGATCAACAGAAACCACATGCTTCGCGCCTGCAGATAAATTTCGAAAAAGTTCTGAAAAACAGTCTGCGCGTTAAGTCCGCCTTTCAGCACTGCCATGGCAAGATTGGCTGCAAGCGCCACCCCCGACCATACCAGAAAAGGAATCAGAAGCGTTCTGACTTTACTCCGTACATTTTCCGAAAACTTATGCCGCTGCACCGACCCGTACAGAAAATATCCGCTGATCCAGAAAAAGAGCGGCATATGCACCATATAGATCAGTGCATGGCCCAGTACTGCCTGCTCATTCAGGAGATGTCCCGTTACCACCAGATAAATGCCGATTGCCTTTGCAATATCCTTATCACTTTGTCTTTGTATCTGCTGCATTACTTTTTCTGCTCTTCCTTTTCCACGTATTCCCTGTCCACCTGAATCACACAGTTCAGGTGCTCATCTGTTTTTTTCACTCCGCTGCTGATCTGTTCCTTCAGTTCTTCCTCTCCGATTGCGTATTTAAACGGTGCCACTACATCAAAGATCAAATTGGTATGTGTCCTGCCTCTGACAATCCGGAAATCATGAAAACGGAGCATCGGATCGATTCCGTGAATCACTCCTGCGACCATTTCCTTCAGTTCATTGGTATAGGCATCATCCGTCGTAATCGGATCCATATGGATGACCGCCTGACAATGCAGTTCTTCATCCAGTTCTTTTTCGATATTATCAATCATATCGTGAATTTCCAGGATATTGCCGCTGGCAGAAACCTCTGCGTGCAGGGAGATCATGAATCTGCCCGGCCCGTAGTCATGCACCACAAGGTCATGAATTCCCAGTACGCCCTCATGCTTCATCACACAGCGTTCAATCTGCGATACCAGCTCAGAAGATGCAGGATTACCCAGCAGCGGGCTGATCGTATCCTTCGCCGCTTCAATTCCTGCCTTTGCAATAAAAAGGCCGACCGCTACGCCGCAGTAACCATCAATATTGATTCCCGTAAAAAATGTGAAGACCGAAGATGCCAGTACCACTGAAGTGGAAAAAGCATCTGAAATGCTGTCTGCAGCAGTTGTCATCATTACCGGGCTGTTAATCTTCCTTCCTGCCTGACGGTTATTGAAATACATATAGAGCTTCACCCCAATAGACACAATCAGGATCAGCGCGATTACCGGGCTGAAGGAAAGTGCTTCCGGATGCAGGATCTTGCTGACAGAGGATATCACCAGCTGATATGCCATGATCAGAATCAGAAATGCCACAATCATCCCGGACACATACTCAAGCCTGCCATGCCCGAACGGATGCTCCGGATCCGGTTCCTGCCCCGCCAGTTTAAAACCGATCACTGTAATCACCGATGACCCTGCATCTGAGAGGTTATTGAATGCATCCGCCATAATGGAAATCGAGTGACTGAGCGTTCCCGCAATCAGCTTGAATACGAACAGGAACACGTTGAAACCGATTCCGATCACACCATTCAGCATGCCATATTTCTGACGAACTTCAGGTCTGTCCGTCTGTTCATAATCTTTAAAAAGAAGTTTTGCGAAAAATAAGGTCATAACAGCCTCCATAGATCCACTTTTTTATTTACATGAACAAGCGCCAGCACTTCTGCCCTTAAAGCCTGCAGAATACTGACGCTTTATCGCCGTCATATTTACTTAGAAAACTATAGCACAGCCGCTTTTTGCGGTCAAGAAAGCGCTCAGGCCTTTTTAAATACCAGATACAGAAGTCCTCCGACCAGTGCAACCGGCAGTACCACATAAGCAAATGTCCCGACGACCAGTGCAAATACCAGTACTACAGGGAAAATACAGAAAATCACAAGTCCAAGTAAAAATTTCAGGATTCCCCATGCAGCACGTATGGAAAAGCTGACCACCCCTCCGCCAAGTGCCAGAATCAGAATAATTGCCAGTAATGTTGTCATATCAGTTTTCCTCCATGTCTTTCGACAATATCATATTCATAAAGTAAATGGTTCCCGCAGCAATCTGTATTCGCTGCTCTGTAATGATTCTATCATATCAGCGATAAAATAAAACCGCTGTCACATCATAATAGCACAGGCTATTCCGATATGGCAGCGGTTTATCAAAAGATTAAACTTTTTTCATTGATTTATTATTTCTGATCTTTCTTACGGGCCTTACGCGTTCTGTATACCAGATAACCAAGTCCGCACAGTGCTGCCGCAAAGAGAATGTAGTTCCATACCATGCTGGTATCCCCTGTGCTTCTGCCTCTTCTTGCGCCCCGTACTGCAGGCTGCTCCTGCTGCGCCGGATCCGTGGAAGCCGCTGGCGTAGACACCGCTGTGGATATGCCCTTATTTCTGTTTGCACCAAGGACTGCCGGTGTATCACTCGTCGGTGTTGCTGTATCCGTAATCGTCGTTGTGTTGCCGGTCGTCGTTGTGGTAGTCGTTGTCGTGGTCGTCGTAGTCGTTGTTGTCGTTGTACCCGGATTGGTCGGAACGGCCGGTGTCTTATCGTTATTAACAAAATAGCTCAGTGTTGCTGCATCTGTATCTGCAACGTTCAGTGTATATGCTGTGCCGTTATCTGTGATCTGTGACGGATAGCTGTATCCGGCATTTCCAGGAAATACAAAATATCTGGGTGTCGCATCTACCTGATAGCCGCCTGCCGTTGATACTTCCACCAGTTTGTAGATCTGATCCGCCTTCAGCTCATTATCAGAAGCATTTCCGTTTTCATCTGTCTTTATTGTTGTGACTTCCGCTGCTGACGCTTCTGACCAGGAAGCTGCCGAAGCTTTCTTTTCCCCTTCTGTTTCCTTGACTGCTACATTATAAATTCTGAAGGAAACACCTTCAAGAAGATTGCTGGTCTGTCCTGCGCCATACTTGGTAATGTTTACACCCACATTGTCTCCCGAAGAGGATGCATGTGAAGCATATACTTTTGTAATTCCGTTTGTTCTGCTGGAAATACCGTTGTAAATAACGCCCTGCAGCGTAACAGTATTAACGCCCTCATTATTTTTGAGTTCCGTACCGATCTTCCGATTGATTATTGCTCTGTAAGATATCTTCAATGCCTTGCCATCCGGTACACGGATTGTAAGCGTACGGCTGCCTGCATCATAGGAATATCCGTAATTCTCCGGATCTGAACTCATCAGTTCCTTCATGGAAGCTGTTGTACTTCCGGCTGTCACTTTGAGTGTATCGAGCTTCACGTCAAGTGCATCTCCCAGTACATCTGACAGCTCCAGATATGACTTGCCGCTGTCTGTCAGTTTCAGTGCATCCGGATTTACATTAATGGAATAATCTGCAACCAGTCCACCGTTATAGAACGGCGTCTTCACTAAAAGTCCTTTCAGAGAAACGCCCTGTACTGCTTCCACTGTTCCGAATACCTTGCTTCCCGTATGGAGTGTAGCATCATTTACATAGTTCTTTTCTCCTGTACCGGTTGCTGCACTGATCTGTGTCTTATAGTTAATGCTGTATGCACCGCTCAAGCTGATTCCGGCATTCTGTGCGGCCTGCTGCAGCTGATCCAGATCAATGGAAAATCCGTTGCCATCGGCATTTACGGTAACAAAAGAGGACTCCGGAAGCGTCGTACCTTTTATCTTAAAGCTTCCCTTTACAAGTTTCATCGGGCTCTTATCTGTCCAGCTGTCTTCAATTGTACTGCCTTTTTCAACTGACGTTGTTGCCTGAATATCCCAGGACATCAGTCCACTATTGTCAGACCCTGTTCCTGATTTGGTAATCACTGCACTGTTATTAGTATATGTGGATGTCGCTTCGCGGGATTCATTCTTGCTGAACCAGGCAACTGCATGATTCACATAGTCTACATTTGCAGTCATACCACCATTATCACACTTAGTACTATAGGTAACAACAACGTACTTTCCCATAACTTTGGATAAACCGGCTGTTGTCAACTCAATTCTGAAAAGCGGCGTAGTTGGCTTGGAAAGCTTATCACTGTATTGATCAGTTAATACATAATCAGTGCCTTTTACAAGCTCCTGTCCGTCGCGGATTTTCACAACCAGATTGCGAAAGTCTCCGAGCGGATTAATCTTACTGTCCGTCCCCTCCGCCATATTGCTGTACGCTGTAGTATAACCGTCCTCTATAGCTAATAAAGAATCAACACCTTCCACTTTTTCCGGAACCTGAACAAATATTTTCCAGTCGATATCGCTTCCATTTAGTTCACAGGACTTTCTGATCACTCGCGGCTGTCCAGATTCATAGTTCTTTCCATAACTTACAGTTGCAGTTGCGGACTTCTTCCATGTTCCAAAATCTGCATCAACTGTGTTTATACATGTCATTCCATTCAGAACATCATAATTCTCTAGGATGACTTTTGTAGTATATGTCAGCGTATAAACTGTATTTTTTTCCGTTGCTGTAAGCTCATATCCATTAAGAAGTTCTCCGAATGTTGTTTCATATGTTTTTTCACTTGTTCCAACTTTTTCTGAAACATTAACTGTATCATCCTTGATAATATTTATTCCCGCAATTTCTTTCAAGCTCTCTTTCAATACCACAGTTGTCTGATTATGCATGTTGACACGGATTTTCCATGTCACAGTTCCGTCTGTCGTATTTGCAGTACCTGTCTTGACTACCGCTGCCTCTCCGTCTCCGATGGTATACTGTGCCTGTGCCTGCGCTTTTTCTGTCATCTGGTCGCTGATTGCCGTTGCCGTATTCTTCAGATTATCCTCTGTAGATTCAAAGTAACCGTCATCACTGAGCTTTGTGCGATATAAAAGATAAATCGCTTCCTTGTCTGTCATCTTAACATTATCATTAAGCTTTAACGTAAACCCATTGTTGTCGGAACTGACTGTATAATCATCCTTATCATACTCTGCTGCACCGGTCTTAAATCCGCTGCCATCAGACTTTACAGGATCTTCAGAATACACTTTCATACTGCCATCCGTAAGTGAAAGATCGCGCCCCATAGTATCCGTAACCACAACATTTCTGTTAATTCCGGAAGATGTAACCGTTACCAGAAACCATCCGGTCTGTTCTTCTGTATTTACATAGGTCTTGGCAACAGTCAGCGAACCGGTTTCAATCACCTTCAGTTTGCAGGTTACAATCCCCGGAAAATTAATGGTTGTTTTCCCGTTTTTGTCTGTATCCAGCGCAGATGCCTGTAATGTGCCATTCATATTAAAGTTTCCGGTAATATTGCTTTTCTTTACAAAATTACTATCCGTATAGGTAAATACAATGCGGGAATGCTGTGCTTTCGCCCCGTCATTGATTGAAGTAATCTCATAAGTGCCTACTTCATCCGAACCATCAAAAATCGCACCTTTTGAATCTTCCGCCTTAAACACAATTCCTGCCGGAAAATCATAATAAAACGCATCACCTGTTCTGATATCGCCTGTGTTGTTAGGTATACTCCATTTCATCGAAGCAAAGACTTCGTCTCCGTCTTTGATATCTGTTTCCTGTCCCTCCTTAAGTGTCTTTCCCCCAATCGTGATATAAGAGCCGGTCTGGATATCCTGTGTCAGATCTGACAGCTTTGTCCACACTGCATACAGATCAAGATTACCGTTTTCATCAAACCTGCCGGTAAGGTTGTTATCTGTTGAACCAAGATCATATTCGATGGAACTGCCATCCTTTACGGTTGTCCATCCTTTGATCAGAAAACCGTCATGCTCCATGCCTTTACCGTCGCTTAACGTGATCTTCGTAAGATCAGAAGCTATCATTCCCGTGAGATCTGTTTTATCCGCATCGAAGCTTCCCTCGTAATCATAATGATAGGTAATGGTATAATTTTTACTGTCTGCCGTCAGCGCACATACATACACAGAAAAGCTGTCTGCCGTAATATCTACGGAAGAAGCATCTGCATCATCCTTGGTGCCTGCAAGTGTGATATCCTGCTGATCGTCCGACACATGATATACTTCTGCGGTATTACCTTCCAGTTTGTCAGATACGAACTGTACACTGATTTCCTTTTTGGGTTCAATTTCATTGCCATCGGCATCTGCAAAAGAAATATCCACAGCCAGAAGATCTGTTGCCTGTTTGCCGTTTTCTTCCACCTGATCTGTTACTTTATTTTCCACGCTGCCTGCAAGGGATACCGGTGTCACACTGACTGTGGTGCCTTTCGGAAATGCACCCTCCGGTGCACTGATGGATACCTTCATGCCGGCTGCGGATTTTGTTCCGAAGTCAGCTGCAGGATATTCCGCTGAACTTTCTGTCGAAGATGAAGCAGCTGCATCTGCCTTTTTTTCCGATGAAGCCTCGGATGCTGCAGAAGAGGCCTCTTTGCTGCTTGAAACCGTTGCCGCATCAGATGACTTGCTTTCCGTTATCTTCTTATCTGTCAGATCCGAATGATCTGCATTATTATCATCTGTTAATCCGGTAGCTGTATCCTTCAGATTCTCTTCATCAGTTTTCTTTCCCTCATCCCCGGAAGTCTGTACCTGTTCCTGTGATGATTCTGATGCTGCCTGCGAGGATTCTGATGTTGCCGTAGCTGCTTCTGAGCTGACTTCTGCTGCACTTGTCGGCATCGCGTCACTCATACCGGACACAACCATCATTACCACACTGATACCCGCAATCCATCTTTTCCAGATATTTCGTTTCATCTTTTCTCCCTGTTGACATCTTTGTCTTTGCGTTTCCCTGATTCCGCCTTTCTCTGACGGAGTTCTGCAAGTTTCGATTCCCACGTTTTTATATCTATACAAATAAGGACAGGTTCATACCGGCATTCAGCTCAAAAAAAACAGCCAATATTTAAATCTTATATCGGCTGTTTTTTGTTAATTTTTATAATGTTTATGATTTTTATTCGGCAAGACAGGTATTTACCCAGTCAATGAAATTCGATGTGGAATCACCCGTACGTTCGGCCATTGTATGTCCGAGTCCCCATACCGTTGCGAAATCCACCTTTGTATCGCTGCTGTAATTTTCTGCGGCAAGTGCCAGATCAACTTCCGTGGAAAGCGCTGTATCACCCTGATCAATACCGGTACGGATTCTCCAGTATTTGGCCACATTCGATGTCTGATACCCGTCATAATAATCTGAAAGATAATACATCGGATTGTACATATCCACTCTGGTCTGTACAGTATTGCCCGCAGAATCCTTCTTCGCAAGATCCGTGGTAAATGCATCTTCATAATCCGTTCCCGTCAGAAGTCCTGCCAGAATGGAATCAAAGTGTGCACCCTGACCGTCTCCATAGCCAAAGAGGGTATTCTCACCCTGCCCTGCATCAAGTTCATCAAATGCGGCAATGCCCTTGGATGCAACCTTCATTGCCCTGACAAAATCTGACATGCTGGTAATGGTAACCTTGTTGGTGGACGCATCATATTTTACCCAGGTATAAGGCTCATTCAGTGCATCAATATAATCCTGCACGGTATCATAGGTTCCTGATAAAGTGACCGCTGCTGTGGAAGATGAGCTTCGGGAAATCTGGTCGATCTGCGTATAATCCGTTGCCGATGTACCAGCCGCTGAGCTGTCGGTACTGCTGCCCGCTGCCGCTCCCGGCGCTGCACCTGTCATGGCGGGCATCTGTCCGCTTGTTCCGGACGCAGCATCTGCTGCATTTCCATCCATTGCCGGAAGATTACCATCCGGCTTCTGACCTTTTCCGCCCGGTGCTCCGCCGCCCATCATTCCGCCGCCGGATTCTACCGTATAAGGGAAGGTATTGTCCGCAAGGAAATTATCAAGGGATGTTTCCACTGTTTCCATCAGGTAATCATAATAGCTGCCCGCCTGATAGATTCCTTCATCAGACTTTTCCAGTGTCAGTGTATTGCCGCTCTCATCCTTAAGGCCGAGCTTATTGATATATTCTGCAAATGCCGTTGCCATTCCGTCTGAAAGCGTCTGCTCTTCATCTGTCAGGCCTGTACGTGTAACACCCATATTCCACTCATAGGCTTCATCCGCCACATCCAGATTGGTAATCGGGCACCAGCACATTGAGCCTGCCACCGCATCACTGACACCTGTTACCGCACCGATCTGTTTCAGATATGCATCATATAGTGCACTGTCTCCTGTTGATCCCAGCAGTGCGCTCTGCGCGCCGCCTCCACTCATTCCTTCTGAAAAAATGGAATCCATGTTGCCGGGAATAACGCCTTCATTGTATCTGGTATAACGAATCGCTGCTTTTAAGTCCGTTACGCCTGATGGTGCTCCGGCATCACGCCCGCGGCATCCTGCCACAACGACCACCATGCCTGCTGTGGTAAATTCCGAAGTGGAACTGTCATATCCTGTTGGCGCCGCCTGTGCTGCGTATCCCGGTGTATTGACAGGTACAATGACAGGTGCTGTCGAAGCCGTATAATTTCCGACCTTCTCCGCCGTATTCACACTGCAGGTCCAGGTTCCATCGCCATTGTCCTTTGCTGTCATGAACTTCCCCGGAACATAGATTCCCATCGTTTCGTAGCTGGTGTCTGCCGGTGTCTCACAATAGGATATTCCCACCTGATAATATACATCATTGTCGGAATCGTACTGCCATTTCGACATATCAATCTGAGACAGATCCGTCTGTACTGTTCCTGTGGAAAGAGCTGATGTCCCCGTTCCTGCCGTATCTGAATCTGAATCCTGCGCCGTATCTGAAACTGATGATGCTGCACTGCTGCCGCATCCTGTCAGAAGCAGAAGTGCAAGAGAAACACTTAAAAATCTGTACCTAACCATTTCAATCCTTTCTGCGATTTGACCGCATGAAAAATTATTCTGTACAATCAATATAACTCGCGAAGATTGAATATAAATTGAAATGAACTGCAATAAAAAAGGCATGACAGAAAAAATATCCTGCCATGCCCTCTTTTACCTATATGTTTTATGCTGCGCTTCTTTTACTTCCCAGTTTTGAATATCCCGACAATTTCTCCCAGACCTTCTGCTGACTTATTAATGGATGCACCGGTATCATGAAGATTGGTAACATTGTTTGTCACCATATCCGTGGTGGCATTGAGTTCCTCTGCCGTTGCCGCATTTTCTTCAGATGCTGCCGACAGACTTTCAATCAGAGAACCGATTTCATTGATTCCCTTTGCCAGTTCACCATTTACACTGTTCAGATCCGTTACAGAATCATTCACAGTTTCAATTGCAGATACAATTTCCCCAAAACTGCCCTTGGTATTCTGAACTGAATCGTTCTGTTTTTCCACATATTCCTTTACCAGACTGCTCTGCGTTGTCGCATGATTCGTATTGGCCTGAAGGTCGCTGAGCATCTGATTGATGGTATCCACCGACTGGGCACTCTGCTCTGACAGCTTTCTGATCTCCTCAGCCACTACGGCAAAGCCTTTCCCTGCCTCACCGGCACGTGCTGCTTCAATGCTTGCATTAAGGGACAACAGATTCGTCTGTTCTGCAATAGAGGAAATAATTTCACTGGCATCACTGATTCTCTTGGTGCTTTCCTCAATTCCGTTGATCACATCAAATATGGACTGGAAAGCCTCGTTGCTCTGCTGTGTGATCGTCGTCAGTTCATCCACCGTCTGCATTCCGTTTGACGTAATATTATGAATTTCCGTACTTACATTTTCCAGTGCGTCCGTGCTGGATACACTCTTCTTCATGATGGTCTCAAGATCCTTCATATTCCCGGCGATTTTCTCAATGTCCGTTGCCTGCTGCGTTGCCGTTACTGCAAGTTCGGAAACCGCATTGGAAATATTCTTCATGGATTCGGATACTTCACCGGTACTGCTGTCCATGATTCTGCCTGATCCTGACAGTTCTCCTGATGATGTCTGCAGCTTACCGACAATTTCAAGCAGCCGGTCTCTGACGCTGTATGCTGATCTGGACAACACACCGATTTCGTCCTTTGCATCAGATGCATCACTGTCATCTGTCAGATCATTCTGTGCAATGTTATTGATCTTCTTCGTAATATCCACAACACCCAGACGGATATATCTTGATATGACAAGTGCAAACAGACCAATGACAACCAGCATTGCCATAATAACCGCACCGGCTGAATAAATGCTCTTTTTCACCGAAGTTGTCAGATAGGTACTGCTGTCTGCAGTTGCCGCCGTCATCAGATCCTGCATGCTGTTGATATATTCCCTTGATGTCAGGAAAAGAGCTGCCTGATTCTTATAGTCTCCCGTTCCCGTACCCGGATCATATGCCTGTTCCCACTGCTGATATGATGTGTTAAAAGTATCCAGCAGCGATTTCATGGTATTGCCGGACTTATCCTGATATGTGGAATACAGATATGGAACCTGTGACACAATGGATTCCACTTCCTTGATTCCATCTGCAACCTGCTGCGAATTATCCTGATAATCCTTAAGCGCCGCCTCATGATCTGTCGCCGACATGGAATCCTTATATACGAGATACTGCGTTTCCGCCAGCATCGCCTGATAATAATCCCGGTCCGCGCTCAGAAGCCGGCTGTTAATCTGATAGAGCTGATCATAATACGTTTTTGTTGTCTCATCGAGTACTGCTTTTTCACGATAGCTGAAAAAGATAATGCAGAACAGCGTCAGCAGTTCAAGCGGTACAAAGATCAGAAACAGCTTTATGCCAATGCTCGCATTTTTAAATAGTACAATTCTTTTTTTACCTTTGCTCATTTTTCTGTCCTCCATGTCAGTAAAAAAGTATCAGTAAAAATAATATATAATAGAAAATTATACCATATTGCCGGAATGCGGGCATCTGTTTTATGTATTTTTATTCATTTCTCAGGTAAAAAAGTTATAAATTTTGTACATTTTTCAGTGCTGACTACGCTGATCTGACCATGATGTGCCACTGCAATTGCCTTTGCAATCGCAAGTCCAAGTCCGTAATGCCCGCTCTCACTGCGGGACTTTTCTGTCTGATAAAAGCGTTCAAAAATCTGACTGCACTTTTCTTCCGGTATTTTTCTCCCGGGATTACTGACTTCCAGACACGCCATCCCCTTTTTTCTGAAAAGCGAAACCTGAATCTTCCCTTCTCCCTCCGCATGTGCAATTGCATTATCCACCAGAATCGTGACAAGCTGCTCCATCTGTCTCCTGTCACAGGGCAGCTCCAGCTGCTCTTCAATGTTCAGCTGCAGTTCATATCCATGTTCATAGGCAACACTTTCCATCGGCAGTGCCGCCCCTGTCACAATGCGTCCCAGATCCTGCACCGCCTTAACCAGCGCTGCAGACTCTGTCCTTGCAAGATCCAGCAGCTGCCCAGTAAGTGCCGTCATCCTTTCTCCTTCATAACGGATATTTTCCAGCCATCTGTTTACTCCGATTTCCTGCTCCAGAAGATCGGCATTGGCCTGAATGGCAGCGACCGGTGTTTTCAGTTCATGACCTGCATCCGAAATGAACTGTTTCTGCTTCCTGTCACTCTCATCCAGTGGATCAATCAGCCGGTTTGCCATCCGGATAGTCAGTCCCAGCAGAATGATCATCAGTACCCCGCCGATCCTGACCGTCTGCCGTATCAGCGTATAAATATTCTGCCGAAGTACCGTGTTGTCAACCATGACCACCAGTTTCTGCGCATTCACCGTTCTGACAATATAAATGAGATTTCCGTATGCCCCTTCTTCTTTTCCTGTACTCAGCGCTTTCCCGGCTGTTGACTTCAGTTCCTCCTCCGACAATCCGGAAGACTGGTTATTCACATCGATAATTTCACCTGCCCCATTATACAGCACAGAATAAAACACCGCTTTCTGTATTCTGCCCTCTCTGTTCTCATTCTGCTGTTTTTCATTATTCCCGGCAGTCTGATCCTCCGGCACTTCCGTCTCCCTGTCTGCTTCCTCCAGCTGTGCAAGCGTCATTCCATCCTCATACCTTGAGGCATACTCCTGCAGAATTCCGATGTTCTGCAGATACACATTACGGTATGTCGTATAATAAATCATGCCCACTGCGCCCGTCAGCAGCAGAAACAGAATCACCATGACAAATATCACAAGCTTTATTTTTGTTTTCCGAAACATCTTCCGTCCTCCGTCAGCCATCTTTCAGTTCATATCCCAGGCCCCGGACCGCCTTGATTATCATATGGGTTCCGATATACGCCATTTTTTTACGGGTAAACGAAATATATACCTCAACATTATTATATTCCGCTTCATTCTCTGTGCCCCAGATTTTAAGTGCCAGCTGTTCCCTTGGTGTAATCATTCCCTGGCCGGCAATCAGATACTCCATGATACGCAGCTCTTTTTCTCCCAGCCGGACCTGCTGTCCTGTCTGTGTACATTTAAGGACACTGCAACGGGTATCCAGCTGCAGATCACCTGCGGTCAGCTGTCCGTCCGCTGCTGCCACATTCCTCCTGCAGAGCGCGCGTACTCTTGCCAGAAGTTCCCTCGTCTGAAACGGTTTCGTCAGATAATCATCTGCGCCGCTGTCCAGTCCCTTCACCTTGTCATCCAGTTCACCAAGCGCCGTCAACAGCAGAACCGGAATTTTCATTCCCTGTTTTCTGACATTTTCCGTAATCTCGATTCCGCTTCTGCCGGGGAGCATGACATCCAGTATCAGGAGATCATAGGCTCCGCTGAGCGCTTCGTCCATTCCGCTGCTTCCGTCTTTGCAGCTTATCACCTCATAATTTTCTCTTCGCAGGATTTCTTCCAGTGCCTGTCTCATTGGCGCTTCATCTTCTACCAGTAGCAGTTTCATGCCGTTTTTCTCCGTTTTGTGTTGTATTTTTCATAAAAAAAATCCGAAAACATTTAAGTTTCCGGATCCTGTATTAAAAGAACTGCTCTTATTTTAGGGAGGAGGGCTGCCCGGTGGGGAACCAGACAGCCCGTTATGAAAAAGTTTTGTTTATTTCTTTGGAAGTTTACTTCCTATGCTTTTATAGTACACAGATTTTGTGACGTAATTATGTACAAAAAGTAAAAGAAGTGTGTTTTTTCAGGCAATAATTCTCTTCAACGCATATGACGAATCTGTAAGGAGAATATGTGCTTTTTTACCGATCGTAATTGTCCCCCGCTCTTCCAGCATGCCGATGGACTTCAGCGGATTATAAGTCACCGCGCGGATTGCCGTTTCTTCCGGAATCCCCATACGGATTGCATTCACCATACAGTCATATACATTTACCGCACTGCCTGCCAATGTTCCATCCTCCTGTCTGACTGCGCCGTCTTTCTTATATACCGGAATTCCTCCCAGTTCATATGTTCCGTCAGGCATACCGCATGCTCTGGTACTGTCACTGATCAGAATCATTCGTTCCGCTCCAAACAACGTAAACGCCGCCCTCACTGCTACCGGATGAATATGAATCCCGTCACAGATCAGTTCTGCCATTACTTTCGGATTATCTGCCGCCGCGCCGACGACTCCCGGATTTCGGTGTGAGAGTCCGGGCATTGCATTATACAGATGTGTAACATGGTCTGCACCTTCTGCAAATGCAGCTGCGGCCTCTTCACATCCTGCCATGGTATGTCCTGCGGAAAAATGTACTTTCTCCTTCATGCTGCGGATACACTCCACCGCGCCCTGAACTTCCGGTGCAATCGTCACCAGCTTTACCAGCTGTCCTGACGCTTCAATCAACCTTTCCAGCATCTCTGCATCCGGTTTTTTCACATATTCCGGATTCTGCGCACCGACACGGTCCGGAGAAATGAATGGCCCCTCCAGATTGATTCCGATCAGCTCCGCCTCATCATCCCCCACGCGATGTGCTGCTGCAGTTCTGCAGATTGCAGTCAGTCTCTGCTCAGATAATGTCATGGTCGCCGGACAGATATCTGTAACACCGGTACTTTTTTCATACTGTGCCATCCTGGTAATCGCTTCATCCGAAGCGTCGCAGAAATCATATCCCGCACACCCATGAAAATGAATATCCACAAGACCCGGTATCACTTTCATCTCTCCGGCATCAATAACCTCTTCACCCTTCTGAGCCGCCAGTTTTTCTTCTGTTACCTCTGTAATTTTTCCATCCGTAATCCGGATGTTTTTCTTTTCAAATCTGAACTTTTCCGTATAAACACTGCCGTTTATGATCAGCATACTCTGTCCCTCCAAGGATAACTGTCGCCCGGATTACACTTCCAGAAGCGACAGTGCCGGTTCATCTCCAACCAGCGTCACGTCATTGTGAAGCTGCAGCACTGAAGCCGGAACCATTGGTGTCACAGGTCCGGTAAACGCCTTTTTCACAATTTCCGCCTTACCTTCTCCGCTTACAACCACCACAATCTTTCGTGCCTGCATAATGGATTTGATTCCCATGGTATACGCTTCTCTTGGTACTTCAGCCTGATTGTCAAAAAATCTGGCATTTGCCAGAATCGTACTCTCTGAAAGCTTTACACAATGCGTTTCCTTTTCAAATGCATCTTCAGGTTCATTAAAACCGATATGCCCGTTATTGCCAAGTCCCAGAAGCTGCAGATCAATGCCGCCGCAGGCTCTGATCCTTTCATTATAGCTGCTGCAGGCCTTATCTCTGTCCGGTTCAAGTCCGTTCGGAACATACGTATATTCTTTTCTGATATTGACATGATCAAACAGATTGGTATTCATGAAATAACGATAGCTCTGATCATTGTCCGGCCCAAGGCCTCTGTATTCATCCAGATTGATGGTCGTTACTTCACTGAAATCCAGATCTCCCTTTGTGTACCATTCGATCAGCTGCTGATATATGCCAAGTGGTGTGGAACCTGTTGCAAGTCCCAGCACACATTTTGAATTCATGATGATCTGAGCGGAAATGATATTTGCTGCCATTCTGCTCATTGCGTTATAATCCTTCGCTTTAATAATACGCATTTTTTCTGCTCCTCTTTAAAAATATTCCATAATAAAACAGTTTTTTCTGTAAAAAACCTTTGTCACTTCTTCCATCCTGCAATCAATTATAATCTCAGGATTCAGCAGCATTGTGGATGGATCAGAACATCCTGCAATATATCTGGAAAATTCACTGATCTTCATTCTCACCTGCACTGCTGCGTTTTCTGAATCCACTCTTTCCACGCTGACTGCCGCACCATTTTCAAAAACGACATGAAATACTGCATTGTTTTCTGTGATCAGGTCATCTGTAACCTGAATCTGCAGTTCTCCGCTTCCCCTGTATACTGCAGTGTACAACACCTGCTGCACATTAATGACACGGATCATTCCCAGATTTTTAAGCTGCCTGCTGCAGGCTCCGAAAGATAATTCGGGAAGCAGCGGTTCAAGCTCACAGTTCTCCGGCAGGGTAAATGTAATTGATACATGATCACTTGCAAATGTTCCGGCAAGCTCCAGAAGCCCTTTCAGTGCATCCGTATCCGTATAAATGAAGCGGCTGCAGATCAGCTTCTGCTGTGTTTCTTTTTTTACTTTTACAAATGTCATGAAACCTGTCACTGTGCCGTTTTCAT
Source organism: Butyrivibrio sp. (assembly GCA_022486625.1). Taxonomy (GTDB): domain Bacteria; phylum Bacillota; class Clostridia; order Lachnospirales; family Lachnospiraceae; genus Butyrivibrio. The sequence continues at coordinate 21,859 of JAKVKH010000037.1, read as the reverse complement.
TCCGGTACAGATATGTATATTCCTGTTTTTTAAACGGATCCGCTTCCGACAGGAAACGGTACTCCCATGACTCATTGCAGATCATCAGATTATATCTGCTCTTCCATAATTCATATGCGCTTCTGACGTCCCAGGCAAGTGCTGCTCTGTTCCCCGGCTCTGCCAGTATACAGCTGCCTTTTGTGCCATAATTCGGAATAAAGGCCAGCTTCAGTTCATGCTCCACACCTCTGCATCCCATTTCATAGCCGAACTTCCTGTAATATGCCGTAGAAAACGGATACAGGTAGGAAAAAAGTACTTTTTCACGATACAGGTCCGGCAGCATAGCGGTAAAGCAACCGCGAATCCCGCCCCTTCTTCTGTATTGAGGAAGAGACGATACCCCTCCTATTCCTGCCATCAGAACCGTTTCCCCATCAAAATTCATGGGGAAACGCAGTGCAGAAACACAGCCGGTCATCGTCTCATCATCATCTTCAAAAGCAGCATACTTTTCAAGAAGGTACGCATCCTCTCTGGACTGGGGATTACGGTCTTTTTCATGATACCTTGTCCTTTCATCCTGATCACAGTCATATGGAAATTCAAACGCAACGGAAAACAGTTCCTCTGTCCTTTTGAATTCCTCCGGTCTGATTTTGCGTACGATCATGTTCTGCTCCTTTTTATAAAACCTGATTCTTTTTTATTCTCCCTTTACTGCCATATATGCATCCAGCTGCTTATTGGCATCGTCAAGGACATCGTTAATTCCGTTTTCTTCCAGTTTCTTCAGGAACTCAGGAAGTTTCTCATCAGGATCAACCGTTCCTGTGCAGAGCGGAAGCATATACTCAGCAACTACGTTTGCAACAGCACCCATCTGTGTTTCCGTATTGGTTGCATCATATGCATAACCCAGAATCGGGATCTGCTTTGCTTCGCCATAATAAGACTTGAAGCCGGTCCAGAAATCAGCGCCCTGATCTGCTGTAGGTGTCAGAATGGTTACATTGCCCATGCCGTTGGTCCATGGCTGATAGTCTGATCTCTTATCTGTGAATTCAACCAGTCCGTCACTGTTTAAGTTATAATGAACACCTTCCACACCGTAGTTCAGAAGCGTCATAAGATACGGATCTGTATTCAGCAGGTTCAGGAACATCATTGCACGTTCCGGATTCTTGGATGCTGTGGAAATAGCCATCATTGCACCCTGTGAAGATGTGGTATCCACATAAGGATCTGTGGTCGGTACCATGGCAACCTCAATCTTACGTTCCTGAGAAGCCTGCAGTTCATATCCCAGTGAATAGGACTGCGTACCGATCAGATAATCACCGGTCAGCTGTTTGCTGGATCTGGTATCATTTGCCTGATTTGCATTGCCCATTGCCGGATCAATATATCCTGCCTCATAGTACTTACGTGTCTGCTCAGCAAATTTCCTGAACTCATCTGTTGCGAACTTGTTCAGAATCTTATTGCCATAAGAACTCGGCTGTGTCAGATCATCCGGATTGATGTAGTAGGACATGAAGTTGCCTGTTCCGCTGTCACCTGTTACGATGATTGAATTGTCCACCATACGCTCAAGAACTGCGCCTTCTACCAGAAGCGGATAGAAGTCCTTACCGTACTTTTCCTTTGCCTTCTTCAGAATATCTCCGAATGTATAGTAATCTGCATTCTTGATATCGTCTACGGTATAGCCAAGTTCTTTTAACTTTGTAACGTTTACATCCCAGCAGTTCTGTGTTGCAATATCCTTATAACCGGGAACTGCATACACACCGCATCCGTCAGAACCATTGATGGTAGCACCATTGATCAGTACCTGCGGAAGTGTCTTCCAAAGTTCAGGTGCATATTTCTGAATCAGGTTGTTCTCCGGATCGTCAAGGCGTACCCAATAGCCATCTCTCGCAAATTTGTTATACTCATCTGCGCTCCAGGAACTTGTGAAATAGATATCCACATCATCGCCGCCCTGCAGAGACAGTACGGAATTGGTATCAAAATCTCCCCATGTGCCCCAGATCGGTTCAAGTGTGACATTCAGCTTTTCCTTTAAATAGGAATTTACTGCTTCCATGGTCTGACTGTCATCTGTTACGTTACTGCCGTGGAAATACATCTTGAGTGTAACCGGCTCAAGCTTGCTGACATCCACGGATTCTGCTGTAGCTGCAGAATCTGCTGCCGCACCATCTCCTGATGCTGCCGTTGTGCTGTCCTGCGCACTGCTGGCTGCTGCCGTACTGTCGGCAGTAGTACTGCTGCTCTTTCCGCATGCTGTCATTGACAGCACCATGGATGCAGCAAGAATGCAGGATATTACCTTCTTTTTCATAGAAAACCCTCCTTGAATGATGTTATATAGTCGGCACTATGCCGTAACTACCCTCGTAAAACTGCCCATACTTCCCTTGCAGAGGTTACCCAGCAACCCGGCTTTCCCTGCAGAGGTTGCGCAGCAACCTCTTAACATTAAAGTGCAATTGCACTTTAATGTTTAACCTTTGACTGACCCTATGGTCAGTCCCGAGATGATATATCTCTGGAAAAATGGATATGCAAACGCAATCGGTACCACAATCAGTACTACCAGTGCCATTCGAAGACTGTCTGCAGGCAGAGAGTTCATGATATTGGAAGCCTCTGCGCCGATCATGGAACTGTTCTTTACCAGGAAGTCGACTTTGGTCTGCATCTGCATCAGCAGGTACTGCAGCGGAATGTATTTGGCATCCTTGACGTACAGCATCGGGATAAACCATTCATTCCAGTAGGCAAGTGCGGTAAGAAGTCCCACCGTCGCAATTCCGGGTTTGGAAATCGGAATGATGATCCGGAACAGTGTGGAATACTCTCCGCTTCCGTCAATTGATGCCGCATCGATCAGTTCTGCCGGAACAGAACTCTGGAAAAAGGTTCTCATGATAATCAGGTTGAACGGATTAAGGAGCATCGGAACAATAATTGCCGCGTAGCTGTCGGAAAGTCCCAGAACGGTCTTACATACAACGTATGTCGGTGCCAGTCCTCCTCCGAACAGCATGGTGAAAAAGCAGAAGAAGGTAAAAAACTTTCTGTATTTAAAATCCCTGCGATACAGTGCATATGCATACATGATGGTGACCAGCATACTGATCGCCGTACCCAGCACCGTAATAAAAAAACTGTTAAAATAGGATCTCCAGAGCTGATCTCCGAGCCGTACCACATACCGGTAGGCTTCCAGAGACCACGCGACCGGTGTGAAGGAATATCCGATCTGTCTGATACTTTCCTGATCCGTAAAGGAAATGATCACAACAAAAATAAATGGAATAATACATGCCAGGCAGAACAGAATCATAATGATATGAAATATAATTTCCACCGGAATGCTGATTGCGTTTATTGCTCTTTTTTTCTTTTTCATACAAACCTTCTCTTTCCCTGTCAGAACAGACTGCTGTCTTCATCAATTCTGGTCACTACCTTGTTGGCGATCATGATACAGATAAAGCCGATCAGGTTCTGAAGAAGTCCGCCTGCCGTACTCATACCGATATTGTTGGTTGCTGTCATAACACGGTAAATGTAAGTATCAATTACCTGCGTTGCTGAGAACAGTGAACCGGAATTCAGCGGTACAGTGTAGAAAAGTCCGAAATCTGAATTGAAAATCTTGCCCACATTCATGATCAGAAGAATACAGATCATCGGTCTGAGATTCGGAAGTGTCACATTCCAGATCTGCTGCCATTTCCCTGCTCCGTCAATACTCGCCGCTTCATACTGTGTTGTATCAATTCCCGTAATTGCCGCCAGATATAATATGGTAGAATATCCGATGTTCTTCCAGAGATTGCAGATCGTCAGAATCCATGGCCAGTATTTGGGCTCATTGTACCAGTCCACCGCAGCCATTCCGTGGCTGGTAAGATAATGATCCAGAAGTCCTCTGGTCGGATCCAGAAATGCCAGGACGAAATAACTTGCAACTACCCAGCTGAGGAAATATGGAAAGAACATCAGTGTCTGATAGGTCTTTGCCACAAACTTCTGTGTGATCTCATTGAGAATAATGGCAAACGCAACTGCAACCACAAGTCCGAGAATAATCCAGAGGACATTGTATGCAAGCGTATTTCTGATATAAAGCCATGAGTCTGAAGTGGAAAACAGAAATTTGAAATTCTTAAGTCCGACCCATTTGCTGTGAATCAGGTTATTCCAGAATGTAGGATCTTTTGTATATACCTTATAATTCTTAAATGCCAGGATAATTCCCGCCATCGGCAGATATCTCAGCAGGAAAAACCATATTGCCCCCGGCAATACCATGGACGTCAGAAGAATTGTCTTTATGCCTGCTGATGAAAGCATTTTTTCCTTTTTCTTTGTCTGTACTGTTGCACTCATATCTGTAACCACGCCTTTCTGTCTACCCCTTTTTTGTTCCATCTGATGATTCTATTGTATGTTTTACAGGGTTTTCAGTCACGGCACAGGGTTGTCGTTTTTTGCTCAGAATTGGCTCTTTTCTGCACACAAAAAAAGCAAGGTGGTTATCACCTTGCTTTTTCTTGACAATATTCCGTTTTTTGCCTACACTCAGAAGCAGTTGGAGGTCAGAAGCTGACGATGAAAGCACATTCTGTATGTACGCAAAAGAATAGATTTTTATCTGTAATGATGATTATTGTCATCATTATGTTTGTGTGCGCAGAACTTGTTTCCAGCGGCAATCCGGTTCGTCACGGAGATCCGCTGGATCAGCATGCCGATTTCTGCAGTGCTGCTGACCTTCTGCACGTTGCCTCCATTCTGAAAAAGAACAGCGGCGAAGTCGGGGAGGATGGACTTCCTGCCACCGACAGATATCATAGAAACAATCTTGTATTCAGTCTCACCGGACTGCTCGAACTGATCGCCGCATCACTCTTTTCCTTTACCGGAGTTTTACTTCTCCTGTTCAAGAGCGACCGGATCCGGCGCTTTCTTACAGTCCATCATATCCATCTTTCCGATGGACAGAAACCCGTCTTTATATTATGAAAGAAGTGTAACATAAATCGCAGTCAGAATCGCCGTGGTAATTACGCCACAGATATTGGCTCCGAGGGCATAATCCAGAATGAAGGCTGAAGCATTGGCTTTCTGCGCTGCTTTCTGCGCCACCTTGGCTGTGGACGGAACACAGGAAACACCTGCTATCCCTACTGTCGGATTAAAGTTTTTACCCTTGGCAAAATACACAACATAGCCACCGATAATGCCGCCTATTCCTGACAGCAGCAGTGACAGCATCCCCAGTACCAGAAGCTTTAATACTACAGGGTTCAGCAATGTGCTGGCGTCACACAGTACCCCAAGGATCAGACCCAGGAAAAAGGTTGCGGTATAAAGGAATCCATCTCCTACCAGACTGACATATCTTGAAATTCCGGCTTCTCTGATGATAATACCCAGGAAGAAGCTCAGGAACAATGGTGCTGCCACCGGGAAGAGGAGGCACAGAAGTGCGTTTGCAATAACTGCAAATACAATCTTTTCCGCAGAAGTTGTCTGCTGTACCGGCTTTTCTCTCTTGATCGCCTTACCACGAAGTTCTTTTGGAATAAAGAGACGGATCAGATACGGATATCCGCCGTAGGTAAGACTCAGATACAGGTAAGCCACAATGGAAATCGGTACAAAATATTCCGGTGCCAGTTTCAGTGATGCAAACAGTACCATAGGTCCATCTGCACCGCCGATAATGGAAACGGCAGCCGCAGCTCCGTCAGAAAGCCCCATCAGTTTGGCAATCGGATAGGTGGCAATCGTCCCAAGCTCCGCAAAAAGTGCAATGGTCATACTGATAAACGGATGGTCCAGAACATAGCCAAGATCACAGAGAATTCCGATTCCCATGAATACCAGACAGGCGATCAGGCCGTTGCTGAAAGTCAGTGTATACACCGGCTGCAGAAAGTTGATCTGCATGTATTTCATCAGATCATCTGTAGATGTCAGCAGCGGATCAATGATCAGATTACCGATCTTGTTTCCATCCAGAAAAAGCATTCCTGCATTTACTGCAGACATGCCAACTCCCATGGGTACCATGATCAGCGGTTCCAGAATTTCCTTTTTGCCCAGGTATACGAGCAGGAAACCTGCAAAAATAAGTGCAATACGGCAGATGACAATCTGTGGGGACTGATAGAACATGGTTCCTATTCCCTGAAAAAGATTAATCAGATTCATTCCCGGTTGTCCTCCTTATTATTTGATTTTTTCATTTTACGGATACAGAACAGAATAACTTTCATCATGAGGGCAATGGCATATGAGATAACGATTCCAAGCCCGATGACCTGAAGTGGAATAAGTAATTCAGATGACATAACGTGCTCCTTTACTCTTTAAATTCAAACTTTCAACCAGAATATAGCTTAACGTGTGAAACACTGTTTTACAAATACATCCGGTGAATCTTAATCATTCACGAAACTTATCATAATATATGCATTACAGGGAGATTATCAATGGACTTACATTATCTTGAAATATTCAATACGGTTGCCAGACTTCAGAGTTACCGAAAGGCTTCTGCGGAGCTGCATATCAGCCAGCCTGCACTTTCCACCGAAGTCAAAAAACTGGAGGAACAGATCGGGCTTCAGCTTTTTGATCGGATCGGCAACCGAATTTATCTTAACCGCAACGGTCAGATGCTGCAGGAATATACCTGCCAGATTTTTACAATTGTAGACAATATGAAACAGCGGATTGAAGATGAAAAAAATTATATCGGCGGAACCATCAATATAGGTGCCAGCAACACCCCTGCCACCTATATTCTTCCGGAACTGATGTCAGAATTTACCTCCATCTATCCGGATGTGCGTTTTAACATGAATGTGGGAAGTACTTCTGAGATTGCCGGTCAGATCAAGGACGGTCAGATTGACCTTGCCATCAACGGCGGAAAGACACGCTATTCTGCGCAGATTCAGGTAGAACGGCTGATTGATGATTCTCTGATTGTAATTGCCTCTTCATCCAACCCTCTTTCTGACATCAAAAAAGTCTGCCGGAAAGACCTGGCAGACCAGAATTTTATCGTTCATAAGGCAAATTCTCAGCTTTATATCTTTTATGAAAAAATGATTCATCAGTTGGGTATCTCGGAAAAAATCGGCATGTCTCTCGGAAGTATTGAAGCAATCAAAACTGCAGTACTGATGAATGTCGGTATTGCGCTTGTCCCAAAGGTTTCCGTTGCCTCAGAGCTCAAAAACGGAGAACTGTGCATTGTACCTTTATCATTATCTGAAATGGATTATCCCTACAGCATGATTTACAACAGAAGTAAGGCACTTTCCACACCCGCGCAGAAATTTCTGAATTTTGTACATCAGAAATTCGTTCAGCCGGTCTGAAAACACGGGCGGCGAAGTTTATGCCTGTGCACGAACAACCTGTACCACGCACCTTCCGCCGCCACTTCTCTTGGCTTCATACATGGATTCATCCGCCATTTTATAAAGTTCTTCATATTCTGCCATTCCTTCAAAAACGACTGCACCACAGCTGCAACTGACAGATACCCCATCCAGCATTTCTGATAACTGTCTGACACTGCAGGTAACCCGTTCAGCAACCTTGAGCACATTTTCCCGGTCGTGTATATTCTTTACCAGAATCAGGAACTCATCTCCTCCGATCCTGCCAATGACATCCTCCGAACGGAATTCTTTCTTCAGAATATCCCCCACCTGTTCCAGTACGTGATCCCCCATCTGATGCCCAAGACAATCATTAATCTGCTTGAAATTATCCATATCCAGCATCAGCACTGCACAAAGTGCCGTATCATTTCCTCTTTTGTGCAGAAAATCCCTGATCAGTTTCTCACATTCAGCGCGATTTCGGACACTGGTCAGCACATCCGTTGTCCCCTGCCTCATATAACGATATTTGGTAAGTCCTTCTTTCACTCGAAGATCTGACACAATCACTGCAATCAGAATGGAACAGATATAACCGATCACTGATTCATAACCGTCTACCGATGCCATTCTCGGTGTTTTCCAGGCAATAATGGCAACAATATATGCAACTTCAATCAACGTCAGCATCGGAATTTCCAATCGCAACGGCATTGTAAAAAAAACAGCTATAAACACGATACCGATCTGAAAATAAGTAGAAACAAAATTTGGGTAAGGAATGACATCAATCAGAATACATCCTGCCATCAGGCAAAGATCAAAAAGCACACATAACGCCATGACTCCCTGATACGTTTTTCTCTTACGGGAATTATAAATAAAAACACCTATGGTCACGGCAATCATCATTGCCCCAAAAACATAATAAGGCCATGAAAGCTTCCAATTTGGAAATACAAACGGCGTAATCAAAATAAAAACTACCAGAAAAATATCTGCAATCACACTGGCCAGTCTCAGCTGATGAAGATTGACATTACATACATCTTCCCTTGCTTCTTTAAAATAGCGATGCTCATCACATACATTCGCATGTATTTTCTCAGTCCAGTTCATCTTCAGATCCCCTCCAGCTGAACGCCCTGTCGAGGTTGCGAATGCAAACTCGTTAACTTCAGGTGCCTCTGCAGCTGAAGTTATTATATCATATCCTCTTATATTTTAAATTGATATTTTCTCTGCCGTTCATTGCCTCATAAGCTATTTATATCTGATTATTAATATCATTTATCTGATTTCATCGAGAAACATCCGATAAAGATCATCCTGACCCTCAAGCATGGGAGAATTCTCGCCTCCTCCATTGGTGCTTCTTTTTATTTCTGCGTACATCTCTTCTCCTGCTTCCACAAGGTCCATCGGCCAAAGTTCACAGCCACATTTCCGACATATTTCGCAAAACATATCATAAGGAGCCTTTTCTTTCATCGTATCCAGAAGTTCCCTGCGCAGCTGCGGATTATCCTGTGCCTTTACCTTCATTTCATCCAGAATTTCCATCACATCATCCATTATATTGCCTCCTGCATGAGACTATCATCCGCCATATTGGCCTCGTTTACGCAAAAGGGAAAGCATCCTGGTGCTTCTCTGCGCCGTCAGATGCTTTCCCTTTTATAACTGATGCTGCTCTGTAGTAATTTTATTTACCACTCTTTTTCTTATCATTTTTACGTGCAAGTGCAGCCAGCTGCTGTGCCATCTGCTTCTGCTTGGCATCTTTTGTGTTTTTCTTGTTTCCCAGTTTGCTCATACGATTAATCTCCGTTTCCTATATTACTGTCACTGTTTCTGAAATTAATTATAGTCCCTGCGTCAATACCTTCAAAGCTCAGAGAACGGAATGACTGCAGGCTGATGCTCAAGATGCATCCCGATTATTTTCTCCATCCATACCATGTTGTACCAGCGGCCGAATTTATACCCGCACTGATGAAATTCCCCTACCATATTGTATCCTGATTTCTGATGAAATTTCACACTCGCTCTGGTCAGATACTCATCTTCCGTTTCCGGGTATGCAATACATGCATTCAGATTCAAAATGTTCATCCTGCGAAGTATCTCCTCCAGTTCTGTATACAATGTACTGCCAATCCCCATCCGCTTCATATCCTGTCTGAGATAAATGGAAGTTTCCACCGCCCAGTCATATGCTGCCCTTTCATGAAATGGACTGACATAGGCGTACCCGATGGCTTCTCCGTCTCGCTCTGCCACCAGATACGGATACCGCTTAAGCACATGTGCAATTCTGCCGGCAAACTCCCCTGCTGATGGTACTTCATACTCAAATGTGATTGCAGTTTTTTCCACGTACGGGGCATAAATCGCCAGCAGCTTTTCTGCATCGGATTCCATCGCAGTCCTGATCCTGATCTCACTTTTTTCCATACCCTCTCCTCACAGCTTTCAGCCATGTATTCTTTATCGCCATATCTGTCATATTATCACTCTCCATGCAGAATATAAACTCTTATTTTAATAAGCGGTCAGTTGACCAGTCAACTATTATTGTGTATAATATTGTCATTTAGTTGACTCATCAACCAATATTTAACAGGAGGTATTCATGTATCAGAATGAAAGTATTGGCTATCTGATTTCTGTCCTGTACCGCAAAAACCAGATCTATCTGAACCAGGCTCTACGCCCATATGACCTCTCACCGGCTGAAATGCTCGTACTGCACCGGTTATGCACGCATGGTGAATGTTCTCAGGAAGAAATTGCCGCTCATATGATGATTGACAAGGCTGCCATCACCAGAACAGTTCAGGCGCTGGAAAAAAAGGGCTGGCTGACGCGGCAGAAAAATGAATCAGACAAACGTATGATCATCCTGAAGCCTTTACAGAAAGCATATGACGCACAGGAAGATTTCCTTGATATTATGAAATACTGGACCAGTTTTCTGACCGAAGGTCTGGAAACTCAGAAAGCAGAAGATTTTCTCAAAATTCTGACCTCCATGCAGGAACTGGTTAAAAACACTGACCTGCAGACAATTAATGAAAAGCGCCTTTCCAGACACAGCACTGATCTTTCTCTCCAAAACATTCAACTGAATAAAAGAAGGAAATAAGAAAAATGTCCAATCAGACCAGAAGTAAATATATCTTTGAAGAAGCCCCGATTCCGAATGCCGTCATGACACTTGCTATTCCGACCATCATCACACAGCTCATCAACATTATCTATAACTATGCAGACACCTGGTATGTCGGTAGAACAGGAAGTGCAGCCATGGTTGCCGCACTTTCCGTGTGTTTTCCCATATTCGTCATACTGGCAGCCATTGCCAATCTCTTCGGCATTGGCGGATCCAGTGTCATCTCCCGCAGCCTTGGCATGAAGAAACCACAGCGTGCCCGCAGTGTATTTGCATTCTGCCTTTACGGCGGCATCGCCGCTTCCATTCTCTATGCGCTGATTATGATCCTGTTCCGTCCTCAAATCATCATGGCCATCGGCGGTGACAAAAACTCTTATTCTTACATCTATGACTATATTTTCTGGACAATGATCCTTGGCGCACTTCCGACTGTCGGCAATGTACTGTGCGGTCATCTGGTCCGTTCCATCGGTGCTGCCAGGGAGGCAGCCATCGGCATGTCACTGGGCGGTATTCTGAATATCATTCTGGACCCTCTGTTCATGTTTGTACTGCTCCCTGCAGGTCATGAAGTAACCGGTGCCGCCATTGCCACATTCCTTTCCAATTCTGTATCACTTGTTTACTTTATCGTTTTTCTTACTCGCCACAAAGATCATCCGGTATTCACCTTAGATCCACGCGATATTTCCTTTAATGATCATATTCCGCAGGATGTACTGGCCATCGGACTTCCCGCCGCACTTCAGACCACACTTGCCATGGTATCCAATATCTTCGCCAATGTCCTCGTCCGCAGCTACGGAAGTGGCGCCGTTGCCGGCATGGGCGTTGCCAAAAAGATCAATATGATTGCCTTCAACACCTGCATGGGGCTGACGCAGGGCGTCCTTCCGCTTCTGGGCTATAATTACGGTTCCGGCAATTATCCCCGGTTGAAAAAGGCAATCGCCTTTTCAGGATCAATTGTCTTTGTGTTCGGCTGTATCTGTACCATTGCCTTTCGTACCTTTGCTGCTCCTCTGGTCCGCTTCTTCATTAATGAACCGGAATCCGTCCGATACGGGACAATGTTCCTTGGCATTATTGCCTTCGCTGCTCCTCTGGCCGCACTTTCCTATATGACCAATACCGTATTTCAGGCTTCCGGCCATAAGGTTCAGTCCTTTCTCCTCTCAACACTGCGAAAAGGCTTTGCAGACATCCCTGCCATGTTTGTTTTCCGTTATCTGATCGGTATTGAAGGGGTCGTCCTTGCCACGCCTTTTGCGGAAATTGTCTCCGCAGTCCTTGCAATTATTCTGTTTACGGGTTTTATCCGTAAACTGGATCATGCCTAAAATTTCACCATATCTTTACGTCCCCATCCCATGTATTTGACAAGCGGATGCTATCCTTTCCAGGTGTAAAGGCACATTAACTCTGCCACAGAAAGGATACGTATCTCATGCCCGCTACTTATGCACATTATCGCTTTGGTCAGGAAGTTCTTGAACGACTTCCGCAAAAAATTCAGAACAGAATCCGTCCGGAGGCCGATCTTTATAATATCGGTCTCCACGGTCCGGATATCTTCTTTTACTGTCATCCCCTGAACCATAATCCCATCTCTGCCCTTGGATACCGTCTGCACGATGAGCCTGGTATCCGTTTTTTCAGAAATGCTTCGACTATCGCCTGCAGTCGTGATCTTCCCGGTGCAGGTCTTTCCTATCTTTATGGTTTTATCTGTCATTTTGTCCTTGACAGTACCTGCCATGGCTATATTGATGGTACTGCCGCAAATGATACACTGACACATGCAGATATCGAAACTGCCTTCGACAGATATCTGCTTCTTCATGATGGACTGAATCCTCTGCACGCAAACCTTACTCTGCACATTCATCGGAGTTCACGCACCAGCTCCGTCATCGCTTCTTTCTTCCCGCACATTACACCTGATGATATTGATACCTGCCTGTGTTCTTTCAAAAAAACCGCCGCACTCCTGCAAGCCCCATACCTGTGGCAACGCCTTTTTCTGCAGATGCTGTTTCATCTGTCCGGACACTTTTCCGAACTGAATGGACTCCTGATGACCAGAATTGATATCCCGGGTTCTGAAAAAACAAACACCCGTATGATGCTGCTCTATGAACTTGCCAAAAAAGATGCCATCCGTCTGATTACCGATTTTGAATACACAAAGGAAGGTTTCGGATGGGATGATCTGTACAATTACACATTTAATTCCGTTTACGTGGAATCCTGTGAAGAAAAGAGGATGAAAAAAATATGAATGAAAAACTTACCGGTCAGGAACGCAGATGGGTGCTGTATGATGTCGCCAATTCCGCCTTTACCATGATGGTATCTACCATGATTCCGCTCTTTTTTAATGCTCTTGCAGCAAATGCAGGTATCAGTTCTGTTTCTTACCTTGCTTTCTGGGGCTACGCTGCATCCATTGCTACACTGATTGTTGCATTCACCGGTCCGCTGATCGGCACCCTGTCTGATTTTAAAGGGATGAAAAAGAAGCTGTTCACACTCAGTATTCTTCTGGGCTGCACCGGATGTATGGTTATGGGCTTTATCCGTCAGTGGCTGTTCTTTCTTCTCATTTATATTGCAGCCCGCATCTGCTATTCACTGAGTCTGATCATCTATGACTCCATGCTGCCGGATATTACCGATGACAGCAGAATGGACAGCATTTCCTCAAGTGGTTACGCCTGGGGTTATATCGGCAGCTGCATTCCCTTTATCATTTCACTTCTTCTGGTTCTGTTCTCAGGAAGAATCGGTCTTTCCCATCTGAATGCACTGGCATTTGCTTTTGTCATCACCGGCCTGTGGTGGGGTACCGTGTCCCTGCCGCTGATCAGATCCTATCAACAGAAGCATTATCAGGAAAAAGAATGCATTCAGCTTCATACCACAATTACCGGTCTTGCCGGCTCTCTTCGGGACATTTCCAAAGACCGGCACATATATCTGTTCCTTCTGGCATTCTTTTTCTATATTGACGGTGTCTATACCATCATTGAAATGGCAACTGCCTATGGTTCTGCACTGGAACTGGATTCCACAGGACTGCTCATTGCGCTCCTCGTCACACAGTTCGTTGCATTTCCGAGCTGTATTCTGATCGGCCGTCTTGCCAGACATATCTCATCCTCTACACTGATCAGTATCTGCATCATCGCATACTTTTGCATTGCACTTTATGGGGCAACACTGCATGATCAATATCAGTTCTGGATTCTGGCAATTACGGTCGGTCTCTTTCAGGGCGGTATACAGGCACTTTCAAGATCCTATTTTGCCAGAATCATTCCGCCGGAAAAATCAGGTGAATATTTTGGCATCATGGATATCTGCGGAAAGGGTGCTTCCTTTATGGGCACCATGATTGTCAGCCTCGTTTCCCAGCTGACAGGCAATGTCAATTACGGTGTCGGTGCAATTTCCGTCACTTTCATTATCGGACTCATACTCTTCCGGATGTCTGTCAGAACCGAACATATTCAGGTCATCGCTCCTTTGAAAAAGACTGCGTGATACAACATCCGCACTTTATTTTATGCTGCTGTCACCTTCAGCCCGATGATACCGACCAGAATACAGGCCAAAAAAACAAAACGCATTGTACTGACAGGCTCATGAAACAGAATAATACCGGCAATAATTGCCCCGACTGCTCCAATTCCTGTCCAGATCGCATATGCTGTCCCCATGGGCAGTACCTTCGTTGCCTGTGCCAGGAACAGGAAACTGGCCACCATACCTGCAAGCGTAATCACCGATGCGACCGGTTTTGTAAAACCATTTGAATATTTCAGTGCCGTAGACCAGACCACTTCAAAAATCCCTGCAATAAACAGATTAAACCATGCCATTTTTTACTCCTCCAGCTCATTTTTATATTAAAAAAACAAAGCGCCTGAAAGTATGTCTTCTATGACCTAACGACATACAATCAGACGCTTATGCATCTCTGCCCGGTGGCAGTTCATTTACAATTAATCAGCTTCAGGCTTTCGGTCCGGCTGCAACAAGTGTTTTACCGGCATCATTGCCTTCATACTTTGCGAAGTTCTTTACGAAACGTGCTGCAAGATCCTGTGCTTTCTTCTCCCATTCGGAAGCATCAGCATATGTATCACGAGGATCAAGAATCTTGGAATCAACTCCCGGAAGTTCTGTCGGTACTTCGAAATCGAAGTGCGGAATCTTCTTTGTCGGAGCCTTATCGATGGATCCGTTCAGGATTGCATCGATGATACCACGTGTATCACGAATGGAGATACGTTTTCCAGTACCATTCCAGCCTGTGTTTACAAGATATGCCTTAGCGCCGTTCTTTTCCATCTTCTTAACCAGCTCTTCTGCATACTTTGTAGGATGCAGTTCCAGGAATGCCTGACCAAAGCAAGCTGAGAATGTAGGTGTAGGCTCTGTAATACCACGCTCTGTACCAGCCAGCTTAGCTGTGAAACCGGACAGGAAATAGTACTTTGTCTGCTCAGGTGTCAGAATGGATACAGGCGGCAGTACACCGAATGCATCTGCTGACAGGAAGATTACATCCTTTGCAGCCGGAGCGGAAGAAATCGGGCGAACGATATTCTTGATGTGATCAATCGGATAAGATACACGTGTATTCTCTGTTACGCTCTTATCTGTGAAATCAATCTTGCCGTTCTTATCAACAGTAACGTTCTCAAGAAGAGCGTCACGTCTGATTGCATTGTAGATATCAGGCTCAGAATCCTTATCAAGGTCGATAACCTTTGCGTAGCAGCCACCTTCGAAGTTGAATACGCCGTTATCATCCCAGCCGTGTTCATCATCACCGATCAGCAGACGCTTGGGATCTGTAGACAGTGTGGTCTTACCTGTTCCTGACAGACCAAAGAAGATCGCTGTGTTCTTGCCATCCATATCTGTGTTTGCAGAGCAGTGCATGGAAGCGATGCCCTTCAGCGGCAGATAGTAGTTCATCATGGAGAACATACCCTTCTTCATTTCTCCGCCGTACCATGTATTTACAATAACCTGCTCACGACTTGAAATATTGAACAGAACTGCTGTCTCAGAATTAAGACCCAGCTCCTTGTAATTCTCAACCTTTGCCTTGGATGCGTTGTAAACAACGAAATCAGGCTTGAAGTTCTTCAGTTCTTCAGCTGAAGGCTTAATGAACATGTTTTCAACGAAATGAGCCTGCCATGCAACCTCAACGATGAAACGGACTGCCATTCTTGTATCTGCGTTTGCGCCGCAGAATGCATCTACAACATACAGCTTCTTGTTTGAAAGCTCTTTCTTGGCGATTTCCTTTACTGCAGCCCATGCCTTTTCAGAAGCAGGATGATTATCATTCTTGTATTCATCGGATGTCCACCATACAGTGTTCTTGGAATTCTCATCCATAACGATGAACTTATCTTTAGGAGAACGACCTGTGTATACACCTGTCATAACATTGACAGCGCCAAGGTCACTTTCCTGACCCTTTTCATAGCCTTCAAGGCTCGGATCCATTTCTTCCTTGTACAGATCTTCATAAGAAGGATTATGCACAATTTCTGTAGTTCCAGTAATACCATACTGTGTTAAATCAACATTTGCCATATTACATTTATCCTCTCTTTCTTTTGTTCCCATAAACTTTCCACATATCATGCCTGCTGATTTACGAAAAGGATCTGCAGCGCATTCATTTATATTTTTTCATAATCTGCAATGAAAGTCAATCGTGAATTCATGTATACAGGGCTTTTTCACTAAAATTTAATGATTGGCTTTACATAACATATATGATTTACCTGAAACAGCGATGAATGATCTCTATTATGCTATCCTGCTGCTGTGGTGTCATCTTATTATCGGACGGCAGACAAAGCCCTCTGGCAAAGATATCCATTCCGACATCCGTGATCCTGCCTTCATTAATATAGGCATTGCTTCTGGCTCTTCCGTTACCGTCTGCCGAAATGAAAGCATTCATTCTGTAAACCGGCTGCATATGCATCGGTTTCCAGATCGGTCTTCCCTCTGCATTGAACTTCATAATAGCTTCCAGAATTTCCGTCGGGCAGCTCTTTCCCTCTTCGGGGATAAAAAGGACATCCTGTTCCCCTCGTACCTGCCTGCTCATGGCATTTTGGTCGATGATCATGCAGCTGAGCCAGAAATTCGGCACACTGTTCTTTTCATCATAGGGATTTACCTGTACCGGGAGGTCTTTAAAACCTGCCTTATACCGCTCGTAGATTGCACGCTTCTGTGCGATATGTTCTTCCAGCCATGGAATCTGTCCGCGGACAACGCCTGCAATGACATTGCTCATGCGGTAGTTGTAGCCCAGTTCCTCATGCTGATACCAGGGCGCATTTTCACGTGCCTGTGTACTCCACTTACGTACCTTGTGTGCATCCTCCTTCGAATCCGTCAGGAACATGCCTCCGGCGCTGCCTGTGATAATCTTATTTCCGTTAAAGCTGATGCAATTATAGTCACCAAAAGAACCGGTCGCCTTGCCTTTATAGGTAGCTCCTGCCGATTCTGCAGCATCTTCCACCAGAAGCGCGCCATGCGCTCTGCAGACCTTCAGAATTTCATCCATCTTCGCCGGTGTTCCGTACAAATGTGCAACCACGACCAGCTTTACCTCGGGATAAATTTCAAATGCCCTTTCCAGTGCGACCGGATCCATGTTCCACGTATCATATTCCGTGTCGATAAAGACAGCTTCGCCGCCTTCATAGGCAACGGGGTTCACCGATGCATCAAAAGTCATATCCGAGCAGAACACCTTATGCCCTGTCAGTGCCCCTCTGTTCGCCGCATGCTGACCATAGAGCGCTTCACCTGCAAGCCGGAATGCCAGATGCAGTGCTGCCGTTCCGCTGGAAAGCGCTACTGCATATTTCACCTGCATCTTCTCTGCCATCTGCTGTTCAATGATATCCAGGTTCTTACCGACTGTTGACATCCAGTTCGTCTGATATGCTTCTGTCATGTACTCCAGTTCCTGACCGTGCATGGTCGGGGATGCCAACCAGACCTTGGATTCAAATTTTTTTATTCCACTGAAATCTCTCTCATACATATAATTCATTTCCTGCAATTCCTTCTTTTTCTGCACGTCTTTGCATGCCGGGATTATATCCTGTATAACCTTGAATAGACATGAGTACCTCTGCACCCATGTCTATTTATTATACATCTTTTTATGAAGATTGCATTATTTCGTTTTGGCTATATAACGATATCTGGAAGGTGTCAGCCCGTATTCCTTACGGAAGTGCATTCCGAAAGAGGAACTGCTGCTGTAGGACAGCATCTCGGAAATTTTCATCACAGATAATGAACTTTCTGTCAGAAGTGTTGCTGCAACCTTCATCTTTTCCTTACAAAGATACTCATTGAAATTAATGTTCATTTCCTTTTTAAACAATGCACTCAGATATGGTACGGTCACCTGACAATGTGCCGCTACTCTTTTCAGTGTGATTTTTTCATAAATATGGTTGGAAATATAGGTAATGCTCAGCAGCACCGGATAACTGTTGATAGAATTATTTTTGTTCGCATGAACCCTGCCGGTAAAATCAAAAATCGCCATATTAAAATAATGCCAGAGTTCTGCTGCATCCTTGCAGCTGTCCGCTTTCTGCATATATACTTCACAAAGCGTATATGCCTGTATTGCAGGCAATCCCCCGATCAGCGCATATCGTGTCACCAGCGTAATTGCAGATACATACAGATATTGTTCTCTTCGAAACTGGTTGTCGGAAAAGTGTCCGAAATGCAGCTGCCATGGTGCCCCCGGCATTCTCTTTTCCAGTTCTTCCAGATCCCCGTCTCTCACGCAATGCAGAAGCGCCATTTCATACTGCACACTGTTACATAATATGGTTGTTTCTTCCTGCTCCGAAAGAAATGCATGATAATTTCTGAGTATTTCCGGACTTACCGATTTCATTTTTTCAAAATGTAGCACATGCCTTGTGTCAAAAGCATCCATTATGGCTTTCCTCCAGTAATTTCATTTTTACTTTTTTTCGAACCTGAAGTATCAGCCCCTCATAATTTTGTAGCATGATGTTATCATATCGTCTGTATTGTATCTCTTTTTCAATTAATATTTTTATCTGATATTTACGATTATTTTCTTCCATGTCAGCCGTTTCCTGCATTCTTCCTGCACTGCAGATTATCCGCCTCTCTTCCGGCAATTGTTTCTGCAATTGTCTGATAAAGTTTTCCCGGATCAACCGGTTTGGCAATATGTCCGTTCATTCCGGCATTCAGGCACTTTTGTATGTCATCCGCATAAGCATCGGCAGTCATTGCCAGAATCGGTACCGTCCGGGCATCTGCACGTTCAAGACCGCGGATCTGCCGCGCTGCTTCATAGCCATCCAGAACAGGCATCCGGATATCCATCAGGATCACATCATAATAGTCAACTGTCGAAACACTGAATTGTCTGACCCCTTCCTGCCCGTTTTCCGCCAGACTGACAATCATCTTCTTTTCCTCCAGGAGTTCCTTTGCAATCTCCTGATTCAACGGATGGTCCTCGCACAGAAGAACATGCTTTCCTTTTAGTACCGCCAGATCATTTGCCTCCTTTCCGGCTCCTGATCCGCGCTCCCGCTCTCCTTTCACGTAATCACAGTCAATCACAAAAGAGAATTCCGAACCATTACCTATACTGCTCTTTACGGTAATACTGCCACCCATGGTATCCAGTATTTTCTTTACAATGGCCAGTCCCAATCCGCTTCCCCGCATTTCTGAACTGTCATTTCTGCCTTCCTGTGTAAAAGGTTCAAACAGAACCTTCTGGAAAGACTCGCTCATCCCGATGCCGTTATCTGTAATCGTGGCATGAATTCTGTCCTTATTTTCCGCAGTAAGACTCTCCTCTACCTTCACAACGATTCTGCCGCCTTCCGGCGTATATTTGACCGCATTGGACAGCAGATTGAAATACAGCTGATTAATCCGCAGTATATCCAGCAACGGAACCACATGCTCGATCGGAGATATTTCAAATGCGAGTGTCTGATTCTTACTGTTACATAAGGGTCTGATCACCGCCTCGATATATTCATCGAAATCATCCAGGTAATACGGTTCCGGATGCAGTTCCATTTTCCCGCTCTCTGCCTTGGACATATCCAGAATGTCATTCACCAGCCCCAGCAGGAATTTTGAAGAGCGGTCGATTTTGGACAGGCAATCCTTTGTTGTCTCCGGATTCTCCTGCAGTCCTGCAATATGCGTCATTCCGATAATTCCATTGAGCGGTGTCCGGATGTCATGACTCATACGGGACAGAAATTCGGATTTGGCCTGATTGGCCTGTTCTGCCTCATTTTTTGCCGTCTTCAACACCAGATTCTGACGTTTTCTGACAGCTGCGGAAATGTACAGGAAAATGGAAATACCAATCAGAACACCCAATACGCCAAGTGCTGCAGCTATCTGTACCGGATAATGATAAATCAGATTACTCATCG
This sequence comes from Butyrivibrio sp., assembly GCA_022486625.1. Classification (GTDB taxonomy): domain Bacteria; phylum Bacillota; class Clostridia; order Lachnospirales; family Lachnospiraceae; genus Butyrivibrio. Next base: position 1,742 of record JAKVKH010000037.1, on the reverse strand, counting down.
AAAGTGTCTCTGCTTTTACAGAATTTTCACTCAGAATACTCTGCAGATCATTGGCAGACAGCCGCTGCAATGATTTTGAAAGAATTCCCAACAGCACAGGGTTGGATGTTTTGGTAATTCCCAGTGCTATGCTCTGTGAAATATTTTCTACCGGTCTGTAGCTGAAATTTTCGTACACATCCATGGACCGATAATAGTTTGCCTGATAATAATTCAGGAATGTGCAGTCCGCCTTTCTCCTGAGTACCGCATCCATGCACTCCTGAAATGTAAGATACTCCACCGGCTTTAACTGCGGATATTCTTTTCTGATTTCACTGGCCAGATACCCGTCCTTCACAATTGCCACGGTTCCAGGATTTACATTTGCATTCCGCGTGACGCGCATGACAGAGCCTGACACATAAGGCTGTGTCACCCACAGGTCATGCTGATTGGCCCAGATATAATTGTAGCTTACGGCCATAATCTGATCTCCGGAAGCCTCACCCATCCTGCCATAAACATCCTGTGTCGACGAAGTCAGAACAAAACGGAATGTGATCCCTGTCTCTTTACCGATCGCCCGGATCACATCCGGCGTAATGCCGCCTGCGCTTCCTGCCTCTTCATATTCAAAGGGAGCCCAGTTCGTTTCATAAACAACATCCACCACCGGTCTGCTCTGCAGATACTCCAGTTCCTCTCTGGAGTATCCGGTTGCCTGGGATATCCTGCTGCCAAAATAAGTCATATACATACTGGAATTAAAATCAGGATTGTAACTGAACAGCTGTGTCATTGCAGCATCCAGTTCCGGCTTCAGTTCCGGACGTTTTCTGCTGGTTGCAATATAGATCGGTTCCTGACTGCATTTGGCCAGGATCACATGTTCTGACGGTGTATCATAAAGACTTGTCTGGGCAACCGCATCCACTTCCCCTGCATCGAGTGCGGCAAACATTTCCTTACCGCTGCGATATGTCTTCTCATGGAATGTAAAATTTCCGTTTTGTCCAAGGATCCGCACCTTTTCGATGATTGTGCTTCCTTCCTCATAGCCGACCGTAATCCCCTGAAACGATGCAAAGTCATCATATGCCAGCTTTGTATCTTTGCGTCCATACAGGAAACACATTTCAGAGCCCATACTTTCACCGGAATAATTGTAATACTTCATCCGTTCATCCGTTTTCGATACATCAAGAAGGATGTCGATTTCTCCGTCTTGGAGCATTTCCAGGCAATCGTTCCAGGGCGCGGAAACATACTCATAATTCCAGCCGGCATACTCCGCAACTGCCTGCAGATAGCCTTTTTCGTACAGAACCGTTGCATTTTCCGCACCATCTTCCGGTACGGTATCCGTATCAAACAGTCCTACCTTCACCGTTTTTCTGGCAGCACTGTTCTGTTCCGCTGCCGAAACCGGCATGCAGGAAAAGAAACATAGTATGAACATCAGCAGAAACATCATTGTTCTGATTGATTTCTTCTCCAACACTGCCACCTTCCCCCAGCCCGGATTCATGCGCTGAAACAGGATGAACACATTACTGATCACCTATTTTCATCGTAGCAAAACTGAGGTGGCAGCGCAACATGATTTCGAAAATTATTGATTCATATATCGCACAATCATAACCACCCGTTGAACGGGTGGTTTGTTCCACCCCTATAAGGGGTGATTACCGACATTGGAGCCTAAAGGCTCGTTGAACAAGTTCTCCAGCCGCACAAACATTTATCTGCTGAGCCCAACA
>JAKVKH010000036.1 GCA_022486625.1 Butyrivibrio sp. | reverse complement strand
CATGGAGATAATATTATTCTGGCAGAGGCGGTAAATTCTATTGGAGATGGAATTGAAAAGGCTGTCAGCATCAGCATGAAGGACGAAAAGATGAAGGCAGATCTGATAACCAATGTGTCTCATGATATCAAGACGCCGTTGACTTCCATCATCAATTATGTGGATCTGATCAAGAGAGAAGACATACAGGATCCAAAGATCCGGGGATATGTGGAAGTGTTGGATGAGAAATCGCAGAGGCTTAAGCAGCTGACCGTTGATTTGGTGGAAGCGTCTAAAATTTCATCCGGCAATATTTCTCTGACGTTGGAAAAAATCAATTTTGTAGAACTGATCAATCAGACGATCGGCGAGTTTTATGAGAAGTTTGAGCAGAAGGGACTCCGTCCAGTATTCAAACCACAGGAAAATGAGATTTATATCATGGCAGACAGCCGTCATCTCTGGAGAGTAATTGAGAATCTGCTGAATAATGTTTTCAAATATGCGCTGGAAAATACGAGAGTATATATGGATCTTGATCTGAAAGAAGAAAACGGAACCGAAAAGGTTGCTTTTTCCATAAAAAATATTTCTGCAAATGAGCTGAATATTAATGCAGATGAACTGACGGAGAGATTCATCAGAGGTGATGTATCCAGAAGTACGGAAGGAAGCGGACTGGGGCTTTCTATTGCCAAGAGTCTTACGCTTGCACAAAACGGAACCTTCAATATTGTTCTTGATGGAGATCTGTTCAAGGCAGTTCTGGAGTTTGACCGGGAAAAGAAAGACTGAAAATAAAACAACAGAAATAAAAACTGAAAAAGACATCCTGCCTTTGAAATATCAAAAGCAGGATGTCTTTCTTTGTATCTCTGTTTAATTGTTAATCTTTCAGAACATCTTCAGCACGTTCCCCATGATTATATTTGTTGACGATTTCATGAATCTTTTCCGTAGGCGTAATGACATTTGAAATGGAGGCATCATGATTGACGAAATCAATGATAGTAGCAAGGAATTTTCCCATATCAGCAACAATATAATATGAACGCTTGACTACTTCCGGGTCCTGATAGATCAGGTTGGTGGAAATGACACGGTCAAAGTAGCCTTTTTCATAGGCCGCATCAAATTTATCCATGCCATCTGTAAACAAGCCGAAGGTTGTGCAGATGAAGACACGTTTTGCGTGCATTGCCTTCAGCTGCTTGGCAGTGTCAATCATGCTGGAACCGGAGGAAATCATGTCATCTACGATGATGACGTCCTTGCCTTCGATATTGGAACCGAGGAACTCATGTGCGACAATCGGGTTGGTACCGTTTACGACATGTGCATAGTCACGGCGTTTGTAGAACATACCGGTATCTGCGCCAAGCACATTGGCAAAATATACTGCACGGTCAAGAGCGCCTTCATCCGGACTGATAACTGTCAGATGATCCTTATCTACAATCAGATCATCAATATTGTAAAGAAGTGCCTTCATGAACTGGTAGGAAGCCATGAAATTATCAAAACCGCCAAGAGGAGCAGCATTGGCTATTCTTGGATCATGTGCGTCAAAGGTGATAAAATTAGAGATGCCCATATCATGAAGCTCAGCAAACATTACTGCGGCATCAAGAGATTCCCATCCGCTTCTTTTATGCTGTCTGCCTTCATACAGGAACGGCATGATTACATTGATTCTTCTTGCTTTACCATTTACGGCAGCAATGACTCTTTTCAGATCCTGATAATGATCATCAGGAGACTTGTAATTGACAAATCCGTTCATTTTGTAGCTGATGCTGTGGTTACAGACGTCGAGAAGAATATACAGATCTTTTCCTCTGACTGTTTCATTAATTACAGCTTTCCCTTCACCGCTTCCGAAACGATCCGTTTCCACGTTCAGCAGATAATTGTCCTTGACGTAACCCCTGAATGCAGGGTCTGTAGATGGAACAGTGTGCAGCGTATGGCGGAATTCAGCAAGATACTGATTGACGCTTTTACCAAGTTCCCCGGCGGAATCAAGTGCAACGAGGCCAAGTGGTGCAACAGGCATGGTAGCTTCCAGTTTGTGAAAATCAGGCATGATATACTCCAATCTGTTATGAATTGTTTTTACCTCTTTGTTTTATCATCCTGTTAGTGACACGTCAAGGAATTTCATGGTATCATTAGATAGAGGTGCGCAGCACCTCTATTTAAAAGAGGTTGCTGCGCAACCTCTGTATAGGAATTGCTGTGCATCCTCTTTATGTTTTTATAAAAATCCGATAATGCATCATAAATGAATGAATTTTTTGAAGTTTTATGTTATAATATCTTCCTGTCTGGCTTCAGACCGGAATTTCGCGCATGCAGCTGCTGTCCGATGGATGGCTTTTTAATGCAGGTGTTATCGCATTTGCATTTAATTAGAGAACGGTATTGGTGATAAAATGAAAAGAAAAAACATTGTAGCAGTAGTAGGGAGACCAAATGTCGGCAAATCCACATTATTCAACGCACTTGCCGGTAAAAATATTTCCATTGTAAAAGATACACCCGGTGTAACCAGAGACAGACTCTACCGTGATGTGGAGTGGCTTAATCACACGTTTACGCTTGTGGATACAGGTGGTATCGAACCTGATTCGAAGGATGTGATTCTTTCTCAGATGAGAGAGCAGGCACAGATTGCCATTGATACGGCAGATGTGATTCTGTTCATGGTAGATGCCAAACAGGGGGTTACAGATGCGGACGCCAAGGTGGCAGATATGCTTCGCCGTTCGGCAAAGCCGGTCATCCTGACGGTTAATAAGGTCGATAACTTTGGCCGTGATATGCTGGATGTCTATGAATTTTATAACCTGGGAATCGGTGATCCACATCCGATCAGTGCAGCTAACCAGATGGGAATTGGTGATCTTCTGGAAGAGATCGTGTCACACTTCAAGGAACTTCCGGAAGCGGAGGAGGAAGATGACTCTCTGAAGGTTGCAATTATCGGTAAGCCGAATGTTGGTAAGTCCTCTATTATTAATAAGCTGATCGGCGAAAACCGTCTTATTGTATCCGATGTGGCAGGTACGACCCGTGATGCAATTGATACGGAAGTTGTTTATCATGACAGAAAATATACCTTTATTGATACTGCAGGACTTCGCAGGAAGAACAAAATCAAGGAAGAACTTGAAGAATTCATGATTCTGCGTACTGTTACTGCGGTAGAACGCGCAGATGTTGCCATTGTTGTGATTAATGCAGATGAAGGTGTCACTGAACAGGATGCCAAGATTGCCGGAATTGCTCATGAGCGGGGCAAGGCCGTTATCATTGCGGTTAATAAGTGGGATCTGATTGAGAAAGATAATAAGAGTGTTGGTGATTTTACAAGAAAGGTCAGGCAGACACTTTCTTTCATGCCATATGCAGAGATTCTTTTTATTTCCGCACAGACTGGACAGCGTCTGACCAAACTTTATGATCTGATTGATATGGTCAGCGAGAATCATGCGATGCGTGTGGCTACCGGTGTTCTTAATGAAATACTGACACAGGCGCTTGTCATGCAGCAACCGCCGTCGGATAAGGGCAGAATGCTGAAGGTATTTTATATTACGCAGGTAGCGGTAAAGCCTCCGACTTTTGTTATTTTTGTCAATGACAAGAAGCTGATGCATTTCTCCTATACGAGATATATTGAAAACCAGATCCGGGAGGCCTTTGGATTCAGAGGAACTCCGTTAAGATTTATTATTCGTGAACGTGGAGAAAACGAACAGGATTAATCTGTGCGATAAAGTACGAAAGGGGAGACTTAAAATGATCAGGATTGTCTGCATATTGATCGGATATGCATTCGGATTATTCCAGACAGCATATATTTATGGAAAAATCAAAGGTATAGATATCAGAAAATACGGAAGCGGTAATGCCGGTACTACCAACACACTCCGTGTACTTGGACCGAAAGCAGGGATTATCGTGCTGCTTGGAGATATGATTAAATGCATTCTTGCAGTTTTATTTACCACGTTTCTTTTTGGAAAGAGTCATTCGGACATTATCTATCTGTTGAAGATTTATACAGCGCTTGGTGCCGTAATCGGGCACGATTTTCCGTTCTATCTTAATTTTAAAGGTGGAAAGGGAATTGCAACTACCAGCGGACTTCTGATTGCGTTTCACTGGTCCTTTATTCCGATGTTTCTGATTATGTTCATGGTTCCCTTTTTCACCACCCATTATGTTTCGCTTGGTTCACTGATGATTTATGTGGGATTTCTGATTGAACTGGTTATAGAAGGCCAGAATGGTGTATTCGGAATGAGTCAGGGACATCTGATTGAGATGTATCTGATTGCAGTCATTATGGCAGCGCTTGCCTTCTGGCAGCACCGCGCTAACATTGTAAAGCTTGCAAAGCATACGGAAAGAAAAACTTATATATTCAAGAAGAACAACACGAACTGAAAAGCACGGAGGCATGAATTGAAGGAAAAAGTCGGTGTGATCGGAGCAGGAAGCTGGGGTATTGCACTTGCGTATCTGCTTTCCTCAAATGGGCATGATGTTACGGTATGGAGCAGAACGCCGGAAAAAGCTGCGCAGTTCAACCATGACCACGAGAACAAAGATAAACTGCCGGGTGTAATTCTGGATAAAAGTGTAATATTCACATCGGATATACAGGAGGTTATGAAAGACCGGAAAATACTTGTTCTGGTCGTTCCTTCTGCCCACATTCGCAGTACTGCGGAAATGATGAAGCCTTATCTGCAGAAGGGTCAGATCATTGTCAACTGTGCAAAGGGAATTGAAGAAAACACATTGATGGTAATGTCTGATGTAATTCTGGATGTGCTTTCTGAAGCAGAAGTCGCGGTTCTGTCCGGCCCGTCACATGCGGAAGAGGTTGGCAGAGGTATGCCGACGACGATTGTTGTCGGTGCGAAAAAACGTGAAACAGCAGAGTACCTGCAGAATGTATTTATGTGTGAGGTATTCAGAGTCTATATCAGTCCGGATATGAAAGGCATTGAAATCGGGGCTGCGCTGAAAAATGTTGTAGCACTTGCCGCCGGGATTGCAGATGGTCTTGGCTATGGTGATAATACAAAGGCAGCACTCATTACCAGAGGAATCGCAGAAATTACGCGTCTTGGCGTTGCCATGGGCGGCAAGTTCGAAACATTCTGCGGGCTTAGTGGAATCGGAGACCTGATTGTAACCTGTGCATCCATGCATTCCAGAAACAGGCGTGCCGGTATTCTGATTGGACAGGGCTACAGTATGGAAGAGGCCATGAAAGAGGTCAGGATGACCGTAGAAGGTGTCTATTCTGCGAAGGCAGCACTTGTACTGGCACATAAGTATGATGTGGATATGCCGATTGTAGAGCAGATCAATGAGGTACTCTTTAATGGAAAATCTGCAGCAGATGCAGTTGGAGATCTGATGCTGAGAGATAAGAAAATTGAAATACATAATCAGGATTGGAATTGAGGTCGGATGTATTCATCCGTTTTCATAAAAAATGAGCTTCCTTTTGGGAAGCTCATTTTTGTTTTAAGTCTGTTTATTGGTTTTTACTGCCCAGAATGGTGTTGATCCGTTTCTCATTGAAGAATCTCAGGATTACACCGCCACAGGCACACAGAACAAATGCGGTAATGGCGACAATACGATAACCGGAGCCATCGGAAACATTAGTTACCGGGTCTCTGCCGATAGTGGCAAGAGAAGTGAAGATCAGCATGGAAGCACTCTGACCGAGTTTGAATGCGAAAGTACGTGCAGCAAAGAACATTCCTTCACGGTTTTCACCGGTTGTCTTTGCATCAGCCTCTGCCACGTCGGCAACCATTGCCTGCGGCAGAATTCCGAAAATTGCCATTGGCAGGGAAGCCAGAAGCACCAGAATATACCCCTGTACCATAGACGGAATCGGAAGGCTCTTACCTAGAAATGCCGTGTACAGATAAACGATGGAAAAGAGCAGAAATGCCAGACGTACCAGCTTTTTCTTACCGAATTTCGGGACGAGTTTATTGATTGGAATATAAAACAGCAGTGAAAGTGCGGTCATCAGAACAAACAGCGTTCCGGCTACGCTTTCATCCAGCCCCAGAAGTGAAGTCACAAAAAAAGTCAGCCCTGTCTGGAACATGGTCAGTGCAACAAAGTAGAGAATATCTGAAGCAACAAATATACGAAAATCAGGATTCTTGAAGGTCTTCACAAGAGAAGCACCTGCGCCCGCTTCAGAAGGCTTTGTAGTAACATAATCTTTTTCCCTTATGGTCAGTGGTGGAACCAGAAGGCAGATCAGTGCAATGACGGCGAAGATTACAAATGTCAGACGAATTGCAGTCATTCGTTCCATTCCGTTATTTATGAAAATACCCCATACGCTTGCAGCCTGCATGGAAATTGCAGTGCCGACAATGAAAGTAAAGGAAATCGCTGTAGAAATGGCAAGACGATCCTGCTGTGTATGCCCAAGCTCAGAGATCAGAGCATTATAAGGCGTGCAGTATGCTGTGATTGCAAGGTAATAGCAGGCAATGAACACCAGGAGCCATACGGTATTGATCCAGGATATTCCGTTGACAGGTGCGCAGAAGACAAGTACTGTACTGGCGGCAAGCGGAACGGATGCCCATTTCAGAAACGGAATACGTCTTCCGTTTTTGGATTTGCACCGATCAGACAGAGATGCGATCCATGGATCCGTAATGGCATCAAAAATACGTCCGAAGGCAGTAATGCCGCCGATGATGGTGAACACTCCAAGAACTACTCTGGTCTGCGGAATAAAGAAGGCAGAGCCTGCAGCATCTGGCTGATAGATGTAGACCATCCAGTTCGAAATGATTCCGGACAGAAGACTCCAGCCAAACTGACCGATCGCAAAAAAACAGATTTTGCTTTTTGATAAAGATTTCATAGAACCTCCCATAAGCTGATTTAGGTTTTTAAGAAACTGTATTGCGAATTTTAGTTTCCCATGTGAAAAATCGTACCATTTTTTCTGTAAAAAATAAATTGATAAGCTGAACAAAAAGGAACCGCGAAATTTGTATATTTTTTTAACGTAACTTATGGTACGGAACAGACTATATTTCATCGTATAATGAAAACTGTAAGGAACATAAAACAGAGCTCAGAAAGAGAGGATCTTTTTTATGAAAAATCTTGAAATCGAAAAAGTAATCGGTCGTGAAATCATTGATTCCAGAGGTAATCCGACAGTAGAAGCGGAAGTGACTTTAAAGGATGGAACAACAGGGCGCGCATCTGCACCGAGCGGAGCTTCTACCGGTGAATTTGAAGCGCTTGAACTCAGGGATAAAGACCAGAGGCGGTTCGGCGGCAAAGGTGTTCGCAAGGCAGTTGGCGGCATTAACCATGAGATTGCAGAAAAAGTTACCGGAATGGATGCTTCTGACCTATATGCGGTGGATCATGCCATGATTGAACTGGATGGTACAAGGGATAAGTCAAAGCTGGGTGCTAATTCCATTCTGGCAGTGTCTCTTGCAACGGCACGTGCGGCAGCGCAAAGCCTTCAGATTCCGCTGTATCGTTTTCTTGGTGGTGTAAGCGCCAACCATCTTCCGGTACCGATGATGAATATTCTTAATGGAGGAGTTCATGCTGCCAATACGGTGGATGTGCAGGAATTCATGATTATGCCTGCAGGCGCCGGTAGTTTCCATGAAGCACTCAGAATGTGTACTGAAGTATTTCATTCATTGCAGTCGATTCTGAAAGCAGACGGTTTGTCAACTTCAGTTGGTGATGAAGGCGGTTTTGCACCTGATCTTAAAAGCGATGAGGAAGCAATTACCTATATTATGAAGGCGATTGAAGCGGCGGGATATCGCCCGGGCAAAGATTTCGTGCTGGCGATGGATGCGGCTTCAAGTGAATGGAAAGGAAAAAAGAAAGGAGAGTATATTCTGCCGAAATCCGGCCTGAAATATACATCAAAAGAACTTGTAGCCCATTGGAAGGAGCTTGTTGCAAAATATCCGATCTGCTCCATTGAAGACGGGTTGGACGAGGAAGACTGGGAAGGCTGGCAGTATATGACTGCGGAACTTGGCGGAAAGATTCAGCTGGTGGGAGATGATCTGTTCGTCACCAATACGGAACGCCTTCAGAAAGGGATCAGTGACGGATGCGGAAATGCCATTCTGATCAAGCTTAATCAGATCGGCTCGGTGACGGAAACACTTGATGCCATTAAAATGGCACACCAGGCAGGGTATGCAGCGATTACTTCTCACCGGAGCGGAGAAACGGAAGATACCTCCATTGCAGATCTTGCTGTCGCACTGAATACGGATCAGATCAAGACCGGTGCACCAAGCAGGACTGAGCGTGTAGCCAAGTATAACCAGCTTCTCCGGATTGAGGAAAGTCTTGACGAAAGTGCTGTTTATCCTGGATTTAACGCCTTTCGCATCTGATTTCTCATCTTTTTTTCAGACGAATGAAACAAAATGATGTTTTTATCATTTCCTTTGATAATTTGTGATGTCTGTAATACAATTAATAAAAATGCATCTTTGTTACAGTGGAGGAATTCAGGATGGAAGAAAAAAGTACAGACATCACAAAGTTCAGGGAAAAGGATGTACAGACAGCGTTGGTAAACCGTATTCTGATGACCATTGTCATTGTTCTGACAGCGGTTCTTCTGGCGGGAATGCTGATCAGCAGTCACGGAGCTTATATTTATGCCTATATTGTGACCTGTCTGATTACCTGGGGTGGTGGCATTTATCTTAATTCCAGAAGTCAGTTCGCGCACAGCAGCCGATATTTCATTTTTATTATGGTATTTATCGCCTATTCCATTGTGCTGATGCCGGCGAATATGATTTATTCCAATACCTATATATTTCCCATTATGATCATCGGGATTCTGTATTTTGACAAGAGATATTGTCTGATGCAGACGGTGATGGCTGCACTGATCAATATCATCAAACTGATATATGATATGATGCTTGGTAAAACGCTTTCTCTTGAAAATTATACGGCAATGATGCTTGCAGTTGTATTCGCCATCATTACCTATGTGATGTTCAATCTGGCCGACAGATTCCAGCGTGCTTCCATGGAGTCCATCCGTCAGGAGCAGAATGCGCAGAAGGAGATTCTGAAGGATGTCATGCAGATTGCAGATCATGTGCAGAAGGGAACCAGTCAGGCAGGAACACTGGTCAATGATCTGAAGGATTCCACGCAGACAGTTAATTCTGCAGTTGAGGAAATTACTGCGGGAACCAGAAATACGGCTGAAAATATTCAGGAGCAGACCAGCATGACCAATAATCTGCAGAATGCGATTACAGATACTGTGGAAAGGTCAGACGAAATCGTGAAGGTTGCAGAAGGGTCTATGAAGACTGTGGATAGTGCACTTGCCCGGGTTACGGAGCTCAAGCAGCAGTCGGAAAGCATCAATCAGACCAACGGTACTGTGATGAGTACCATGGAGCAGCTTCAGGACAAAATGAAGGAAATGGAAGGTATTATTGCAACGATCAGCAGTATTTCCAAACAGACCAATCTGCTGTCGCTTAATGCCTCTATTGAAAGTGCAAGAGCAGGTGAGGCTGGCAAAGGTTTTGCAGTTGTGTCAGGACAGATCCGGACGCTTGCAGAGGAAACCAGAAATTCCACAGAAGACATCCGGGTGATTATTGATGATCTGTCTGCAAAAGCAAATGACGCTGCAGATACGGTACGCAGTTCCCTTGAGTCTGTGGAACGGCAGAATGAACTCATTGAGTCTACGAGTCAGGATTTCCATGAAATCAGTAAGAGCTTTTCAACATTGTCTGATGGTATCCGTGAAATCAGCAGTATGATTTCAAAGCTCGAAGAAGTAAACCGTACTTTTGTAGATAATATCAGTCAGCTTTCGGCAACCAGTCAGGAGACTACTGCAAATTCTGAACAGGCAGCGGAGATCAGTGCCAGAAATCTGGAAAATGCCAATACAGTCAGAAAACTTCTGCAGGATATTCTGGACACGGCAGGCGCGTTTGAAAAATATAATCACTGAAACTGTTATTTGTTGTTGCAATCTGACAGACAGATGTTACAATGTGTAAAGAACTGAAAAAGCAGTTCGGGTACGGCATATTGCCGTATGAAAAAACTAAAGAAGCAGAGTAGAAATCGGTGCGTGAAGTGCCGGCTGAACAGGGAGTTGTCAGTCGGACGAAAAGATCCATTTAATGGACTTGCGGTACCGGATTCGCATCCCGCTGCTACATTATAATGATGATGCTGACGAGCACCTCCTTATGCTGTAGTAAAGGGAACTACTGCAAAGGAGGTGTTTTTATGTCAAGAGTTACAACCGCAGATGAAGAAAATGGGACATTACACACAAACCTTTGGGTAAGTTCACTGAACGAATTCAAAAGTCTGAGAGTTGTCATTTTCTGTGGTATGATGTGTGCATTTGGCATCATACTGAATTATGTCGCGACCATCAGAGTCGGAGATTTCATCAAAATCGGAATTTCCGGTATCCCGAACCAGGTGGTTGCCTATCTGTTCGGACCGGCAATCGGAGGAATTTTCGGAGGGGCACTGGATATTATTAAATTCATGCTGCGCCCGGACGGAACCTTTTTCCCCGGATTTACCATCAGCGCCATTCTTGGCGGGCTGATCTATGGTACAGTACTCTATAAAAAAGCGGTGACTGTCTGGAGAGTGCTTCTGGCACAGTTTCTCGTAAAGCTGCTGGTCAATATCGGATGCAATACACTTTGGCTGAACATGCTTTATCAGAAGGCGATTCTCGTTATCCTGCCGGAAAGAATCCTGACCAATCTGATCATGCTGCCGATTGATACCATCATCTGCTACGCCGTACTCAAAGCGGCAGACCGTTCTATCAGGCCGATGTTCAGATCCCGCGAAAACGGTTGACAAAAATGCAGCTTCTTTCTATAATGCATTTATGTTAAATGCTTTGATCGGAACAAGTAGAATCTGAAGGATCGTAACAGAGAGCGGCCGGTTGGTGAGAGGCGCATGCGGGAGATCAGATCCGAATACATCCGTGAGCTGCAGACTGAAACGCTGCGTGTGCAGTACAGTAGGTTTCGCCGGGCGTGCCCGTTACAGCAGATAAGTATCGCTTCAGAGCTGTACTTACAGAGGTATATGGTGCGAATCATATACGAATAAAGGTGGTAACACGAGATGAAATATTTTATCCCGTCCTTTGCAGACAGATGCACAGGGCGGGATTTTTGCGTATATCGTAACAGATGCATGCCCTGAAAGAACAGACAACATAGAAAGGAAAAGGAAAAATGACAGTATTTGATGAACTTAAGGCAAGAGGACTTCTTGCACAGCTGACAGATGAGGAAGAAATCAGGGATCTTGTAAATAACGGAAAGGCAACTTTCTATATTGGCTTTGACCCTACGGCAGATTCTCTGCATGTCGGACATTTTATGGCACTTTGCCTGATGAAGAGACTGCAGCAGGCGGGGAACAAACCGATTGCACTGATCGGCGGCGGTACCGCAATGATCGGTGATCCGTCCGGACGCAGCGATATGAGAAGTATGATGACAAAAGAAACCATTCAGCATAACTGTGACTGTTTTAAGAAACAGATGAGCAGATTCATTGATTTTTCTGATGGCAAGGCTATGATGGTCAATAACGCAGACTGGCTGATGGATCTGAACTACATTGAATTCATCCGTGATATCGGTTCACAGTTCAGTGTCAACAAAATGCTGACGGCAGAATGTTATAAGCAGCGTCTGGAAAAAGGACTGAGCTTTCTGGAATTCAATTACATGCTGATGCAGAGCTATGATTTCCTGATGTTATACCAGAAATACGGCTGCAATATGGAATTCGGCGGAGATGACCAGTGGAGTAATATGCTGGGCGGCACAGAGCTGATCCGCAAGAAGCTGGGTAAGGATGCGTATGCCATGACCATCACACTTCTTCTTAATTCCGAGGGTAAGAAGATGGGTAAGACACAGAAGGGTGCTGTATGGCTGGATCCGGAAAAGACTTCCCCGTTCGAATTCTACCAGTATTGGAGAAATGTTGCTGATGCTGATGTGGAAAAGTGCCTGCGTATGCTGACATTCCTGCCGCTTGAGCAGATCGATGAAATGAGTAAGTGGGAAGATGGCAGGATCAATGAAGCAAAGGAAATTCTTGCTTATGAACTGACGGCACTGGTTCATGGCGATGAGGAAGCCAAAAAAGCACAGGCAGGTGCAAAGGCACTTTTTGCAGGCGGCGGTGATGATGCCAATGTACCGACAGTTACACTGAAAGAGGAAGATTTCAAGGATGGAAAGATTGATATTCTGCAGGTACTTGTTGCGGCAGGTCTTGTTCCTTCCAGAAGTGAAGCAAGAAGAGCCGTTCAGCAGGGCGGTGTAACCCTTCGTGATGAAAAGGTGACTGATTTTACCGCAAGCTATGATAAGTCTGAATTTGAGGGCGATGGCGTGATGGTCAGAAAGGGAAAGAAATCCTTTAAAAAGGTAAAAGCATAAGATGAGTATTCTGACCGTAATTGAGCAGATGATTGTCATATGTCTGCTGATTCTGATTGGCGTAGTTCTATATAGAAAGGGACAGCTCAGGGATCTGACAGTGCAGCAGATTTCCGCATTGATCGTTAATGTGACGAATCCGGCGCTTCTCTTAAGTTCAGCATTTTCAGCTGTAGGGAAGGTACCTGCCGGTAAGGTGGTACAGGGGATTCTACTGTTTACTGTCTGCTACGGCGCAGCATATCTGATCGGCATGTTGATTCCGTTTCTGCTGCGGGCAGAGCGCAGTGATCATTATGCCTATCAGATGATGACGGTTTACGGAAATGTCGGATTTATCGGCATCCCGCTGGCACTTGCAGTTCTTGGAAATGATTCACTGATCTATGTTTCCATGAATAATCTTGTTTATAATATTTTCTTTTATACGAGTGGAATCATGGTGCTCAGAAAAAGAGCTGAGCAGGAAAAATCAGGCAGAGAAGCTTCTGCATTTCATTATTCTTTGCCTGATTTTATAAAAAAGATTGTCAATATCGGAACGGTTTCTGCTGTGCTTACGATTATGGTGTATCTGCTGAATCCGGAGATTCCGTCTGTGATTTCAGATACGCTGCGTTATGCCGGAAATGCAACTACACTTCTGTCCATGCTGGTACTGGGAGCGTCAGTAGCAGTGGTGCCGCTTCGAAACATTTTTACGGATCTGCGGATCTACCTGTTTACGGCACTCAGAATGGTTGTTATGCCGGTATTACTCATTTTACTGCTTCGTCCGCTGATCAGAGATCAGATGCTGATGGAAGTCACGGCGCTCCTTCTTGCGGTACCTGCAGGTAATCTTCCGATGATTGTGTCAAGAGAACTGGGACTTAAGGATGAACTTTTTTCAAAAGGAATCATTGTAACGACCATTTTGTCACCTGTGACCATCACGCTTGTGATGCTGCTGACGGGAACAGGTTGAAATACAAATGCGGTATTCATAAATATTTCAGCAGATTCCTTTTTTCTTTACATCTGTGCTGATGCTGCTCAGTTCATACTGATCAAATACATGCAGATACGGAGCCGGATCTGTCTGCATGCGCAGGTCTTCAAGTGAGCAGGACAGGGCGATGTCATCTTTCATGACAGCCAGTTGTTTGCTCAGAAGGACATCCGCACGGTTTTCCTTAAGGCTCTTTAAGGGACTGCGTGAAATGCCAAGACTTTCTTTCCAGAAGGCACTGAGTGCCTTCTCTTTTTTTGCATCATTTTCACAGGCATCAATTGCCTCATAAATGTATTCAATCGAGCCATATTCCCGGATCAGCGGTGCAGCAGCAGAAGAAACGCCGCGGCAGCCCGGGATTCCATCGCTCGGATCCCCGACGATTCCCCACAGATCAGGAATCTGAGAGGGCATAACGCCTTCTTCAGACTTTACAATATCTGCCGTATATTCAAAGATACCGGCAGGAAGTGCTGCATAGCCTTCATTTCCTGCAAACAGGCCATATGCGCCTTTGAGCGTTTCTGCCTTATCTTTATCGACCTGACGCCAGAGCCTCGTATAATTGCTGACCAGCTGCTCATAATCATGATCCTTGGTATGGACGAGAATACGAAGTGCAGGATCTTCAAATTTACGGATTATGGATGCAGCATAATCATCTGCTTCATAATCATCACCGCATAGTACAGTAAACCCGATCTGCATAAGTGCCTGTTCCATACCTTCAAACTGTTCCTTTAACGGCTGCGGCGTTTCCTTACGCTGTGCCTTATACATCTCTGCATGCAGTTTGGTCCTGCGAAAGGTATTTCTTGTCTTATCAAAAACGAAAACGGCATATTCGGGTCTGACCGCTCTGAAAAGCGCAAGCATGGACCGGAACATGGTGAAGATTGCATTGGTATATCTTCCATCTGAGGTATGCAGAATTTCATTGTAATGCTGCAGCTTTTTTTCTTCATCTTTTTCAAAGAGAATTGATTTCGGAAGATTTCCGTAATAGGAAGTCGACAGCATGGATGAGCCATCGATAATGAGAAGCGTAGGAATTTTTCTGTTTTCTGACATGTTTCTCCTCGTCTTTACTGTTTATTGGGGTATTTTATGTCCGTTTGTCCCTTGGCACACATTATACATCCTTTTTTTCATCAGGGGAATTCTTCAGAGATTATTCATGGGATATTTATGGATAAAAGCAGCTGAATCAACTATAATCGATACAGAAACAAAAAATGCGGAAAACGGGGTGATCATATATGCCAAAGACAGACTGGTATGTCGGAGAACTGATGCTGAAAATGATCAACAGACAGACGGGTGAAATCAGTAAGGTGGATTACAGACCGCAGAAACCTGCGTTTCCTTCGGCCATGGAAAAAGAGCAGCATATTGAACGAAGAACACCGGAATCACAGGGCGTGTCCTCTGCCTCCGTGTGTGAACTTTTCCGAAGGCTTAATGAAACAGAGGGTTGTGACATGCACCGGATTATGGTGCTCAGGAACGGATACGTGATCGGTGAAACAGCTTTTTCTCCTTATCAGATGGATATGTGGCATGTCACACATTCCATGTGCAAGAGCATTACAGGGATGGCAATCGGCATGCTGGTTGCAGAAGGAAAGCTGAACGTTACAGATAAGGTTATTGATCTGTTCGGTTCCCGGAAAAACATCTGGAGTATCCTGCGTATGAAGGATCTGACTGTCTGGAATCTTCTGACCATGTCGAGCGGTGTACAGTTCAATGAAAGCGGTGCAATTTCCGGCAATGACTGGAGAAAGAGTTTTCTGGAGGCATCGGTTTCCTTTGCACCCGGTACGAAGTTTGAATATAACAGTATGAATTCCTATATGCTGTCTGCCATTGTCACGGAGATTACGGGAGAGAGCATGTTTGACTATTTAAAGCCAAGACTTTTTGAACCCATGGGCATCGAGCGTGTGTTCTGGGAAAGTTGCCCGCAGAAGATTACGAAGGGTGGCTGGGGTCTGTTTATGCGGATTGAAGACATGGCCAGACTCGGACAGCTTTATCTGCAGAAAGGCATGTGGAATGGTCAGCAGCTGGTTCCTGAAAAGTGGGTGACTGATGCGACAACCCCGCAGATCAGTACCGGAATCGAAAATGCAGAGCATTACGGTTATCAGCTCTGGGTCAATGCAGATCGTGAGGGTGCCTTTGCCTTTAATGGCATGCTGGGGCAGAACGTATACTGTTATCCGGATATTCAGATGGTCATTGCTACAAATGCCGGTAATGGAGAGGTGTTCCAGTATGGTGCAATGACTGGAATCATACAGTCATTTATGCATGATTTGAAACTGCAGGATGATCCTCTTGCAGAAGATATTTCTTCTCTGACCATGCTGAAATCTGTCTGTAAACATATTGCAGGGCGGATTCCTGCGCTTCCCACAATTACAGACGGCGGCTGGAACAGAAGACCGATCCCTGTCAGCAGCGGAAGTGCACATCGTAGAACGCTGGTCGGGCATCGTCTGATCCGGGATAATGAACGCAATCAGATCTATACCTCCTACCGGAGAGTCGGCAATCAGTTCCGCAGAATCTGGACCGACTGTCTGGACGGCGCAGTATATGATCTGGACGTCAGGGGTGTCGGCATCTTCCCGTTGATGATTCAGGTAATTCATAACAATTTCACGGACGGCATCCGAAAGATCGGTTTTCATAAAGGTGGAAATAATTTCTTTTACATGGATCTGTATGAAGGAGAGACAATTATTTCTCTTCAATGTGGTTTTGGAGATCATTACACGGTAAGTGACATTGATATGCACGGCGAAATCTATCATGTCTCTGTAAAGACCATCGGTACGACTGATGAATACGGCAGATTTGTCCTGCGTAATGAGATTTATTTTCTGGAAGAAGCAGCAACCCGCATGATAAATATTTACTTTAACATCAATGATATGCAGGAAGAGATTCCTGTTGCGGCTTATCTTCATCCGGCGACACCTCAGTCAATCGAAATCCGGATGGATGAAACACCCGGAAGCGATATGATGATGCCTTCACTGCGGGCGGTTGCCATTGACGGTTCTCTGGAAAAAATACTTCTGAACAAGATGTCACAGCTGGGGGCCATTGACGTGTTTGACCAGACTGTGCGGGCGACTGTAAGACCTGTACTGCATGGAACTCTTTTGAAAGAGGATAAGGCGGAAGACGTACCGCAGAATCAGACAAGTTAAGTTTGTATTTTTATGGTATTACTTATATAATGTTTTCATGCAATCAACGAATCTATTATCAATGAAGGACATTTCAAAGGCATATACAGACAAAGTATTGCTGGATCACGTGGATTTCGGTATCGATACTGGTGCCAGAATCGGGATCATCGGCATTAACGGGACGGGTAAATCTACCCTTCTTCGCCTGATCGCAGGCAAAGAAGAACCCGGCAGCGGGAATATCGTCATGGGAAATCATGTCGTGATCGGTTACCTGCCGCAGAATCCTGACTTTTCACAGGATATGACTCTTTATGAATATGTCGTAACCGAAAATGTCAGGAGAATACATCCAAAGGACAGCGCCTCTGCAAAAGAGCTGGAATATGAGCTTGAGGGAGAGGCCAAGAAGATTCTGAATCTCCTTGGTTTTGCAGATATTCAGGAAAAAATTTCTCATCTGTCCGGCGGACAGCGTAAAAAGGCGGCGCTGTGCAGTGTACTGCTCTCCAGAAGTGATATTCTGCTGATGGATGAGCCTACCAATCATCTGGACAATGCCATGAGTGAATGGTTGCAGCAGTATCTGGCCTCCTACAGGGGAGCGCTGGTCATGGTAACACATGACAGGTATTTCCTTGATCTTGTATGCAACAGAATTGTTGAAATTGATCATGGAAAGCTCTATACCTATGACACCAATTATGAAGGCTATCTGGAACTGAAATCAGAAAGAGTTGCTTCCGCAGTATCCACACAGGACAAGCATGCAAATATTCTGCGCAAGGAACTGGCGTGGATGCAGCGCGGTGCAAGAGCCAGAAGCACCAAGCAGAAAGCGCACATCCAGCGTTATGAGGCACTGCGGGATGAAGAAAAGCTTCAGTTTGATGCAGATGTAGAGATCAGTGCACTTTCTTCAAGGCTTGGCAAAAAGACCATTGAACTTTCTCATGTTTCCAAAAAATATGGTGAACGTACTTTATTTGACGATTTCAGCTTTATTTTTCTCCGGAATGACCGTGTCGGTATTCTGGGGCCGAACGGATGCGGCAAGACAACACTGATCAAGGTCATGACCGGGATTATTCCGCCGGATAACGGAACCGTCACGATCGGAGATACCGTAAAGATCGGTTATTATGCGCAGGAAAGCGAATGCATGGATATGCAGGAGCGTGTCATTGATTATGTGCGCGATACGGCGGAATATATTCAGACGGATGACGGTTATGTTACGGCATCACAGATGTGCGAAAAGTTCCTGTTCGCGGGTTCCATGCAGTATGCGGAAATCGGCAGACTCTCAGGCGGAGAACGCAGAAGACTGTATCTTCTGAAAGTATTGATGGGTGCACCGAATGTTCTGATCCTGGATGAGCCGACCAATGATCTGGATATTCAGACCCTGTGTATATTGGAGGATTATCTGGATTCTTTCCCGGGAATTGTGATCACGGTTTCTCATGATCGCTATTTCCTTGACAGAGTGGTCAGACGGATGCTGACCTTTGATTCCAGAGGCGGGATACATCTTTATAACGGATCTTATACGGAATTTTTCATGGAACACGAGGAAGGCGTAGACGGAAGTCTTTCCTGGGATGAGTCCTCAGGCAGAGCAACTGCAGCCTCACCGGATCTGTCTCCGGAAAAGAAAAACTATTCCTCTGCGCATAAGCTGAAGTTCAGTTATAAGGAACAGAAGGAATACGAAACAATTGAACAGGACATTGAGAACTGTGAACAGAAGATTGCACAGACCGATACAGACATGACCGGTGCAGCGACGGATTTTGTAAGGCTGGGTCAGCTGGCAGAGGAAAAGGCGCAGCTGGAAGGACAGCTGGAACAGCTCATGGACAGGTATGTATATCTGGAGGATCTGGCGGAGAAGATCAGATCACAGGAATAATGGAGGGAATATATGGGAAATACAGAAGTTTATAAAAAGCTGATGCAGTGCGTGGAAGCAGTCAGAAAAGTAACTGATTTTCAGCCGAAAGTGGCAATAACGCTTGGATCCGGACTTGGCGATTATGCCAGTAATATCCGTGTGGTATCCGAGATCAGCTATTCTGAAATCAAGGGCTTTCCGGTTTCCACAGTGCCGGGGCATGCCGGAAAATTTATTTTCGGTTATGTGGACGATGTTCCGGTCGTATGCATGAAAGGCCGTGTACACTATTATGAAGGCTATCCAATTACAGATGTCGTACTGCCGGCCAGACTGATGAGAAAGCTCGGCGCAGAGGTGCTGTTCCTGACCAATGCCTCCGGCGGAATCAATCACGTATTCAAGGCAGGAGATCTGATGCTGATTACCGATCAGATATCCTGCTTCGTTCCGAATCCGCTGATGGGACCTAATGATGATGATCTGGGAACCAGATTCCCGGATATGAGCACTGTATATCGCAAAGATCTGCAGGACATCATCCGCCTGGCAGCAAAGGAAAATGGCATTCCGTTTCAGGAAGGTGTTTACTGTCAGCTGACAGGACCTTCGTTTGAATCACCCGCGGAAATCCGTGCCCTTCGCACCATGGGGGCTGATGCGGTAGGCATGAGTACGGTAGTCGAGGCAATTGCCGCCAATCATATGGGAATGAAGGTCTGCGGTATCAGCTGTATCAGTAACCTTGCGGCAGGAATGACAGATCAGCCGCTGAATCATATTGAAGTACAGGAAGCTGCAGATAAGGCAGCACCTCTTTTTGCAAAGCTTGTAACCGAATCCGTGAAAAAGATGGGACACTGAGCAGTCCTGTCGCCTATTGAGGGGATGCATACGATGAAAACAAGATTTTACAATGCAAGAGTTCTGACGATGGAACCTGGCAGAGACATCTTCATGGGGGAAGTATGGATCGAAGATGAAAAAATCCTTTTTGCAGGAACAGATGAAGAAACTCAGGCCTTTTATCAGAAGCACAGCGGAATGATTCTGATCTGGGATCAGGAAATTGACTGCGGGGGAAATCTGCTGATGCCCGGTTTCAAAAACGCGCACACGCACTCTGCAATGACGCTGATGCGTTCAATGGCAGATGACCTTCCGCTTTCTGACTGGCTGAATCATCAGATTTTTCCGGTGGAAGCAAAGATGACAGCAGAAGATATCTACTGGCTGACCAAACTTGCGATACTGGAGTATCTGACCAGCGGTATTACTTCTATTTTCGATATGTATCTGACACCGTTATCCATCGCACAGGCCTGTCTGGAAACCGGTATGCGCTGCGTGCAGGTAAGTGCGGTCAATAACTTCAGCCAGTCGCCTGAAATGGTGGAGCAGATGTTTCTTGAAATCAACGGTAAAGATCCGCTGAATTCTTATATGATCGGGTTCCATGCCGAATACACCTGCTCAAAGGCGCTGCTGCAGAAGATCAGTGCACTGGCGCATAAATATGAAGTGCCGGTGTTCACGCATATTTCCGAGACTGCAGCAGAGACTGAAGGCTGCCGCGAGCGCTACGGTATGACGCCTGTTGCATTCCTTTCTTCACTCGGACTTTTTGATTTCGGTGGTGGCGGTTATCATATGGTACATTGTACAGCAGAAGACATTGCCATCATGAAGGAAAAGAAGATGTACGTTGTGACCAATCCGGGGTCCAATACCAAGCTGGCAAGCGGTATTGCACCGATCGCGCAGTATCTGAAGGCAGGAATACCTGTTGCAATCGGAACGGACGGACCGGCCAGCAATAACTGTCTGGACATGTTCCGGGAAATGTTCCTTGTTACCGGCCTTGCCAAGTTGAAAAATCAGGATGCTTCCAGTGTTGACGCCATGGAAGTACTGAAGATGGCAACTGTAAACGGAGCGCATGCCATGGGACTTATGCAGTGTGATACTCTTGCAGAGGGCAAACTTGCGGATATGATCATGCTGGATCTGCATCAGCCCAATATGCAGCCCCTCAATAACATTGCCAAAAATATTGTGTACAGCGGAAGTAAGCAGAATGTGAAGATGACCATGATCCATGGCGTGATCCGCTATATGGACGGTGAGTTCAGAATCGGCGTAACACCGGATGCCGTTTATGAAAAGGCGGAAGAGATCAAGGCAAGAATTTTACAGGAGCTTTCCATATAATTTATCAGCGATTTAATCTGAAAAACAGAACCGAAAGGAAAATTTATGTTTCGTATTACTTATGTTTACCACAGTTGCTTTACCATTGAGCTTGACCACACAGTACTGATCTTTGATTATGTGCAGGGCACACTTCCGGAATTTGATCACGACAAGACGGTATACGTTTTTGCCTCCCACAGACATCCGGATCATTTCAAACCGAAGGTATTCGAACTTGTAAAGCTTTATCCCAAAATACACTTTTTCTTAAGTGATGATATCAGGCAAAGCAGTACCTGGTTTGCAAGACTGCGGATCACCGATAAGAATCTGAAGGATTACGTTACAGTTATTCGTCCGAACCGTAAGATTACCTATGCGGAAATGACAATTGAAAGTCTGAAATCCACAGATGAGGGTGTCGCTTTTGTTGTCACGGCAGAAGATAAAACCATTTATCATGCAGGCGATCTGAACTGGTGGCACTGGGAAGGAGAACCGGATCAGGAAAATCAGGATATGGCAGAGCAGTATAAGTCCCAGATTGATCAGATTGCAGGAAGAAGCTTTGATGCTGCATTTGTTCCGCTGGATCCAAGACTTCAGGATGCCTATGGCTATGGAATGGATTATTTTCTGACACATACACAGGCAAAAGCCGTATTCCCGATGCATATGTGGGATAAATATGACTGGATTGACAAATATATAAAGACAGAAACCGGTGCTTCCTATCGGGATGTCATTTATAAGATTACTGCACCTGGCGATACATTCTGAATTTAATTCAGCAAATGACAGTTTTGGAGAGACAGCATGGAGTACGTTGTATTTTTTGCAATCGTAATTGCATTTCTGGTGATTGTATCAATCCTTGGAATGCTGAATGAAAAAAGAGCACTGCATTCCTTCCGGGACAAGCTCCATCGCATCTATGGCGGACTCCCGGAAGGAATGGACAATGACAGCAAATTCCTGTATGTTTCCAAGTATTTTGAAAAACACAGGACAGAAACTGCTGTTGATGACATCACATGGAATGATCTGTCGATGGATCAGGTTTTTCGACGGATAAATTACTGTTATTCCGGTGCCGGAGAAGAGTACCTGTATTATATGCTTCGTTCTCCGCAGCAGAGTGATGATTTTGAACTTCAGGAACAGCATGTCCGGTATTTCATGGAGCATGAAGCGCTGAGAAATGACTGTCAGGTAATTTTTGCCGGGATGGCCAATCGGAACCGGTATTCCATTTATGATTACCTGGACTATCTGGATCATCTCGGGAAAAGATCCAATCTGATGAATCTGACGGCAGATCTTCTTCTTGTGATTTCGATTGTCGGGTGCTTTTTTTCCTTCAGTACTTTTTTCATCATGCTGATTGTTGTACTGATTTTCAATATTGTGACCTATTTCAGGGACAAGGCTGAGATCGACCCGTACCTGTCCAGCTTTTCTTATGTCATGCGTCTTTTAAAAGGCGTGGAACGCTTCCGGAAGATCAAAGATCATGAACTGGAGCAGGAACTGGCAGAACTTGGCGATGACGAGCACAAGATGGCAGCCTTTAAGGCAGGTTCCGGAATCCTGATGTCGCCCACAAGGATGAATGCCAGTGGTAACCCGCTGGACATTCTGGCAGATTACCTGCGAATTGTAACCCATATCGATCTGATCAAATTCAACCATATGCTTTCTGAGATCAGAAAACATACGGATACGATAGACCATATGAACTCTGTACTCGGGAAAATTGATGCGGAAATTGCCATCGGGTGCTTTCGCGCTTCTCTTGCAGACAGATACTGTATTCCGCAGTTTCAGACTTCTTCAGATGAACTTATGATCAGGGGGCTTTATCATCCGGGAATGGAACATCCCGTTCCCAATTCCATTTCCTGTCACAGAGGTGTACTGATTACCGGTTCCAATGCTTCCGGCAAATCCACGTTTCTGAAAACTGTGGCCATAAATGCCATTCTGGCGCAGTCTGTTCATACCGTACTGGCAGAACAGTATACCGCTCCGCTTTATCGCATCTATACCTCAATGGCGCTCAGAGATGATCTGGTTGGTGGAGACAGCTATTATATTGTCGAGATCAAATCCCTGAAGCGTATCCTTGACGCTGCGGAACAGAACGGCTGCAGAATTCTGTGCATGATTGATGAAGTATTGCGCGGAACCAATACCATTGAAAGGATTGCTGCATCCAGCAGGATTCTGGACGGTTTCACAAGCCGCAACATTCAGTGCTTTGCGGCAACTCATGACATTGAACTGACAGAACTGCTGAAAGATGAGTATGATAATTATCATTTTGAGGGAATTGTCACAGACAATGACGTTCACTTCAATTATCAGATTCAGGAAGGCCCTGCAAAGAACCGCAATGCAATAAAGCTGCTTGGCATTCTGGGTTATGATTCTCATCTGGTGGAAAGTGCGCAGAGGATGGCAGATGAGTTCACAAAATCAGGGATATGGACCATGTCATCCGGAATTTCAGAAATGGAGTAAAATGAAAATCGAAATCTATACAGACGGCGCAGCAAGAGGCAATCCGGACGGCCCCGGAGGCTTCGGCGCCATATTACGTTATATTGATCCCAAAGGAGAGGTTCATAAAAAGGAGCTCAGTGCAGGCTTTGACAAAACAACCAATAACCGGATGGAGCTTCTGGGTGTCATTATCGCACTGGAACAGCTCAGGAAACCCTGTGATGTAGATCTGTATTCTGATTCCAAATATGTGATCAGCGCATTTAATGAACACTGGCTGGACGGCTGGGTTCGTAACGGCTGGAAGACCAGTTCAAAATCCCCGGTCAAGAACCGTGAACTGTGGGAGCGTCTGCTCCTTGCAGCAGGACCTCATCACATTATCTGGCACTGGGTAAAGGGCCACAACGGACATACGGAAAATGAACGCTGTGATGAGCTGGCCACAACGGCTGCTGATGCACCGGCTACGGAACTTTATCATGATGACGGAACCGATCTGAAAAAGATTCTAAAAAAGGATTTTTGAAAAAACAGGACAATGTCCTGTTTTTTTTATATATTTTATAGTAACTTAATTCGCATCTGCAGCAAAAAAAGATATAATAGAACTACAGAACATCGTTATACATGTGTTTAAATAAAATACAGAATGTGAGGAAAACTGATGAATGAAGTAAAAACACCCAAGAAACCACTGGCGTTTTACTACATGATCGTACTGGTTGTCATTCTTCTGTTCAATCTGCTGGCAATGCCGCAGATTGTTGAACATTCCGTCAAGGAAGTTGATTATGGAACCTTCATGTCGATGACGGAAAAGAAGGAAATCGGTAAAGTACAGATTCAGTCAGATGAAATTATTTTTACCGATAAGGAAGAAAAACAGATTTATAAAACCGGTGTGATGACTGACCCGGAGCTGGTCGACAGGCTGTACGCATCCGGTGCGGAATTTTCCAGTGAAATTGTACAGCAGATGTCTCCGGTTATGAGCTTTCTGCTCAGCTGGGTACTGCCGATTGTCATCTTTATCCTGATCGGGCACTTCCTGTCCGGTAAAATGATGGATAAGGTAGGCGGAGGACCGAACTCCATGATGTTCGGCATGGGTAAGAGCAATGCCCGCGTTTATGTGCAGTCTACGGAAGGCATCCGTTTTGGTGATGTGGCAGGAGAAGAGGAAGCAAAGGAAAATCTGAAGGAGATTGTAGATTATCTGCATGACCCCGGAAAATACAGACAGATCGGAGCTTCAATGCCAAGAGGAATTCTGCTCGTCGGCCCGCCCGGAACCGGTAAAACCATGCTGGCAAAAGCCGTTGCAGGAGAATCCAATGTTCCGTTCTTTTCCATGTCAGGTTCTGAATTCGTGGAAATGTTCGTCGGCATGGGTGCATCCAAGGTACGTGATCTGTTCAAACAGGCTAAGGAAAAGGCACCGTGTATTGTTTTTATCGATGAAATTGATGCCATCGGCAAAAAACGTGACGGGCAGCTCGGCGGTAATGATGAACGGGAACAGACACTGAATCAGCTGCTGACGGAGATGGACGGCTTTGAAGCCAATAACGGTGTCATTATTCTGGCAGCAACGAACAGGCCGGAATCCCTTGATCCGGCACTGACAAGACCGGGCCGTTTCGACAGAAGGGTTCCTGTAGAACTTCCGGATCTCAAGGGGCGTGAAGATATTCTGAAGGTTCATGCGCGTAAGATTAAGCTGGCAGATGATGTCGACTTTAACAAGGTAGCACGTATGGCGTCCGGTGCGTCCGGCGCAGAGCTTGCCAACATTGTAAATGAAGCGGCGCTTCGTGCGGTACGTGACAAGAGAGCATTTGCCACACAGGCTGATCTGGAAGAAAGTATTGAAGTGGTCATCGCCGGATATCAGAAAAAGAACGCCATCCTGACCGATAAGGAGAAGCGGATCGTATCCTATCATGAAATCGGACATGCCCTTGTAGCGGCCAGACAGACCGATTCCGCGCCGGTACAGAAGATTACCATTATTCCGAGAACTTCCGGCGCACTTGGATACACCATGCAGGTCGAGGAAGAGGGCAATCATTATCTGATGAGCCGTGAAGAAATTGAGAACAAGATTGCCACACTGACCGGTGGCCGTGCAGCAGAAGAAGTGGAATTCGGATCCGTCACAACAGGTGCTTCCAATGATATTGAACAGGCGACCAAGCTTGCGAGAGCAATGATTACAAGATACGGCATGAGTGATGACTTTGATATGGTGGCACTGGAAACCGTGACCAATCAGTATCTGGGCGGGGATGCCTCCCTTGCCTGCTCCGCAGAGACACAGGCGCAGATTGATAAAAAAGTTGTGGAGCTGGTACGGTTGCAGCATGAAAAAGCAAAGCGTATACTGAGTGAGAATAAAGATAAGCTCGATGAACTTGCTGCATATCTTTATGACAAAGAGACCATTACAGGAGACGAATTCATGAAGATCCTGAATGGCAGTAAAACGGAGGAAGAAAATGCTGGAATACAGATATGACACACAGCTTCTGATTGATGGTCACGATCTTGACGAGGATGTCATCAACGATTATTTTACAGAAAATTTCAAGGGAGACTGTCTTCTTGCAGTCGGAGATGAAGACCTCATCAAGATTCATTATCATACCAATGAACCATGGAAGGTGCTGGAATACTGTTCTACACTGGGTGAAATCTACGATATCGTAGTAGAAGATATGGATCGTCAGACCAGAGGCCTTAAAGGCTGAGGTCTGGCGCTTCTGCAGCTTTTTTCTGCATGCGGTCCGCATCATTACGGATCCATTCATCAAGAGAAAGCGGCGTGTAATCGCTGTACATACAGAAACAGTTGATCATATGGCATGGTACGGGGTGCATTTCTCCGTCCATGCCTTTTTTCATGGTACTTCTGGTAATGTTCTGAAACTGCTCAATCAGACGCTGATCGGTTGTGTCATGTACGTGACCGTAGAGCATGTAGGTTTTGGGTTCCCCGTTATGCTTCAGCCGATACTGTCCGTTGTAGCACATAATGGGGTAATGGGAGAGGACAACTTTGCGCTGATTATCGTGCAGTTCTTCATAGGGCCTGATCCATTCAAAACGGTTCGTCTCATATTTTTTATCCCTGAGAAAACGGTCATGATTTCCTTCAATCAGATACAGTTTCCCCTGAAGCCTTGCGAACAGGGCTTCGTTTTCCTCCGGAGTTCCATAGGAAATATCGCCCAGGATCACGACAGAGTCGTTTTTCCTGACCTTCTCGTTCCATTTCCGGATCATGTATTCATTCATTTGTGTTACATCTGCAAAGCCTCTGTGATCCATATGATCATTAAGCTGTGCATGATAAAAGTGACAATCTGCAATATAGTATCTCATAATAATCTCATTCTATCAGATGCAGTCGCATTTGAACATATCCCTGCAGTTTAGAGTTTTTTTAGAAATGGTCCTTTATAAAAGAAAAATGAAATGTGAGACAGACTACTTGTAATATACCCCCATAGGGTATAAATTTAACACAGATGCAAGCATCTGTGTTAAATAAGAGGTTGCTTCGCAACCTCTGTACGAACAAGCTTCGTAACCTCTGTGCGAACGAACTTTGCAACCTCTGTGTATGTGGGTTTCATGGCCGCTGTACAGATAAAAACCGGTGATGGTAAAGGAAGATAATATGGAAGAAAATAAGGCAGGTAACGAAGATAAAAAAACAGCAAAGACGACATCATCCGTAAGGAAGTGTCACTGTAAGGCTGAAGGAGAATCGGAAATCAGTCATGAGGCAATGCTGACGCAGGAATATGCAATGTCAGACAAGACGAAGATCCGTGAGGATGATGAATATAAGGATCTTGTACACAGACTGAACCGGATTGAAGGCCAGATCCGCGGAATCCGCGGCATGGTTGACAAGGATGCCTACTGTATCGATATCCTGACGCAGGTAGCAGCCACCAGATGTGCGCTGAACAGTTTTACCAAGGTTCTGCTGGCAAATCATATCAGAACCTGCGTGACAGATGATATCCGGCAGGGACGTGATGAGTCCGTGGATGAACTTGTCGATGCGCTGCAAAAGCTTTTAAAATAAAAGCAGTTGCAGCAGGAAAGGATAAACAATAATGGAACAATATGCAGTAACAGGAATGAGCTGTGCAGCCTGCCAGTCGAGAGTGGAAAAGGCCGTTTTAAAGGTTCCGGGCGTAACTTCATGCTCGGTAAGTCTTCTGACCAATTCCATGGGCATAGAAGGGGATGCATCAGCTTCTGAAATAATAAAAGCAGTCACAGACGCCGGCTATGGCGCGCGGGAAATGAACGGCCAGGATGCCGCCGGGAACAGAAACGGCAGTCTCAGTTCGAAAATTGCAGCAGAAGAGGATGCACTGACAGACCGGCAGTCGCCGGTACTTAAAAAACGACTGATCTGGTCAGTCATCTTCCTCGTCATACTGCTGTACTTTTCCATGGGACATGTCATGTGGGACTGGCCGCTTCCTTCCTTTTTTGACGGTAATCATGTTGCCATGGGACTGGTACAGATGCTCCTTTCCATGCTTATCATGGTAATCAATCAGAAATTTTTTATCAGCGGATTCAAAAGTCTTCTGCACGGGGCTCCGAATATGGATACGCTGGTTGCACTTGGCTCAGGTGCCTCTTTTGCCTACAGCTTTTTTGCACTTCTGATGATGACGGATGCACAGGTAAAGGGAGACATGGACGGTGTCATGCATGATATGCATGAATTCTATTTTGAGTCAGCAGCGATGATTGTAACACTGATTACCGTCGGTAAACTGCTGGAAGCAGTTTCCAAGGGCAGAACAACCAGTGCACTGAAAGGGCTGATGGCTCTGGCACCCAAAACCGCAGTGCTGGTGAAAAATGGAACAGAGCAGACCGTTCCGGCATCAGAGATACGGACCGGTGACATCTTCATTGTACGTCCGGGAGAAAGTATCCCGGCAGATGCCATTGTGATCGAGGGAGAAGGAGCAGTCAATGAAGCTGCACTGACGGGAGAAAGTATTCCGACAGATAAAAAGGCGGGAGATACGGTATCTGCAGGAGTTATCAATCAGTCAGGCTTTCTGAAATGTCAGGCGACAAGAGTCGGTGAAGATACCACGCTTTCACAGATCATACAGATGGTCAGTGACGCAGCAGCGACCAAAGCACCGATTGCCCGGATCGCAGACCGGGTATCTGCTGTATTTGTACCTGCGGTAATCGGCGTGAGCCTGGTTACGATTCTGGTCTGGCTTCTTACGGGAGCAGATTTCGGGTATGCACTGGCGCGCGGAATTTCCGTGCTGGTCATCAGCTGCCCATGCGCGCTTGGTCTTGCAACTCCGGTTGCCATCATGGTCGGAAACGGTATTGGTGCCAGAAACGGTATTATGTTCAAAACCTCAGCTTCTCTTGAAGAAACAGGCAAAACACAGATTGTGGTACTGGATAAGACAGGAACCATTACAAGCGGAACCCCGGAAGTAACGGATGTTATTCCGGCAGCGGAAACAGATATGTCAGAACTGCTGCAGAGCGCTTTTTCGCTGGAAGTCAAAAGTGAGCATCCGCTTGCGGGTGCCATTGTAAAATATGCTGCAGCCAGAAAGCTGCAGGCGGAGCCATCAGAAGCGTTTCGGATTTTACCGGGAAACGGACTTGAGGCGACGATCCACGGACACAGGATTACCGGCGGAAAACGGGAATATATTTTATCCGTGTTGTCGGAATCCGGATCTGATACTGCACATGCACTGCTGCAAAAGGCTGATGAACTGGCAGCTTCGGGCAGAACACCGCTCTTTTTTGCCAGAGATGATAAACTGATGGGCATCATCGCGGTCGCGGATGTCATCCGTCCGGAAAGTATCCGCGCAGTTTCAGAATTGAAACGACAGGGAATCAGAACCATCATGCTGACAGGAGATAATGCCCGGACGGCAAAGGCAATTGCTGCCGAAGCCGGCGTAGACAATGTAGTTGCCGGTGTTCTTCCAGGAGAAAAGGAAGAAGTCATCCGAAAACTCAGAGAACAGTTCCATGTGACCATGGTAGGCGATGGCATTAACGATGCACCGGCGCTGACCGCTGCAAATATCGGCATCGCCATCGGCGCAGGAACGGATGTGGCAATTGATGCTGCGGATGTTGTACTTATGAAGAGCAGCCTTACCGATGTGCCCGCGGCCATTTGTTTAAGCCGCAGAACACTGGCCAATATCCATGAAAATCTGTTCTGGGCATTTATCTACAATATTATCGGTATCCCGCTTGCCGCAGGAGCCTGGATCCATCTGACCGGCTGGACGATGAACCCAATGTTCGGCGCAGCGGCAATGAGTCTTTCCAGCTTCTGCGTTGTCAGCAACGCGCTCCGGCTGAATCTGCTGCGTCTTCATACAGCTGAAAAGGACGCCGGCAGCAGAAATGCTGCAGATATTCAAACCGTAAACCGTATGCTTTCCGGATTCCAGAAAGAAACGCATACAGCCAAAAACAAAAAGGAGAATGAAACAATGAATCAGAAAACAATGAAAATCGAAGGTATGATGTGCGGACACTGTGAAATGACCGTAAAAGGAGCACTGGAGGCAGTTTCCGGTGTTGAACAGGCAGAAGTAAGCCATGAAAAAGGAACGGCAATAGTAACGCTTTCCGCAGAAGTAAGCAACCAGGCGCTGACAGACGCGGTGACGGCAAAGGACTATAAAGTCATCTCCGTGCAGTGACGTCCGGAATGGGAGGTGCTTTGTCCATGAGTGAACATAAGAGAAATCTGCTGTGCATCAGCGCACTTATGATGGCCGCTGCACTGATATTCACCGGAATTATCATCGGGGAGCCGTCTGTCATTTTTGCCAAGGCAGTCAGAATCTGTATGGAATGTGTTGGCATCGGCTGAGCAATAATCTTCATCAGAAGGGATGAGAAATTTTTATGAGAAAAAATATCCGGCTATGGTTTCAGGCTGCATTTTTTGCCCTGACAAACGGTTACGTAACTGGATTCACGCAGGGGAAAATTTATACGGGCAAGGCAAAATATCTGTGCGCACCGGGACTGAACTGTTATTCGTGTCCCGGCGCGCTCATGTCGTGTCCGATCGGCTCACTTCAGGCAGTACTGGACGGACGCGGCTTTGCACTTTCCTGTTATGTATTTGGCTTCCTGATGGCATTTGGCGCGCTTTTCGGCAGATTTATCTGCGGATGGATGTGTCCGTTTGGACTGGTACAGGATCTGCTGTATCGGATTCCGGTACGTCATAAACATAAAAATCTTCCGGGGCACCGTTATCTGAAAAATATCAAATATGTGATTCTTGCGCTTTTTGTCATCCTGCTGCCTTCTGTGATTGTAAATGCGGCAGGCGTCGGCAGCCCGTGGTTCTGCGAATGGATCTGTCCGTCAGGAACGCTTCTGGGAGGCATTCCGCTGGTACTTTTGAATTCAGGGCTTAGAAACGCTGTCGGCTTTCGCTTTGCCTGGAAAACAGGGCTTCTGACTGCCATTTTACTGTTTGCTGTCTTTTATTATCGCCCGTTCTGCAAATATCTGTGTCCGCTGGGCGGCTTCTACGGATTTTTTAATCCGATTGCAGCATACCGGTTTCATATTGATCAGGACAGCTGTACAAAATGCGGCGCCTGTCAGCGCAGCTGCAAGATGGACATCAGAGTTTTCGAACAGCCCAACAGCATGGAGTGTATCCGCTGCGGAGACTGCATGCGTGCATGTCCTCATCATGCCATTCATTCCACGGCGGAGCGGATTATACGACAGGAAGACGGAAAAAGCTAAATGCGTTTCCTGGAATGTGATATGCTTGAGACAGCAAATGTCATGCAGAAAGAGGAGACGGTCATGTGGGCATATGAAAGCGTACTGTATCAGATTTATCCGCTGGGTTTTTGCGGTGC
Source organism: Butyrivibrio sp. (assembly GCA_022486625.1). GTDB lineage: Bacteria > Bacillota > Clostridia > Lachnospirales > Lachnospiraceae > Butyrivibrio. The sequence continues at coordinate 7,988 of JAKVKH010000036.1, read as the reverse complement.
ACCATTTGAAAATGACGGGGTATTGACACACCGGATTGAAAAGGTGACGGAATGGATTCCTCACTTTCAGAAACTTGGCATAAATGCCATTCTTTTTAATCCGGTATTTGAGTCCGATACGCATGGCTACAACACCAGAGATTACAGGAAGATTGACTGCAGACTGGGAACGAATGAAGACTTTGCAAAGGTCTGCGGGGCACTTCATGAGGCTGGGATCCGTGTGATTCTGGACGGTGTGTTCAATCATGTGGGACGGGGCTTTTACGGCTTTACGGATGTACTGGCAAATCGTGAAGGCTCTGCATACAAAGACTGGTTTCATCTGAATTTTCAGGGAAATGACGGATATAATGACGGTCTGTGGTATGAAGGCTGGGAAGGCAATTATGATCTGGTAAAGCTCAATCTGCAGAATCCTGCGGTGACAGATTATCTTCTGGAATGTGTTCATTCCTGGATCAGCGATTATGATATTGACGGGCTGCGGCTTGATGTCGCGTACTGCCTTGATCCGGCTTTTATCAGGCTCCTGCGGCAGAAGACTTCGGAATGGAAAAAAGATTTTTATCTGACAGGAGAAATGATCGGTGGTGATTATAAGCAGATCATGGGAGATGATCTCTGCCACAGTGCAACAAACTATGAATGTTATAAGGGACTGTATTCCAGCTTTAACAGCATGAACATGTTTGAAATTGTCCATTCACTGCTGCGACAGTTCGGCCCGGAGGAATGGACACTTTATAAAGGCCGTCACCTTCTGTCATTTGTAGATAATCATGATGTTTCAAGAATTGCCAGTATTCTGAGTAATCCTGTGCACCTTCCTCTGATTTATACCATGATGTTCGGTATGCCGGGAATTCCGTGTATATACTATGGCAGCGAGTGGGGAACAAAGGCAGACAAATCAGAGGGAGATCAGGCGCTTCGCCCCTGCTTTGATGCGCCACAGTGGAATGAACTGACGGATCACATTGCAGCACTTTGTGCTGCCAGAGCGTCCAGCAGGGCACTGCAGTATGGAAATTTCAAATCACTTCTTCTGACGAACAGGCAGTGCATATTTGAACGTGAGACAGAAGATGACAGAGTCATGGTCGTCATTAATGCAGATGAAGGAAGCTTCCATGCGGACTTTAATGCCAGAGCAGGCAGAGCGCATGATCTGATCACAGGGCAGACGGTAGATTTCGGGGGCGGAATCGATATCCCTGCATATACCTCCTATATTCTTTGCCCTTTCTGAGATAAACATGATAAAATAATCACAAAAGGGATTCCGATAAGCTGAAATCAGAATATCGGAGTGAAAGTAAAAGGAGATTTTTTTTCATGGAAATTAATGTAAAGCAGCTGACAGAAACGGCACAGTTACCGACAAGAGGAAGTGAATATGCAGCAGGTTATGATCTGTATGCGGATATTCAGGAGGCAATAAAGATCGGACCGCATATGACCGCAAAAATTGCAACAGGGCTTGCCATGGAAATTCCGGAAGGATATTTCGGAGCGATTTTTGCCAGAAGCGGACTTGCTACAAAGGAGTCTTTAAGACCGGCCAACTGTGTCGGTGTCATAGATGCGGATTATCGCGGACCCGTAATGGTTGCACTTCACAATGATGCGCAGACAGAACGGGAGGTTACTCCAGGGGAACGAATTGCACAGCTGGTGGTAATGCCTTTTCTTCCGGTTACATTTCATACAGTGGAAGAGCTGGGAGAAACCAGTCGCGGAGAAGGCGGATTCGGTTCTACCGGAAAAATCTGAATGCAGATAACAGGGAGGCTGTTTCATGAAACAAAATGGAAAGCTGAGTGATGAGTTTGAAATTCCAAGGGTCAGACATCTGACATTTTCGAAACTGGTGCTGTCGTTGTGTCTGACCTTTCTGGCGGTCATGATTCTTGCAGCCATTTATCAGCCCCTTCACAGCCAGCTGATCAGAAGCAGGCAGGAGCTGACGTTTATATCATCCGGATGGACTGTTTCCTATAACGGAAAGGAATATGATGATGTAACGCTTCCCAGACTTGGTACCGGAATTATTCCAAAGGGTGCAACGATTACATTGAAAAATACATTTCCTGCATTTTCAGATGTCAGGGCGCTCTGGCTTCATTCCTACTATTCGGCACTGACAGTAAAATCAGGCGGAAATACGATTTATACCTACAAGACCGATGCTGTTGATACCAATTCCTATATTGGAGACAGTGACCACTTTATTCCTCTTTCAGAGGCAGATTCCGGTCAGCCGCTGGTTATTACTCTGACGCCTACGGAACCGATGGCGGTATCTTCCTTTGATGTACCTGCAATCGGAGAAGAGAGCGATTTTATCCGTTACATCATGGGCAGTAATCTGACGGCGACTTTCAGCGGCGTTTTTCTGGTGGTATTCGGACTGATCGCCATACTGATTTCCTGTATGACCATACTGATCAACAGACAGTTTCTGAGACTGATGCTGAGCGGTGCTTTTTCGCTTAATACCGGAATCTGGGTACTTTGTTATTATAATTATGTGGAAATTATTTCGCACAATGCAGCCTATAATTCCATGCTGGAGTTCATTTCGCTTTATCTGATTCCGGTATGGACGATGCTGTTTTATGCGATGATTTATTCCGGTCGGCGAAAAAAGGCATTCCTGACTCTTTCCTTTATCAATATCGGATTTGTTGTGATGGTCATGTTCTGTCATACGGTACTTGCCATTCATCTGAATAATTTCCTGCTCATTTTCCATTTGCTGGCACTGGTTGAGATTCTGTTCAGTTTTGTCATAATCGCCGGGAGCCTGAAGCGCAGGGAAAGACTCAAACGTTTTCAGGAAAAAATACTGCTGATCGGACTGATCGTATTCATGCTCTGCAGCGCTGCAGACCTTGTGAATTATAATCTGCAGAAATATCTGTATCTTAATTTCCTGCACCGGAACTCCGTACTGTTCCTGCCATTCGGAGCAGTGTTCTTTGTGGTTTCACTGCTGATGAATTATTTCTATTTCATCATGGATAATACGGTGCAGCAGAAAGAAAAAGAGCAGCTCCTGAATATTGCCTATGTCGATAAACTGACACAGATCAGTAACAGGACAAAATGCGAAAGAGATATGAAGATTCTGGAGGATGGGGATAAACCTTATGCCATTATCAGTTTTGATCTTAACCATCTCAAACAGGTAAATGATACTTATGGGCATAGTATGGGAGATAAACTGATCAGCGGTTTTGCAACCATTCTTGATAAGTGCTTTGGCAATATAGGAACCGTAGGTCGAATGGGCGGTGACGAGTTTATTGTAATGGTATCTGCGCAGGCAAAGGACACCATTAATCAAAGACTTCTGGCAATGGAAGCACTTCTTGCCAAGGAAAGCAGGAAAGATGAACGCCTTCAGTTCAGCAGTTCCTATGGTACTGCCTACAGTGCGGATCACCCTGAAATGACTGCTTTCCAGCTCTACAAACTGGCTGACAGCAGAATGTATGAAATGAAGATCAGAGTAGAAGGACCGAAAGTAAGGTAAACAGGTTAGTAATTGAATGCAGAATGCCGGGTGCCAAATACATCCGGCATTTTTTTGCGTGAATAGGCAGAGCGAAACAGAACCAAATGGCGACACAGAATTTTCACAATTTTTTGTACAAATTATCACAAATAAATCTGTGAAAGGAGTAAACTACATAACTGTGTACAAAAAGCAGAGTAGAAAACGTTCTGCTTATGATAATAATTAGGAGGTAAGAGCTTTGATTGAGGTTGAAAACATTGTGAAAACATATGGCGACCGCGTCGCTGTAGACCATCTTTCATTCAAGCTGGAAAAGGGCAAAATCTATGGATTTCTGGGACCGAATGGTGCCGGTAAGTCTACAACAATGAACATTATGACAGGATACATTGCTGCCACCAGCGGAACCGTGAAAATCAATAATTTTGATATACTCCGTCAGCCGGAGCAGGCAAAGGCATGCATCGGATATCTGCCTGAAATGCCGCCGCTTTATACAGATATGACCGTAATGGAATATCTGCAGTTCGTTGCTGAACTGAAAAAAGTGCCCAAAAAGGATAGACGTGATCAGATTGCAAAAATTCTGAAAATGACCATGCTTGGTGATTATGGTCAGCGTATGATCCGTAATCTTTCCAAGGGATATCGCCAGAGAGTCGGCCTTGCACAGGCACTGATCGGCTTCCCTGAAGTCATCATTCTCGATGAGCCTACCGTTGGTCTTGATCCGCAGCAGATTATGGAGATCCGTTCTCTGATCCGTTCCCTTCGTGATGACCATATTGTGATTTTAAGTTCTCATATTCTGGCAGAAGTCAGTGAAGTCTGCGATCAGGTCATGATCATTTCTCATGGCAAAATGGTAGCGAACGGTGCTCCTTCCGAACTGGAAATGCAGGTTTCCAAGACGGTTACGATCAGAATGTCGATTCTGGGCGATGAAGCCGCGATCCGTGGCGCAGTTGCAGGAATTGATCATGTAAAGACAATTGAAATCGGAGAGAAGACAGATACTGACGGCGCACTTGCTGTTACGATTGAAACAGACAGTGCAGACGATATCCGTGCTGACATTGCCAAATCGCTTGCCGTTGCAGGACTTCCGGTTCTGTCCATGGTCAAGGAAGAAAAATCTCTTGAAGATGTGTTCCTTGAAGTGACAACAGAAACTCCCGGCACAGTAGAAAAGAGAAAGAAGAAAAAAGCTGCAGAAGCAGCGAAAGCAGCATTACAGCAGGATGCCGAATATCAGCATGAAGTAACACCGGATGCTGCAGGAGCGCCTTCAGAAGCACCGCAGTCAGACGATTCCGCTGCAGAGCAGAAGTCCGGCAGCGAGGAGGAGAAATAAATGATCGCAATATTCAAAAGAGAATTTAAATCATACTTCCATACAGTGATCGGACAGCTGGTTGTTTCCTATATCACATTAATGCTGTTTCTGTTCTTTATGGTTGATAACATTGCAAGTATGTCTGCATCCATGACCTATACCATTACAGGTGCAGCACTTTTTGCCATTACACTTGGTCTGCCGATCCTGTGTATGCGTTCTTTTTCTGAAGAGCGTCATAACAAAACAGATCAGCTGATCCTTACCGCTCCTGTAACCGTAGGACAGATCGTCATGGGTAAGTTTCTGGCGCTGCTTGCCATTTTTGCAATTCCCTGTGCCTTTACCTGCGTGTTGCCGGTTCTGATGTCATTTTTCGGTGATGTTTCTCTATTGTCATCTTATTCGGCAATTCTTGGTTTCTTTTTGTATGGTGCAATGGTCATTGCAATCTGCATGTTCATTTCTGCAATTACAGAGAGCCAGATCATCAGCGTTGTCATTTCCATTGTTGTCATTCTGATCGGCTACTGGCTGAGTTCTCTTTATGACAATATTTCCAATTCCTATATCAAGGCATTCTTCAAGAATACCTACGATTTCAGAACAAGACTTTCCAATGTTGCCAGCGGCACATTTGATATTACTTCTGTTATCTATTTTGTCAGTGTTGCAGCACTTTTCCTGTTCCTGTGTGTACAGGTCATTCAGAAAAGAAGATATGCATTTTCCAGAAAGAACTTCAGTGTCGGCGCATACAGCGGTGTTATGATCATTGTCATGATCGGTGTAGTTGTATTTGCAAATCTGATTTCTGCACAGATTCCGGAAAGCTATCGTAAAATTGATGTGACTTCCAGCGGAATCTATTCCATCAGTAAGGAATCCAAGGATGTTGCGGCAGGAATTACCGATGACATTACCATCTATCTGATGGCACAAAAAGATTCTGATTACAGCAATTATCAGGATGCAACAGCAATTATCAAAGCGTTGAACCTTTACTGCGCACAGAACAGCAAGATCAAACTGGAATATGTGGATCCGACGGTCAACCCTCAGTTTGCAACCAAGTATCAGGATACGTCTACATCATCCTCCAGCAGTTCAAGTGATCCGTCCTTCAGCGTAATTGTGACGGATACGACGAACAACAGATACAAATATATCGCCTACTCGGATATGATTGTTTCCACAGTAGATTATTCCACTTACCAGAGCACCGTTTCTGCCTTTGATATTGAAGGTCAGATTACAAGTGCGCTGCAATATGTCACACTGAATTCCGATGAACTCTTAAAGGCATACACTGTAACCGGACATAATGAGGCATCCCTGGATGAGAGCTTCAGTGCGATTCTGTCCAAGTACAACCTGTCTTCAGCTTCACTTGACCTTAGCACCAACACTGCAGTTCCGGATGATTGTGACCTTCTGATCATCAATCAGCCGACAGTGGATTTCACTGCAGATGATGCGGGGAAAGTAACCGATTATCTGGACAAGGGCGGTAAGATCCTGATCAACACCATTTTCAATACACAGGCAACCATGACGAATTTTGATACCATCCTGTCCTATTATGGCGTAAAGGAAGATGCCGGACTTGTTGTGGAAACAGAGCAGAATATGCACCTTGCAACACAGCAGTACCCTGGGCTGTATCTGTATCCTTCACTTGGGAGCGATGACATTACTTCCGGAATCAGTGACACAGCCGGCGGACATGTTCTGTATCCGTTTGCACAGGCACTGACCTATGATAGCAAGGCAACCGGTTATACCTATACACCTCTGTTACAGTCTTCTGCGAAGGCATACCTGAAGAAAGACTATACGCAGGGTGTTGACCAGACATCGGATGATCCGACCGGTCAGTATACCATTGCTCTGAAAGTGGAAAAGACACTGACAAGCGGAACTTCCACGGCAATTATCTATACTTCCGCAAATGCATTTACTTCTGACGTAAATACAGCTGTTAACGGTACCAACCTGAAACTGTTCGGAAATACACTGAACAGTCTGGCTGATCTTGATGTGAAGATGGTAACCATCCCGTCCAAGTCAGTAACTTCAAGCCTTACGATTTCTGCTCAGAACTCCAGACTGATCCTGAGTGTCGGAATGGCACTGGTTCTTGTGATTCTGGTAAGCGGTATCGTGACATGGTGTATTCGTAAAAAGCAATAATGGCAGAGGTGACCTGAAATGAAAAAACAGAAAATGCAATTAATCATCATACTTGTACTGCTGGCAGTTTTTGTCATCGGATATTTCGGACTGAAGCATTATAACAGGGTACAGGATGATAAGGCTTCAAAAGATACTTATAACGTTCTGACACTGGATAAATCTGCAATCACGGAAATGAAGATTACCAATACCAACGGGGATATTGATCTGGTAAAGAAAGACAACACATGGGTACTGGCTTCCGACGAATCACAGAAACTGGATCAGGATACTATCTCCACAATGCTGGAGGATGTAGAAAAAATCACTGCAAACAATAAGATTGATAAGGTAACAGATTTTGATCAGTATGGTCTGAAAACGCCCTCAATCACTGTTACCGTTACCACTTCCGATGGCAAGCAGACTGTTGTAAATCTCGGAAGCTACAGCGAAGCAGCTTCAAGATACTACTGCAGAATCGGAGAGGACACCACGGTTTATCTGGTGGCGAGCGAGATCAATACGGCATTTAACAAGTCTTCAAGCGATCTTGCGGTAAAGAATTCTGCTGATTCTTCAAGTTCAGCATCTGACGGACTTGTAAACAGTACGATTGCAGGATCTGACAGCACTGCAGCAGATACAGCAGCTTCCACAACAGCATCTGCAGATGCGTCCTCAGCTTCAGCCGTTTCAGATGTTGCAGGTTCCGGTGCAAGCTCCGGCAACTGATAAGATTTCTGATATCCTGCTGTGAATTAGCAGTAAAAGTTCAAAAATATTTCTTATAAAAACAGTAAAGTGGCAGTTATCGTTAAACGGATGCTGACTTGAAAAAGTAAACTCCAGTGCAGAAGTAAACTCCACTGCAGTTTAAAAGTTTGAGATTTTTGGATGGTTTTAGGACGAATCTGTTCAGATTCTGCTATAATCAATCCAACTTCTTAC
>JAKVKH010000035.1 GCA_022486625.1 Butyrivibrio sp. | reverse complement strand
TTTATTATAATCTGTTCATCAGATTATTCCATGCTCTTTCAGAAGCTTTTCGACTTCTGTTCCATTAATCTTCTTGAGTGCTTCCTTAAGTGCGATCTTCTCCTTGAAGCCCAGCTGCATATCTGTAAGAGACTTGCCGTCACGAAGTGCAACAGTGGAATCCAGAAGGTCTCTGACATCATATACGCTGCCCCAGACTTCCGGAACACCGCGGTCAACATTCAACAGTGTGTATACAGCCTCCATCGCAGTACGGATGGAATATTCCGTTGTAAATACGGTATCTCTTGGTGTCTCTGCAAAGTTACCGATAAATGCAAAGTTTACAGAGCCCTCCGGTACAACGTTCGGGCGGTCACCCTCTTCGCGGGGCTGGAAATAGGCACTTGCAAACGGCATCATGACAGGCACTGTGTTGGCACTGGTTCTCGCCATCTCTTCGATCTGATCTTCCGGAACACCCAGATGATAGAGCCATTCTTCGCAGATCTCCATACCGGTACATTCACGCATGGACTTCTTAATGAAATCACCCGGTCTGTCTGAAAACATTCCGTACAACCATATGAGTACCTGACCCTTGGGCTGATTGCGATACTGCGGCTGACGGTTGATGGTCCAGCTCAGGAGCCAGCTGGAATCCTTGACGGTTACGATACCGCCGGTTACCACCTTGCCGGAAAGCGGATCTCTCTTGCAGATCTTCTGGATATAGGGAATGATCCTGCCATCCAGTGTATTGACCGTTGCGCTGACCCAGTTGGAATCTTCCGGATCCATACAGAACTTGTCCGGATGACCGAAAGCCGGATCCTGCTTTGCAATCTTACGCCACAGATCAAAGGTTCCGCCTTCATGGATCTCTCCGTCCATACCGCTGGCCTTTGTCTGGCTGCCGTAGGTGGAATTTTCAACATTACTGCCGTTAATGTAGAACACAAAGTCATCTTCTGTCAGGTCGATATTGTCCGTCTTTCCTTCACTGCGAAGTTCAATGGTCTTTGCAATCTTTTTACTGCCGTTATGATCAAAGATCACGTTTGTGACCTCTGTATTGTAATGGAACTGTACGCCGCGCTCTGTCAGGTATTTCACCATCGGCAGAACCATGGACTCATACTGGTTGTACTTGGTAAAACGAAGTGCAGTGAAATCCGGAAGTCCGCCGATATGGTGGATAAATCTCTGCATATAGCGCTTCATTTCAAGTGCACTCTGATCATCCTTGAAGGCGAACATGGTGCGCCAGTACATCCAGAAGTTTGTATTAAACACTTCATCATCAAAAAGCTCTGTCATTTTGACATTGGCGAGTTTCTCATCCGGTGTCATAAAGAGCTTCATGATCTCCATGCTGCCCTTGTCTGACAGGTTGAATTTATTTTCTGTGTGTGCATCCTGACCGCGTTTCTCCGTTGCTCTGCACAGGGAGAAGTTCGGGTCCTTCTTGTTCAGCCAGTAATACTCATCCAGAATGCTGACATCTTCTGTCTCGATGGAGGGAATTGATTTGAACAGATCCCACATGCATTCAAAATGGTTATCCATCTCACGGCCGCCACGCATGACATAGCCGACATTGGTAAACTGATCTCCGTCAAGAGCACCGCCCGGAATCGGATTTTTTTCCAGTACATGGATATGTGCACCGGGCATCTGTGCATCACGCACAAGGAAACAAGCTGCGGCCAGAGAAGCAAGTCCGCTGCCGATAAGATATGCCGACTTATGGTCTACTCCCTCGGGTTTTTCCGGTCTTGCAAACGCTTCATAATTACCACTTGAATAGTACATACTGTAGCCTCCTGAAAAAATTATTCAAGGAAATTTTCTTCCTCTGATTCTCATTTTATCTCTGGTGAAAAAAAGAAAAAATAAACAAAAATCCCGTTTTGATTAAAATTTAAACAGTTCGGCTTTTTTGCCTAAAAATCATACATCATGCAGTGCATGCCATTTTTTCTTGTTCTGATACAGCATCCGGTCTGCCATGGCCAGAATGTCCTGCGGCCGGAGGTCCGGCTCTTCCACACAGGCATATCCGATACTGACAGTAAAGGTGTACTCTCTTGTTTCCTGTTTCTTTGCAAGCGCATCACTGATCTCCTGTGCAACTCTCTGCGGATCACATCCCGCATGAGTGATAATCATACAGAATTCGTCCCCGCCATAGCGTGCTGCAAATCCGTAATATCTGGCAGCCGTACTCTTGAGTGTTTCTGCAAAGAGCTGCAGCGCATGATCTCCCTCCAGATGACCGTACCGGTCATTTATCATTTTAAACCCGTTAATATCGGTGATAAAAAGCGTGATGGGATGTTCTTTCGAAGCACGGCTCAATACCTCTTCCAGATAATGATCCAGCCTGCGCCTGTTGTTCAGTCCTGTCAGCGCATCATTACTGATACGAAGGTTCTGTATTTTCAGAAACAGAATCAGAATCATCATGAAGATATTCAATGCCAGGAGCGGAACCTTCTCAAACTGTTCCTCCAGCATTCCTGCCGTCAGCGGTGCCGCCATGTATAATGCGTAAGTAAGGTATTCTGACCGTTCCTGACCGGTACGTACTTTAATCGCCCGCTCAAGTGATACCACCGTCGGAATCACGAGATAGACATAATTTACAATAGTCTGCAGAAAAAAGCGCTTCCCATTATCCTGGTAATTTCCCCCCGCATCAATGTAAAAGATCCATCCGTTAAAAATCGAAATGATATCCAGCGTCCAGATCATCACCATCGGCACTGCAATCAGTTTATCCAGTTTTTTATGAGACAGCAGCCACATTCCGGTACGATCTTCAATAAAGCGGAACCAGTAATAGCATCCGCCGCTGATCGCCATAATGCAAAGCGCATTAACTGATGCATTGAGATACAACGGAAGTCTCAGGAAGTGATCCTTTATCAGTGCCCAGACAATATCCGTCGACAGCATCAGCAGATAAGCATAGATCATATTGCGCAGCTGATGTACTTCATGTTCAGATCCAAGACTGCTGCTGAGATTTTTCCAGATGGTTATTGCAAAGGCAATGCAATAAGCTTCTGTAATCGCATATAATAGATAGTCATATTGCATATGGTCCTCCTTATCTTTTTCAGCTGTTCTGTCTGAAATCTGTCCGATATGCCTCCAGCGCACGGGACACATTACCATACATCAAAAGTGACAGTTTATTAATGATCTTCTGTGCATCCTCTTTCATGTCTCCGTTGATCCAGTCCAGTACCAGACCGACAAATGCATATTTATAGTAATTGGCAATGAATTTCCTGTCTTCTTCACTGACATCCATACCTGCCGCTTCTTCATTGACTACATTGATAAGCAGATCATAGGTCATTTTATACAGATACAACTCTACCTGTTCTCTGCTGACAGACCGGTATACATTCATGATGAACGGCTTATTGACTTTGACTGTTTCAAAAATCTGCAGAAATCCCTGCTGCCAGGTATCATAGGTCTTGTTGCCTTCCAACGCTCGTGTAGCATCCTCCACACACGACCATTCGATCAGATCAAAAATATCCTTAAAATGATAATAAAAGGTCATCCTGCTGATTCCGCAGTCCTCCGTAATATCACTGATCGTAATTTTATCCAGCGGTTTCCGAAGCAGCAGATTTTTCAGCGATGCCTCAAGTGCCCGTTTTGTTGTCTGTGACATGCAAGGTTTCCTTTCTGTTTGCCCCTCACCAATGATTATCTGCTTAAAAGACAAACCGTTTCCACATGCACTGTCCATGGAAACATGTCTGCCGGACAGAGTTTTTTCAGCTGATAGCCGCCATCACACAGTATCCGCAGATCTCTTGACAGTGTTGCACTGTCGCAGCTGACATAGACAATCCGGTCCGGCTGCATCTTCAGCATGGTTTCAAGACACATCTGATCACAACCCTTACGCGGCGGATCCACCACGATTACGTCTGCATGAATGCCTTCCTTCTCATATTTCTCCGGAAGAACTTCCTCTGCCTTTCCCACGTAAAAATCCGCATTTTCGATACTGTTTTCGCGGGCATTATCCTGTGCATCCTGAATGGCCTGTGGAATCATCTCCACGCCATAGGCATGCGCTGCATGACGCGCCATTGCCAGCGTAATTGTTCCGATTCCGCAGTACAGATCCCACACGGTTTCTTTTCCCGTCAGCTGTGCATATTCAATGGCCTTATCATAGAGCCGCTGTGCCTGTACCGGATTGACCTGATAAAAAGACAGTGGAGAAATCTGGAACGTCAGATCGCACAACGTATCCTGAATGGTGTCTGTTCCCCATAACGTGTGAATCTCAGTTCCCATAATTACATTGGTCTTCTCGTTATTGATGCTGACGGAAATGCTTGTCATCCCCTTGATCTGGCGAAGCGCTGTGATAAACGCCTGCTGATTACGCAGATAATCCCCGCCCTTTACATGACTGTTAATCACAAGGCAGACCATGATCTCTCCGCTGGAAAACCCTTTACGGATGAGAACATGACGGACAGTCCCTCTGCCGGTCGTTTCATCATATGCCGGAACCTGATTCGCTTTCATATAATCAAGAATTGTCTGCAGAATCTGCTGATTTTCCTTCGTTCCGATATAGCATTCCGTTGACGGAATAATATCATGCGACCGCTCTGCATAAAAACCGGTTACAGGCTGTCCGTTTCTACCGGTTCCGATCGGAAACTGTGCCTTATTCCGGTAGCGGAACGGATTGTCCATGGAGAGAATTTTCTCCATTGCTGCATCCACCTGTGCCGCATCAAAACCACCCAACCGGATGATATTGTTTCTGACCTTACCTGCCTTAAATTCCAGTTGCTTTTCATATGTCATGAACTGAAGCTGACATCCGCCGCACTGTCTCGCCACTCTGCATTTGGGATCAATTCTGCATGGAGACGGCGTCACAATACTTTCAAGATGCGCATAGGCATAGTTCTTCTTGGCCTTCATGATCTTGGCCTTCACCACATCACCGATTACCGCATCCTTGATAAACAGCGTATAGCCGTCGACCTTTCCGATGCCTTCGCCTTCATTTCCGATATCCGTAATGGTAACTTCCAGTAACTCATCTTTATGAAACAGTGTATCTTCTTTTTTATTCATTTATCCGTTATTCCTTCCACTGCAGTCTGTGCAGCTGTCCCTGCATTTCAAGTTCGCCAAAACCATTCTGACGAAGCGCCTCATACAGAACAATCGCCACGGAATTTGCAAGATTCAGCGACCGGATTCCAAAACCCATGGGAATCCGGATACAGTCTTCTTCATGATCCACCAGAATTTCCTCCGGGATTCCTGCGCTTTCCTTCCCGAACATGATATAGTCATCCGGTCCGAATGCCACATCCGTATATGATCTTCTGGCTTTTGTCGTTGCCATCCAGATCTTTGCCCCCGGATGTTTCTGCGTAAATTCGTCAAAATTCACATACCTTCCCAGCTGCAGCCGGTCCCAGTAATCCATGCCGGCACGCCGCAGCTGTTTCTCATTCAGCAAAAAGCCAAGCGGCTCGATCAGATCGAGTGATGTTCCTGTCGCCACACAGGTTCTTCCGATATTGCCGGTATTTGACGGTATCTCCGGCTGATGTAATATAATATGCATTAATTAATCCTCATTATCCTCATCCATGACTTTTGCCTTCGGCAGGGAAAAAATAAATTCCGTTCCGACGCCAACCGTACTGATGACATTGATATTCTCTCCATGTGCCTTGATGATTTCCTTTACAATGGAAAGTCCAAGACCGGTTCCCTTTTTATCTTTTCCCCTGGACAGATCTGATTTATAGAAACGCTCCCAGATCATCTTCTGATCTTCCTTGGGAATTCCGATTCCGCTGTCTTTAACGGATACAAAAATCTTATTATGCTTCTCTGTCGTTTCCACCTTGATGACGGACTCATGATGACTGAACTTGATGGCATTATCCAGAAGGTTATACAGTACCTGCTGAATCTTGCTCATATCTGCATTGACCAGCATCTTATCATCCGTCAGCACGAGCTCAATTGCAAGCGTTTTTGCTCTGCAGGTTCCCTCAAAGGATGCTGCAGTATTGCGGATCACCTGATTGATGTCAAAATCTGATTTATCCAGCATCATACCCTTTGCGCCCAGATTATTCAGTGTCAGAAGGCCATTGGTCAGTTTAGTCAGACGATCTGTCTCGTTCAGTACAATCTGCAGATAATGCTCGTGCATTTCCGGCGGTATGGTTCCGTCCAGCATGGCTTCCAGATATCCCCTGATTGAAGTCAGCGGAGACCGGAAATCATGTGATACATTGGCGATAAATTTTTTCTGGTCATCTTCTGTCCTGGCGATTTCACCCGCCATATAGGACAGCGTCGCCGCAAGATACCCCATCTCATCTTCACTCTCCACCGTAAACTGATAATCCATATTTCCGGCTGCATACTGTTCTGTTGCCTGTGTGATTTTGCGAAGCGGTATATACACCAGCTCTGTAAAAAAAATCAGGATAATCACTGACAACAGAAGCAATACGATCAGCATCAGATAGGAAATATTGAGCAGCTCATTGGCTGACTGTTCAATACTGCTCATGGGAATATGAATTACCACATAAGCTCTTACCTTATAATTTGCCGTAATCGGTGCAAATACACTGAGTTCCCTGTCCTCAAAGGAACCAAAAAAATTACCGATCGTATAATAGGTACCACCGGTAATCGTCGGATCAAACCCCTTCACAATGACCTCCTGATCCGCATCGAGTGTCTTGGCAGAGTCGATAACCAGTCTCCCGGAAGGATTGATGATCCAGATGGTCGCTTTCAGATATTTGGACAGCACAGACAACTGCTCCTGCACGGTTGCAATCGATGTCTCACTGTTATACAGATCGCTGGCATAGGTATCTGCAATCTGTGTTGCCTCAGAATACAGGCTCTCTGCACGTTCCCTTTTACTGTGTTCAAGCGTCAGGCTTGACACAAATGTTCCTACCGCCAGAAAGCCGAATGCAGCAAACAGGAAATATGCAATCAGGAATTTCAGATAAAGTGTTCTTTTCATTCATGTGCCTCAAATTTATATCCGATTCCCCAGATGGTTGCAATACGCCATTTTTCATGATCCTTGATCTTCTCACGAAGGCGCTTGATATGCACATCTACCGTTCTGGTATCTCCGATATATTCATAACCCCAGATCTGATCCAGAAGCTGCTCTCTGGTAAACACATGATTGGGCGAGGATGCCAGGAAATACAGCAGTTCCAGTTCTTTCGGCGGCATATCCACCCGGTTGCCCATATAGGTTACCGAATAATTGGTCATATTGATTTCCAGATCCGGATAGGTAACCACCTTATCTGTAGATTCTTCCGGAACCGGGGTCTGCGGTTTATAACGCCGGAGAACGGCCTTTACCCTTGCCACCAGTTCCTTGGAATCAAACGGCTTTTCCATATAATCATCTGCGCCCATCTCCAGGCCCAGTACCTTGTCAAAAACCTCTCCTTTTGCCGACAGCATGATGATCGGCGTCTGAAGCTTTGCTCTGACTTCACGGCACACCTGATACCCGTCGATTCCCGGCAGCATCAGATCCAGAAGAATCAGATTGGGTGCAAAGCTGTCTACCGCCTCCAGCGCCGATTCACCATCATTTACAATCTTTGTGTCAAAGCATTCCTTCACCAGATACAGTGAAATCAGTTCTGCAATGTTGTTATCATCATCCACAATCAGAATTTTCTGTTTATTAACCATCTGTCCCCTCCCGAAGCCTTTTCCTGTTCATCTTTTCCGCTCCGCCTATTTCATAAACGTTACAATCGTCACACCGGAATCCCCTTCTCCAAACTCTCCAAGCTTAAAGGATTTCACATAAGGAACCCCCTTCAGATAATCGTGAACCGCCTGTCTTAAGATTCCTGTTCCCTTGCCATGAACTATGCGGACACTCGGCAGATGGGACACATATGCATCATCCAGGTATTTATCCAGCGCTGCAATTGCATCCGCACTGTTCTTACCGATCAGATTAATCTCTGTCGTCATATGCAGTGACCTTGTCAGATCCATCTTATGACCACCATCTCCGCCGCCGTAAAACTTACGTACAGTGCTTCTGGCATCTTCATCTTTAAGAAGAACCAGATCCGAAATATTGGTCTTTGTCCTGATAATGCCACACTGTACGAACATATTTCCGCCTTTATCCGGCATGGAACTGACAGTTCCCTTAAGTCCCATGGAAACAATACGGACAGAATCTCCAAGCCGCAGCTGTGATGCCTTAAGCAGTGGATGTGATGCCTGTGTTTTCCCGGATACGGACAGTTTTTCATTCTTTTCTGATATTTTCTTACTGACCTTTGTTCTGGCGCGTTCAAGATCCTGCATTGACGCATTCGGCCCTGCCTTATGGAAGGTACGGATTGTTTCATCCGCCACATCCTTGGCTTCCTGCAGAATATTTCTTGCCTCTTCATTTGCCTGCTGCAGAATCCGGTCTCTTGACTGATCCAGCTTTTCCTGCTTGGCTTCCAGCTGAGATTTCAGCTTCTCTGCCTCCGCCTTGTAGCTTTCAATTTCAAGCCGTTCCTTTTCTATGGTAACACGGCTATTCTCAAGATCTGTCAGCAGATCCTCAAACCGTTTGTCATCCTGATTGATCTGTTCTCTTGCCGCCGTGATAATCCGGTCCGGAAGTCCCAGCTTGGAGGAAATAGCAAATGCATTACTTTTTCCGGGAATACCGATCAGCAGTCTGTAGGTCGGACGCAGGGACTCCACATCAAATTCACAGCTGGCATTCTGTACGCCCGGCGTTGTCAGTGCATATACTTTCAGCTCACTGTAATGCGTAGTTGCCAGCGTACGGATTCCTCTCTGATGCAAATCATTCAAAATGGAAATGGCAAGCGCAGCACCCTCTGTCGGATCTGTTCCGGCGCCAAGTTCATCGAAGAGGCAGAGTGAGTTCTCATTCGCCTCTTCCAGAATCGTAACAGTATTTGTCATATGCGAAGAGAAGGTGGACAGACTCTGTTCAATGCTCTGTTCATCTCCGATATCGGCGTAAACCTCTTCAAATACAGAAAGCTCCGAACGGTCACCTGCCGGAATTGCAAGTCCTGCCTGCCCCATCAATGTCAGAAGTCCGACTGTTTTAAGCGTAACCGTCTTACCACCGGTATTTGGACCTGTAATGATCAGCATATCAAAATCCTGACCGGCATAAACATCAATCGGCACTACTTTCGTTTTGTCAATCAGCGGATGCCTTCCCTTTCGGATATGGAAAGAATGATCCTCCAGAAATACAGGTGTGGTCGCATTCTGCTCCAGCGCAAGAGACGCCTTTGCAAAAATGAAATCCAGTGTAGTCATCAGCTTCTGATCTTCTGCAATAACCGCTGCATGCTCTGCCGCCTGAGTGCTTAAAGCTGCAAGCACCAGTTCTATCTCTGCCTTTTCCTGCAGATGCAGTTCTCTCATTTTATTATTCAGTTCCACAATTGCCGCCGGCTCAATAAACAGAGTTGAACCGGTAGATGACTGATCGTGAACAATGCCGCCGAACTGCGACTTGTATTCTGATTTTACCGGAAGACAGTATCTGTCGTCACGCATGGTGATGACCGCATCCTGCAGATAAGTCCGCGTAGAACCATTGACCATTTTGCCAAGTTGCTCATGAATCCGGTCATTGGCCAGCATGATTCCCCGTCTGACATGCCGAAGCGCAGGACTTGCATCGGAACTGATTTCATCTTCTGATACAATGCATCTTCTGATTTCATTGACTACTTGAGTTAATGGTTCAAGTGCATCAAAATATGGTGTCAGGCTGTCCGCCTGTTCATCATCTCTTTCTCTTCTTCCGTAGGTTTTTACCCGGTTTACATTGTCCAGAAGATCCGCAATCCGCAGAAGTTCTCCTGCATCAAGCGATCCTCCGATTTTCAGTGCCTTGATCAGGCCGGCCATGTCGGTATTGCTCCCAAATGAAGTAGAGCCTTTCTGAAATACCCGTGCCAGTGCATCCGACGTCTGCTGCTGTCCCTGCCTGATCACTGCAAGATCAGTTGCCGGTATCAGCTTCCTGCACAGCTCCTGCCCCGGAACAGAAGAAGCCAGTTCCGCAAGATGACTGATTATTTTATCATATTCGAGAACATGTAATACTTTCTGATTCATTTTCGCGCATAATCCTTTAGTGTATGATTTACAATAATATCCTCATTATCATACCATTTTCACAGGAGGATGACCAGCGCCTGCAAGGCTAACATGAGGAGTACCAAAGAAGAAAAATATGCTATACTTGTGTAAACAGAAACAGAAATGGGGAATTCACATGTCAGATTCGCAGGATAAAAAAACAGCCGGTCAGAAACCGGCCCCGGAAGTACCTTCTGAAACAAGTCCTCTTGCCAATACTGAATTCATGAGGGAAAAAATAAAACAACGCCCGATCAACCGGAAAAAGCTGCTCCGAAGAACCATCATTACAGTTTCACTTGCTGCCGTATTCGGGCTGGTTGCCTGTATTACTTTTCTGATTTTGGAACCGCTCATCAACAATGCACTTTACCCGGAGGAAAAACCGCAGACTGTTTCTTTTCCTGAAGAAAGTGCAAGCGATGAACTGCAGCCGGAGCAGATGTATGCCGATGAGGCCGAAATCGAGGCTCAGGCCGCCGCAAGTGCACAGTACAGTGCAGAAGTCTCTACAGAGAAAGAAGTCCAGCAGGCGATCAGCTCCTATTCCTTCGATGCTTCCGATTATTCAGAAATGTATGCTTCGCTCCGAAAGGCGGCAACTGAGGCCTCCAAAGCCATTGTGACCGTGACCGGTGTCACCTCGGATACCGACTGGATCAACGATGCCTATGAAAAAAGTGGCAGTGAATCCGGTCTGATCGTTGCCGATAATGGCACGGAAACTCTGATTCTTGTCAATGAAACCGCCATTCAGAAAGCCGATTCCATTCAGGTTACTTTCTGCAACAATACTACAGTAAAAGCAAAATTGAAGATGAAGGATGCCACAACAGGACTCTGTATCATTTCCATCCAAAATACTTCCATTACCAAAGACACCAAAAGTGCCATTGCAACTGCTGATCTTGGAAGTTCTGACTCTGCATCTCTTGCCGGAGTTCCGGTCATTGCCATCGGAAGTCCCACCGGAACTCAGGGTTCCATCTGCTATGGCATGATTACCTCCGGATCCAGAATTCTTGATCTTCGTGATTCTGCCTACAGACTTCTGTCCACCAACATCTATGGAAGCCCTTCAGGAAGTGGTGTGCTGCTTAACCTGACCGGACAGGTAATTGGCATTATCAATATGACCTACAACAACGATAATTATACAAATCAGCTTTCCGCCTATGGCATTACGGAGCTGAAACCACTGATCGCAACGCTGTCCAATGGTACTGAATATGCATATCTTGGAGTTCACGGTACCGATGTGCCCGATTATGTCAGTGATGATACAGACATCCCCAAAGGTGCCTATATTACACAGATCGAAATGAAATCTCCTGCTATGGAGGCAGGAATACAGAGCGGAGATGTAATTATTTCCTTTGACGGCAGCACAGTTTCGGGATATGATGATTTGATTGATGATCTTCTGAGCCATAAACCGAATGATGACATCAGACTTGTGATCATGCGTCAGGGGCCGGATGACTATACAAGAATGAATCTGAATGTAACACTTGGATCCAGCAGCGCAGATTCATAAATTCGTAACAGAAGGGGATTTTTATGAAATTTATCAGTGATTTGAAACAGGGCGACAGAATCTCAGATATCTATCTGTGTAAATATAAACAGTCTGCCACAACCAAAAACGGAAAAACCTATGACAACGTAATTCTTCAGGATCGGACCGGAAGCATTGACGCAAAGGTATGGGAGCCAAACAGCGAGGGAATTGATGAATTTGACTCTCTTGATTATGTGGACATCTTCGGAGAGGTAACGAGCTTTAACGGTGCACTTCAGCTCAATATCAAACGTGCGCGTGTCTGCCGTGAAGGTGAATATGATCCTTCTCTGTACCTCCCTGTATCTTCCAAGAATAATGATGAAATGTACAAAGATCTTCTGGCATTGATCGGGACGGTTCAAAACCAGTACCTGAAACAGCTCCTGGAAGAGTTTTTCCTTCAGGATGAAGCCTTTATCAAGGCATTCCGTCAGTCCTCCGCTGCAAAAAGTGTTCATCACGGCTTTGTTGGCGGTCTTCTTGAACATACACTTGGTGTTACCAGAATGTGCGACTACTTCTGCAGCGCTTATCCCGTCCTGAACAGAGATCTCCTGATTACTGCTGCAATCTGCCACGATATCGGCAAGACAAAAGAGCTTTCTCTTTTTCCGACAAACGATTATACCGATGACGGGCAGTTCCTTGGTCATATCGTCATGGGTACGCAGATGATCGCAGAAAAGATTCATGGTATTGACAGTTTCCCTGTACTTCTCAGTCAGGAGCTGCAACACTGTATTCTGGCTCATCACGGAGAATTTGAATATGGTTCTCCCAAGAAACCTGCGCTGGTGGAAGCTGTTGCGCTGAACCTTGCTGACAACGCAGACGCCAGAATCGAAACCTTTACCGAAATTTTAAACCGTGCCTCCGAACCCGGATGGCAGGGCTATAACAGACTTTTTGAATCAAATCTGTTCGATACACGCGTTGAAAACTGAATTTGCATGAAAAAGAGTCTGCAGAAGCATTTTATATTTGTGCTCCTGCAGACTCTTTTTATATCTGACTTTATTTCGCCGAAATATCCGCAATAAATCTGCGAAGTCTCTCCATTGCCTTTTTGAGATCATCAAGAGAATAAGCATAGGAAATACGGATATATCCCTCTCCGCAGTCTCCAAATGCTGTTCCCGGAACCACTGCAAGCTTTTCCTCTCTCAGAAGCCTTGTTGCAAACTCATCACTGGTCATGCCAAACTGTTTGATACACGGAAAAACATAAAATGCACCATACGGTTCAAAGCACTGCAATCCCATCTCCTTAAACTCATTCAGGAGATAGCGTCTTCTGCGGTTATATTCTTCCCGCATCATGGCAACATCTTCATCTCCGTTTCGAAGTGCCTCAACACCTGCATATTGGCTGGTCGTCGGTGCACACATAATGGCAAACTGATGAATCTTGATCATCTGGCGGATAATATCTCTTGGTCCGCACGCGTACCCCAGTCTCCACCCGGTCATGGCATATGCTTTGGAAAATCCGTTGATCAGAATGGTACGCTCCTGCATCCCCGGGATTGATATGATGGAAGTATGCTTTCCGTTATAGGTCAGCTCTCCGTATATTTCATCCGTAATAACAAAAAGATCCTTTTCAATAATTACCTTTGCAATTGCCTCCAGATCCTTTTTTTCCATAATAGCCCCTGTCGGGTTATTTGGATATGGAAGTACCAGAAGTTTGGTTTTATCCGTCACCTTTTCCAGAATTTCCTGCGGTGTAAGACGAAATTCATTTTCCTCTTTAAGATTAATAATCACCGGTTTTGCATCCGCCAGAATCGCACACGGTTCATAGGACACGTAACTCGGCTGCGGAATCAGTACTTCATCTCCCGGGTTCACCATCGCACGCATCGCAAGGTCGATGGCTTCAGAGCCTCCGACCGTAATGAATACCTGCGTTGCCTGATCATAGGTAACGCCCTGACTGCGCTTCAAATAATTACATACTTCTTCTCTGAGCTCTTTCAGACCGGAATTGGATGTATAGAATGTTCTGCCCTTTTCCAGGGAATAGATGCCCTCGTCCCTGATATGCCACGGCGTATCAAAATCGGGTTCACCAACACCAAGAGAGATTGCATCATCTATTTCCTGCACGATATCGAAGAACTTACGAATTCCGGATGGCTTGATCGTTGTCACCTTATCAGCTAACGGATTTCTCATGGCGTAATCTTCTCCCTCACATCTTCATATTTTTTGGTCAGAATCGTTCCGTGATCCTTATACTTCTTCAGGATGAAATGCGTTGCCGTACTCAGCACCGTATCCAGTGTTGAAAGCTTGTTTGAAACAAAGCCTGCAACCTCCTGCAGTGACTTGCCTTCCAGAATGACCATCAGATCAAATCCGCCGGACATCAGATACACACTCGTTACTTCCGGATACTTGTAGATCCGTTCCGCAATGCTGTCAAATCCAAGTCCTCTCTGCGGTGTCACACGTACTTCAATTAACGCCATAACCTTTTCAATTGATGTTTTCGACCAGTCAATCATGGTATGATATCCGCAGATAATTCCTTCCTCTTCCAGTGCGCGAAGCTCATTTGCCACATCAATTTCCTCTGCGCCAAGCAGAACCGCCAGTTCATGTACATCAATGCGGCTGTTCTTTTCTATAATTGTCAAAATCTGCTCTCTGATTGCCATATTCCATTCCCTTTCTGATTGCTATCCTAAAGTCGGTTTGATTTCATCCAAGAACCTTATGAATCTCATCTGCCTGCGGCATTTCAAGATACCGGTTTTCTTCTTCATTATGAATTATTCTGTCATTCCCGTCTGTCAGCCGTCCGATCATAACTGCCGGTATTCCTTCTTCCTGCAGTCTTCGTACCATCTCCTTGCCGTCTGCTGCGGCGATCAGAAGCGCGCCTCCGGAGATCAGCTGATAAGGATTGATTTCGAAAAATTCGCATATCTCTATCGTTTCCTGCTTTACAGGAATTTTCTTAAGATCAACTTCCAGTCCGGTTCCTGCGCCTTCAGCCATCTCCCACAAAGCGGCAAAAATTCCGCCTCCGGAAACGTCATGCATGGCACTCGCACCGGACTTCGCGGCGACTGCTGCCTCAGAAGCAATTGACAGATAATTTCCAAAACGCACCGCTTCTTCCACCATATGCGCGGGATACCTGTTGCAGATCTCCCGTGCCTTCTCTTCTGCAAGCATTGCCGTTCCTTCAAGTCCGATCCATTTCGTCAGAATCAGATCCTGTCCGGCAGCTGCCTGATTACATGCAAACAATGCCACATGATCGGCATGCCCTGTTGCCACTGCCGTAACAAGCGGCCTGGTAAGCGCTGTCGTAACCTCTGTATGCCCGCCGGCAATATAAGTATCATACACAGTACACTGCTCTGCCGCATCCTTCATAATCTGTTTGATTACTGTTTCTTCCGCATCCTCCGGAACCAGAATCTGCAGGTTTATCATATCCGGCCGCACATTCTGGCACAGAAGATTGTTCGCAGCACCAGTCACTGCATACCTGCCGGCATGCAGCGCCTTTACAGTAACGGGACTTATCGAGGATAAAATCGCTGCATTTTCATCCTTCTGACTGTTTTTATTAATAAAAACAGCGCAGTCTGTCCCCACAGCTGCGCTTTCCTGATCTTTTTTAACCTTATGGAGTTTGAATACAGAACGTTTCAACACGTTCTCCGTCACTTTTCCGATTCTCATGTCTGCTCCATGCTGTTTCTCTTTATTGTGCCGGTGCCACCGCATCTGCACCTGTAGTTGCCGGAACTGAAGCTGCCTGACCTGCTGCCTGTGCCGCTGCTGCCTGAGCTGCCGCCGCTGCCTGTGCCTGAGCTGCTGCTGCCTGAGCTGCCGCTGCTGCCTGTGCATCTGCCGTTGTTGTACCTGCTGCAATCTGCGCTGCCAGTGTAGATGCAACTGCCTTAACAGTATCCATACTGCCTGTTGCAATTGCCGCATTCAGCTGTGCCAGTGTAGCAGCATCTGCTGATCCGGTTCCTACTGTTACAACCCTTGGCACCATCTGATAATTGCTGCTGTTAATCGCTTCTCTGCTCTGTTCCACACCGCCTACCGTCACCACCTTGATCAGCTGTGCCTTGATTCCCTGATGAGCCGCCTGTACATGAACATATCCGACCGGCTGTGATGCATCTGTAACAAAACTGTCGGCTCCCGGCGGCGTTGTAGAAAGTGTTTCGCTTTCAAAGGAAACCTTCCGGTTCGAAGGTCTTGTTTCCACTCCGTAAATCGTGAAAGTAATCTGCTTTCCTGAAGTTGATCCGTCAATATAAATCGGATACCCCGTATTGTTGACAAATTTGAAATTCTTACCGCCATTTTCAGCAATTGCAGCATCTGCAGACGGATCGACATAATTGATAATCATAGAATGATTATACCGTTCGGTCACTTTAAGTTCAGCTCTGAGTACTGCATTATATAATGTTGTAGATACCTGACAGATCCCTCCTCCGATACTCTCCACTACTGTTCCCTTCAGATAGGAACCTGCAGGATAATAGCCATTTTCCTGCGTAAAGGGAGTAATATTATCAAGCACCGAATATTCTTCCCCCGGGTATACCGTCTTACCGCTCGCCAGCTTGCATCCGTTTTCCACATTTGCACATCTGGCACTGCCGGAAGAAGCAAAGCTGGTCGTATATGTTCCCAGTACATCCTTTACCTTCAGAAGATCTTCCTGTTTTCCCTCCGGCTGCTGTTCCTCCACCACAAGGTTGATATCACAGTTTCCAAGATTCCAGTCTTTGGCAATATAATCCTGAATTGCCTTCAGTGAAGATGCCTCATTTACCTGATAACCGACCGTCCCGCCGACTACCTGAAATGCGCCATTCTGCCTGATCAGCCCGTAATTCTGTGCTGTCACATTAAATGCTGCGCACTGATCTTCCAGAACCTGTGTCAGTACCGTATCGTCCAGTGCATATTCCAGATCCAGCTTCTTACCCACATTCTGCGCATCCTTCAAATCCTTATAGCGCTGAACCACATTGCCTTTTTGTCCAAGTAAAACCGCATCATCCACAACTTCCGGATTTGTCCATGTCAATCCCAGATCTCCCGCCGTCATTGTGACTGTCTGATCTGCCGTCCTGCCATGAAGCGTTACCGTCGAATTTTTAATTCCGTTAATGTAATTTTCAACTGCAGTCTTTGCCTCATCTGCTGTCATTCCTGAAACATCGATGCTGCCGATAGACACTCCGCTTGGCACTGTCTGGCTCGTTCCCGCAGCTTTTGCTGTTCCCGCAGGTGCCAGCAGAACCATTGCTCCGACCAGCATCAGACCCATGACAAATTTTTTCATAAAATCCCCTCTTACCTGAAACAACACTTTAAAAATATGTTATCATTATCGTGTACGCACAGATTGCCGCTCAGATTACCAGTTCGGCTACCATAGGTACAACCATCGCCAGCACCAGAATTATGATGATGACTGATGCAATGACTCTTTTTCTTTTACTGTTCATGTTAAACATAAGCATACTCCTTATACTTTCAGCAAAAAACTCAGAAACCCCCGGATACTGAAAGGATATTATAGATGAATTTTCTCGTTCTTGCAACTTTTATCTACTTTGCCATATGGATGAACTACACACTTCACCGCATTGCCAAAAAAAAGAAAAAGCTTGAAAAAAGCTATTGGGAAAAAGAAAACATGTCCAATTTCGTCAGGAAGAAAAGTCTGGACGGTCTTGACTATATTTCAATTCCCATGGAACAGCTTCCTTTCGGCGTTCTCTCAGAGAAACCTGAAGTCACGGAATGTGAAACCGTTCTGAAAGAACTCTCCGGAGAAAAAATTGTCAACCTGACCGGGATTTCCAATACTGACCTCAAGCTTATGTATGGAACAGCCAATATCACCCCTCTGAGTGCATATGATCAGAACTATACAACCCTCGTATGCACACTGCAGAAATGGGCCATGGCTCTTTATAATGCTGCCCATTATAAAGAAGCCGCCGCCGTCCTTGAATTTGCTGTCAGTACTGGCACAGATATTGAAGCATCTTACCGACTTCTCGCAAAGTTATACCAGAGTCGGCTTTCTCTCTCCGAAGAAGAATTTCACAACAGAATTCAGTCCATGACAGAAACTGCCGACAAACTCCGTTCTCTGAGTAAACCTCATATTCTTCAATATCTTCAGGATCTGGTTGAGGAAGAAGGACAGATATCCTTTAAATAACATTCCTCACATCTGGGCGTCGGCGCCTTGCAGATCGTACGACCCAGATAAATGATCTGGATATTATACCTGATCCAGTTCTCTCTCGGCAGGATCTTCATCAGATCCTGTTCCACTTTCACCGGATCATCTGCATCCGTAAATCCCAGCCGTTTTGAAATTCTCTTCACATGCGTATCCACCACAATACTGGGATCTTCAAAAATATTCCCCCGGATCACATTTGCCGTCTTACGCCCAACCCCCGGCAAAAGCGTCAGTTCTTCAATCGTCCGCGGTACTTCTCCATGATAAGTCTCCATCAGCATCTTGCAGCAGGCAATAATATTTCTGGCCTTACTGTGATAGAATCCGATAGAATGAATATCCTGTTCAAGTTCTCTGATGTCTGCATCTGCGAATGCCTGTACTGAAGGATATTTTCGGAAAAGACCGGGCGTTACCATATTCACACGGGCATCCGTACACTGTGCACTCAGGATGGTGGCAATCAGAAGCTGCCAGGCATTATCATGCGTCAGATAGCATTTTGTATCTGCACCGTATTTCGCATCCAGCCTTTTTAAAACTTCCCTCACACGAGCTTCCAGTTTTTCCGTTTTCCTGACCATAGTGATTTCTCCTCTTTCTTTCCCATACTGCAACAGGCGGCAATTCTGCCGCCTGTGTAAGAATTATCATCATTATGCCAATGTCTGTGTGAATCTGTCAAACGCCCTCTGACCTTCCTGCGTCTGTTTATATACTCCGGCATCCTCAAGCACGTGCATGAAGACTTCTCCGATTTCATCCTGCAGAATTTTATCAATGTTGCCTGCATCAATATGATCATATTTTTTGCTGAATGTCTCTACCCAGTCTGCATGCTTTTCAATCTCCGGATCGGATCTGATATCCGTGCCATCCAGTATTGCTTTCTTCAGCGTTGCCATTTCTTCCTTTAATCTTGCAGGAAGTACGGCCAGTCCCATCACTTCGATCAGTCCGATATTTTCCTTCTTGATGTGGTGGAGCTGCGCATGCGGATGAAATACACCAAGCGGATGCTCTGTTGTAGTAATGTTATTGCGAAGTACCAGATCCAGCTCATAATCTTTACCACGCTTTCTGGCTATCGGCGTGATTGTATTATGTGGTGTACCGTCTGTCTCTGCGAAAATGAACACTGCTTCATCTGTATAAGAACGCCACTTTGTCAGCACCACATCCGCCAGTGCGATAATTCGCGCTGTATCCGGGCCGGAAAGTCTGATGACGGACATCGGCCACTTCACGATACCTGCCTTCACATCTTCAAAGCCTTTTACTGCAAATTTCCTCGTCACCGGCGCCTTGGCCATGGCAAATTCATAATGTCCGCCCTGAAAATGATCATGGCTTAAAATGGAACCGCCGACAATCGGCAGATCCGCATTGGAACCGACAAAGTAATGCGGAAACTGCTTTACAAAATCAAACAGTTTGCAGAAGGTCCCATGCTCAATCTTCATCGGAATATGCTGTGAATTAAACACAATGCAATGCTCATTGTAATATACATATGGTGAATACTGGAATCCCCACTGTGAATTCTGAATCGTAACCGGAATCACTCTGTGGTTTTCTCTTGCCGGATGATCCACTCTGCCCGCATAACCTTCATTTTCACGGCACAACTGGCATTTCGGATATCCGCTCTGTTTTGCATTTCTTGCTGCCGCAATTGCCTTTGGATCTTTTTCCGGCTTGGAAAGATTGATCGTAATATCGAGATCGCCATAAGGAGTCTGTGTTACCCACTTCAGATCTTTTGAAATACGATATCTTCTGATATAATCCGTATCCCTGGCAAAAACATAATAGAAATCCGTTGCTTTCTGCGGATCTTCCCGGTACAGCTGTCTGAATCTGCGGATCACTTCGCTTGGTCTTGGCGTCAGAACTCCCATCAGTCTGGTATCAAAAAGATCTCTGTATACCACGCTGTCGCTTTCACAGATGCCATTTGCACATGCATAATCATCCATTACCTTAAGCGTTTTTTCCAGCCAGGTTCCGTCACCGAGTTCTTTATCCGAAATCTTCTGCGCGCAGTCTGAAACCGCCGCTTCATCTCCTTCATATGTATCGAGTCTCAGCTCTCTGATTACACAGTTCACTGCATAGATGATATCTTCATGCTCGATCAGCCCTGTCTTTAATGCATACGCAACAAGCTCTGTTACTGCATCCTGAATATTTTCTGCCATTATATTTCCATACCTCCTGCCAAAACAGACGCAAAATTTCCTTCTGATCAGATGACTGCCGGACCTCCGCCGATTTCTACCGTATAGAACGTACAGTCATAACCGATCTTCTCCTTATATGCTTCGCCAACCTGCTTCTTGAACGCATCAATTGCACCGTCCTCAACAATGGAAACCGTACAGCCGCCAAAACCGCCGCCTGTCATTCTCGAACCGATGACCCCCGGAATCTTCCATGCCTCTTCTGCCAGTGTATCCAGCTCTACACCCGTTACATCATAATCATCACGAAGTGACACATGAGATGCATTCATCAGCTGTCCGAAATGTTTGATATCTCCTGCCTTCAGCGCCGCTACTGCTTCAATGGTACGCTGATTTTCATATACCGCATGCTTTGCCTTCTGTCTGCGGTCAGGATCCTTGATTGCATTTTTATGTGCTTCAAATTCTTCCACGGAAAGATCACCAAGACCTCTGATTTTTACTTCCTTCTGCATTTCTGCAAGCGCTTCTTCACATGCACTGCGTCTTGCATTGTACTGGGAATCCGTCAGCTTATGTTTCTTATTGGTATTAGCTATTACAATCTTGGCACCTTCCAGCTGAATCGGTGCATATTCAAAAGAAAGATCTGCTGTATCAAGGAAAATCGCATTATCTTCCTTACCCATGGCAACAGCAAACTGATCCATGATTCCACAGTTCATTCCATTGAAATTATTTTCTGAATACTGTCCGATCAGCGCCAGATCCTGATTCGTTACGTCAAAACCGTACAGGTCGCGGAGAATGAATCCGGTCAGAACTTCCAGTGATGCGGAAGAAGAAAGACCCGATCCATTCGGAATATTTCCGTAAATCACCATATCAAAACCACAGGGAAGCTTAAAGCCGCGCTTCTCAAATGCCCAGATGACTCCCTTCGGATAATTGGTCCAGCCCGCATCCTCAGACGGAACCAGCTCCTCCAGTGATGTATTTTTTACCGGCAGCTTATCAAAGTTCATGGAATAAAAACGCAGCTGTCTGTCCGTTCTCTTATGTACAGCGCCATAGGTTCCGATTGTCAGTGCACACGGAAAAACATGTCCGCCATTATAATCTGTATGCTCGCCGATCAGGTTTACACGTCCCGGTGCAAAATATGCCTTCGTGCCTTCCTGCTTTCCGAATGTCTTCTCAAACCCTTCCAGTACTGCTGTTTTCATTTTCTGATCGATCATTGTTCATACCTTTCTGCGCCCGCCTCCGGACGTCTTAACCCTTTGTAACATCCCAATGTAATCTGCAATTGATACAACTGCATGATATGTTTTTACCTGATACTAATATACTACTCCCAAGGACCCTTTTCTTCCATATATCTTTGTTTTCAATATCTGTCAAAATGTTATTAAACAATGAATAAGCAGATGCAAAAAGGCAGGGTACACACCGGCACCCTGCCTTTATCATTTCCTGTATTATGCCTCTGAAGCCTGCAGCAGCTTCTGCTTGAGCTCACTCTCAATTCCCTGCAGCTCTGCCTCCGCAGCATGCCGTTTTTCCTTACCATCCTTCTGAATTGCCATAACTTCATCCAGTGTGGATATCAATGCTTCATTAGTATGCTTGAGCGTTTCCATGTCTACAATGCCACGCTCGGATTCCTTTGCGGTCGCAACCGTTGCACTCTTGAGTGCATCGGCATTCTTACGAAGAAGTGCATTTGTCATGTCATTCACTTCCCGTTCTGCCTTTGCCGCCTGTGTGGAATGTTCGATTCCGATAGCAATCACCATCTGATTCTTCCACAACGGAATAGTATTGACAATGGTCGACTGAATCTTCTCAGCCATCATGGTATCAGAGCTCTGCACCATACGAATCTGCGGGCCTGTCTGCATGGCAACAGTTCTGGTCAGTTCAAGATCATAGATTTTCTTTTCAAAACGGTCACACTGTGCCGCCAGATCCTTCACCGCCTGCGCATCCTCCGGAAGTCCTGACAGCCTCGCCTTCTGCTGCAATCTGACCATATCTCTTTCCCGTACCTGCTGCAACTTCTTTTTGCCTGCAATAATATACATTGACAGTTCTTTATAATAATCAAGATTCAGTGCATACATTCTGTCCAGAAGTTCCACATCCTTCATCAGCTGAATCTGATGTTTCTCCAGTTCTCCGGAAATTGTACTTACATTAGTTTCAACCTTGCTGTATTTGGCTTTCAACGCATTGACACGGTTATTTCCCTTTCTGAAAATTGACATGATGCCCTTATTCTCTTCATCTACATCAAAATCTTTCAGCTGGGTTACAAGAGAAGTAAGCATTCCCCCGACTTCCCCCATATCCTTGGTTCTTACATTGTCAATCGCCTTTTCTGAAAAATCAGCCATCTTCTTCTGGGTACCCACACCATAGTTCATAATGGCCTGAGAATCTGTCAGATTGATCTGCTCTGCAAATTCATCCACCTGCTTTATTTCATCCGGTGTCAGCTCCGGCTCTTTATCCATCACCGCATCCGGCTGCGCCGCTGCTGCAGGTACTGCTTTCTCATCATTTTCCGTTGGCAACCCAAATGTTAATGTCGGTGTCTCTTCCTTAAAATCCATCTTTCCCTCCCGAAATTATTTTTTCTGCTCTGTCAGTCCATCCTGTGCCATCATGGTCTTCATTACTGAAATATCAGAGGAAATATCCCATGCCACATCCTGAAACAGGCTGTCCAGAAGCTTTTCAAACGCATCATTGATTGTATCCATTGTACCTTCAATCTCTTTTTTTGTCTGCAGAATATTCTCTCCTGCTGCCGGCTGCTTATCCAGATCCACATAAGCATTCAGAAGTTTTAGTGTTGTCGGCAGATAGTAAGTCATGAACTTTCGCAGATTCTGTGCATTCTGTGGTTCTTTCCTCACCCTGTCGAAAATCCGGTTCATAATATTCTCGAGCTGATAGAGCTTTGTGGACATTTCATCCGTGTCCGGAATCAGATCATTCAGTGTGCGCACTTCTTTCAGATATGCATTTCCATCCTGCAGGATTGCCTTTACGTCATCCGAAAGTGCTGCCTGATCCAGTTCCTCCTGCTTCTTCTGTGCAAGAGCTTCCCGTTCTCTTCGGCTATTTTCTGCACTCATATACTGCTCGTAGGCCTGATCCGTCAGCATCACAGTCGTCTGGCTGTCATCCATTCTGGCATTAATCATCTTTCTCTCCATCATCTTCTTCAGATCTTTCCTGACGGCACTCTCTTTCCTGCCTGCATTCTGTGCCAGATCCTTTATGGTGAAGAACTCCGAACTTCCGACCAGATCTGCATAGCGGTAATAACGCTCAATCAACCGTTTCAGCAAAATCCCCTTCCTCAGGAGCAACGAAAACCCTACGCCTGAAATGACAAAGGCAGCTGCCCCGCCGGTCGCTGCTGCTATAATAATCTCATTTACGGAGAACGGCAGAATAATAACCGGTACGCTCAGCGGCATTGTTATAAACATCAGACCCAGAATTCCGGCAATGATCATTCCAATGGAATTAAGCTTGCTGATCCTTCTTCTGGCAAAATAAGAAACAGGCTGCGTATTCTGCGGCACTGCCGTGCTGAATTCTCCTGAGGACGCGACATTCTGCCCATTGTTACTGAATTGTACCCTGTTGAACTTCGTCTTTCCGAACTGCACACTGCTGAATTTCATACTCTGTTCTGTATGCTGTCCGTACTGTCTTCCCAGTTCATCCGCCTTATCAGCCATCTTCGCCGCGCCATCCGAAACATCCCTTGAGATTCCAACAGATACATCCGATACCCGGCTTCTGATTGTCGTATTCAGATTTCTATAATCCCCTGTTTCCACTGCATCCGCCACCGCGCCGAGTATGTCGCTTCCGGCATCGCAGATATCCTTCATATTCATTTCCATTCCTCTTCATAGTAAGTTAACTTTGAACCAGTCTATATTGTACCCTATTTCAGGATACTGGTAAAGAATCTGAATATAAATGGGAAGATATACAAATTAACAGCTCTTAACTTATTCCCAAATGATATTTAGCCATTTGCATCGTCCGTCTTGATTGTCGGATGATGAAATTATAAAATATAGTACATATAATAGAATTCCCGGAACTGTACGGTAATTCGTGACGACATGAATGTCAATAATCCACTTGGCAGCCATATCATGATATTCTGCAGAGCGCACACGCTCCAGAATATCTACTCAGCGCGTGTGCAGAATGAGTTTTTATGGAAAAAGCCTATAAACTTGAATTTACGGAAGAGGAATCTGCAAGCCTGTATGTCACATACTGCGGCCTGTCGCAAACGCTCCCCCACCATTCCTTCGGTCCTGCGATCAAGCCTCATTATATGATTCATTTTATCATCAGCGGCAAAGGTCGCTTCTCCATCGGCGGAAAAGAATATCCGCTTGAAGCCGGCTACGGTTTTCTGATCACGCCGGAGGAGCTGGCCTACTACGAAGCCGACGGAGAAGACCCCTGGACCTATGTCTGGGTCGGCTTTGGCGGCAGTCAGGCAGGTCAGATCGTATCCCAGCTTGGTCTTTCCCTGCAGCAGCCCGTTTTCCGAAGCGACTGCTCTGACCGTATTTACGAAATCGTCCATGATATGATGGAACATAACACCTTCAGTGTGGCCGATGTGCTTGAACGCAACGGACAGCTGAATCTTTTTCTCTCCGTCATTGCCAGCAGTACCATTGCAGAAAAAAATGATCCCGCAAGTGCCAACAATTATGTGCAAAAGGCTGTTTCCTTCATCCGCGGCAACTACTACAACCCGATCCGGATTACCGATGTTGCTGCATATGTCTGTGTCAACCGCAGCTATCTTTATACCCTTTTTCAGAAAGCGATCGGCATGTCACCGCAGCAGTACCTGACTTCCTTCCGGATTGCGAAAGCAGTGGAACTTTTGCAGCTGACCAAACTTCCGATTGAAAGTATTGCCATTTCCTGCGGCTATTCTGACCCGATGGTCTTTTCCAAAGCCTTCCGTCAGGAAAAAAAGGTATCCCCTTCTGCGTACCGTAAAGAAATGCAGAAAAGTGATGCACGCCGTAACATGGATCATCTGAAGCAGGTTGAGGAATTCATCGAAGAAAAAAGGACAGCAGATACAGCAGAATCAGAAAAATCAGGTTCACAGCCGTAAAATAAAGGAGATATCTCTTTTTGCTGCTTCCCTTTTCTGCCGCATAAAATTTATAGGTAATCAGGCTCGCCATGGAGGCGATCAATGTCCCGAGCCCTCCCAGATTGGTTCCGACAACAAGCGCTCTGCCATTTTGTGTAAATCCGGACAGCAGGATTGCTGCAGGGACATTACTGACAAACTGTGACGTAATGATTGCCGTCAGCAGTTCCCTTCCACTCATGAATTTTTCCAGAAATGCTCTGATCATTTCGATCTTCCCAACGTTTCCGATGAAAACAAAAAAGAATACAAAAGTCAGAAGCAGTGAATAATCCACCTGTGTGAACAGTCTGCGGTTCAAAAGCAGTACTGCGGCGGATACAATCACCAGAAGAATCCGGTAATCCAGTATTCGTGCCACGGAAAAAATGCAGAGAAGAAACAAAATAAGGTAACAGACAAAACCTCTTAAGTCAAGCCTGCGGCCTTGCGCCACGGAATCTGTGCTGCAGATCACGCGTTCATCCTTCATCAGAAGCGTTGCCGCAAAAATCAGCACAAGTGAAACCGCTGTATACGGCAGCATGATCCGGATAAACTCTCCCATATGATAGTCATATCTGGCATAAAGATACAGATTCTGCGGATTTCCAAACGGCGTCAGCATGCTTCCCAGATTGGCTGCCACAGTTTCCATGATCAGTACAAACATTCTTGGAAATCCGTTTTCCATACTGTGATCAATTCTGCGAAAAACCATCAGTGTAAACGGTACCACCGTAACAAGCGTGACATCATTGGTCAGAAACATGCTCATGATAAAGCTCATTATCACCAGCACTTCAGAAAGTCCCCGCATGGTGCGGACATGCCAAAGCAGCCTGTTACTGAGAAGATCAAACGTTCCTGCCTTCATCTCCCCTGCAACCACCGTCATCAGACAGAACAGAAGTACCAGTACCCGGTAATTGATATATCCCAAATATGCCTTCGACGGCGGTATGACCAGACAGGACAGTATTGCCAGTATGCCGGAAATCACCAGCACGGTTTCTTTTTTACAGAAATTTTTCACAGACCTCATTTCAGATCCTCTGAATCCAGAATAATTGTAAAAGGTCCGTCATTGGTCAGTGTCACCTTCATGTCCGCACCAAAAACACCTTTTTCCACAACCGGTACCTGCTCCCTGCATCTGGAAATGATATATTCATAAAGTTCCTCTGCCATATCCGGAGCACCCGCATCCGTAAAACCGGGACGGTTTCCATGCCTGCAGTCTGCATATAATGTAAACTGTGAAATCAGAAGAAGACTTCCACCGACATCTGCAAGCGCCAGATTTGTTTTCCCGCTTTCATCCGCAAAAATACGCATTCCGATCAGTTTCCTTATCATTTTATCTGCTGTTTCCTTTGTATCTCCGTGTCCGACACCGATCAGCACCATAAAGCCGCGATCAATCTTCCCCTTTATTTCATTCTCCACAGTTACCTGTGCCTGTGTAACCACCTGAATCACAAATCGCATATCGTTGCCCTTCCTTTTTCTCAATACGCTCTATTATAGCTTTTTCATCTGAAAAGTTGTAGAATGTTGGCAATATAATTTTATGAATCCATGCGCAATCTGCCCTTTCAGCAAAGGCACCGCACAGAAACGAGGAGAAATTATGGGTAAACAGAACCTGACTCTGCTGACAGATCTGTATGAACTGACCATGATGCAGGGCTATTTTGAGAACAAGAACCAGAATGAAACTGTTATTTTTGATGCATTTTACCGCGTCAACCCTTTTGGTGGCGGTTATTCCATCATGGCCGGGCTTGATCAGGTGATCGATTATGTCAGAAATCTTCGTTTCACGGAAGATGACATTGCCTATCTGCGTTCCATCGGCATTTTTACCGAACCTTTTCTGGAATACCTGCGTGATTTCCGTTTTACGGGTGATATCTATGCAATTCCGGAGGGAACAATCATTTTTCCCAGAGAGCCTCTGGTAAAGGTAGTGGCTCCGATCATGCAGGCGCAGCTGATGGAGACTGCCATTCTGAACATTATTAATCATCAGTCACTGATCGCAACAAAAGCTGCCCGCATCTGCTATGCAGCCCGCGGTGATGGAATCATGGAATTCGGTCTTCGTCGCGCACAGGGTCCTGATGCCGGTACCTATGGAGCAAGAGCAGCTGTTATCGGTGGCTGCACCGGAACTTCCAATGTACTGTGCGGACAGCTTTTTGATGTTCCTGTAAAAGGCACGCATGCACATAGCTGGATCATGAGTTTTCCGGATGAATACAGCGCATTCAAATCCTACGCAGAACTTTATCCATCTGCCTGCATACTGCTGGTAGATACTTATGATACTCTGAAATCCGGTGTTCCGAATGCAATCCGTGTATTCCGTGAAATGAAGGAACGAGGAGTGAAGCTCTCCTACTACGGAATCCGTCTGGACAGCGGCGATCTGGCTTATCTGTCCAAGGAAGCGCGTAAGATGCTTGATGATGCCGGTTTTCCGGATGCAGTAATCTCCGCATCGAACGATCTGGATGAATATCTGGTTGATTCACTGAAAACCCAGGGTGCTGCCATCACCTCCTGGGGCGTAGGCACCAATCTGATTACCGCAAAAGACAATCCGTCATTTGGTGGTGTATATAAACTGGCTGCCATTATGGGGCCTGATGGAAAGTTTATCCCCAAGATCAAGCTTTCTGAAAATACAGAAAAGATCACAAACCCAGGAGATAAGAAAATCTATCGTGTATATGAAAAAGCTTCCGGCAAGATCAAGGCTGATCTGATCTGTCTGACTGACGAAGCCTTTACAGAGGATAAACCTCTTCTGCTCTTTGATCCTCTGGAACCTTGGAAAAAGACCATGCTGAAAACCGGCACATTCACACTTCGTGAAGTCATGAAACCGGTATTCAAAAACGGAGAATGCTGCTATGAATCTCCCAAAGTCATGGATATCCGCACCAGTTGCCAGCAGGAGCAGGCAACGCTCTGGGAAGAAACAAGACGTCTTGTCAATCCGCACCAGGTCTATGTCGACCTTTCTCAGAAGCTGTATGATACCAAAATTTCTCTTCTGGAACAGATGAGCCATGTGGACGTTTCCAGCGATAATGTAGAACAGTAAGTTTTCGACTGCAAAAAACAGCCTTCCGATAAGTCTCTGACTTATGGAAGGCTGCTTTTTATTTTAATGCTGTTATCTGATCACAGCCTTCGCTGTGCATCAGTTCTGATACTTGCTGACATTGGAGGAATCTACCGGTACAAACGGCACCCAGATATATTTTCCGTCTGCAGTTGCTCCGTCAATTGAACTGATTGTTCCGCCGTTTCCAAGCGCTGCTGCCGCTTTTACTGCTGCCGCACCCTGTCCCGCAGCGTCCTGCAGTACGGTAAATGCCATTTCTCCCGCTGCAATGGATGCACATCCGTCTGTTGTTGCATCAACACCGGTTACCGGAATGGACGCCGGATCCAGTCCCTGATCTTTAAGTGCCTTAACTGCGCCAAGCGCCATTGTATCGTTATTGCAGAAAATTGCATCACATTTCTGTCCTGTCTTGAAGAACAGATTCAGTTTGGCTTCTGCTTCCGTATCCGACCAATTGGCATAATCTACAAAAACGTACTGTGCATCCACACCGGCATCCTTCAATGTATATTTTACTGCCGAAGTTCTGCCGATTGTTCCGGAATGTCCTTTTTCACCTTCCAGAATTACAACATTCATCGTCTTGGGATTTCCGAGCTTTTTCAGCACATACTGTGCCTGATACTGTCCGGCCTGCTCTTCATCAGATCCTGCGTAAATATACTTGTTGGCTGTCAGACGACTCTTGTCCGGCATATTGTTTACGAATACAATCGGCAGACCATCTGCCGCAACCTCCAGCTGAAGTGCTGTAGATGCATCTGTTGCCCGTACAATGATTGCACTGTATCCGTTTGCCTTTGCGGATGCCACATCGTTTACCTGATCCTGCACTGTACTTCCACATAGCTTTGTATCAACAGTTACACCCGCGTCTTTTGCTGCCGCTGTAATACCATCACTTAATTTTGCACGAAATGCATCATCATTATCACATACTGTATATAAGATCTTACCGCCGCCTGCAGACGCTGATCCGGATGCACTGCCGCATCCTGTCAGCATCCCGACTGTAACAACTGCCGTAAGTGCAGCTCCTGCTGCTCTCTTCATCCACTGAATATTCATGCTAGCCACCTCCTCAAATTTTAAACTTCTGTACATACGTTGTCAGTGTCTCTGAAGTATTGGCAAGTTCATGTGAATTGTCTGCAACATCCTGACTGCTTCTGGTAATGTTGTTAGCCTGCTCAACCATGTTCTGAGAGGTTGCCAGAATTTCATCCGCACTTGCTGCCTGTTCCTCGGAAATTGCCGCAACATTGGTGGCTACATCATCAACTTTTTCCACATCCTTGATCATCTCTTCAATCAGACGGTTCGATTCCTGAATATTAGCATAAATCTTATCAAAGGTCTGTACTGCCGTTCCGATCAGTTCAGAATTCTGCTGGATACTGTCCGCACTGGCATTGGCCTGACCGACTGCGTCTCCGATCAGATTATGCACTTCGCTGATCAGGCTCGCAATATTATTGGCAGAATCTGCACTGGTCTGTGCCAGTTTACCGATTTCTGTTGCAACAACTGCAAACCCCTTTCCTGCTTCTCCGGCTCTTGCAGCTTCAATTGAAGCATTCAGTGACAGAAGATTAGTCTCTTCTGCAATATTTCCGATCAGCCCGACAATATTGGTAATTTCTTCTGATGCGGATCCTACCTTATTTATGGATTCTACCAGTCTGTTGTTGGTTTCCTGAATTCCGCTCATGGCCTTACTGAGCTGCTCCATATCGCTCCGGCCCTTCTGCGAAATGTCTACCGTTTCCTTCATGCTGGCATCCGCTTTTTCACTGTTCTCTCTTGTATCGGAAACAACCGTGGCAAGCGTGGTCGCATTCTGCGCAATATCGTTTACCGCCGAAGCAAGCTGATCCACTGTTTCATTCAGCTCCTTCATAGCTTCAGCCTGGGACTGAGATGCATCAAACATAGTCTTTGATACCTGATCGCTGCTGTCTGACTGCGCCTTAAGCCTCTCAGATTCAGAATTGATACTCGTAATCATCTTGCGCATACTGGTAACAAATTCCCCAACCTTACTTCCCATAACACCGATTTCATCATTACTTTTCGCATTAACTGCAATTGTAAAATCACCTGAAGACATATCGGAAATATTTTTCGTAATGGAAGAAATGGGAGCAATAACTTTGCTGACAATTCCGGCGATCATGATACTGATAATAACAACTGCAATCGCACCGATAATAACCAGTATATTACTCAGCCTGAAAACATCTGCCAGAATCACACTCCTTTGAATGTAGGAAACCAGTACCCAGTCTGTCCCGGAAATCTGGTCATATGCAACCATATAATTACCGATCGTTGCTTCAGAATAATCTCTGGCTGCAAGTGCCTTGGCAACGCCGCTCATCAGCGGGTCTGCGTCAGATGCTGACAGTGTTGTCGATACCAATGAACTGTCCCTGTGTGCCAGAATCGTGTTATCTGCTGTATCCACAAGGAACGAACTTGCATCCTGCATTTTTACACCGGAATTGACAATAATGCTGATCTGATCCAGTGTCACATCTGCAGCAATTACCTTAATTTCATCTGTGCCGTCATTCAGAATTCCTGATGCACTGATGACATTGTTTCCGTCTGCATCCTTATATGCCGCGCCATATGCCATTCCGACTCTGGTAAGTCCCTGTTTATACCAGGTTGCTGACGTCACATCACTTTCCGCCTTGGTCGAATCAGATGCTTTATACATTTTCCCGCCCGCAGTTCCGATATACAGACCATTCGGAGAATTCTTATCAAATCCATAATAGGAATTCAGCATGGTCTGCAGCTGTGTATCATCCGGATGTGTATTTTCTATTGTCTGCTTAGCCGTTGCGCAGAACTCCAGATTCTTATCCAGCCAGGACTCAATATTATCTCCCTGATTGGTGATGGAAGAATCCAGCTCATTCTTTGCCAGCTTTGTCATACTCTGCTTTGACAGTGTCGCTGTCAGAAGTACCAGCACAACAATCGTTGCAATTACTACTGGCATGATATAAATCAATAGTTTAGTTCTGATTTTTCCTGTTTTCTGTCTCTTTGCCTCAATTTTCTTACCCATTAAGACCTCCTGTCCTGAATCTGCATATGTGCCTGGTAAAAAATTAAAAGTACCTTATATCCCTATTTTCAGAAATGCGCAAAAAAACTCCGATATAAACATTATACCATTTATATCGGAATTATTGAATGTTTCGATTATCTTTTTATCGAATATCGTTAATCCTTGTGTACTTTTACATATTCAAATTTTTTATGCGAAATATTCAAAAGTTACACATAAACTCAGCCTCTGCAAATTCAAACTTCTTCATATTTCTTTCTGAGAAACGCTGCCAGCTCCTTGATTCCCTCTCGCTGCTGTCCCTTTTTCAGACTGATCTCGTAAATCGGTGCCTCTGAGATCGCACGAAGGCCCTTGGTAAAATATGTTGTGTCAAACCCGACAGCTTCCTTCAGATCGCACTTTGTCAGCGCAACTACATCAGCATAACTGAACATGGGCACATATTTATACGGCTTGTCATCCCCCTCCGGAACACTTGCTGCCAACAGGCGGACAGTCTCCCCAAGATCAAACTCTGCAGGGCAGATCAGGTTACCAACATTTTCAACAAATACAATACCATTCTTCATAGCAATTTCCTCTGCACCCTGACGAATGACATTTGCATCAAGATGACATTCTCCACAGGTATTGATCTGAGAAGAATGAACTCCCTTCTGCTCAAGTTTATCCGCATCAATGGAGGATGCAATATCACCTTCCACAACACCGATCTGAATGTCCTGAAGTTCATCTGCAATTGCAGAAATCAGTGTTGTTTTTCCCGCTCCCGGGGATCCCATCAGATTTACACACAATACATGATTTTCCTTAAAATAACTGCGATTTTCCTCCGCCAGGCGATCATTTGCCTCCAGCAGTTCCTTCATAATAATTACTTTCATATGTTTTTCCTTTCCTTATTTTCAGACAGGTCATTCTCCATCAAAGGATTTGATATAAAAACTTCTTCCACTTCCCTTGACCAGCATGGCATCACCGCCACACTTCGGACACTGAAATGACTTTTCATGCGGAAACTCATTCCCGCATTCTCTGCATTTGAGCATTGCAGGTTCAAATGCAAATTTCAGTTTGGCATTTTCACAGGGATGATTCTGAGATGCCACATCAAAATACATCTGTACGGATTCATCCACAATAGACGACAGTTCTCCAATCACCAGTTCTATTTCCGTAATCTTATGAAACCCATGTGCACTGGCCTGCTCATCCATTTCACGGATAATATCCATTACTACCGGCAACTCATGCATACTCAATGTCCTTTCTGACTAAGATTCCGATTGAATTGTACTCAATTTATCATGCTCCGTCAACCCTGTCCGGGGGATTGTTCTTTCTTTTCCATCCGGTTCCTGATTCTCAGTTCTGTAAAGAAATTCTTCAGAAGCCTGCTGCATTCTTCCTCCATAATCCCTCTCGTTACATTTACCTGATGATTGAACTGCGGATTTTCCAGAATATTCAGAATTGAACCGGCACATCCTGCCTTCGGGTTCATTGTCCCGATAACTACTTCCGGAATTCTGGCCTGTACAATGGCCCCCGCACACATCTGACACGGCTCCAGAGTAACATAGAGAGTGCACTCTTCCAGCCTCCAGTCATGAAGTACCTTTCCGGCTTTTCTGATTGCCGTAATTTCTGCATGTGCAAGTGCCGAACGATCTGTGTTTCTGCGGTTATATCCCCGCCCGATGATTTTTCCCTGATGCACAATAACACATCCGATCGGAACCTCACCCAGCTGATAGGCTTTTTTCGCCTGTGTGAGTGCAGCACCCATATATTTTTTCTGTATTTTTTCATGCAAAAGCCGATTCTCCAGCTCTTCTTTTTCCTTCTCTTCTCTGTCTTTTTTCATCTATTCAGACATTTCATACTATTTTACTAGTAATTCTCCTTATTTATGTGTTATGATATATATGTGAGTATTATATATAATAATACTGTATGTCGCAATGCTTCCTTTTTTCCAGAAAATCAGTGTATTCTGCGCTATACGGTATTATCTGCTATTCTTTAA
Organism: Butyrivibrio sp.; assembly: GCA_022486625.1. GTDB lineage: Bacteria > Bacillota > Clostridia > Lachnospirales > Lachnospiraceae > Butyrivibrio. The sequence continues at coordinate 6,146 of JAKVKH010000035.1, read as the reverse complement.
ACAGAAAGGTCAGGTCAGATTCAGAATGAAAATTTCAACCAAGGGAAGATACGCACTTCGTGTCATGATTGATCTCGCGCTTCATGATACCGGCGAATATATAGCGCTTAAGGATATTTCAGATCGTCAGGGAATCACGGTAAAATATCTTGAGCAGATTGTTACGGTCTTAAACAAAGCGGGTTATCTGCGCAGCATGCGTGGAAATAATGGCGGTCATCGTCTTGCCAGAAAGCCTTTTGAATACAGAGTCGGAGATATTCTCCGCACTATGGAAGGTGATCTGACCCCTGTAGAATGTCTTTCAGAAAGCGCCGACGGTATTAATTGTCCCAAAGCAGAGGAATGCCCTACGCTTTCTTTCTGGCGAGGTCTGGATAAAGTTGTCAACGATTATGTAGACAGTGTAACCCTACAGGATCTTGTTGATCAGGGAAAATCACTGACCGGCTATGATTACTCCATCTGATTGACAACTGCTGTAAAAACATATATATTGTTAATATTCGCAATTTTGATATTTTAAATGCGCAGAGCCACGGTTCTGTGAAGGGTGCATGCAGCAGTCCTTCCGTGTATGTAATCGGGTCTTATGCAATGGGAATCTGTGAATCGTGTCAGGTCGGGAACGAAGCAGCACTAAGCAGAAACTTCCATGTGTTATAAGGTCGCCTGGTTACATCCGGTAGCAAACGTGCATGTATCCTTCACAGTATCGTGGTTTTATTTTTCGTATGAATATCAGAAAGGTTTTCCATGAATCACACTCTCTATGAAACACTTCTTTCAAATTGCTCCATATGTCCCAGAAAGTGCCATGTCAACCGCCTATCCGGCAAAACCGGATATTGCGGCCAGACCTCTCAGATTACTGCTGCAAGAGCTGCCCTGCATATGTGGGAGGAGCCCTGTATTTCAGGTACCTGCGGATCCGGTGCTGTTTTTTTCAGCGGCTGCAATATGGGATGTGTTTTCTGTCAGAACTATTCCATTGCACACAGTACTGTCCAGATGCCCATTTCTTCCGGTCGACTCTCTGATATCTTTCTGGAACTGCAGGAACAGAATGCCTGTAATATTAATCTGGTAACACCCACGCACTTTGTTCCTCAGATCGCAGATGCAATTGAAACAGCAAAAAACCAGGGTCTTGTTATTCCCATCGTATACAACACCAGCGGCTATGAAGAAATTTCCACCCTTCAACTGCTTAACGGCCTTGTTGATATCTATCTTCCTGACTGTAAATACTGTTCCTCAAAACTGAGTCTTCGTTACTCCAATGCGCCTGACTACTTCGAAGTCTGTGGCAAGGCAATTCAGGAAATGATCCATCAGACAGGCGCTCCTGTATTTTATCCACCAGGTATGCATCCTTCTGACTATTTATCCACAGATTCCAACCGGCTGATGTGCGCATCTGCATATAATGATTATGTAGAAACTCTTTCCGAATCAGATACTGTGGAAGAAAGTAAAGATTACACCGGCCCGCTGATGAAAAAGGGGGTAATTGTGCGCCATCTGGTTCTTCCTGGACAGACAACCGATTCCAGAAATGTCATCCGTTATCTCTGCGAAACCTTCGGAAAAGATATCTATATCAGCATTATGAATCAATATACACCAATGCCTCATTCTGTGGAGTTTCCTGAGCTGACACGTAAGGTTACAGTGGAGGAATATGATGCGTTGGTCGATGACGCAATTGATTTTGGACTTGAAAACGGTTTTATCCAGGGTGCAGACACTGCCGCAGAAAGCTTTATTCCGGCATTCGATTTTGCAGGACTTAAGGCAAAACCGGGCAGGTGATTTTTGATTTGTGAAGGGGGAAGGGCGGAGAAGCATCCGAATGCGCTTCGCTGTTCAGGCGATGCTCCGCTGCAAGGATTGGGTTTGATTGGTAGCGGCGCAAAAGAGCATCCGAATGCGCTTCGCTGTTCGGATGTTTCTTCGCGAGGGTTGGGCCGATTTCTGTAAAGCACTGCAAAGCAGATAATTCTGCTTTGCAGAATCATCTGCCTTGGCGCTGCGCGCCCTATAAAAAAGAGATCGCAGATTCTCCTCCCCGGATAAATCCGGTCAGTGAATCTGCGATCTCTTTTTTTGCAGTGCTTTACAGAAATCAATATTCGTGTGTATCCAGATACTTCATATAGTTGGCTACCATCAGTGCAATTTTGAATGTAAGGGCGTCGTCAAATTTTCTGATATCGAGTCCTGTGCTTCTTTCCAGTTTTTCAATTCGATACACAAGCGTATTCCTGTGAATGAAAAGCTGTCTTGAAGTTTCTGATACATTAAGATTATTTTCAAAGAACTTATTGATCGTATTCAGTGTTTCTTCATCTATCGAATCCAAAATATCATTTTCTCCAAAAATCTCTTCAATAAATATTCTGCAGAGGTTAATGGGCAGCTGATAAATCAAACGGCCTATGCCGAGGGTATTATATGCATTTACTTTCTTTTCCACATAGAATGTCTTTCCTACTTCGAGCGCCATCTTGGCTTCTTTATAGGATTTGCTCAAATCCTTCAGTTCACTGACGATTGTCCCATATGCCACACGAACATTCATCATAGCTTCTGAATTGACCATGTCGACAATTGTTGTAGCAATCTGTTTTACGCCTTCATAGCCTTCTCCCTGTGAAAGAGACTTGATCAGAATCACACTGGTTTCATCCACCGCCGTAATATAGTCACCGGACTGTGCAGTATACATTCCACTCAACAGTTCTGAAACCGTTGTATCTTTTTCCGTTCCGGTCTCAATCAGGATAATTACCCTCGGAACCGTAACATCAATATGCAGTTTCTTCGCACGGTTATAAATATCAATCAGAAGAAGATTATCCAACATCAGATTCTGGAAGAAATTATTTCTGTCATATCTTTCCTTATAAGCAACAATAAGGTTCTGAAGCTGGCTCACACAGATTTTTCCAACAGTATAGGTCGTTTCTCCATCTCCGCTGGCAACCAGAATATACGCAAGATCCCCTTCATCAAGAATCTTCAGCAGGTGATCATTTCCAATTACCTGACTGTCTACCGGCGAATTTGCAAAATTGATAATAAGACCTGCATCAATATTCTCGCCCTCTTTAGTTGTCGCCACAACACTTCCGCTTAAATCGAGTACACACAGGTCTACCCGTGTGATCGCCTGCAGTTCTTCTATACTTGTCTTAATTACCTGTGCGGATATCATTCGCTCTGCTTCCTTTCCATACATGTGGATACTCCACACGCGTCCATATTGCTTATTTTAATGCATTTTAACTGCATCTGCAAGCTCTGCTTATTCACAAAAATACAGGGGATGCATTTCTGCATCCCCTGCACAGTAGCTTCTTCGTAGTCTCTGAATTATCAGTTTGTGATAACAAGCTCTGTCTCTTTGTCAAATACATGGATCTTCTCAACATCGAAACCAAACTTAACCTTATCACCAGGTCTTGCTGTTGTACGGGAATCAACACGTGCTGTGATCGGGAAGCCCTCCAGATCAAAGTACAGATACACTTCTGCACCAAGCAGCTCATATACGTTAACTGTTGATTCAAACACAGCCTTTGCTGTATTAACAAACATCTCGGAATCATCAACATCTTCAGGACGAATACCGAATGTAACTGTCTTTCCGTTATAACCACCATCGATCAGCTTCTTGGACTTAGCCGGAGGAAGTTCGATGCTCTGGTTGGCGATCTTAAGATATGCTGTCTCACCCTTAATTTCAACAACAGCATCCATAAAGTTCATCTGCGGAGATCCCATGAATCCTGCAACGAAGAGGTTGCACGGCTTGTCATAAAGATTCTGAGGTGTATCAACCTGCTGAACAACACCATCCTTCATAACAACAATTCTGGTACCCAGTGTCATAGCTTCTGTCTGATCATGTGTTACATAGATGATTGTTGTGCCCAGTCTCTGGTGCAGTTTTGCAATCTCTGTTCTCATCTGAACACGAAGTTTTGCATCCAGATTTGAAAGAGGCTCATCCATAAGGAATACCTTAGGATTACGTACAATTGCACGTCCCATGGCAACACGCTGTCTCTGACCACCGGAAAGAGCCTTCGGCTTACGATCAAGAAGATTTGTCAGATCAAGGATCTTAGCTGCATCCTTAACTTTTCTGTCGATTTCATCCTTCGGAACTTTTCTGAGCTTAAGTCCGAATGCCATGTTATCATATACTGTCATATGCGGATACAGAGCGTAGTTCTGGAATACCATTGCGATATCTCTGTCCTTAGGCTCTACATCATTAACAACTCTTCCACCGATCTTTAATGTACCGGAAGAAATATCTTCCAGACCTGCGATCATACGAAGCGTTGTGGACTTACCACATCCTGAAGGTCCTACAAAAATAATGAATTCCTTATCCTGTACTTCAAGGTTAAAATCTTTAACTGCTACAAAGCCATTCGGATACTGCTTTGTAATATTCTCTAATGATAAACTTGCCATTACATTTTCCTCCCTGCATGATTCATTGGTTATCTGGTTCTTTATACTTTAACAGTATATCGGACAGTGCTTTTTTTGCCTATGCCACTATTTCACAAAGTTTTTTTGAAACATTCGCCAAAATGCTCATTGATCTTTCACTTTCACCCAGTCAAAAGATAATATGCCGAATTTTCCATCCGGAATTATACAGATTGTCCAAAAATACACCTGTCAACCTGCCATCGTCACCTTGCTCTTCCCCTTTGCCTTAGACTGATAAAGCGCGAGATCCGCAGCTTCATAGAGCTTCTCAAAGTCCATACCATCCTTTGGATAGCATGCCCCGCCTACGCTCGCTGTAACTTCATGCCGTATATATCTCTTTCCGGCGCTGAAATGTGTCACAAATTCCTGAAGTTTCTGCACTTCTTCCGGAACCGACTCCTCCGGAATATTTTTCAGAAAAATCATAAATTCATCACCACCAACCCGCCCTGAAATATCTGTCACCCGGAACAGTGTACTGGCCCGAAACCCAAACTCCCGAAGTGCTTCATCGCCAAATGCATGACCAAGCGTATCATTAATTCCCTTGAAATTATCCACATCAAGCAGAAACAAAACACCGGGCTTATCCGGGTTATTCCTGATATGGCTCCGTATTTCCGCTTCCGTTGAAGTTTTATTCAGCAACCCGGTAAGCGGATCTGTTTCTGCTCTCTGTTTTAAGCCTTCATGAACTTTCTGATCATTTTTCTTTTCCGCTACAAAGAGGATAACTCCGACTCCCACAAAGCTGATAATCGCAATAAGCAGATTGCGAAGCAGTTCAGATGTTTCTTTCCACGCTTCAGCATACATCAGTTGCAGAAGTGAACGGTCTACTGTCGTTGTCAGCGCCCAGTTATTGATCATCAGCGGTGCTTCCACAATCACCGCATCATTCTGTGCATTAAAAACAGCACCCGTATGTCTGACAATATAAGCGCTTGCATGATCACTTTCGCCCTCATCCAGATTATCCCAGAGTTTTCCATCGCTTACAAACAAATGCTGTTCATCTGATGCCGCAATAACCGCTCCCTGCTGGTTTACCACCACATCCAGCTCATTTTTAAGTCTGCCGGAAGACGCAATTGTCATCCACTTCTTTTTATCCAGATACATAATAATATAACGGTCAGCCTGGTCCATGTCCCTGAACGGAACCGCGACAATAACTGCTTCCTTTCCGCTTACGCCATCATCCCGTGTCTGCAGATAACCAGTGTCATTAAGTGACCGGATTTTTACAAAATAATCCGTATCACTGATATCTACAGTAATCTGTCCCGATCCGATTCCGCGTCCTGATTTACCACAGCTGACAACCAGATATGACCCTGTACTTTCTCTAAGTGCCTCAACAGCATCCCGTTGATTCTGCGCACTCAGATCTTTTTTCAGATATAAACAGACCGGATCAGCAGCTGATGTCATTTTCAGCAACTGATCCGACATTTTCTCGGCTCTTTCCGTAACAAGACCAATCAGATTCGTATTCACCTGACTTCTTGAATTATACACTGCATAACCTAAAACTTCCCACACCTTTTGAAGGTGTAGCACCTTGAAAATTCAATATTTCATCAATAAAAAAAGCATAAATCCTATCCTTTCGGGTATAATTGAAT
>JAKVKH010000034.1 GCA_022486625.1 Butyrivibrio sp. | reverse complement strand
GTCTTCCTTGAACCAGTCCGTATGGTAACTCTCCTTCATCCGCTCCACCATGGCTTTTTTCATAATGGACTGGATATCAGACGGGGAAAAAAGCTTGCTTTTGACGGAAGAAGCCTTGGTTACCCAGAATTTTCCGTTTTCCGGAATATATTCCTCCCAGGCAAGCGCTCTTGTTCCCTGGAAGAGTTCTTCAAAAGATTCCGCATGAAAACTGCCGATTTTCATCAGTACACGTTCCGCACTGCGAAGTCCGATGTTGGCCCTGCAGACTGCGTCCGCATCTCCGGCAAATGTAATTCTGCCGTCTGCAACTTCTGTCGTGTCATATCCCAGGTCCATAATTTCCTTTTTCAGTACAGATTCCAGTCCGAAATGACATGGAACCACAATTTCAAATTTACGCATGAATCTCCTTTTGCTCTGCTCTTTATACAGTCAATATTTTATCATACCTTGTCCGGCATTTCATCAATCTTCCAGAATCTCCAGCAGCTCCTTCTTCGTAAATGATGCTCTGCCGAGTTCCTCTCCTCCCAGTACCTGATCCGCCAGCTGTGCCTTTTTATCCTGCAGTTCCAGAATCCGGTCTTCAATCGTATCCTTTGCAATCAGCTTATATACCGTCACCACGTTTTTCTGCCCGATCCGGTGCGTTCTGTCCGTCGCCTGATTCTGCGCCGCAAGGTTCCACCATGGATCATAATGAATCACAATATCCGCTGCCGTCAGATTCAGGCCTGTCCCGCCGGCCTTAAGCGAGATGAAGAAGACCTGTGTCTCATCTGTATCAAATGCCTGCACCATTCGTGCGCGTTCTTCCTTGGCGGTCGCGCCGGTCAGCAGATAGTAGCTGATCTGCTCTGCCTGCGCCTTTTTTGTCAAAATATCCAGCATGGAAGTAAACTGTGAAAAAACAAGTACCTTATGTCCGCTTCCTGTCGCATCCCGCAGCATATTCATGCACTGATCGGTTTTGGCAGAATCTCCCCTGTAATTTTCCAGGATAAGTCCCGGCGAACAGCACAACTGGCGAAGCCTTGTCAATGCCGCCAGAATTTCTATCCGGTCCCGGTTAAAATCCGTATCCTTCTGTGCAAGATGCTGCCGCAGTTTCTGCACATTAGCACGATATACACGATTCTGTTCGCCCTGCAGCTGGACATATATGACCTCTTCCATTTTATCCGGAAGATCTCTGAGTACATCCTTTTTCAGACGTCGCAGTACAAAAGGGGCAATGAACTTTCGCAGCTTCTCCAGTACCTCTTCATCCTGTTCCTCCACAATCGGTATTTCCATCTTCTCACGAAACTGACGGTATCCCAGGAGAAACCCCGGCATCAGATAATCAAAAATACTCCACAGCTCACTCAGTCTGTTCTCCACCGGCGTTCCCGTCAGTGCAAAACGTGTCAGTGCATGAATCTGTTTGACACTCTTTGCCGCCTGTGTCGTCTGATTTTTGATAAACTGTGCTTCGTCAATAATTTCACTAAAAAAAGTAGTGCTTTCATACTGCGCAATATCTCTTTTTACCAGATCTATGGAAGTGATCAGAATATCTCTGTCTGTGCTTTCCAGAATCATTCTGCCGCGCTCCTGTGCCGTTCCCGTCACCATCTGTACCTTCAGAGAAGGCGCAAATTTCTCAATTTCATTCTTCCAGTTATAGACAAGTGATGCCGGACAGATGATCAGACTCCTTCGATTCTCCCCTTCTGCCGCCTCTTCCTGTTCAGACAGAAGAAATGCAATGATCTGAAGCGTTTTGCCAAGCCCCATATCGTCTGCAAGAATTCCTCCAAAACCATTATGAGAAAGAGTCTTCAGCCACATGAAACCGGTTTTCTGATAACTGCGCATGATTCCTGAAAGAGATGCCGGGATCTCGTAATCACTTTCATCCACAGACTTCATATTCCGTACCAGTTCCCGGAAACTTCTGTCCCTTGTAAAAGATGAAATTCTGCCCTCTCCGGCAAGTGCATCCAGATACATTGCCCGGTATCTCGGAACCACAGCAGAGCCCCCAAGAATCTCCCTGCCCGTAATATGCAGATCATCCAGTGTGGAAACCATACTCTGGATCTCCTCATCTTCCATGGAAACAAATTCCCCGTTTTTCAGTCTGAAATATTTCTTTTTACGATCATATCTTGACAGAATCTCTGCCAGTTCCTGCAAATCCATGTCTTCAGAGGAAATATCAAACTGCAGCAATCCTGAACGTATGGACACACCTGCACTGAAATGGGAAGTCTGACGGATCTGCAACTTCTTCAGTGCATCAGAAATGTACACTTCCCCAAGTTCCTGCAGCTGCAGAATTCCTTCGGACAGAAAATGGTAAATCAGATCATTATCTTCACGGATCGTAAACAGATCAGACTCCATGTCATACTGTTCAAAATAGTTTCTGACCGCAGACAGCGCCTGCCATTCCTTTTCTTCATCACGTTCTGCGGTATTCTGCTCCGGTGCATAGAGGGAATAGATTTCCTGATCATATACAGCGCTGCATCTGGCCGTAATCACATTTTTCTGCGGTGCATCCAGATAAAAGCGAAATACCACATCCTCCGGTTCATACTCCTGCACATCAAAATTCCTGATTTCCAGGTCGTAATGCTGCTGCAGAAGCGGGATCAGCTTGCGGACAAGAAACGGTAACTCTTTTCTGCCAACATATGTGCCCTTCGGCCTGTCCATCAGATAATCACGGAATCTGTGAATCTGTGCCATGTTTTCCACCGGAAACATATAAAGTCGCTGCGGGGTTACCAGATATTCAAACTGAGCCCCGTCCAGCAGCATTCCTCTGCTGCAGTCTCGAATCTGCACTCCTGTTCCCTGCCCGCAGATCTCCAGTTTCAGACGCGGTTCTTCCATAATGGCATCCGCATACTGACGGAATCTGATCCCGCTGACCTGATCTTCATATTCAATGACTGCGCCTCCGGCCTCAGTAACCAGTTTCATAAGATGATCCAGTCGGTTTCCTGTCAGGCTGATGCTCCTTTTGACTCTCGTATCATTCCGGTAAAAAAATCTGCTGTCCGACTCGCGCCGTTCCCTTTCATCCCGCACCGTTTCCATGATAAACGCTGCGAATCCGGCACCCTGTGGCGTAAACTGTGACAGATCATGGGTCATTTCCAGGCCTCTCCCATAACGGTGAAATCCACCTGTATCCATCAGGATGGAAAACTCCGTCATACTTTGAAGCACATACTTTTTACCGCCCTGCCGGCCAATCTCAAACGATACTGCAGGTGCTGCATTGTGATGAAAGGAAATTTCCGGATAAAGCTCCACCTCACGCATTCCCTGACTGTGAAAACGATTGCGAAACGCTACATTCTCTCTGGCAAATATTTCCATCAGCGCAGCATCTGTTGTCTTTTCATATTCTTCTGCTTTCCTGCTTTCTGACAGATCCACACGCATTTTGGGAACCGGATTTTCCTTCCGTTTCTTCATTTCCTGCGTCACTTCCTGATATCGCAGAATTGCTGCCACACAATGTGAACAGATTTGCTTTGTTTTCTGATACTCTTCACAACTGCACTGTGCTGCTGCAATATGACCGCTTTCCCGTTCCAGTGTCACCTCTGCGCGGTATTCTCTCCAGTCATTTCCCATCACTTCTGCGGTCAGACGGTCACACCAGAGATGGTCGGCAAAAAAGGGCATGATCTCCAGATTACTGACCCCGCCCTTTCTGTAAAACGTGCTGCCTTCCATATATATTTTTTCAGGAATTTCATTCTCAAACTGATTATTATCCATATGCTCCCATTTCGTTATCTAACGAAACTTTCGTTTATCCGCATACATTCTGGCATCTGCCAGGGTAAACAGGCGGTCAAACTTCATCTGATCTTTCCCCTGCATTCCTGCATAACCGATCGCCAGTGAAACTGTATATGCCTTTCCGGAACCCGAATTCTCATGATCCATACAGCGGCGGATCTTGCGTATCATCGCCTCGACTTTCTGCGCTTCTGTGTTTTCCATAATCATGGCAAACTCATCTCCTCCGATTCTGGCCAGAAATGCCCGCCTTGACGCTGCTGCCTGTCGAAGTGCCATTGCCGTCATGGCAAGTGCACTGTCTCCCTCTGCATGTCCGTATGTATCATTAATACTCTTGAAATTATTGATGTCAATCATAATCAGAAACAGGTTGTCATCATCCTTCATTTCCTCACACCTGAGTTTGGCATAATTATCAAACCGCCTGCGGTTATTGAGCCTGGTGAGAAAATCCATTGATATATTATCATTCTGAAGATAAATATAGAACACCATTACATCCACTGTCATACACAGCCATATTGTAGACGTCCCGTAAAACATGGTCTGGATAATACACCCAACCACCGGAAACAACAGTATTGCGGCCATAAGTTCATAAGATGAACGTTCATACCTTGGTACCCTTCGGAACTTTCCTGCAACAACCATTTCCGCTGCGACAATATGTGCAAATGGCAACATTCCCACTGCATAAAAAAACGGGCCCCTGTGGTATACATTTGCTTCTGAAACAGTGAAAATCCATCCGTTCACCGGATTGGTAATGAGCAGTACAAGCGCAATAAATACAGGAATCGCAGCAATCAGACAGAGCCTGCGTCCCATGCGGTGATGCACCTTATAATATCCGAACAAAAACCCCAGATAACAGGGAATCATTGACGCCAGCCAGAACAGCCAGTTAATTACATATCCCACCAGCTGTGCATGAGGAAATACTTCCCCATTAATAATCCAGGTTGCCGCATCCAACGCCAGCACCAGCATTGTAGAAATAATCACCTGATTAAAAAGGATCTGATCCTTTGTCAGAAACTCTCTCTTCCTGCCATGATACATCAGAAAAAGAACCACCATTGCAAATACATTGCACTCTGTGTACAGAAAACGTTCCATCCCCATGACCTGCCCCTCGCAAATCAACATAAGCTGCATAGTTATTTTAACAGTAAACAGTTAAAACAACAAGAAAACCGGTTACATTTTACCTGTAACCGGTCTTTATCTCAACAATTTTTTCTTTGAAGCAGGTCGTCAGCATCTTCCTGCCGTATTCCAGGGGCGTCATATGCGTATACTCACGGAACTTTCTCGTGAAATGCGCCTGATCGTAATAGTCTTCTTCCACAGCCAGATCTGTCAGGGTAGTATAGCTGTGTTCCTTGATTCGAAACAGTATCCGCTGCAAGTGTACGATTTCAGAGTATTCCTTGACGCTCAGTGCCATCTTTTCCTGAAAGATGCGATTGATATATCTTGCCGAATAGTGAAACTGTGCCTCAATTTCCGTGACGCTCTCTCTCCCTCCACTCTCCAGAATGCTGCTTTTGATCTGCTGCAGCAGCTCTTCTTTATGATCCGGACTGCATGGCAGTTCATTTTCCATAAAGCTGCGAAGAATCTGAACTCTCTGCGTAAAGTTTCCTGCCATTGAAAGCTGCTGCCTGTAACTGCGAATCATTGGTATGGAATCAAGATCTGCCGTGCTGCCAGCAATTTCTTCCGGCGAACAGTTCATCAGGGAGATGAATTCATCCTGATACAGCCTTATGCCGAAATACTCTTTTTTGTCAGGGACGAACACCTGGGGACTGCGCACGGTACCGTACACCTTCGCATCCATACCTGTTTCATCATAACCGAACAGTATATTAATACACCCGTCCGGAATGATCAGATTACCTTCTTCCGCTTCCGGATCCGCCCTGAATGCGTACAGATGTGAGATTCCATTTCTGAAGCACCGATACTGTATAAACTGATCCGTTCCAAATACAAAATAGGGCTGCATGGTAATCAAAGATTTTTTCATTTATACGCACCTGCCTTTCCCTGTCAGGAAAAACCAAACAGGTGCGAAGAGACCTCTGCCTCTTCGCACCTGCTTAAAAAGATTATAGGTACGCATTTTCCATAAGTCAAGACAAATTCAGGCTGAACCGATAATCGCTTTACTCTGCCTTGCCTTCTGCTGCTTCCAGATTCTCACTGGCAATAACCGTATCCATAAAACCTTTTTCTGAATCATTGACCGTATACATATCCACCGGTTCAAACGGTCTTACCTTCATCACACCGCAGACCCAGATAAATGCATATGCAACCAGCAGCAGGAAAATCACACCGAAGATTTCAAAAATACGAATTCTGTCTGCGCCCGTGGAAATGTTCCAGAACATGTATATATTGCCTGCGATTCCCAGAATCTGCGGCAGACCTCCAAACATCAGCTTTCTGTTTCTTGGTGCCTCGGGATATTTTCTGCGCAGGATCAGAACCGTCGTATGAATCATACAATACGTCACCAGCCAAAAGCAGGAGGCTGCCAGAACAATGAACGTGATTCCGTTTGTGTTAGCCAGATTGGAAATCACAAGTACTGCATCTAATGTTCCCATCATAACCAGGCCGTTTACCGGTGCCCCATGTCGGTTAACTTTGGATAGAACAGAAGGCATCAGCTTCTCTTCCGACATTCCCTGCAGAATCCTTGATGTAGATGCAAACACGGTATTCATCGTACTGACTGCCGCCAGAATGGTGACAAATCCCATCCAATATCTACCGACATTTCCCAACAGATTCGTTGCATAGGTCATATGCGGTGTACCGTTCGGATCTGCAGCAAGTGTCCCGAGATTCACATAATTCGTCATACCCAGTCCCAGAACCGCCTGTACGCCAAAGAGAAGAAGGAGTCCCAGAATCATGGAGAGGAGCACATCACGTCTAGGGTTCTTCATGTCCTTGGCTACCGGAATGACAAATTCCACACCGATGAAGAGCCAAAATGCAAGTGCCGCCATTGCCATGACATTGCCAGTGCCCGTTACTGCAGGTGCTGACTGACTGGCAGCGGTAACTGCAGTTCCCGTCCCAAGGTGCAGAATTCCGATTACACCCAGACAGATCATGGAGCCGATCAGCAGGATCACGACAATATTCTGGATTCTGGAAAAGATATCCACACCAAAACAGTTGATCACAAAGAAAATCCCCAGTACCGCCAGTGAAATGATACGGTTATCAAGTCCCGGGAAAAAAAGCTGACACAGGACATTACCACACATGGCAAGTTCTCCTGTGGATGCCAGCACCATCGTAATCACATATGCCGCCACGTTGCCGATCAGTGACGGAACGGGACCAAGCCCTGCCAGCAGATACTGTCCCGTTCCTCCGTCCACATTGGGCATAATGCTGTTGAGCTCTGCAAAACTCAGTGCAATGAACATATTCAGGATCATTACCACAAACATGGGCAGGATAAACGCAGGCCCTGCCATCCCCATTCCCGTCCCCAGCGATACCAGGCAGCTCGTCGCAACAATCAGTCCTACTGTAACCGAAATTCCGTCAAAAAGCGATAATTTTTTCATATTGCCTCCTCACCCTGCATCAGAACAGATACGGTTTATCCCACAGATTCAGTTCTGTGCCGATACCATGTGCCTTTGCATATTCATACACTTCCTTGCCCCAGGCAACGTCTTCTACCGGCATGCCTCCGACGGAATACAGCACGATCTGATCGTCACTTTCTCTGCCCGGAAGCTTTCCGTTTAAAATTGCACCGAGATCATGAATTCTCGACTTGTCCAGCTTGCCCTCATGTGCCAGATCCATCAGTTTGGAGCCCAGAATATAGATTGTATCGTAAGTCGGATAGGGATATTCTTCCGCCCATGCTTCATAAAGTTTGATGTTATCCACAACCAGCTTGGTCTTTGGATCCAGAAGAAGTGACTCTTCAAAATTGGCTGCACCGGGAAGACACATTACAGCGCCCTTTTTGATCCACTCCGTCTTTACAAACGGATAGGCGGATTCTCCGACACCCATGGCCGTAGAGGTCGCAAAGTTTACAACATCACTGTCGCGGATACATTCCTCCAATGTGTCACATACAACAAAGTTTTTGATCTGCGGGACATTTTCCTTTACAAATTCAATACATCTGTCAATGGAAGCACGTCCCCTTCCCTTGATCTTCAGGGTATCCAGTGTCGGGCAGACCGCTGCAAAGGTCTTGACTGCAATACAGTTGATAACACCAGGGCCTACAATACCCAGTACCTTTGCTCCTTTTTTCACAAAGTGTTTTACACCGACACCGGGAATTCCGGCTGTACGATAGGCACTGATCAGATTTCCTGACATCAGGGCAAGCGGTGCTCCCGTTTCCTTATCATTAAGCATGACCATCAGAATAGAGCGGGGCAGCCCTTTATCACGGTTCTCCACATTGGAGCCGTACCACTTCATACCGGCGAGATCGAACTTGCCGCCAACATAGGCAGGCATTGCCATGAATCTTCTGTCCGGTCCGTTCTTGGGCATCTCCGGGAACTCGGGTTCATCCGGAAAAGATACCATACAGCCATGAGAATTTCCGTTCTCTCCACCCATCCTGTAATCTCCCTTATCAAGGAGTTTTAACAGTTCTTCCATACAGTCTGTACATTTTGCACCATCACCTACACCTGCTGCCAACATGTCTTTTTCATTCAGATACAGAATATTCACTTCCGGGTATGCCATAATTTTTCTCCTCCATGTTTTCTTTATAAAAAAGCAGGCAAAAACATCCTCTGACGTCTTTGCCTGCCCGGGTTAACTGCCTTATGTAATCAGATCTTTGCCTTGAATCTGTCATAACGATATGCCTGCATATCGGTCACCGGTGTTTCATCGCAGATGAGCTGCGCAAGGTGATAACCTGCTGCCGGTCCGATCCCGAAGCCATGTCCGGTAAATCCTGCTGCCAGGTACAGTCCCGGCACCTCTTCCACACGACTCATCACCGGAATTCCATCCACACACGGATCAATCCAGCCGGTCCAGGATCTCACGATTTTGGCTTTGGAAAGATCCGGGAAATATTTCAGAATTCCTCTGCAGATACATGGTACATTAATGCTGTTGGATATCAGTCCGTCCTTACTGAGTTCATATCCTTCCTGCCCGCTGGAGCCGCCAAAGACAAAGGATCCGTGATGAGATTGGTGTCCGTAGAAATCCGCTTCTGCAGTTCCCAGCATCTGATCAAACATTTTTGGCTCCGCTTCTGTCACCAGGCACTGCATCTTCTGTTTGATCATGGGAATATCAATTCCGACTGTTTTTGTAATAAAACGGCTCTCATAACCGGCTGCCACCAGTACTTTTTCCGCTTCATATGTATTCTGCTCCGTAATTACCCTGCGGAGTTTTCCACCGTTTTTCTGAAGTCCGACTACCTTTTCCCCTGTAATAAAGCAGGCGCCGAGCTGTCTGGCCTTCCGGTAATAGGCAAGCGTTGTCTTCATGGGATTGGCATGTCCGTCAGTCGGACACCAGCTCGCCCCGATGACTTCATCAGACAGATACGGATTGATCTGCTTTACTTCCTGCGCATCGATCATCTTCACATCAAGTCCGCAGGCGGTTGCACGGTCCGTCAGCCCCTGCAGTATTTTCAGATGTGCCGGTGTCTTGCCGAGTCTTAAGTTGCCTTTCTGTGTATATTCCACATCCGCATCCAGTTCTTCGTTCAGATGCGGCCAAAGGTTCTGAATTCCCCACATCACCATCGGCAGTTCCCGCGGATCTCTTCCTGACTGTCTGACACCGCCTCCGTTTCTGGAAGAGCCGCCGTTTCCGATATTGTCAGAGCCTTCGAGTACGATTACCTTTCTTCCTTTTTTGGCCAGATAATATGCGGTTGCATTTCCGATAATACCGCCTCCGACAATGATCACATCTGCTGTCCGGTTCATACCTGCCTCCTCTCCGTCTTACATTTCATCTGCCAGAATCTGCATTTCCACAGGTCTCATCGGTGCTCTGCTGGTTGCTGGTTCCAGTGTTCCCGGTGCTGCACCGCTTTCTCCTGCCACAATTGACTTGACGAGTTTTGCACACGTCTGCCCCTGGCACAGCCCCATGCCGCAGCGCAGGTACCTTCTGATCTCTGTAATGGTAAACATACCGTCATGTACTGCTCTGCGGATTTCTCCTCTGGTAATTTCCTCACACCTGCAGATGATCATGTCATCATCCGGCCCGGGAATAAACGGTCCGATATCTCTCGACCTGTCATTAACTTCGTTCATACTGCGCCTCCTGCCGTTTCTGCTTTTGTTTCTGCCCTGTCCGCATAGAATCTGGCTTTCATGGCCATATCCTTAGGTACCCGAATCGTCAGGAGATTCGTCCTGTCATATGCGGGTGAAGACTTTACGGATATCACCTCTGCCTTACATACAATTTCTCCTGCACGGTTTCTGGCATAGCCCTGATCTCCGACCCTCGGAAGCGGAAAAAATTCATAGGGAAGTGTTACGCTTGCGCCTGTCTCATCATAATCTTCATCAACAAGGAAAATCGCCTGACCGGAACAGCTGGCCACACACATGCCGCAGCCGCTGCATTTTGCCAGCGGATTAACAACAGGAAGTGAAGTAATGTCTTTTCCCACATTGATACAGGAGAACTTGCATGCATCCTGACAGGGATTGCACGGAATGTTCTGACTGCATTCGATTACCGGATGGAGACCCTTTTTACGACAGATCCCCGGATATCTGAAGATTTCCGCTTCAGACAGATACCCTTTGGTCAGCAGATTCTGTGAAACATTGATTCCTTCCTCTGTTTTCTCTATCTTTTTCCCTTTATTTCCGGGAGCGAACATCCCTCTGCGAAGACTCAGCAGATCATTTTTCAGCTTTGTCAGTTCTTTGATCTCGTCTTCTTCTGAAACAAAGCCCATCTCATATGCTGCGCGGGTCCCTGAAATTCTGCCTTCGATCATGGCGGAACTGGCCTCCTCTATACCGGAGACATCTCCGGCTGCATATACACCGCTTACGGAAGTTTCACCGTATTCATCTGTTTCCGGCACCTGTCCGCCTCTTTTCGGATCATCCGACATCGTACAGCCTGACATCTTAAGGAGCTGCGACATCGGAGAAAGACCTACCGCCACGCAGATCGTATCTGCGTCAAAATGCTTCTCCGTGCCCGGGATCTTCTGAAACTTCTCGTTTACCTGTGAAATCACCACACCGGTCACATGATCTGTTCCTTCTGCTTTTGTGATGGTATGGGACATATAGAAGGGAACACCGCATCTTGCCAGCTTGGCTGCATGAACCCCGTATCCGCCGATGGCAGGTGCCGCATCCACAAGTGCGACCACTTCACATCCCGCCTGCATCAGCTGAAATGAAACCACCAGCCCGACATTGCCGCTGCCCAGCATCAGGACCTTTTCCCCGGGCTTTACGCCATGCAGATTCATCATGGTCTGCGCGGCTCCTGCTCCGATCACTCCCGGCAGATCCCAGCCTCCGAAGGGAACCATATTCTCTGATGCCCCGGTTGCCACAATAATGGTATCGCCCTTGACATGCTCGATATGTCCTTTACGCTGCACCGTTACTTCCTTATCTTCATAGATTCCGGTTACCGTGGATTCCAGCTGTACTTCAACGCCTGCTGCCGATGCCTCCTGCAGCAGTTCTTCTCCGATCCGGAAACCTCGTATCTTTGCATGATGCTCCTTTGATCCAAAAAACTTGTGAATCTGTTTGAACAGCTGTCCGCCCGGTCTGCTGTTCTCATCATATACAACTGTCTTCATGCCATATCCTGCCGCCTCAATTGCTGCAGACAGTCCGGAGGGACCTGCGCCCACAATGACCAGATCATATCTCTTCATGCCATGATACCTCCTTTAAGAACCGTGTCCTTTACCTGTGATGCAGGTACGACACCTACCTGTGTTTCCACAGTCATGCCCTCGCGGACCGATGTGATGCAGGTACGTGTATTCGGTACACCATCTACTACCATAACGCAGTCGGTGCATCTGCCAATAGCACAGAAGATACCTCTTGGCCTGTGCTTTTTCGTTGTATATCTGTGTACCATGACGCCAAGTGCCTTAAGTGCCTCTGCCACCGGTTCTCCTTCGTATCCTTCCACCGTTTTACCGTCATATGTAAAAGAAACCTTTCTGCCCTTTTCGATGGTGCCCAGAATCGGATGTTCTGTTATCCTGCGTTCCATATCGCTTACCTCCTTTATGGCTGTTACTGCATCATAGCTGTCATTTTGATCTCTACCAGCTGAGTGCTGCGGTTTAACTCTGTCGTTCCGACCACAGTAAAGAGTGGCCTGATCTCATGGAAAATCTCTGCATATGCTTTTCCGATCTCTGCGCCATCGGACATATTCACTGTAAATACATCCACCGATATCACATCTTCCGCTTTACTTCCCGCCTGCTGCAGAAGTCTGAGCTGCTTTTCCAGAACATACTTTGTCTGATTGTAGGCATCTTTGCCAAATACACTACCATCTGGCTGAACAGAAGTTGTGCCACCGATCAGGATTAAATTTCCCGCTTTAACCATTCTGGAATAGCCCATTTTTTCTTCCAGTGGTGCTCCTGATTGATACCTCTGAATATTCATACTGTTTCCCTTCCATATTGTATACATGTATTTTTGTGTCCTGATGAATGCATTATGGCACATTGTAATGGAAAAAAATTGTAAAAATCGGAACAAAAAAAGAACGCCATCCAATCTGAATGACGTTCTCAAAAGGTAATATGTTCATACTTCAATTTTACCGACACTTCCGCCGGGTGCCACATGGCCTTCCACAATTACCTGCTCGACAAGTGTGGTGCGCGGATGATCGATCAGACCGATCAGTTTCTCTGCTGCAAGACTGCCAAGCCGCTCCGTATCCTGCATGACGGTTGTCAGCTGCGGACGAAACTGCTGTGCAATCGGGATTCCGTCATAACCGGCAATAGAAATGTCTTCCGGAATCTTGAGCCCCCGCGCCTGGATCGCACTGATTCCGCCAAAACTGGCAAAATCATCCGGATACAGAATGCAGGTCGGCGGATCCGGGAGATCAAGGAGCTTTTGTGTACAGCGATACGCTTTCTCTGTACTGCGATAATCCGCTTCCATCACATACTCTTCCGGGACTTCAAGCTGCAGCGACTCCGCCGTCATATAAAAACTGGAAAGTCGGCTCTGCGTAACAGAAGAATATGCACCATGAATATAAGCAATCTTACGATGTCCCTGCTCATAGCAGTAGGTCAGAAGATCCTTCATGCCCTTGACATTATCGGAAACGATCGCCACACGGTTATCATACACATGGTCAATTGTCACCACCGGAATATTGCCGCGTACCAGCTGTTCAACTCTCGGATCATAAAAATCCACACAGGCAATGACCACACCGTCAAAACCACGGTAACGTGCATGCACAAGGTATGACATTTCACTTTCCGATTTCAGGTTTCCATTGATAAAAGTAATATCATATCCGTTTTCTTCTGCTGTTCGCTTGAAGCTGTCAAGCACATGCGCAAAATAGTCATGTGTCAGACCGCTTCTGGCTTCATCAATAAACAGGACGCCGATATTATTTGATTTATGTGTTTTAAGGGCCTGCGCTGCGGCATTTGGAAAATATCCGAGTTCATCCGCCACCTGACGGACTTTTTCTTTCATTTCCCTACTGATATCATTCTGATCATTCAGGGCCTTGGAGACCGTTGCAACCGATACTCCGCAGATCACGGAGATATCCTTCATGGATGGCTTTGCTTTCACGTTATTTAACCTTTCACTGCACCGGCAACCATGCCTTCAATGATCTTCTTACTGAATATGAAATATAACAGTACAATCGGAACCATTGTAACCAGCATGCCCGCCATAATCTTCGGATAATCCGAAGCAAACTGTCCCTTGAAATTCGTCATCGCAAGCGGTACTGTCTGCAGCTTGACATTTCTGCTGCAAAGTACAAGTGCAAAAGAGAATTCATTCCAGCAGGAGAACGACTGAATAATGGCAACCGTCGTCAGAATCGGCCGTGAAACCGGAAGAATGATGTTAAACATCGTATGCGTAAAGGAGCTGCCATCAATTGCGGCCGCTTCCTCCAACTCTACCGGAATGGCCTTGATAAAGCCTTCTACCAGAAATACCGCAATCGGAAGACCGAATGCCACATAGGGAATAATGAGAGTATACCACTGATTACTCATACCCGCAGCATTAAATACAACATAAATCGGAACCAGAAGAGAATGAACCGGAATCAAAAGCCCCATCAGGAACAGAACATACAGAAAGCGGTTCAGTTTAAACGGAACTCTTGCCAGAATATACCCGATCACAAATCCGAACAGTACAATAAAGAACAGGGAAATCACGGTAACTCTGACACTGTTCACCATGGAACTGGTCAGATGATAATCCTTGTTGGTGAGTACACGAATGTAGTTTTCAAAGGTCGGAGACTTCGGAAATCCGATAATGTCCGCATTAAACTGTCTCTTTAATTTCAGTGACGAATAGAACATCCACACCAGCGGAAAGATGCATGAAATGGAAAAGATCATAAGTACTGCATTGATCAGTACCGCAGCAACACCCGTTCCGAATTTCTGCAGGGGTGTTTTTGCGCTTTTAACTTTTGTCATTTTGATAGTCTGTGCGCTCATTTATTCCACCCCCTTATTTCTCATGGAAAACTCTACCAGTTTACGGCTACCCTGAATGACAATCAGGCTGACCACGAAAATGGCAACGGAAATCGTACTGCCGTATCCCATATTGCTTTGTTCAAAGGAAACCTTGTATCCGTATAGCGCCATAACCATGGACGCAGTACCCGGTCCGCCTTCCGTCATTGTATAAATATGATCAAATACTTTCATATTTCCGGCAACGCACAGCGTGATACAAACCATCAGCATATTTTTAATAAGAGGAAGTACGATATAAATTGCTCTCTGAAACGCATTCGCACCATCCAGCTCTGCTACCTCAAAGATCTCATTGTCCACGGCGGCAATTGCAGACAGCAGAATCACCATATAATATCCGATGAACTGCCATACCAGCGGAATGGATACAAACGGGAGTACCAGTGCCGGATTATTGAGCCATACCTGAGTCAGATCCTTATGTCCTGTCTGTATCAGAATATAATTGATAATTCCTCTTTTATAATCGAAAATCATTGTCCAGATCAGACCAATATATACTGCAGAAATTGTGCTCGGGAAAAATCCGAAAGTACGATGCATTCCCTTTAACCTGGTCAGTCTGGAATTCACCATCAGTACGAGAATAAATGCGATTCCAACCTGTCCGACAATGCAGACCACGACAATAAAGATGTTGTGTCCGAATGCCTGCCAGAATGTACCATCATGTATCAGTTTTACGTAATTGGCAATTCCCGTAAATGTTTTATCCGGTCCGCCCTTCCACTCAAAAAAGCTGTAGAAAAGCGCTGCTGCAAGCGGAACAAATACCGAGAATATATACCAGATCACGGGAACCGCCAGAAATGCTGCGACCACACTCATTTTAGGTTTAATTGCTTTCAGCATAGCTTATGCTCCTTTTTTCTTCAGACAGATTCTTTTTTCATAATTTGGCAGAGAAAAAGGAGCCTCGTTGCAATGATCCCGAGGCCCCTTCCCACCTGAATTACTTGTTCAGATAATTCTCCTCATAAGCCTTCTGGATATCTGCTGCAACTGTCTTGGCATCACCCTCACCATTAAGAAGTGACTGAAGCTCTGTATTGCAGACGGACCAAACCGCCGGGTCAACATAGGAATCATATATTTCACACGGTGTTGTATCTGTGTAAGACCAGTTGTAGAAATCCTGCTCTACCTGACTGAACTTGGAAAGATCCACGTTATCAATCTTGGTCAGACCGCCGAGTGCATAATTGGTGGCTACATAATTAGAGAAGTCAGGTCCCGTCAGCTTGTATGCAAGATCTACGCATGCTGCAAGTTTATCCGGATCAGATGCTACCTTGGCATTGATGGCAATACCATAGCCAAGACCGATGTTCTGGCTGTTCTCATCATAAGTTGCATCTGAAGGCTGCGGCAGAACAGCAAATCCGATATTGTTATACAGATCCTGGTTACTGGATTTAAGCGTGGAAGTAATATAAGACTCATCCCAGTTACCACCGATAAATGCCGGAGCATCACCCGAAATGAAGTACTCACGTGCATCTTCATTTGTAACGTCATTGAAATCCTTATTAAAGATTCCACTCTTGAAAATATTCTGCATAAAGGAAAGTGCACTTACGAACTTGTCATCCGTAAACTTTGCACCACCCTTGTTGATAATGGACTGGAACCAGTCAGGTCCTGTATATCTGTCGCCAAGTGTGCTCAGGAAATCTGAGTTAGCCTGCCACTGACCGCCGTTACCGAATGCGATGGAGTAATCATAGCCATTCTTTGTAAAGTAATCATTTGCTTTCTTGACGTCATCCCAACTGGTCGGGAAGGAATCAAATCCGGCTTTCTTCCATGCTGCCTTATCATAAATGACAACTGTACATGTGCCGCCTGTCAGAGCCGGCAGTGCATAAAGCTTGTCACCATCTGTAAACGGTGTGAAATATGCCTGATTGTACTCTGAATAATATGGAGAATTCTTGATAATATCTGTCATGTCAAGAATCAGGCCCTGTTTTGCCCATGCTTTTGTATTCATACCCTGAAGAAGGAATACATCCGGAAGGTCATCCGCTGATGCCATGGTTGCAATCTGTGTCTTATATTCATCATTTGCCAGAACATTCTGATTTAATGTGATATCCGGATGTGCATCTGTCCACTGCTGAATCATGGTACGGAATCCATCAGATCCACCGTTTCCTTCTGATTCTTCGGATGTGGAGAAATGCATCATGTTGATTTCGCCCTTATATGCAAGTGCCGTAGCAGATGATCCTGAAGCAGCAGATGCTGATGTATCAGAAGATGCTTCTGCAGCTGCAGATGTTGTCTCTGTTGCTGCATCTGTGGTAGCTGCCTGCGTAGATGTCTCGGATGTTCCTGTTGTCTGAGAAGATCCGCAACCGGCAAGGATTGCTGTAAGCATTGTCGTACTCAGAACAACTGATAACAGTTTCTTTTTCATGTTTTCCCTCCTGAATAAAAATGAAATAGTTTTTTGCTGCCTGCACCCGTCGGTGCACCCCGTTCGAACGTAACAGTTACTTAATCGATTACGTAACTAAATAGTATATCATTTTGCACAACAAATCAAGTGTTTTTACTAATTTTGTTTACACATTAACCATTTTACATTTGCATAAACTATTTTTATTCGGCGTTTTGTCTTCCTTTTCTCCTTGATTTTCCGATATTATCTGCTTATAATGTAAGAAAATGCTTAACCGTTTTCGTACTTATAGTATAATCGGTACAGCAGCATTAATATCATTTCACTTTAGAAAAGAGGTATTTTATGAAATACGGATTCTTTGATGATGCAAACAGAGAATATGTCATCACCACTCCCAAAACCCCGCTTCCCTGGATCAACTACCTTGGAAACAAAAATTTTTTTTCGCTGATTTCCAACACCTGCGGCGGCTATACTTTCTATAAGGATGCCAAGCTTCTGCGACTTACACGTTATCGTTACAACAATGTCCCTTATGATAATAATGGTAAATACTTTTATATTAAGGATGGCGAAAGCATATGGAATCCCGGATGGCAACCTGTCAAAGCAAAACTGGATTCCTATGAATGCAGGCACGGCCTTGGTTACAGCCGTTTCACTTCTTCAAAAGGCAGTGTTCAGGCAAGTGTCCTGACTTTTGTTCCGATGAATGATACCTGCGAAATCAGCCGGGTTACGCTGACCAACCACGATACAAAGTCAAAAGAGCTTAAGCTTTTTTCATATGTGGAATGGTGTCTGTGGAACGCGGACGATGATTCCCGTAACTTCCAGAGAAATTTAAGTACCGGTGAAGTTGAAGTAGTAGATTCCACGATTTTCCATAAGACAGAATACCGTGAGCGCAGAAATCATTATGCAGTCTATTCTGTCAATGCAAAGGTTGACGGCTTCGATACCAGCAGAGATGCTTTTCTTGGTGCCTATAACGGAGCTGACACGCCGGATGTTGTCGTAAACGGCAGCTGCACCGGCTCCATGGCCAGCGGCTGGTCACCGATCGCATGTCACCAGCTGAATGTTACCCTGCAGCCCGGTGAGAGCAGATCTTTCATCTTCGTTCTCGGTTACGTTGAAAATCCTGAAAGCGAAAAATGGGAATCTCACGGCGTCATCAACAAGAAGCGCGCATGGGAAATGCTGGACAGATATAAAACAGATGCACAGGTAGAAAAAGCCTTTCAGGAACTGCACGACTACTGGAATGATCTGCTCTCCATCTATCACGTGGAAAGCAAAAATCCTGAAGTAGACCGCATGGTCAATATCTGGAATCAGTATCAGTGCATGGTTACCTTTAACATGTCCCGATCCGCTTCCTACTATGAATCCGGTATCGGCCGCGGTATGGGCTTCCGTGATTCCTGTCAGGATCTGCTGGGCTTCGTACACCTGATCCCGGACCGTGCCAGAGAACGTATCATCGATATTGCAAGTACACAGTTTCAGGACGGCAGTGCCTACCATCAGTATCAGCCACTGACCAAAAAGGGCAATTCCGACATCGGAAGCGGATTCAATGATGACCCGCTCTGGCTGATCGCCGGAACCGGCGCATACATCCGCGAAACCGGGGATACTTCCATTTTAAAAGAACAGGTACCCTTCGACAATGATATGAGTGTTGCGCAGCCTCTGATGAACCATCTGAAGAGATCCTTTGACTATATTGTAAACCACAGAGGGCCTCATGATCTGCCGCTGATCGGCCGTGCCGACTGGAACGACTGTCTGAACCTGAACTGTTTCTCCGCGCACCCCGGAGAATCTTTCCAGACTTTCGGTCCAAGTGAAGGTCCTGTTGCCGAGTCTGTCTTCATTGCCGGCATGTTCGTCAAATACGGTGAAGAATATGCGCAGTTATGTGACCTGACTGGTGATCCGCAGGAAGCTGCCCGTGCAAGGCAGGAAGTAAAGAAGATGTATGATGCAGTATGCCGGAACGGCTGGGATGGTGAATGGTTTGTCCGTGCCTATGATGCTTACTCTCATAAAGTCGGTTCTCATGAATGCAAAGAGGGGCAGATCTTCATTGAGCCTCAGGGCTTCTGCGTTCTGGCCGGGATCGGCGTAAAGGAAGGCCTCGCTGAAAAAGCGCTGGATTCTGTTAAAGAACGGCTGGATACAAAATATGGTGTCATGATTCTGCAGCCTGCCTATACGGAGTATCATCTTGAACTCGGTGAAGTCAGCTCCTACCCGCCGGGATATAAGGAGAATGCCGGCATCTTCTGTCACAATAATCCGTGGGTATCCATTGCAGAAACAGTCATCGGAAGAGGAAACAGGGCATTTGAAATTTATAAAAAGACCTGTCCTGCCTATATCGAAGATATCAGTGAAGTACACTGTACAGAACCTTACGTCTATTCCCAGATGGTCGCAGGAAGAGATGCAAAATTCTTCGGTCAGGGCAAGAACAGCTGGCTGACAGGTACTGCAGCCTGGACCTTTGTAAATATTTCTGAATACATTCTGGGCATTTATCCGACACTGCAGGGTCTGTCCATTAATCCATGTATTCCTGAGAATTTCGGTGACTTTAAACTGACCAGAAAATATCGTGGTGTGACCTATCACATCAGTGTCAGCAATCCGAAGCATGTACAAAAAGGTGTCCAAAACCTTATCGTAAACGGAAAACAGATAAATGGAAATGTCATTCCATACGACGCTTCCATCAAAGATGTAAACATCGAGGTCGTTATGGCCTGATTCATTATTGGCTCCTTCATTCCCCCAGATACCGGGCGGCCTTCCTGCCCGGTATTTATTTTCAGGAAAAAGTTTCATCTGTGCCTTGACAAACAGTGCATCTTATAATAAAATCTTATTTGTTGTCGAAAGACAATGGCAGGTGCGTGTAGCTCAGCTGGATAGAGCGTCTGGCTACGGACCAGAAGGTCGCGAGTTCGAATCTTGTCACGCACATATAAAAAGCTGGTGGATTTCTCCACCAGCTTTTTTCTGTTTCTGATCTGAAACATTCAAACCTGTCTGTTTTCACATATCTTCAGTATCTTCCGAATCTTCTCCATCTTCATCCCTGTTTTTCTGGAACAGTGTTTCCATCTCCTGCTTTGCCGCCGTCAGGCAGTTCAGAAGTTTCGGTGAAAAAGCTCCGCACTCTCCGCTCTGAATCATATCAAATGCCTGCCCTGCAGGAATTGCTGCCTTATAGACACGTTCACTGATCAGTGCATCATACACATCTGCAATTGACGTCAGCTGTGCAGCAATGGAAATTTCCTCTCCCTTAAGGCCATCCGGATATCCTCTTCCGTCATATTTTTCATGATGATGACGACAGATATCATAGCTGGTTTCAAAATATTCCTTATCCTGAATATCTGAAAGCATACGGACAATTTCACAGCCACGCGTCGTATGTGATTTCATTACTTCAAACTCATCCTTTGTCAGTCTGCCGGGCTTTAATAAAATAGAATCCGGAACAGTAATTTTGCCAATGTCATGCATGGCTGATGCATTGGTAATTACATCGATCCTGTGCTCATCAAGTCCATACTCCGGATACATATTCATTACCGTAACCGCCATGATTCTGGTAAATCCTTTAATTCTCTTAAGATGATTCCCGGATTCCAGATTACGGAATTCAACAATGGTACAGATGGTATCAATAATTTTACTGTTGGTTTCTCTCAGCCGTTCTTCCTGTTTCTTTAAGACCGTAAACTGTTTTCTGAGTACTCTGGTCTGCTCATTTACCCGGTCTTCCAGATGGTTTTTATGATCATAGAGTTCAATGGCACGGTTTACCCTCTGATTGACAATCAGCGCATCAAAGGGCTTACTGATCACATCCATTGCGCCTTTCTGATAGCTGGTTCTTTCCGCATCAGGTGAAGTATCCGCGGTAATCATAAGTACCGGGATCCTTGACAGAAGCTCCGCCTTCCCCATATTTTCAAGAACTTCGTACCCATCCATTTCCGGCATGACAATATCCAGCAGCACTGCTGCCAGAATATCCTTATTAGCTGAAATCAGCTGCATTGCTTCCCTGCCGTTCTGTGCTTCCAGAATCCTGTACTGCCGTTTGAAAATTTCTGCAAGTATTCCCCTGTTAATCTCCATGTCATCTACAATCAGAATTGTTCTCTTATCTTCTGCCATGTTACTCCTCACATTTTGACTGCATTTACGGCTTTTTTCTCTTTGCGGAAAATGATTCCGTTCTTTTCTTCTCTTGTCGAAGCAATGCTCATCACAACACCGTCAATCATCAGTACTGTTCCTGCATATACAATTCTGGACACCATTGCGCTGGCACCACTTACTCTACGGATTTTCTCTTCGATCACTTCTTTCTCATGCTCCAGCGTTGCCAGTTCCTTTTCCTTCATTCCGCTGGCTACATTAATCTTTATCTTCCACTGCAGCTGTTCCCTTGTAATCATATTCATTGAAGCCAGCCGCTTTCGCTCTTTGCTGAAGATATCCAGTTCAGAATGAACCTTGGCAATCTGTTTACCAAGTTCATTGTACCTCACCTGCAATTCTGTTGTAACACCCAGATTCACTACTGTACGTGTTTTCTGCTCATTCCCAAGGACTGCCGTTTTAAGGCCCTGCAGAGTCTGTACCTCCCCGCCAAAGAGCGCTCCATTGTCTCCACAGCAGACAACACTTCCTTCCGAATATATCTTGCAGTTAATACAGGAATTCGTCAAAAGACCTTTTCCCGTCCGAATTTCCAATCCCTGAAAATATTTTCCGGCAACCTGTCCGCCCGCATCAATTCTTGCGCGAGCCCTTCCTCCGGCACCCTGTTTGAAAAAAGCATCTCCTCCGGTTACAATGACAGCGTTATCACAATAACCGTCTATCACCACATCACCCAGTACATGTATTTCCGATCCGGAGCCTACCTCGCCTTTCACCCAGACACTGCCTCCAAAATCAATCATTCCATCCTTGGACTGTACAGAATCCAGTATCATCAATCTGTTAATATTCAGTTCATTTCCAGAGAGTTTTACCACACCGGATACTGCCGCGCAGTAGGTATTGTCTGACAGCAGCAGGAATCCTCTTCCTTTAAGGATCGGCATCTCTCTGCCATTCTTGCCCGGAAGTACCTTTCCTGTTACGGTATAGCCATCTGCTCCCGGTATTGCCTTATGATATTCCGCCAGACGATCTCCAACGTTTACCTTTTCAAAAACTTTGGACTTTTCAAAATCAATCGCGCCCGCTTCCACAATTGCAGGTGCAGAAGGTACTTCCCGGTCAAAAAAGAATTCATAATAACCGTCTTTTCCTGTCTCAGGTGCTTTTCCCTCTGCCACGATTACGTCTGTCTCATACTGTTCTTCCAGAATCATGCTGCTGAGTGTCTGTCTGTTCACTCCTTTTACTACACCTGCTTTAGCCAGTATCATCAGAATAAAATCAAGTGTAATAACTTTTCCGGATGCAGGCTTTGGAAGCCTTAGCTGGCAGCAAAGTCCATCCTCCGAAATTTTCAGATAATGTTCCTGAAAAGCCACATCCTCTTTCTCGTCCTTTACCGCTTTTTTCTTCACCTGCGGTAATTCAAAAATCAGCTGGTGACTTTCTTCTTCCGGCTCTTCCTTTGGTTCAGTATAATCCGACTCCGGAGGCAGTGGAACTTCTTCTCCCGCCTCCATTTTCTTTCGTATCACCCGCATATCTGCTGCTGTATTAATCATGCTGCTGTATCTGCTGACATCCAGATTATCTTCAAGTCCTTTGCGAATCTCCCTCATCTGCTGGCTCAGATACAGCGGCTTGGAAAAAGCTGAAATATCTACACGGTTCTCAAGCCCTTTCCTAAGCTCTCTCATCTGCTGCCAGTTGTATTCCGCATTGGCATACTGAGATACATCAATGCCTTCTTCCATGCCGATTCTGATCTCGCGCATGCTTTCTCCACGCATCTCCGGAAGCATGTATCTGTTGGGGTCCATTTTTTCCGACAGCGTAATTCTGACCTGCTCCAGCTGATCTGCATCATATCCCCTGTCTACAAAGGGCTGAATATCCGTTTTCTCCAGATATGCCAGATGTAACTGCTCCAGTACGCCTGCGGAGCAGGTAGAAACCTGTTCTTTCGTAAAAACAAGGCCATCCGCAAGACTTTCGCGGACAGCCCTCATTTTCAGATATGGTAACTCAATTTGCGCATAGAGGGAGATATCCATATTGGTCTCAAGGCCCTTACGGATTTCTGCCATCTGCATCCAGTCATACTGGGGATCCCTGTAAAAAACAACAGGGACCCCTGCCTGCAGTCCAAGACGGATTTCTTTCATCTGCTCGGCAAAATACTCTTTCCTGTCATATTCTGACACGTTAAGACCTGCTGCCAGTCCTTCACGGATTTCAGCAATCTGCGGCAGCCCAAAACCATTCTTACGATATTTGGACATATCCACATTCTGTTCCATCTCAAGGCGCAGTTCTTCCATCTGCATCCATGGTATGAATGAAGACATATATCTGCTGACATTCACCCCCGACTGGAGACCCTTACGGATCTCCGTCAGCTGGTATAAATCAAATTTCCCCGATTTGAGTGCCTCAATATCTGCACCCGCTGTTCTGCACAGTTCAAGCTCCTGCGCATATTCCTGTGTATCAAGAATCTGGAAAACTTCATTGTCATCAGTTTCACTGCCTGGTTGTACTACCTGTTTCAGCACATCAGCCATAGCCTGCCACCCTCATAAGAGTGAAAATACCACACATTTTCACCTTTAACTTCTGGTTATGGACGCTCTACAATCGCAGCGCATCCCATCCCGCCGCCGACGCAAAGTGTTGCAAGACCCTTCTTTGCATCTCTCTTCTGCATTTCATATAACAACGTAACAAGGATACGTGTGCCCGAGCATCCAACCGGATGACCAAGAGCAATTGCCCCGCCATTTACATTCAGTACATCATTGGAGAAGCCAAGGTCATGCTGAACGGCAACTGACTGAGCTGCAAAAGCTTCATTTGCTTCAATCAGATCAAAATCACCAATTTTGTAACCAGTATGTGCCATTACCTTCTGCGTTGCAGCAACAGGTCCGATTCCCATGATGGAAGGTTCAACACCGGCAAGCGCGCCGTCGATCCATGTTGCCATCGGCTTTACACCCAGCTCTTTTGCCTTATCTTCACTCATGA
The DNA here is from genome assembly GCA_022486625.1 of Butyrivibrio sp. Classification (GTDB taxonomy): domain Bacteria; phylum Bacillota; class Clostridia; order Lachnospirales; family Lachnospiraceae; genus Butyrivibrio. Next base: position 17,078 of record JAKVKH010000034.1, on the reverse strand, counting down.
CAATGATTGCAGCTGCTGCATCATTGATGCCGGAAGCATTAGCTGCAGTTACAACGCCGCCGTCTTTCTTGAATGCAGGTTTTAATTTTGCAATGCCTTCTGCCGTAACGCCGGGACGCGGACCCTCATCTGTATCAAAAATTACAGTTTCCTTTTTCTTCTTAATCTCAACCGGAACAATCTCATCCTTGAATCTGCCATCCGCAATGGCCTTCTCAGCCTTCTGCTGTGACCATGCTGCAAACTCATCAAGCTGTTCTCTGGTCAGATGCCACTGTTCTGCGATATTCTCTGCCGTGATACCCATATGATAATGTCCGAAAGCATCTGTCAGAGCATCTGTAATCATGGAATCCTCCATGGTTGCAGGTCCCATACGATATCCGTAACGTCCCTGACGCACCAGATAAGGAGCCATGGACATGTTCTCCATACCGCCTGCCACGATAATATCCGCATCTCCCATGGAGATCAGCTTGGCTGCGAGGTTAACGCAGTGAAGACCGGAGCCGCACAGTACGTTAATGGTAGTTGCCGGTACTTCTACCGGAATGCCTGCATTGAGTGCTGCCTGTCTTGCAGGGTTCTGTCCCAGTCCTGCCTGAATGACGCAGCCCATATATACTTCATCTACCTGTTCCGGCTTTACACCTGCTCTTTTGAGTGCTTCCTTTACAACTATTGTTCCAAGTACCGGTGCCGGTGTAGTGCTGAGTGCACCTCCCATTACACCGATTGCCGTTCTGCATGCGCCTGCAAGTACTACTTTTCTTCCCATAATGTTAATTTCTCCTTTCAGAAATGCGAGCAAAAAATATACGAAAAACTGCATAAAATCACACATTCATTTTATCACAGCAAAAATTGTTGCACAACATGAATCAGTGTTTATATCTGTCAAACATTTCGCGAATAGATTTGTCAAATGGTGCACGAAGAACACCAAATTCTGTCACAATGCCGCTGATCAGTTCGTGATCTGTCACATCAAAGGCTGGATTGTACACTTTAACGCCTTCCGGAGCCATACGCTCTTTGTACCACATCTCAGTTACTTCTTCCGGTTTTCTCTGTTCAATATGAATATCATCTCCGGTTTTCGTATTCATGTCTATGGTAGACGTCGGCGCACAGATATAAAACGGTACATGATATCTTGCCGCAACCGTCGCCACAACGCTCGTACCGATCTTATTGGCAGTATCGCCATTGGCTGCCACTCTGTCACAGCCGACAAAAACCGCATTGACAAGCCCCTGTTTCATAACAGAAGCAGACATATTATCGCAGATCAGCGTAGTATCGACACCGGCAGACTGCAGTTCATATGCCGTCAGTCTTGCACCCTGTAAAAGCGGTCTCGTTTCATCGCAGAACACGTGAAAATGATACCCGCGTTCATGACCCAGATAGATCGGTGCAGTTGCCGTACCATACTTGCAGGTGGCAAGCTGCCCGGCATTACAGTGTGTCAGAATACCGTCTCCCGGTTTTACCAGTGCCAGCCCGTTTTCTCCGATCCGTCTGCAGACATCAATATCCTCTGCCTTGATTGTTTCAGATTCTTTTTTCATTATGGCAATAATTTCTGTCAGATCAAAATGATCTGCTGCCTGTTCCACTTTTCTTTCCATCCGGTTTAATGCCCAGGACAGATTTACAGCTGTCGGCCGGGAGGAATTGAGATAATCCTTTTTTTCATGGAATTCTTTCATAAATACATCATAATCTGCAGCTGTTGAATGTTTCATCAGAAGGTAAATACCAAACCCTGCCGTAACACCGATTGCCGGCGCTCCTCTGACCTGCAGCAGATAAATGGCATTCCATATTTCCTCTCCCGTTTTCAGAAGAATCAACTGCGTTGTACCCGGAAGCTTTGTCTGATCAATAATTTCAATTGCATCCTGCTCATCCAGCAGAGCAACAGTCTCGTAATCAAGTATGCTTTTCATATTTTTCTCCATTATTCTGTCTTATTCTGCACAGAGCTACTGCGTAATCTCCGTAAATTCCGCATTGGCTGCTCTGCAGAGATCTTCCGGCCTGAGTTCAAGCTGTGAACCGATCCGTCCTCCACTGACAATCATCGTCTGTAATTCTCTTGCCTGCTGTGCAATTCTGGTCACATACTGTTTCTTCATTCCAATACACGTACAACCACCCCGTATATACCCTGTAATCTTCTGTATGTCTTTAACATGAATCATTTCTACGGACTTTACACCAACAGACTTCGCACATTTCTTAAAATCCAGTTCTGCTTCAATCGGCAGTACGAACACATAATAATTATGGTCATTTCCCTGTGTCACAAGCGTCTTATAAACCTTCTCATGCGGCAGATGCAGCAGATTCGCAACCTGTATGCCGTCTACAAATTCTCCACACTCATAGGTATAATGTTCAAACGGGATTCCTTCCGTCTCCAGAATCCGCATGGCATTTGTCTTTGTTTCCTTTTTGGCCATGATCTTCCTCCATGCCGGAGCTTTTTCAAAAATATGTGAAAAAACTATGAAAGCAGTTTCTCCGGTGCCATCAAATGATATTTGTGCTCCGTTACAGATATCACAATTTATTATACCGTGTTCCCCGTCTTTTTGCTACCTTGTCATACATGACAAGACATGTGTAAATATTATTTTTAACATTTATCTTGTCATTTATGAATTTGGGTGTTATGATGACAGACAATATAAAAAAGCAACAGAAATGAGGAGAATTATGGAAAAACTGGCCAATGAGGTCAGAGCTCTGTGTCGCGAACGCGACGCAGTCATTCTGGCACACTATTACGTAGACGGCGCAGTACAGGATGTCGCTGACTACGTTGGAGATTCTTATTATCTGGCGAAAGTGGCGCGTGAAAACCCGCACCGGACACTTGTATTCTGCGGCGTTACATTTATGGGAGAAAGTGCCTGCATCCTCAATCCGGATAAAAAGGTACTGGTTCCCGCTCCGGATGCGCTGTGTCCGATGGCACTCATGGTCGACGCCGAGAAGATCCGCTTGATGCGTGAGAAATATAAAGATCTGGCAGTCGTATGCTATATCAACTCCATGGCAGACATTAAAGCGCTCTCCGATGTCTGTGTCACATCTTCCAACGCACTGAAAATTGTAAAATCACTTCCCAATAAAAATATTTTTTTCATCCCGGATGGCAATCTCGGACGCTATGTTGCGTCGCAGATCCCTGAGAAAAACATTATCCTGAATTCCGGTTACTGCCATGTACATACCAGTATTACGGCAGACGATGTGGAAAAAGCGTTTCGTGAGCATCAGGGAGCAGAAATTCTGGTGCATCCGGAATGTACACAGGAAGTATGTGAAATGGCTGATTATATCGGCAGTACCAAAGGCATTATCGAATATGCCGCAGCAAGCAGCGCCAGAGAATTCATTATCTGTACCGAATCCGGTGTCCTGCACGAACTGGAGAAACAGGCACCGAATAAAAAATTTTACTTCATTGGTGCCAAACAGATCTGTCCGAATATGAAAAAAATCACGCTTGAAAAAGTCCGCGACTGTCTGCGCGATATGTCTCCGGTTGCCATAATGGAAGACGAACTCCGTCAAAAGGCTTCTGCTCCACTTGACCGGATGCTCAGTCTGGCAAAATAAATCTTTTTCTTTGAAAATTGCGCCTGACCGGCGCAGAAAAGCGAAAATGAAATGACAGCAAAAACAGATATTATCATTGTGGGATGCGGTGTCGGCGGTCTCTACTGCGCCCTGAACCTGCCATCCGACAAAAAAATCACCATTATCACAAAGGCAGCTGTAGAAGACTGTGATTCCTACCTGGCACAGGGGGGGATCTGCATGCTGAAAAACAGCACTGATTATGACAGCTATTATGAAGATACCATGCGCGCCGGACACTACGAAAATAACCCTGAGTCCGTAGACATCATGATCCGCTCTTCTCAGGATGTCATCCATGACCTGATCGGTTACGGTGTCCGTTTTGAAAAAGACGCACGGGGGCAGCTGAAGTTCACAAGAGAAGGTGCTCATTCAACTCCGCGTATCCTGTTTCATGAAGATATTACAGGAAAGGAAATCACGAGTCACCTTCTAACGGCAGTGCAGGCACTTCCGAATGTCACCATCTATGAGCATGTCACCATGGTGGACATTATTGAGTCAAAAACACCGGTTCCTCACTGTCAGGGCATTATTGCCATGGCTCCCGAAGGTTCTGTACCTGCTGCAGAATATAGCAGTACAAAGACAAAAAACGGACAGTATCTTTTCGCTATGGAAGCTTCTGAAGTCGTCTGGGCCTGCGGCGGTATTGGCGGTCTTTATGAACATTCCACCAATTTCCCGCATCTGACGGGAGATGCACTCGGAATTGCGATCCGTCATCACATCCGCCTGCAGAACCCGGATTACATCCAGATTCATCCGACAACACTCTATACCAGAAAGCCTGGACGTTCTTTCCTGATCTCCGAATCCGTCCGGGGCGAGGGCGGAATTCTGCTGAATGATCAGGGACAACGTTTTGTCAATGAACTTCTGCCTCGCGATGTAGTCAGTAATGCAATCTTTGCCGAAATGAAGAAAACAGGTGCCGAACACGTATGGCTTTCCATGGAAAATATCCCCGAGGAAGTCATCAGAACTCATTTTTGTCATATTTATGAAACCTGCCTCGAAGAAGGTTATGACTGCACCAAGGCGCCGATTCCAGTGGTTCCGGCACAACACTATTTTATGGGTGGCGTAGATGTTGACCGATATAGTCAGACTACACTCTCCCAACTCTATGCGGTCGGTGAAACCAGTTGTAACGGTGTCCACGGTAAAAATCGCCTGGCCAGCAATTCTCTGCTGGAAAGTCTTGTATTTGCCAAGCGCGCAGCTTTAAAAATTGCAGAAGAATATGACAATACTGTCACCTCTTCTGAAACCGTTTCCCGCCTGAATCTGGATGCCTATGCAGATTCTGATCAGCTGTTCTGCGATTTTAAGAACAGCATCATGCACGAAATCGAAAGGATGAAAAAATACCATGAACAGCATCACAATGAAAATGAACGCAGACAACCTGATTCTGTCAGCGCTTAAAGAAGATATTACCAGTGAAGACGTATCTACAAATGCAGTCATGCCCGATTACTGCGAAGGTGAAGTTGATCTGATTGCCAAGGAAGACGGTATTATTGCAGGTCTTCCTGTCTTTTCCAGAGTTTTTGAACTTCTTGATGACAGAACCGTCATCTCTTTTTCCATAAAAGATGGAGATCACGTCAGCAATGGTCAGAAAATCGGATTTATCCATGGCGACATCCGTGTCCTTTTATCAGGTGAACGCACTGCCCTGAATTATCTGCAACGTATGAGCGGTATTGCAACTTATACTCATTCCATTGCAGAAATGCTTAAGGGTTCAAAAACCACACTTCTCGATACCAGAAAAACCACACCAAACAATCGTATTTTTGAAAAATACGCAGTTACCGTCGGCGGCGGGCATAATCACCGTTATAATCTCTCAGACGGCGTCCTGCTCAAGGATAACCATATCGGTGCTGCAGGAAATGTTACAAAAGCAGTTCAGATGACCAGGTCTTATGCCCCCTTTGTCCGTAAGATTGAAGTCGAAGTGGAAAATCTCAATATGGTAAAGGAAGCCGTAGATGCCGGCGCAGATATTATTATGCTCGACAACATGGATCATGATACAATGAAAGAGGCAATGAAGCTCATTGACGGACGCGCAGAAGTAGAATGTTCCGGCAATGTAACAAAAGAAAATATCGCAAAGCTGATTGATCTGGGCGTTGATTATATTTCCAGCGGTGCACTGACACATTCTGCACCAATTCTGGATCTGTCCATGAAAAATCTGCATCCGGTAAAATAAGGAGTCTGTGTAGCCATGCGCATCAGCGGTAACGAACGTAGAAACAAAATCATAGAAATGCTGCGGACAACTGCCACACCGCTCTCCGGAAGTCAACTGTCAAGGCTTCTGGGTGTCAGCAGACAGGTGATCGTCACAGACATTGCGCTGCTGAAAGCCACTCATCCGGATCTGATTTCTACCAATTCCGGATATATTCTGATGCAGGCTTCCTCCACAAGGCGTATTTATAAAACGCGTCATACGGATGATCAGACTGAGGAAGAACTGACCGGTATCGTAGATCTTGGCGGTGCCATTCTGGATGTATTCGTAGAGCACAAGGTCTATGGAACCATCCGCGTTCCATTGTCCATCAGTTCCAAACGTGATGTCCAGAACTTTCTGCGTGATATGAAAAGCGGTGTCTCTACTCCACTTAAGAACATTACACAGGGTTATCATTATCACACCGTTGAAGCCCGTTCCAGCGCTATCCTCGATGAAATCGAAGCAATGCTGCGACAAAAGGGTTTCCTCATTGAAACAAGGAATGACACCGTAATATACAGTCCCAAAAGCTATGATGAAATCTGAAAAAAGTCACTAAAAAAGGGAGTAGCACAAAGCTACTCCCCTTTTATAATTGCACCTCTATTTAATGATTACTGCTCTTTTGCTGCGATTGCAGTCTTGAGCTTTCTTGTCAGAACCGGCAGAACCTTGTTCAGATCGCCTACAACACCATAATCAGCAACATCGAAGATCGGTGCATTCTCATCCTTGTTGATTGCGATGATGATGTCAGATTCTTCCATACCTGCCACGTGCTGAATAGCTCCTGAAATACCGATTGCGAAATATACATGAGGACGAACCGTCTTACCGGTCTGGCCTACCTGCAGATCCTTCGGCTTCCATCCTGCATCCACAACTGCACGTGAGCAGCTGACTGTCCCATGCAGAACTTCTGCAAGATCATCAAGAAGTTTGAAGTTCTCCGGGCTGCCGACTCCACGGCCACCGGAAACAAGGATCTTTGCTTCCTGAATATTTGCTACATTGGATACTTCCTTAACGATCTTAAGGATCTCTGTATAGCAGTTGTTCTTCTCAAATCCAGGATTGAACTCCTCGATATTAGCCTTTGCACCCTTGATCGGTGTAATCTTCTGCATAACACCAGGACGAACTGTAGCCATCTGCGGACGATAATCCGGGCAAGCGATTGTAGCGATTGTGTTACCGCCAAATGCAGGACGGGTCATCAGCAGCTGCTTATGCTTCTGTTCCTGTCCGGGAACAGCAATAAGCGGGAAATCACCGATATCAAGGCTTGTGCAGTCTGCTGTCAGACCTGTATGGATACGTGCAGATACACGAGGGCCAAGATCACGGCCGATTGCTGTCGCGCCTACCAGAAGGATCTCCGGTTTGAATTTCTTAACAACAGATGCAATTGCATGTGCATAAGGCTCAGTTCTGTAATCCTTCAGTTCAGGATCATCAATTACAATAACCTTATCTGCACCGAACTCTGCAAGCTTATCAGCCAGATTTTTTACCTGATAACCAACAAGGATTGCGGTAACGCTCTCATCAAGGTCTGCTGCCAGACTTTTTGCCTTGCCCAGAAGTTCTAATGAGATGCTGCTGATCTCATTGTCTACCTGCTGAGCGAAGATATATACACCCTTATATTCCTCTAAAGACATTTTTCACTCCGTTTCTGCGTCTTCTTTGTTCCATCCGGAACCTCTGCGCATCATTTCTCTGAATTATTTGTTCCTGTTACTGACAAAGCCTGTTTTAAACAGCCTTTATCAGATGACGTGTTTCTCGTCAAGTTTGCCGAGAATATAATCTGCACATTCATCTGCAGAATCAAGGACAACCTTCTCGCCGGCACCCTTCTTAACCTTATCAGAAGCCTTTGCGATTACTGTCGGAGAACCTTTCAGACCGATGTTGGAATCATCCACATCCTTAAGGTCTTTTCTGCCCCATACGGTAACTTCTTTTGCAAATGCATCAAAGATTCCGCCCGGAGTCATATAACGGGGTTCATTTAATTCAGCAAGAGCGGTAACAAGACAAGGCATCTTAGCTTTGACAATATGATATCTGTCTTCAAACTGACGCTTTACTTCTACATACTCGCCATCGATCTTGATTTCTTCAGCATAGGAAATAACCGGAATACCAAGGTGCTCGGAGATCTGCGGTCCAACCTGCGCGGTATCACCATCAATTGCCTGACGGCCTGTAATAATCAGATCATAATCAAGGTTTCTGAGTGCTCCTGCGATTGTAGTAGATGTAGCCCATGTATCAGCGCCGCCAAGTACACGGTCTGTCACAAGAACACCATTATCAGCACCCATTGCCATTGCTTCACGAAGAACTGCATCTGCCTTCGGAAGACCCATTGTTACAACTGTAACCTCTGCACCATACTGATCTTTTAATCTGAGTGCTGCTTCCAACCCTGCTTTGTCATCCGGATTCATGATGGCAAGCATGGCAGCTCTATCCAATGTTCCATCGGGTTTGAACTTAACGCCGCCCTTTGTATCAGGGACCTGCTTAACGCAAACTACAACTTTCATGTTTTTTCTCCTTTGTTTATATAGGCTTAGCTACGAAATTTGTCTTGTTTTTACTTAAGAAGAGCTCCGGAAATAACCATACGCTGAACTTCAGATGTACCTTCATAGATCTCTGTGATCTTTGCATCACGCATCATACGCTCAACTTCATATTCTCTGATATAGCCGTAACCACCATGAAGCTGAACAGCCTTTGTGGTAACTTCCATTGCTACTTCTGCAGCATACAGCTTTGCCCTTGCAGCTTCTACGGAGAATCTGTCTTTCTTTGATTTTGCTTCAGCAGCCTCATATACAAGAAGCTTTGCAGCTTCGCACTTTGTTGCCATATCTGCGATCTGGAACTGTGTATTCTGGAACTGGCCGATGCTTCTGCCAAACTGCTTTCTTTCCTTTACATAGGCAACGGTTCTGTCAAGAGCGCCTTCTGCAATGCCAAGTGCCTGAGCTGCGATACCGATACGACCACCGTCCAGTGTATGCATGGCAATCTTGAAGCCCTGACCTTCCTTACCAAGCAGATTTTCCTTCGGTATTCTGCAATCCTGGAAAATCAGCTCATAAGTAGATGATCCACGAATACCCATCTTGTTTTCCTTGGTTCCGAATGTGAAACCAGGTGTATTCTTTTCTACGATAAATGCAGAGAAGATCTTGTTCTTTCTTCCTCTTGCATCAATCTGAATATCTGTATAGGCAATAATAATATAAACGTCAGCTTCCTTACCGTTTGTAATAAAGCACTTGGAGCCATTAAGGATATAAGAATCTCCATCAAGAACAGCCTTTGTCTGAACTCCCTGTGCATCTGTGCCGGCACCAGGTTCTGTCAGACCGAATGCACCAAGCTTTTCGCCCTTTGCAAGCGGAACAAGAAACTTCTGTTTCTGCTCTTCTGTACCATAATTCATAATCGGGTCACAGCAAAGAGATGTATGCGCAGATACGATAACTGCTGTCGTACCGCAAACCTTTGCAAGCTCTTCTACGCACATTGCGTATGTCAGCGGATCACAACCCTGTCCGCCGTATTCCTTCGGAATCGGAATCCCCATGAAACCGTATTTTTCCATTTTTTCTACAGTCTCTCTCGGGAAAACTTCTGTCTCATCCACATCAATTGCATGAGGCTTCACTTCTTTTTCTGCAAACTCTCTGAAAAGAGATCTTGCCATTTCATGTTGCTGATCCAACTGAAAGTCCATGTTTTATTATCCTCCATAGAATATACTGCTTCCGCCGGAAGACCCGGCAGGCAATTGAAAACGGGCCGATTTCAGACCTTTTTCAATAATATCAACACAGGAAAATTTTTTCTTCCCTGTAAAGAACAATTTCACCGTCAAACGCACAATTGAGGATGCAGCATTTTCACACCGCATCCTCCCTCACGAAGACCCATGCTTCATGAAGTTCAGGTCTTCATGTACTATTTACTGCTTGTCGGTCGGAACCTTTCCGCCATTAGAATAATCGTAGAATCCGATGCCGCTCTTGCAGCCAAGCTTCTTACCACGAACCATCTTACGAAGAAGCGGAGCCGGGCGATACTTGGAATCTCCAGTCTCTTTGTAAAGCACTTCCATAATGGCAAGAACAATATCAAGTCCGATATAATCACCAAGTTCCAGCGGTCCCATCGGGTGATTACAGCCAAGTTTCATTGCATTATCAATGCCTTCGATATCTGCAACGCCCTCTGAATATACGAAGATACCTTCATTGATCATCGGAACAAGAATTCTGTTAACAACAAATCCTGCAGATTCATTTACCTGTACAGGTGTCTTACCCAGCTGAACGGAAATTTTCTTAACCTTTTCAACTGTTTCTGCCGGTGTATTGATGCCGGCGATAACTTCAACGAGCTTCATAACCGGAGCAGGATTGAAGAAATGCATGCCGATAATCGGCTTTGCAAGCCCAGATCCAATTTCTGTAATGGAAAGAGATGAAGTGTTGGAAGCAAAAATACAATCCGGATTCTTTACGATGTTTTCCTGAAGTTCCTTGAAGCAGTTCTTCTTGATATCCATAACTTCCAGAGCAGCTTCTACAACGAGATCAGCATCTGTGCAGATTTCATTAAGACCTGTCTTGATCTTACCCATGATCTTATCTGCATCTTCCTGTGTAGCCTTTCCTTTTGCTACCTTCTTATCAAGGCCTTTTTTAATCTTGGCCTTTCCTCCATCAGCAAATTCCTGCTTAATATCGCAAAGATAAACGGTATCAACACTATCTGCCTGTGCAAAAGTCTGTGCAATGCCGGAACCCATTGTGCCGGCGCCAATAACAGCTACCTTCATTTGTATAGCCTCCTTATGTTGTTTGTTTTATGGTTGATAAAAACTTACTGACTGTATCATGCTCCTCTGCAGCAACCCTTACGGATTATCTGTTTGTGAAGGTCTTTTCCTTCCTCTTTTCAAGGAAAGCGCCCATGCCCTCTTTCTGATCATGAGTTTCAAAGCAGCTGCCGAAAAGCTTTTCTTCGACAACGATTGCCTTATCCATATCTACCTGAAGTCCATCGTTTACAGCCTTCTTGCATGCACGTACAGCGATCGGTGCATTCATGGCGATCTGTCCGGCCATCTTCTCTGCTGCAGGAAGCAGTTCTTCCTGTGTATAAACTGCATTTACAAGTCCGATACGGAATGCTTCATCAGCCTTGATGTTACGTGCTGTATAGATCATCTGCTTTGCCATGCCGGGGCCTACAAGGCGGGCAAGTCTCTGTGTTCCGCCAAACCCCGGTGTAATGCCAAGGCCTGTTTCAGGCTGTCCGAATACTGCATTGTCAGCAGCAATACGGATGTCACAGCTCATGGACAGCTCGCAGCCGCCGCCAAGTGCAAAACCATTTACTGCTGCGATTACCGGAAGCGGGAAGGTCTCAATCTTACGGAAGATATCATTTCCCTTTTTACCGAATGCTTCTCCCTCTGCCTTGGAAAGTGTGCTCATCTCTCCGATATCTGCACCTGCAACAAAGGACTTCTGACCTGCGCCGGTAATGACCAGTGCTCTGACAGCTTCCTGATCCACGCCGTCCAGAACTGCATTCAGATCATCCAGTACTGCGGAATTCAGGGCATTTAATGCTTCAGGACGGTTGATTGTGATGACACCAACCGCACCCTTTACTTCATAATTCACAAATCCCATGATTTTTTATCCTCTCAGTTATACTTCTCAACGATTGTCGCGCAGCCCATGCCGCCGCCGATACACAGTGTTGCAAGACCTCTGTTTGCTCCTGACTTCTGCATCTCGTGAAGCAGTGTTACCAGAATACGGCAGCCTGATGCTCCTACCGGATGTCCAAGCGCGATTGCACCGCCATTTATGTTCAGCTTGTTCAGATCAAAGTTCAGTTCCTTACCTACTGCAACAGACTGTGCTGCAAATGCTTCATTTGCTTCATAAAGATCAAAATCTTCAATCTTAAGACCTGTTCTTGCAAGAACCTTCTTTGTTGCTGCAACAGGGCCAACACCCATAATGGACGGATCAACACCGCCAAGCGCTCCGGCAACCCATGTGGCCATCGGCTTAACACCAAGCTCCTTTGCCTTTTCTTCACTCATGACAACAACTGCTGCTGCACCGTCATTGATACCGGATGCATTACCTGCTGTGGTTACGCCATCAGGATTGATGGCACGAAGCTTTGCAAGTGCTTCAATTGTTGAACCTGCACGAGGGCCTTCATCTGTATCAAAGGAAACCATTTCCTTCTTAACCTTAACCTGTACCGGAACGATCTCATCCTTGAACTTGCCTGCCTTCTGAGCAGCTTCACATTTATTCTGGCTCTTTACAGAGAACTCATCAAGTTCCTGTCTGGTAAGTCCCCACTTCTCAGCGACATTATCAGCAGTCTTGATCATGTGGTAATCATTGAATGCATCCCACAGAGCATCCTTGATCATGGTATCAATCAATGTGCCATTATTCATACGATATCCGAAACGTGCTTTATCCAGTGCAAAAGGAGCCATGGACATATTCTCCATACCACCGGCAATAACGATATCCGCATCTCCGGATCTGATCATCTCTGCTGCCATATTGACACAGTTAAGGCCGGAACCGCATACTACGTTAATGGTAACTGCCGGAACTTCCACCGGAAGACCTGCCTTCAGTGTAGCCTGTCTTGCAACGTTCTGTCCAAGACCAGCCTGGATTACACATCCCATTAATACTTCATCAACCATTTCAGGCTTTACACCTGCACGGTTAAGAGCTTCTCTGATTACGATGGAACCAAGCTCTGCAGCCGGTGTATTGCTGAGCGCTCCGCCCATTTTACCGATTGCAGTTCTGCATGCGCCTGCTAAAACAACCTTCTGTGCCATTCGATTACCTCCGTCTTTGACTGTTTAAAGTTATGTTCTTTTGAAAACGCTACGTGTTATGCGTTTCAGATCCGATTGTTAATTTTTTATCAGAACGAGTTTATTATAGCATAGCCCCTTTTGATTTGCAACAAAATTCCCAATAAATCGAGGTGCAACAGCATTTTGATTTAAAAAAGCCTTTCAAAAGTTCTGCTCAAAAAAAGCAGGATCTCATGTAAGTAATTCTGTTTATTTACATAAGATCCTGCCACAATTTTATAAACTGTCAGTCATAATATTCAGTTTTATTTGATAAATTATTCTGCTATGCCGTTTTTACTTCTCCGGTTCGATCAATCCGTATGTATTCCCTTTTCTCTTATATACAACGTTGGTCTCATCCGTCTCCGCATTGATGAATACAAAGAAACTGTGTCCTAAAAGTTCCATCTGTACGCAGGCATCTTCCGGATACATTGGCTTGATATCAAATTTTTTGATACGTTCAATGCGAATGGCTTCATCGTCCATATAGTCCTGTTCGATAAACTCGCGTTTAAAATTTCCTGCCTCCTGTGCCTTGTCAATCAGTTTGGTCTTGTACTTTTTCAGCTGACGTTCAATCACTTCTTCAACCAGATCAATAGAAACATACATGTCATTGCTGACCTGCTCAGAACGGATAATCTTACCTTTTACAGGGATTGTTACCTCGATCTTGTGTCTGTCCTTGTCTACAGTCAGAGTCACATTCACGTGTGTATCCGGTGTAAAATACTTCTCAAGCCTGCCGATTTTCTCCTCTACTGATGCCTTTAACCCGGGTGTTACGTCAATATTCTTTCCTAAGATTGTAAATTCCATGGCATTCATCCCCTTTGCGGAATATTTTGGTACCATTACAACGGTGGAATCTGTTGTTAGGTATAGTATAACATTTTTCCTGCTCAATGTACATTTTTAATATTTTCATTATGATACGTAAGTGAATACACACAATGCAAAAGTGCACTTTATTCCGTTTTTTATTAATTATTCACAAAAAATATGTTCTTTTTTTTAAAATTTACAGATCCGGTAGATGAAATGCAAGCCGAGAGTCCCGTTTGTAATTCAAGACTCCAGTTTTGTAACTATCACTGCACATTTTGTAACTGAAATTCCCGTTTTGTAATGCACTTTCCTGTTTTGTAAGCGAGAATCCCGCATTTACAATGCACCTTGACATTGTTATACTGAGTTCAGCGATAATTCCGGACACGGCAAAGAGGGATCAATCCTCTCTCGATTTTTTTGAATTCGGAGAATCCATCCCTGTGGCGGCATATTTAATGTTTGGTCTCTGACGGTCTGTGCGGTGTTATTTCTTACTTTTTGAGAAGCTTCGGCTTAAGTATGATGTCCTCGGGGGCGACCGGCGAACATCCAAGTTTTTTTAGCAGATCTTCTCCATAGAGAAAGCTGAACGCATCGTAAGGACTACGGTTGTTCAGCTTTTTTCTTTTATAGGAATTTATGTGGTCCATCATCAGGAACACATCCTCCTGTGTCAGGTTATCAAAGCTGCTCCCTTTGGGCAGGACGCGCCTTATCAGCTCGTGGTTGACTTCACAGGAGCCCTTCTGATATGGCTTGCTTGGATCACAGTAAAACACATTGGTTCTGTTGCAGGGAATCCGGTCCCTGGTCTCAATGGCTTTAGGGTTTGAGAATTCGCTGCCGTTGTCCGTCAGGATCACCGGGAAAAGCTCATCAAACCCTTTTATCCCAAGGACGTCATCCAGCAGATTGAAGATCCTTATTACTGAAGCTGATGTGTTCGCATCTCTTAAAAATGCCAGCATCAGACTTGTATTGACGAAATGTATGGTCAGCAGGCATTTGCCCCCTATGCGGCCAATCACTGAATCGGTCTGGACGACATTTGCATCAGGATTATCTGCGATAAATTTTTCAAAATTCTGGTAGGTTCTGCCTATACGGCAGCCCCGGTCCACTTTGAACTCCGGAGCCTTATATCGCGGACGATACTTGACTTTTCTCGGAAGATCAATATTCCGGACATCAAAAAGACAGGCATCAACATAGTTATATAGGGTCTTTTCGCTGCACATCAGGTCATCCACATGGTCAAGATATATCTGGTGCAGTGACTGCCCGTTTTTGACCAGCGGGGTGATGATACCGTTGATCCTTGCTATGTCATCCTCATTGGACAGGATGCCGGTCCTTGCTCCTGATATGGCTGCTGTTGCCAAAATGTGTGCATCTTCAGGTGCATATATATGCTTTAGCAAAGTACATCCGGACCTGTCAGCACATCCATTGCAGACATACGGCGGTTTGAACTTTACAGAACATAACTGTTCCTCAAAATCGGGACAGTGAAGATTGCATTCAGAGCAGAGACTGCACTTATAGGCAGATGGATGACAGCATTCTTTCTTGCCGCATATATCTTTTAATTTGCAGGTTTTACGGTGCATGCAGGCATTGTAAGGGTAGCCGGGTTTTCCGACTTTTTTGTCATAGGAATACTTCTTTATTTCCTTGGCAACCGTAGTCCGGTCCTTACCGATTGTATTTCCTATCTCGCCGAATGAGGCTTGTTCCTCCAGCATATGTGCGATGATAAGGCGGTCTTCATAGGTTAAAAAATTAGACATGGCGGTTCCTTTCCAACCGTCAGATGAGCTTAGCATAACAAAAAATAAGACCCATTCAAACAGGTCTTATCCTTTGCAAGGGAAAATCCATACCTTTCCCTTAAACTATATATTTACTATTACAGATATCATCTGAGGTAATGAGTATGGAATCTCAGATTACAATTGAGCATGAAGGACTGGCGTGAAGGAGCCCTCCCGGGTGAAGAATTTCATGAAGAAGGCCGTGACCTTGATGAAGGAATCGAAGCTGCAAAGCTGCTCGTAAACTACGGCTATGATGCACTCGATGTCGATGTCGGCTGCTATGATGCCTGGTGGTGGAATCACCCGCCGATGTACCAGAAGAAAGCGCTCTACCTGGACTACGGCAAGGTCATGAAGGAAACGGTTGATGTTCCGATCCTGCTCGCAGGTCGTATGGACAATCCGGATACTGCATCAAAGGCTGTTGCTGACGGCTACTGCGATATTGTCAGCCTTGGCAGACCGCTTCTGGCTGATCCTGATTACGTCAATAAACTCCGCGGTGACAAAGCCCGCTGCATCCGTCCCTGTATTTCCTGTCAGGAAGGCTGTATGGGCCGTATTCAGACCTATTCCATGATCAACTGCGCAGTCAATCCGCAGACCGCAAGAGAAGGCGTCACAGAATATCGTCCTGTACTGGCCTCCAAGAAGGTCATGATCATCGGTGGCGGTGTTGCCGGCTGTGAAGCTGCCCGCGTTCTTGCAATCCGTGGTCATAAGCCTGAACTCTTTGAAAAGTCTTCCCGCCTCGGCGGCAACCTTCTGCCCGGCGGTGCTCCGGACTTCAAGGAAGACGACCTTGCACTTGCCAGATGGTACGAGACAGAACTTCAGGAACTGAAGGTTCCGGTTCATTTCGGTACTGCTGTCACAAAAGAAATGGTAGCAGACGGTCATTATGATACAGTCATTGTTGCAACCGGATCCACCCCGAAGGTATTTTCTCTGGGCGACGATGCACATGTCTACACCGCAGAAGATGTCCTTCTTGGCAAAAAAGATCCCGGTCAGAATACCGTTGTTGTCGGCGGAGGTCTTGTTGGCTGTGAAACAGCGCTCTGGCTGCAGGAAAGCGGTAAAAATGTAACCATCGTAGAGGCTCTGGATAAACTGCTCGCCTTGAACGGCCCGCTTTGCAGTGCCAATAAGGAAATGCTCGAACGTCTGCTTCCGTTCAAGGGCGTAAAGTCTGTTACCTCTGCCCGTGTAAAGAAATACGAAAACGGCACACTTACTGTTGAAAAAGACGGAAAAGAAGAATCCATTGCCTGCGACAGTGTCATTCTCTCCGTCGGCTATCGTTCCAATGACAGCCTGTACCATGACCTGGAATTTGATGTTCCGGAACTTTATCTTCTCGGCGACGCAAAGAAAGTTTCCAACATCATGTACGGCATCTGGGATGCCTTTGAAGTTGCAAACCACATTTAATATACAGATACATATGAAAAAAAACGGACCAGGGTCAGCCTCCACTGTGATATGTACCCAGAAAACTGGACACATGTTATGATCTAGGCTGAACAGATGGATGTCATCCTGTACTTAACAGGAG
>JAKVKH010000033.1 GCA_022486625.1 Butyrivibrio sp. | reverse complement strand
TGATATGTACCCTCTTTACTGGACAACCAGTAAGGAGGGTATTTTTATGCGTTATAGTTACGAATATAAAAGGAAATGTGTCGAGTTATATCGGCAGGGAAAGTGGCCTGATTGCCCGCCAGGAACTAAAAACGAAAAAAGATTTCATAAAAAAATCCGGGAATGGGTAAGAATCGAAGACGCTAATGGCCCTAAAGCTTTAGAACATACTGGAAAGTGCAAGAACTGGACTGCTGAAGACAGATATGAGTTGGTGACCAGAGTGTTGGCAGGAGAATCTATTTCTGCTGTAGCTATTGGCGTTGGGATTGACAGTGGTCAGCTTTATCAATGGGTCCGCAAGTACAAAGAATTCGGGTATAATGGTCTTACAAGTCTAAAGAAAGGACGAAGGCCAAAGAACCCTGATATGAAAAAGAAGCTGAACATTAACAATCCTCGAAAATTGGAGGAGTCTGAATATGAAGAACTCGTCCGTCTAAGGGCCGAAAATGCCTATATCAAGGCTGAGAACGAAGTAATAAAAAAAGAGATCGCCTTGAGAGAAGAAAAGGAAGCTGCGCGTCTCAAGGCGAAAAAGCAGCAATCGTCAAAGAACTCAGAGGACAAGGACATCAATTAAAATACCTTCTCAAGGTGATGAGCATGTCCAGATCTACCTACTACTTTGAACTCAAGAAATCTGATGTTGTTGCAGAGCGAAACGCAGAGCTGACGGCAAAGGTCGAGGAGATATTTGCAGATAATAAGCAAAGATATGGTGTTCGCCGGGTATGTCAGGAATTACATAATCAAGGACAAACTGTAAACCATAAACGTGTTCAGCGAATCATGCATAATGAGAACATGTTTGGAATAAGGCCTAAAGAGAAATATCACTCTTATAAGGGTGATGTAGGAAAGGTAGCTCCAAACATTATAAACAGGGATTTCAGTACCACTGCTCCTTTGCAGAAATGGACAACAGATGTTTCTCAATTCAATTTCAACTGGGGTAAATGTTATTTATCGCCTATCCTTGATATGGGAAGTAATGAGATCATCTCATACGACTTGTCATTAAGACCAAACATGAATCAGATTGAACGAATGCTTGACAGTGCATTCAAAAAAATTCCTCGTACAGATGGAATTATCATGCACTCAGATCAGGGATGGCAGTACCAGCATCGGTATTATCGTACAGTATTAGCAGAACAAGGCATTATCCAATCCATGTCTCGTAAAGGAAACTGTTATGACAACTGTATCATGGAGACTTTCTTTGGCAGGATGAAGAATGAGATGTATTATGGTCATGAAAAAGAATTCAGTTCCTTTATAGAATTTTCCAAGGCAGTGAGTGAATATATTGATTACTATAACAATCGTAGAATTCAGAAGAAAACAAAATGGATGCCTCCTGTTAAGTACAGGATGACATCCATCTGTTCAGCCTAGATCATAACATGTGTCCAGTTTTCTGGGTACATATCAGTTGTCATGGGCCTTTTTGTAAAGAAATATATGATCAGAGACGGCGGTTTCGGCAAGAAGGAAATCGTACTGTTCAATATTGTACAGGTAGTTGCGAATGCGGTTGCATGGATTATACTGGCACCGGTTCTGGATATTGTGATTTATGCAGAACCTGCAAATAAAGTGTTCACACAGGGCATTTTTGCATTTGTCGGTAATGTTATTGTTATTGGAATTCTTGGGACACTTCTTGCAGTCGGCTATTCCAAAATTGGCGCAAAGTCATCAAGCCTTTCCAAGGAAGACTGATGGGCAGAGCGGAAAACGTAATCAGATGGGAATCAGAAAGTAACAGATGGAACCGATAATTGAGTTTAAGGATTTTTCATTTAAGTACAGAGCACAGACAGAAGATACATTAAAGCATATCAGTCTGAAAATATATCCCGGAGAGAAGGTCCTGATCATAGGACCTTCCGGTTCCGGAAAATCGACACTGGCACATGCCATAAATGGGCTGGTGCCTTTTGCATTTCCGGGGAAAATTCAGGGAAATTACAGCGTAAACGGTCTAAGCCCTGCAGAACTCGGGATCTTCGGACTGGGCAAAATGGTAGGTACGGTTCTTCAGGATACTGACGGACAGTTTATCGGACTGACAGTGGCAGAAGATATTGCATTTGCCATGGAAAATGACAGGGTGGCGCAGGACGAAATGGTACGACGCGTCGATGCTGCGGCGGAAATGGTTTCCGTACAGGACCTGAAGCACAGGTCACCAAGGGAACTTTCCGGCGGGCAGAAGCAGCGTGTCTCCATGGCAGGAGTCATGGTGGATGAAGTACCGATTCTGCTGTTTGACGAGCCGCTTGCCAATCTGGATCCGGCTACCGGTAAAAGTGCGATTGATCTGATTGATCAGATTCACAGGAAAAGAGAAGCCACCATCCTGATTATCGAACACAGACTTGAGGATGCGCTTTATCGTGATGTGGACAGAATTATTCTGATTGCAGACGGACAGATTGCAGCAGATATGAAGCCGAATGAACTTCTCTGCACTGACCTGCTCGTCAGGAACGGCATCAGAGAACCGCTTTATATCTCGGCACTTCGTCATGCGGGCTGCAGCCTGCAGCCGGAGACACATCCGCAGCACATTGAATCCATGGATCTGACGGCATACAGAGAAAAGGTAAAAGACTGGTTTGATCAGGTAAAACTTCCGGTCAGAAAACCGGATGCAGCGCCGGAACTGGAAGTGAAAGGGCTGTCCTATTCCTATATTCCGGGGATACCGGTTCTGGAGGATATCAATTTTACGATCCATAAGGGTGAAATGATCAGTATTGTCGGTAAAAACGGAGCCGGTAAATCAACACTTTCCAGTCTGATCTGCGGCTTTATGAGGCCGGATCAGGGAATGATTCGTCTTGCCGGTCAGGATATTGCAGACTGGTCAGTAAAGGAACGGGGCGAGAGAATCGGACTTGTCATGCAGAGTCCGGGACAGATGATTTCCAAGCCGATGATTTACGATGAAGTGGCACTTGGCCTTACGGTACGGGGAGTTCCGGAGGCAGAAGTAAAGAGACGGGTTCTCGAAGCACTCAGAACCTGCGGCCTGTATCAGATGCGCAACTGGCCGGTATCGGCACTTTCCTTCGGACAGAAGAAGAGGGTGACCATCGCATCCATTCTGGTAATGCAGCCTGAAATCATGATTCTGGACGAACCTACGGCAGGACAGGATTACAGACATTATACGGAGATTATGGAATTTATCCGGAAAATAAATGAAGAATCAGGAATCACAATCATCATGATCACACATGACATGCATCTGATGCTGGAATACACAGACCGGGCAATTGTCATCGCAGACGGACATCTTCTGGCAGATGATTCACCGGCCAATGTACTGACCGATGAAGTGATTTCGGATAAAGCGTTTCTGAAGAAAACATCACTGTATGATCTTGCACATAAGTGCGGGATTGAGGATGCATCTGCATTTGCAGAACGTTTTATTTATTATGAAAAAATGCATCCGGTTACAATGGAATAACGGGTGCAGTGCGGAGGAACCATGGCACAGCAAAGCGGAAAATTACTTTCATACGAGCAGAAGGATACCTGGATTGACAGGCTGAGCGGAGTAACCAAACTTGTCTTTTTCCTGGTGTGGTCCATTACCAGTATGATTTCATATGATACCAGAGTACTGGCAGTAATGCTGATACTCAGCGTACTGATTCTGAAAGGTTCCAAAACGGAGTGGTGTCAGGTCGGCAAGGTATTCAAACTGATTCTGGTATTTCTGTGTATCAATATTATTGCAATCTTTATTTTCTCTCCCTATCAGGGGACATCAATTTACGGAACGAAAACAGTACTGCTGCCGCTTGCGCTGGGGCATGATCTGACGGTGGAGCAGCTGTTTTATGAGATGAATATTGTCATGAAGTATATGACGGTTGTGCCGGCGGTATTCATGTTTATTGTGGCGACCAACCCGAGTGAATTTGCGGCATCTCTGAATAAAATCGGTGTCAGTTATTATGCCGGCTATTCTGTGTCCATTGCACTTCGCTATATCCCTGATGTACAGGATAATTATGTCAAGATCAGGAATGCGCAGGAAGCCCGCGGAATAGAAATGTCTTCCAAAGCATCTCTGATGGACCGGATCAGGAATACCTCGGCAATCATCTTTCCGCTGATCTTTTCCAGCATGGACCGCATTGATGTTGTCAGCAATGCCATGGAACTCAGAGGCTTCGGCAAGCTGAAAAAGAGAACATGGTATATGGGAAGGCCGCTGAAAAGAAATGATTATCTGGTACTGGTATTTACGGTGATCTTTTGTACGGCGGCGCTGGTGATCACATTCAGAAACGGCAGCCGGTTTTACAATCCATTTGCCTGATTATTCTAGAAACAGTGAACTGATCAGTTTGTCATGGAAGAGAGTTGCAGCATCATTTTTTCTGGAACTGTTCAGGTACATATATTCCCCGAAATGACTGTTCCTGCTGATAATGGGAACAAGGAAAGCATTCAAGGATGAGCAGGTCTGCCGGAAAGTAGCTGAGTACGTGGCGGCAGGACTGGGCAGAACGGTAGTCTGTACGGGAGGCGTTCATATCGATCATATTTCGCCGCAGCAGATCAGAGATACGCTTGATGCGGCAGAGAAAACAGGCCGTGCGCTTGTCAGTCAGATTTCATCTGAAGCACCTGATACTGACCGTTTACGTCAGTAATATAGAGAATATAATGAAAGTCATAGGATTTTTCCGTTCCGGAGGAATTGGCGATGACATAGGTAAAGGCGATCTCGCAGGAATATGCGTGGTCGCCATATTTTTGCATATTTGTGACGGTCAGCTGGTCATACCGGTCAGTATCATAAGTCTGACCCCAGTCATTTTTGTAGGCAGAGACGGAACGATAGAGTGCGCAGTCCGGCAGAATCATGGACAGGACGGCAGCAGAGGGTTCGTTTTTCCTGGTGGCAAAAACGGTGTAGCTTTCGGCAAATTTCTCAGTAAAAGCGCTCAGTTGTTTCTGTATGGCAGAAGAAAGGGTTCTGGAAACATGCCAGGTATCTGCAGCACCCGAAGCCTTTGAAACCGTGCAGCCATCTGCGGTAAGTTTGTCAATGTAATTCAGATCGTTTATGACATAGGTTGAAACGGAGGAATCGGTAAGGCCGGCGGCTGTAAACACATCTGTCTGTGCGGCAGAGGCGGACAGGTAGCGGGAATCAAGAGGATTTCCGTTGATGTATACAGTAATATCGGAAGGGGCTGTAATGGTATAGACATGCAGCGGATTCAGCTTCAGTCCGGCAATATGATAGGCAGTATGTCCCCAAAAGGAGGACTGGGAATCCGGCTGCAGTGTCAGAACAGCGAGCTGCTTTGTGCCGTCACAGATGAGATAACGCCGGTCATCAGAAACAGCGGTGCTGTCTTCATAGCAGATCACATCTGCCGGCTGATAGGTTCCTTCCAGATAACTTTTCAGGTGTCCCGCATTCTGAAGTGATGAAGGAAGTGTGCTGCAGAGGGAGCAGAGGGTTGCCGCATCTTTTTTCTGAAAGGCGGTGACAACGGCATCGGTCTGGGCATCGGGAAGACATTTCTGATAGTCTGCAAGGTACAGCCAGAGCAGCAGGAGTCCTGCACAGTTGACTGCGAGCAGAAAAAGAAAGACGGTTATGAGACGTCTGTAAAAACGGGAGCGGATCAGATGTCTTTTTTTATGTAGATGTTTTCTTTTCTGAGGCATGATCTGAATCTCTTTTCCTTATTGATTCCGCAGAACCTATCTGACAAGAATTGCAGTCGGGAGCGGGCGCAGCCCGATTATGGAAGCGGAGGTATTGAGCTGCTGCCCCTGGTAGTATAGAAGGGAAGATGAGCCACCATCGAGGTTCCCGGCATTGACAGCGCCATAATCCAGCATGACATCACATAGATCCTTAAAGGACGCACCAAGAGAATGAGGCTGACGTCCGTCAATGACAAGGAGCAGAATGGTACCATCGCTTCGCTGGCCGATGGCGGATCTGGGATTAAGCCCGCCCGCATTATCGTTATAGGGTACCCGATGTCCGTTGATGACCAGTGCAGGGCCGAAGGTGATACCATCCTGCATGCCCATGCTGATGGCATCAGAAGCAGACATATTTCCGACGATCAGTCTGTGCTTCTGATCAAATCCGATTATGGTTTTGTAATCCGATGCATAGTCACTGACCAGGGCGCCGTTTCTGATGACGGCACCAAGCGGCATGCCGCCATGCCCCTTACCGTCCGGATCATAGAAACCGCCGGCATTCATACCTGCAACAGATCCGGTTTCCTGAATCATATCCAGAAGCTGTTTTCCGCTGCCGCCGGTATCAAAGGTATCAATGGTATAGATGGAAACACGGGAGGGGTCAGAGATCAGCATCATTTTACCACAGTAGGTGCTGCCGGATATGTCTTCCACGCTGATTCCGGAAGAAGCCGAAGCACCGGAATCAGTGGAGGAAGCAGAATCTGCAGCAATACGTACGGCAGAGGTGTCGGTGACACCGGAAGAAGGAACAGTTTCGTTTCTGGACAGAATTTCATTAATCTGATCTTCCGAGAGCCAGATTCTGGCGAGAAATCCGGCGGCACTTGTCTGGGTGACGGTGTTCACAAAGAGGTCACGGGCAGCAGCAGAGGGACCAAGACAGATGATGGCGCCTGCATCATAGAAAGTGATGCAAAAGAGAAGAAAAACGGCGCCAAGGGCTGATAGAATGTGACCCAAAACGCGCAGCTTTCTGTATTCAGTTGAAGGCATCCTCCGGCGGCGCCTGTAATGTCTTTTTCTGTACATATGCAGATCCGATCCTGTTCAGGTATTTAACATAGTTGAATGTATTGTAGCATAAATTCTTGCAGATATGTTGAAATGCAGCTATCATATAATGTAGGTGTCATAAGTCATACGATGAGAGGAAAGAAAACCGTGCAGGAAGAAACAATACTGATGACGCAGCGTCTGATTCTGCGGCCCTGGCGTGAAACGGATGCAGAGGCACTGTTTGAATATGCCAGCAATCCGGAAGTGGGGCCGAATGCGGGGTGGATTCCGCATACAGATATCAGTTACAGCAGAGCAGTTATCAGGACGGTGCTTGACAGAAAAGGTTCTTTTGCAATTGTTCCCATGCAGAATAATAATGAGCCGATCGGAAGTATTGCAATTGTGTCGGGAGAAAGCAAGGCGAGGGGCAGGTTGGAAGCGGAGGGTGAGCTCGGATACTGGCTGGGAAGACCATACTGGGGGAAAGGAATTATTCCGGAGGCGGTTCAGGAAGTGCTCAGGTACGGCTTTGAAGAGCTGGGACTTCACAGGATCTGGTGTGCGTATTATGATGGCAATGACAGGTCACGCAGAGTAATGGAAAAATGCGGATTTGTATATGACCATACGAATATGCAATCCTTTAATCCAATGCTGCAGGAAAGCAGAATTGAGCATTTTACTACTATGCCGTATGAACTTTGGCGAAAAAAGAACGGAAACTCGTTCTAATCTTTGGGTATTATTAATATTACATTTTTTTTACGATTTTGTTATTATATATGTAGTAAATGCATGGCTTGTGGGAAACTCTGCAGGCCATGTTTTATACTGTCTTTGAATGACCGGGCATGGAGGCAGTGCTGCAAGGATGCAGATAAATGAGGTATGAGGGGAAATACTATGGGCGAACCCGGAAATTCGCAGTGGAATGCTTTTTTTATTCCATGCCGTGCGGTGGGCAACATCGCGGTATGAGATCCGCAGTCACGTCAGATGATCTGTGATGGATTTCAGTTTTGACGACAGGGTCGTCAGAAAGGGGTAGAAATGCTGGAAAAAGGTGCAGTAGCAGTGTATGGCAGTCATGGACTTTGCAGAGTCAGTGATATTCAGGTTCCGTCCTTTATCGAACGTGGAAAGGAAAAGCTGTATTACCTGCTGATATCTGCAGTTGACACCAATGGCCTTTTGTATGTGCCTGTGGAAGGTGCCGAGGACAAGATGAGAGACGCAATTGAGGCTGATGACGCAGAAAGCCTGATCGAAGAAATTGGGGATGTCGATGAAATGGAAATTCCTGTCGGCAAGAAGTCAGAAATGGCAATCGTGGAAGTGATCAAGAGGAATATTGCAGGCGAGATGATGAGCCTGGTAAAAACATTATATAAAATCAAGACGGTTCGTGAGATGGAAGGTAAGAAATTTGCAGCAATGGATGAGAAATATCTCGCAATCGCAGAAAAGCTTCTCTATTCAGAGATTGCTTATGCACTTGATTCGGACTGGAAGGCAATTCAGGAAAGAGTAAGAGAGAATCTTTCTCAGCTTACACTGGAAACCAACTGAAATTCAGATAGAACAGAATTATGTTTCTGTATAGAAGGAGCTGTCATAAACCTGTAACAGGGATTTGTGACAGCTTTTCTTTTGTCCGGAGGCCGGAAAGCAGAATGAGAACTGCTCGATTTATAGCGGGAAGTATTGTATAATCAGAAGCGGTTATGGTGAACAATGTAATCAGGGGAGATAATGCGGCGGGTAATAGAGCAGTATTTGAAAATGGGCATTGTGAGGAGAAAAAATGGAGCAGGAAAATGTGCGCGATGCAGCGAAAGTAAGCATAATTGTACCGGTATACAATGTGGAAGAGTATCTTGACCGGTGTCTGGAAAGCATCTGCAGACAGACCTATGCCAATCTGGAGGTTATTCTTGTGGATGACGGATCAAAGGACCGTGGAGGTGCCATATGTGATGTATGGGCAGCCAGAGACAACAGAATCCGTGTGTTGCATAAGGAAAACGAAGGCGTATCGAGTGCACGTAATACAGGGATGGAAATTGCACAGGGTGATTTTGTGATGTTTTGTGACAGCGATGATTATCTGTGTGAGAATACAATGGTCAGTGAACTGGCAAATGTAATGCTGCAGCGTAAATGTGATCTGGTGACCTATGGATGTAAGAAAATCGGGACTGATGGAACGGAAGAGAAAACGACATTTGTCCCATGTGAATATCAATTTGAAAACACGCATGAAGTGACTGATTTTATAGCACATGTTTTTATTGAATTTCGTATGGCATGGGAAACGTGGACAAAGATGTATCGCAGAGATATGATTAAAAAATATCATCTTCAGTTTGAAGACACCAGGAAAGTGCTGGCTGAAGATATCTGTTTCGATTTGAATTACCTGTTTTACTGCAGATCTGTGTATGAGACAGGAACAACGCCGTATTGCTATGTCAGAAGGGAAGGATCAATTACCCTTAGCGGAGTGAAAACATCTCCGGATTCTTATGTGAATCTGATAAACAGTATACTGGGAAATCTGAAAGACAATCAGGTCAGGCTGGATGCGAAAGACATGGCAATTTTGTTTGTGACATGGCTGAATCGTGAAATCGGACTTCTGACCAGAGTCAACTATCGGGAGAAACAGAAACAGACGCACCTTGATGGCATCGCACAGGACGCATACCGGGCGATCAGATTGAAAGACTGTATTCAGTGTTGGGGAATAAAGCATGGTATGGTAAAGTATCATCGTGTGAAGAAATATTTTAGCTGTGTGGAAAATGTTTTTTGAATGTAAACGGGAGATGAGATCATGATCAGAAAAATACGAATCGGAAATCCAATTGAAACCTATGCAGTTACAGAAAAAGCGGAATGCAGACCGGCAGAAGAAATTCCATATTTTGAAACCTCACAGCAGGGGAAAAAACTGTCTTTAATGCTGGGACAGAAGGATATTGTTTATGGCCTTGGCGAACAGGTCCGCGGAATAAATAAAAGGGGCTGGGTTTATGTCAGCAACAATTCGGATGATCCCAACCACACAGAGGGGAAAAATTCTCTGTATGGTGCGCATAATTTCCTTTTAATTGATGGTGCGCACAGATTTGGTATTTTTCTGGATACACCCGGAAAGGTGTGTTTTGATATCGGGTATACGGAATATGACCGGATGGAGATTACCTTTGAAGATGCGGATTATGACTGTTATGTCATTGAAGCGGATGAAGGTACTGCAGCAGAGCGTATACTGACGGAAATCGTACATGAGTTCCGCCATCTGATCGGAAGAAGCTATATTCCGCCGAAGTGGGCATTTGGCTTTGGACAGAGCAGATGGGGATATAAAACGGCAGCGGACATCCGTGAGGTGGTCACCGGGTATCGTAAGAACAGAATCCCGCTGGACAGCGTTTACATGGACATTGATTACATGGACCATTTTAAGGACTTTACGCTGGACAAAGAGGCATTTCCGGATTTTCCTGAATTTGTGAAGGAGATGAAGGCACAGCATATTCATCTGGTGCCGATCATTGATGCCGGAGTCAAAATTGAAAAGGGATATCCGGTGTATGAGGAAGGAATTGCAAACGGATATTTCTGCACAGACGAAGACGGCAAACCGTTTACGGCGGCAGTGTGGCCGGGGAAGGTGCACTTCCCGGATGTGTTGAATCCGGAGGTAAGGCAGTGGTTCGGCAACTGGTACAGAGTCCTTCTGAATATGGGAATAGAGGGTTTCTGGAATGATATGAACGAACCGGCGATTTTCTATTCGGAACGTCATCTGAAGGAAGTTTTTGAGCAGCTGGAAGATTATAAGGATAAGAATCTGGACATCTGGTCGTTTTTTGAGTTGAAGGATCTGGTGGGTCGACTGGACAACCGTCCGGAGGATTATGCTTCTTTTTACCATAATTATGAGGGAAAAAAGATCCGTCATGATAAGGTACATAATCTGTATGGCTATAATATGACCAGAGCGGCCGGCGAAGCGTTTGAACGGCTGGAGCCGGATAAGAGAATTCTGATGTTCTCACGTTCCTCCTATATCGGCATGCACAGATACGGCGGCATCTGGACAGGAGACAACCAGTCCTGGTGGTCGCATATTGCACTTAGTATGAAGCAGATGCCGGCACTGAATATGTGCGGATTTTTGTACAGTGGCTCCGATATCGGAGGCTTTGGCAGTGACTGTACACCGGATCTTCTGATGCGCTGGCTGGAGTTCGGTATCTTCACGCCGCTCATGAGAAATCACTCGGCGCTCGGAACAAGGTCTCAGGAGGCATATCGCTTTGACAGCAGGAAAATGGCGGATATCATCGGACTCCGGTATATGCTGCTGCCTTATATCTACAGTGAATTCATGAAAGCGGCATTAAGCGGAGACATGTATTTCAGACCGCTGGCATTTGATTATCCGCAGGACGATAGGGCACGGCATACAGAGGATCAGCTGCTCGTCGGCGAGAGCATGATGATCGCTCCGGTCTGTGAGCAGAATGCCATCGGGAGAAATGTATATCTTCCGGAGAGGATGAAGCTGTACCGTTTCCGCAGCGCAGCTGACTTTGATACGGAAGTGCTGGAGGCGGGAGATCATTTCGTACCGGCAGATCTGAATGAGGTACTGATCTTCATCAGACCTGGTCATATTGTACCGCTGGCAGCACCTGGCGCAGAAAATACAGATGAAGTGTCTTTATCTGCAGTAGCTGCAATATCTGCAGTATCTGCAACGCAGCCCTTAACGCTCAGTTTTGTGGAAACAGGAACTGCAGAATACAGATGGTATGATGATGACGGCTATACCAGAAATTATGAGATGCAAAAGCATATCAGAATCATCAGAGAGGACGCAGCCGGGACAGTAACGGTAGAGAACGCAAAGGCATGATGACAGAAAAGCTATATGATAAAGACGCATATCAGACCGAATTTACGGCAAAGGTGATCTCCTGCAGTTTATCTTCAGGGACGCAGAGACAGTATGATGTGGTACTGGACAGAACACTCTTTTTCCCTGAAGAAGGAGGACAGACGCCGGACCGCGGCACAGTGGATGGAACACAGGTAACCGATGTGCAGATCCGTGATGGCGTGATCATCCACAGGATGGCGGCACCTCTTGCAGCGGGAAGTGAAGTGCATGGCAGAATTGACTGGCAGCACCGCTTTTATAATATGCAGCAGCATTCCGGAGAACATGTTTTTTCCGGGATCGTGCATCAGAAATTCGGTTATGATAATGTCGGATTTCATTTGAGTGATGATATTGTCACGATGGATTATAACGGAACCTTAAGCGCTGAGCAGCTTCTGGAAGTGGAGCGGCAGGCGAATCAGGCGATCTGCGAAAATATTTCCATCATGATCTCATGGCCGTCAGAGGAAGAGCTGGAGGCAATTACATATCGGAGTAAAAAGGAAATTGAAGGACAGGTCCGGATCGTGACCATACCGGGATATGATGTCTGCGCATGCTGTGCACCTCATGTCAGGAAAACCGGTGAGATCGGGCTGCTCAAGGTGGTCAGCAGGCAGAATTACAAGGGCGGCGTCAGAGTCAGCATCTGGTGTGGCCTGAGGGCGATGCAGCTGTATGATCAGGAGCATACGATGGTGTCGGAACTGGCAGCGTCTCTGTCTACTTCTGCAGATCAGATCCCTGCGGTTTTCAAAAAGCAGCAGGATGAAATCTGTAAACTGAAACAGAAGCTTCAGAAAGCGCAGGCGCAGCGAATGGAACAGCAGCTGGAAGAAATTCCGCCGCAGCAGAAAAATGTTTTTCTGCAGGTGGAAGGCGTGGATGCCAGAACCATCCGTGACAGTGTGAACCGGCTGACAGCTGCGCATCCGGGATATTGCGGTATCTTTTCCGGAAATGAGGCAGACGGATATCAGTATGTGATCGGATCGGCAGATGCAGATGCCGGAATGGCAGGAGAACTTCTGAAGGAGCGCTTTGGTGCAAAGGGTGGCGGATCTGCCCGGATGATACAGGGACAGCTGCACGGTGCAGCCTGGGAAGACCTGCAGGAAGTTTTAAGTCAGTTATGAAATCTGGAGTGGAAATGGGATCAATAAAGGATTTTAAAAGCGGAGCAGAGAATGGAATACCGATCTGTCTGGGGTATCTTGCGGTATCCTTTGCCTTCGGAATACAGGCATCAGAGGCAGGGCTTTCGGTATTTCAGGCAGTCATGATGTCACTGATGAACGTGACAAGTGCGGGGCAGTTTTCCTCGCTTGACCTGATCGTACATCAGGCTTCTTTCGCAGAAATGGCACTTCTGCAGTTTGTGGTAAACATGCGGTATCTTCTGATGTCATGTGCGCTGACACAGAAGCTGGGGCCTTCGGTGCCTACCGGGCACAGGCTTGGAATCGCCTACGGCGTAACCGATGAAATCTTTGGTGTAAGCGTACTGCACAAGGGGGAGCTGCATCCGGCATTTTCCTACGGGCTGATTGTGGTTTCTGTATCCGGATGGCTGTTGGGTACATTTCTGGGAGCGGCAGCAGGACAGATTATGCCGCAGCGTCTGATCAGCTGTCTGGGGCTTGCCATCTACGGCATGTTCCTGGCGATTATCATTCCGGAAGCAAGGGCAAAGCGGCAGGTGCTGTTTACCGTGCTTGCGGCCATGCTGATGAGCGCAGTATTTACCTGGGCTCCGGTTTTGAAGATGATTTCTTCCGGCTTTCGTATTATTATTGTAACTGTGGCAGTTGCGGCAGCCGCCGCTGTTCTTGCACCTGTTGAAGAAACAAGGCAGGAGGTGCAGGAAGATGCATAATGTTTACGGATATATTCTGGTGATGGCACTTGTGACCTATCTGATCCGCGCCTTACCGCTGACGCTGATCCGAAAAGAGATCAGGAGCCGCTTTATCAGATCATTTCTGTATTATGTGCCGTATGCGACACTAGCAGCAATGACATTTCCGGCCATTTTATCTGCGGCGGATCATCGCGTGGCGTCCATTGCAGGATTTATAACGGCGCTGATCCTGTCTTTTTACAGAAAGAGTCTGCTTGTGGTGGCAGCATGTGCCTGCGCGGCAGCATTTATTGTGGAACTTTTCTTATGAAAAAATATTGATCTGCAGGAAAGGATAATATCAGATATGCATATCGGAATGGGTTATGATGTACACCGCCTTGTGGAAGGCAGAAAGCTGATCATGGGAGGTGTGGAAATTCCTTATGAAAAGGGTCTGCTGGGACATTCGGATGCGGATGTACTGCTGCATGCGATTATGGATGCGCTCCTCGGAGCGGCAGCACTTGGGGACATCGGGAAGTTTTTTCCGGATAATGATCCGGCGTTTGACGGCGCAGATTCTGTGAAGCTGCTTTCGAAAGTCGGCGAAATGCTGGATGAGAAGCGCTTTCTGATCGAGAATATTGATGCGACCATCATTGCGCAAAAGCCAAAAATGCGGCCTTATATCGATCAGATGCGTCAGAATATCGCAGATACGCTGGGGCTTGACCTGTCACAGGTGGGCGTCAAGGCAACAACAGAGGAAGGTCTGGGATTTACAGGAGCGGGCGAAGGAATCTCTGCGCAGGCAATCTGTCTGCTGACTACGCCGGCAGAAGCCATCAGCCGCAATGTGACCTATCAGACTGCTGATGAGATACAGGGCACAGGCTGCGGCGGCTGCAGCAGTTGTCCGGGCAAAGAAGTATAACCGGAGATTGCACTTTGACGCATTTTATGGTAAAAATACGTCATATAAAACAGCGATTTGCAGCATGGAGGTAAAAATGCAGATTTATAATACAAAAAGCAGAAAAACGGAAGAATTTCATACATTGGAACCCGGAAAGGTGAGAATGTATGTCTGCGGACCGACCGTATATAATTTTATTCATATCGGAAATGCGCGTCCGATGATTTTTTTCGATACTGTCAGAAGATATCTGACTTATAAGGGCTATGAAGTGAATTATGTTTCCAATTTTACGGATGTGGACGATAAGATTATCAAAAAGGCCATTGAAGAGGGCGTGGATTCCTCCGTCATTTCAGAGCGTTATATTGCCGAGTGCAAAAAGGATATGGAGGCACTGAATATTCTGCCGGCCACGACCAATCCGCTGGCAACGCAGGAAATCGGCGGCATGCTGGAGATGATCCGGACACTGATTGATAAGGGATATGCATACGTTGCAGCAGACGGAACGGTTTATTACAGAACCAGAAAGTTTGCACAGTACGGTAAACTGTCTCATAAGAATCTGGATGATCTGCGAAGCGGTGAACGTCAGCTGAAGGTCAGCGGACAGGATCAGAAGGAAGATCCGTTGGATTTTGTGCTCTGGAAGCCCAAGAAGGACGGCGAGCCTTACTGGGAGTCTCCGTGGTGCAAGGGCCGTCCCGGCTGGCATATCGAGTGCTCTGTCATGAGCAGAAAATATCTGGGCGAGCAGATTGACATTCATGGTGGCGGAGAAGATCTGATTTTCCCGCATCATGAAAATGAGATTGCCCAGTCAGAGGCATGCAGCGGTAAGGAATTTTCCAATTACTGGATGCATAATGCATTTCTGAACATCAATAATCACAAGATGTCCAAGTCTGCCGGAAATTTTTTTACCGTAAGAGACATTATGGCAAAATATGACCCGCAGGTACTGCGTATGTTCATGCTGTCTGCGCATTACAGAAGTCCGCTTAATTTCAGTGATGAACTGATGGAAGCAGCAAAGTCGGGCTATGAGCGTATTGTCACCTGCGTCAGCAATCTTGATTTCATGCTGGAGAAGGATCGCCCCGAGGCACTTTCAGAGAAAGAGCAGGAGCTTCTGACACAGGTCGGCGAACTGCGCAGGAAGTTTGAAAGTGTAATGGATGATGATTTTAACACGGCAGATGCAATTTCCGTGATCTTCGATCTGGTCAGATTTTCAAACAGCAATGCAGAGGAGCATTCAAGCAGGGCATTTCTGGAAGCACTGAAGAAAGAAATCATAACGCTGGCTGATGTCTGCGGACTGATTGTGGAGAGAAAGCAAGAGCTGCAGGACGCGGAAATCGAGCAGCTGATTGCAGACCGTCAGCAGGCGCGTAAGGATAAGAACTTTGCAAGAGCAGATGAAATCCGTAATGAACTGCTGGATAAGGGAATCGTTCTGGAAGATACCAGAGAAGGTGTGAAATGGAAGAAGGCATGAAGGATCTGCCGGAAGAAATCCGCAGCAGCTTTCATATGCAGCCGGTTGACCTCAGAACCTATTCACCGCTCGGACTGGCTTTTATCGGAGACGGAATTTATGACCTGATGATCCGGACACTTGTCATGGAAGAAGGCAACCGTCCTGCAAATGAACTGAACAGGCGGAAAGTCCGCTATGTCAATGCCGCAGCGCAGTCTGCGATTGTGGATGCCATAGAGGGACTTCTGACAGAAGAAGAAATGACGGTTTATCACAGAGGGCGCAACGCCAAGTCTTATACCAGTGCCAAGAATCAGTCGATCGGAGATTACCGGAAGGCAACCGGTCTTGAAGCGCTGTGTGGATATCTGTATCTGTCAGGCAGGACAATGCGTGTTCTGGAACTGGTACAGTATGGAATCGAACACGGAAAAATAGCAGAAATGAAAAAAGCAAAGACCTGATCAGAAGATCAGACGAAGCGCACGTCATGTGCAGAAAGCAGATTATGAATAACAGAGGAAACGGGAACAGAGAAACATCCGGAAGCAGGCAGTCAGGCTATGGCCAGGGCAGCAGCGACAGAAGAAACAGTAAGGGCAGGAGCTACGGCCACGCAGCAGACGGCGAGCGTAAGAGCTACGGCCGTGCAGACGGCGAGCGTAAGAGTTACGGCCGTGCAGACGGCGAGCGTAAGAGCTACGGCCGTGCAGACGGCGAGCGTAAGAGCTACGGCCGTGCAGACGGAGAACGTAAGAGTTACAGCCGTGCGCAGAGGTCATACGGGCACAGGGAATATGATTACAGCACAGAAACCGAACCTGCAGAAACAGCTGAAGCAGCATATGAACTTCAGGAGCAGCAGACGGCGGAAACCGTTGAGGATGGAGGAATTCCGGAGAACAGCCTGACAATTGAAGGTCGTAATGCGGTTCTGGAAGCATTCCGTTCCGGAAAGACCATTGACAAGCTGTATGTTCTGGACGGTTGCACGGACGGACCGGTAGCAACGATCCGCAGAGAAGCCAAAAAGCAGGGAACCATCATGAAGTTTGTATCCAGAGAACGTCTGGATCAGATTTCCGCAACAGGTAAGCATCAGGGCGTGATTGCCTGTGCTGCAGCCTATGATTATTCTGAAATTGATGATATTTTCGCACTGGCTGAAAAGAAGGGTGAGGCTCCGTTTATTTTCATTCTGGATAACATTGAAGATCCGCACAACCTCGGCGCCATGATACGTACGGCAAATGTAGCCGGTGCGCACGGCGTTATCATTCCGAGAAACAGAGCAGTAGGATTGACAGCAACGGTTGCAAAGACATCTGCCGGTGCGCTGAATTATACGCCGGTAGTGAAGGTGACCAATATTGCCCAGACAATTGAAGAATTGAAGAAGCGCGGTGTCTGGTTTGCCTGTGCAGATATGGAAGGCACACTGATGTACGATCTGAATCTGACAGGTGCCATCGGCCTCGTGATCGGAAATGAAGGCGCAGGTGTCGGTAAGCTTGTCCGCGAAAAGTGCGATATGGTGGCTTCCATTCCGATGAAGGGAGAGATTGAGTCCCTGAATGCATCGGTTGCGGCGGGTGTTCTGGCATATGAAATTGTTCGCCAGCGCAGCATGAAAAAGTAATGAGGTGAGCAAATGGCCGGCAGGAAACTGTCGGCTGTTATGTTATTCTGAATCTGATGATTTTGAACAGATATGTGTGGCGAGTGGGGACAGCATATGGCAGATTACACAGATGAAAGAGATGAAATTCTGATTCAGAGGCTTCGTGAAGGCGAATCGGATATCACGGATTTTATTATGAATAAATATAAGAATCTGGTGAGAAAAAAAGCCGGCTCCATGAATATTCTCGGCGCCGATCGTGATGATCTGATTCAAGAGGGAATGATCGGTCTGTTTAAGGCCATTCGTGATTATGACTGCGGGCGGGACGCCAGCTTTTTTACCTTTGCTGATCTGTGCATATCCAGACAGATGTATTCTGCAGTGGAAGCATCTCTTCGTAAAAAGCACATTCCGCTGAATTCTTATGTATCGCTTTATACCAGAATAGATGAAGATGATGCTTCATCGGATGCAACGCTGGAGAACGCATTGGCATCTGATACCGAACTTAATCCGGAGCAGCAACTGATTGATCGTGAGAATGTAAGACTTCTGGAGGAAGCCATTGAGAAGCAGCTCAGTGCGGTGGAGCGCCAGGTGCTGGAACTGTATCTGACGGGTATGAGTTATACCGAGATTGCGAAGGTTCTGAATAAAGATGAAAAAGCAACGGATAATGCACTTCAACGTGCGAAGAGCAAGCTCAGAAAGTATGCACATTTACCAAAATAAAGACTGAAAGTTTGGTATTGTAGTTTCGCGCCGGATATGTTACAATAAGTTTGTTAAAAAAATAACACACTGTAAACAACAGCACACCAACAAGGAGGTACAATTCTATGTTACGTTTTACACTGCCCCGTGATCTTTATCATGGCAAGGGAGCACTGGAGGCTCTGAAAACGCTTCAGGGAAAGAGAGCAATTATCTGTGTCGGCGGCGGCTCAATGAAGCGCGGTGGTTTTCTGCAGAAAGCGGAAGATTATCTGAAGGAAGCAGGAATGGAAGTAAAGCTTTTTGAGGGAATTGAGTCTGATCCTTCGGTGGAAACGGTAATGAAGGGTGCAGAGGTCATGCAGGAGTTCCAGCCAGACTGGATTGTTGCCATCGGCGGAGGATCTCCGATCGATGCTGCGAAGGCAATGTGGATCAAATATGAATATCCGGAAACCACATTTGAAGACATGTGTAAGGTGTTCGGATTGCCTAAACTTCGTAAAAAAGCTCATTTCTGTGCAATTTCATCTACATCGGGCACAGCAACAGAAGTAACTGCATTTTCCATCATTACGGATTATCATAAGGGAATCAAGTATCCGATTGCCGACTTTGAAATTACACCGGATGTTGCCATTGTAGATCCGGAGCTGGCAGAGACCATGCCTCCAAAACTTGTTGCACATACAGGAATGGATGCCATGACACATGCAATTGAGGCATATGTATCCACCGCACATGTGGAATATACAGATGCACTTGCCCTGCATGCAATTAAAATGATTGATGCTGATCTGGTAAAATCATATAACGGAGACATGGCAGCAAGAGCTTCCATGCATGATGCACAGTGCCTTGCAGGAATGGCATTCTCCAATGCACTTCTCGGAATCGTTCATTCCATGGCACATAAAACCGGTGCTGCATTTAAAAACGGACATATCATCCACGGCGCAGCCAATGCAATGTATCTGCCAAAGGTAATCCGCTTCAATGCCAAGGATCCTGCAGCAGCAGAAAGATATGCATATATTGCTGATTTCATTCATCTGGGAGGAAACAGTACACAGGAGAAGATTGATCTTCTGATCCAGGCACTTCGTAAGATGAATGATGAGCTGAATATTCCTCATTGCATTAAAAATTATGGTGAGGGCGGACTTCCGGCTGAAACAGGTATCGTACCGGAAGATGAGTTCCTTTCCAAACTTCATGATATTGCAGCCAATGCACTTCTGGATGCCTGCACGGGTTCAAATCCGCGTCAGCCCAGCCAGGAAGAAATGGAAAATCTGCTGAAGTGCTGTTATTATGATACTGAGGTGGATTTCTGATCCGGGGCAAATGTTGTTTGCATATTTGTTAAATTCCTACTTGCGTCACCTCGAAATGTATGCTACAATAACATAGCTGTCTGGGAGTAAGATATTCCGGAACAGTTGAAACCAATGGGAAAAATTGAGAATATTTGTATATAGAGAGGTGAGAAAAATGAAGCAGGATTTACATCCGGAGTACTATCAGGCAACAGTTACTTGCAACTGCGGTAATACATTCACAGTTGGATCCACAAAACCCGAAATTCACGTTGAAATTTGTTCCAAATGCCATCCGTTCTATACAGGACAGCAGAAGGCTATGTCAGCTCGTGGACGTATCGATAAGTTCAACAAGAAGTATGGTATGGAGAATAAGTAATCTTATTGCATGAAATGAGGTTGGGGCAGATGCCTCAACCTCTATTTTGTTTACACGAATCAGCAGAGCAGAGGACATGATGAAAAAAAAGAAAATCGGACATTATTCCGGAATAGGCGGACAGGCGGTTCTGGAAGGCGTGATGATGCGCAACAAGGATATGTATTCCGTTGCAGTCAGGAAACCAGATGGTGAGATTGAAGTTGAGATAGATGAATATCACGGGATTGCATCAGGGAGTCTGCTGATGCGTATTCCGTTCGTACGCGGTATTTTTGTATTTATTGATTCGCTGGCAATCGGAATGAAGGCACTTAATTTTTCATCTTCTCTATATGGAGAGGAAGACGCGAAACCGACGAAGGCAGATCTGTTTCTTGATCGGATTTCAAAGGGACACGGAGAGAAGATCGTAGAAGCAATCACGATGGTGATTTCCTTTGCTCTTGCAATCGGAATATTTGTGCTTCTGCCATATTTTATTGCAGATGTTCTGACCGTATATATCAGAAATGCATCACTTCTTTCCCTTGTGGAAGGCATTGTGAGAATTCTGATTTTTATTCTGTATATTCTTCTGATTTCCAGAATGAGGGATATCCACAGATTGTTCTGCTATCATGGCGCAGAGCATAAATGTATTAACTGTATTGAAAAAGGAAGACCGTTGACGGTTAAGAATGCCATGCGCAGTTCCAGGCTGCATAAGCGTTGTGGGAGCAGTTTTATTCTGTTTGTCATGTTTGTCAGTATTGTACTGTTTTTCTTTATCAGGGTACAATCACTTCCGATGAGACTCCTGCTGCGAATTCTGCTGATCCCGGTGATCTCCGGAATTTCCTATGAGATTATCCGCCTGGCAGGAAGAAGTGACAATCCGTTTGTCAATGCGATTTCTGCACCGGGGTTGTGGCTGCAGAGGCTGACAACGAAAGAACCGGATGAAACAATGATCGAAGTGGGAATCAAGGCAGTGGAAGCGGTATTTGACTGGAAAGCATATCTGAAGGATTCCTTCGGATATGAGATTGATGATTCCTGGCTGGAAGATGAGACCGGGGACGAGGAACTCCCGGAGGATGAAGAAAGCAGCGAAGATGTGAACATCGATGAAATCCTGAAGGAAGCAGAAGAGGAAGATGCGGATCCGGCGGAAAAAAGTGCGGAATGATGAAGCATATTTCTGAGACACTGCTGAAGAAATGAGCAGATATGGAACCAGAACATGATATAACATATGAAGAGTTATGCGAAAAAGGCACGGAACAGCTAAAGGCAGCAGGTGTTACAGAAGCACAGCTGGATGCCAGACTTTTACTGGAATCAGTGTGCGGAACGGATCATAATACGCTACTGGTACACGGCGACAGGATTGTTTCTGCAGAGGAAGCGGAAGCATATCAGAAGAAAATCAGTGCACGTGCACATCGGATTCCGCTGGCCTATATTACAGGAAGTCAGGAATTTATGGGACTTACCTTCAAAGTCAGTGATCAGGTTCTGATTCCGAACCAGGACACGGAGACACTGGTGGAAGAAGGTCTGAAGCTCCTGCATGACGGAATGCGGTTTATGGATCTGTGTACCGGTTCGGGCTGCATTGCACTGAGTCTTTTGCATTATACCAATGATACGACAGCGACAGCGACAGATATTTCTCCGGAGGCACTTGAGATTGCGGTACAGAATGCACAGCAGCTGAAGATGGCGGACAGAGTCAGATTTGAAAAAACAGATCTTTTCCCGGAAAAAGCGGAAAAGGAGGAAAAAGTCAGAGCAGATCTGATTATTTCCAATCCGCCATATATACCGACAGAAGTAATTGATACGCTTGCGCCCGAGGTAAAGGATCATGAGCCAAGACTGGCGCTTGACGGCAGGACAGATGGACTGGATTTTTACCGAAGGATGATTGCAGAGGCTCCCGAGTGGTTATATGAAAGCGGATGGCTTCTGATGGAAATTGGATATGATCAGGGAGAGTCTGTATCTGCGCTGATGAAGAAAAAAGGATTTCATGAGGTGCAGGTTGTGCAGGATCTCGGCGGAAGAGACAGAGTGGTTCTTGGATGCTGGTTCTGAGCATTTGCAGGCGCCTGCTGATTTGAGTGAAATGGAAGGATACAGCGTATGTTTGATAAACTGGAGGACTTGCTCAGACGCTTTGAAGATATTACCAGAGAACTGAATGAGCCTTCTGTAACGGCAGATCAGGAGCGTTTCAGAAAGCTCATGAAGGAACAGAGTGATCTGACACCGCTTGTGGAATGTTATACGGAATATAAGAAGTGCAAAGCAACAATTGATGAGAGTATTTCCATGCTGGAAGAAGAATCGGATGCTGAGATGCGGGAAATGCTTAAGGAAGAACTGTCAGATGCCAAAAGCCAGGTGCCGGAACTTGAACAGCAGCTGAAAGTACTGCTTCTGCCAAAGGATCCCAATGATGAGAAAAATGTTATTGTGGAAATCCGTGCAGGGGTAGGTGGCGATGAAGCTGCGCTTTTTGCTGCAGACCTTTATCGTATGTATGTCATGTATTCTGAACGACAGGGCTGGCATGTGGAAACAATGAATGTCGAAGAAATCGGCATCGGCGGGATGAAAACGGTCAGCTTTATGATCAATGGTTCGGGCGCCTATTCCAGACTGAAATATGAAAGCGGCGTGCATCGTGTACAGCGTGTTCCTGCAACAGAGTCAGGAGGCAGGATTCATACTTCTACGGCAACGGTTGCCATTATGCCGGAAGTAGAGGATGTGGAAGTCAATATTGATATGAATGACTGCAAATTTGATGTGTTTCGTGCATCCGGAAATGGTGGTCAGTGTGTAAATACGACAGATTCTGCAGTCAGACTGACGCACTTGCCGACCGGAATCGTGATTTCCTGTCAGGATGAAAAAAGCCAGATTAAAAACAAGGCAAAGGCGCTTAAGGTGCTGCGCGCTAAATTATATGAACTGGAACAGGAAAAGCAGCATAATTCGGAAGCAGAGCTTCGCCGCAGTCAGATCGGAACAGGGGATCGTTCAGAGAAAATCCGTACCTATAATTTCCCACAGGGACGTGTAACAGATCACAGGATCAAGCTGACGCTATATAGGATTGATCAGGTGATTGACGGAGATCTGGATGAACTGATTGACAGCCTGACCGCAGCCGATCAGGCAGCAAAACTGGTAAAAATGAATGAAGAGACTGTATAAAAATCTTGCAGATGTGGTGTAAATACGAGGGAGGTGCGGGATGAAGAAGATACTTGTTGTTGTAGACATGCAGAATGATTTCATTGACGGAGCGCTTGGCACGAAAGAAGCATCAGCGGTTGTACCACGTGTAATCAGCAAAATTCATGGTTATTCGCAGGATTGTATTTATGCAACGAGAGATACGCATCAGGAAGATTATCTGGAGACGCAGGAAGGACAGAATCTTCCGGTCAGGCACTGCATTGAAGGCACAAAGGGCTGGGAAATTCGGAGAGAGATTGCAGATGCCATGCCTGGGGCGGTAATTATCAACAAGCCGACTTTTGGCTCTGTCATTCTGGCGCAGGAGTTGATGGAACGCAATCAGCGTGAAAAGGTTGAAGTGGAACTGGTTGGCCTCTGTACGGATATCTGTGTCATATCCAATGCACTTCTGATCAAGGCACTTCTTCCGGAAGTCAGAATCAGCGTCGATCCGAAATGCTGTGCAGGAGTAACCCCGCAGAGCCATGAGGCAGCACTGGAAGCAATGAAATCCTGCCAGATTCAGATGCTGTGATGAGATGACATGACTGTACAATTGTATGGGATTGTATCTGAAAAGATGCTATAATTAAAAATAGTTGAAGAATCAGCTGTTTTTGTTATTGCATCTTTTTAAATGGGGACAGCGATATACCAGAGAAAATAGAAGAAATTATATAAGTCTGGGACTTCATATGGTACATAATTTTGATGCGAAACTGATTGATATAACACTCTATATGGAATAATCTAAAGATATATTCTTGATGGAAACGGCATTTTCAGATGCAGATTGGAGTGGTTATGAACGAAACATTGAAGCAGGAACTGATTGACTGGGGGATTGACTGGCAGGATGTTTCTGCAAGGTTTCTTGGTAATGAGGACCTTGTGATCAAGTTCATGATGAAGTTCCTGAATGATACGAGTATGGAAGAACTGACAGGATATCTTGCGGCAGGAGATGCAGAAAATGCATTTAAGGCAGTGCATACCTTGAAGGGTGTGTCCGGTAACCTGAGTATGAAAGCAATTCATGATGATGTGTGGAATCTGACAGAGATTCTCCGCGCAGGTTCACTCGATGGTGCGCAGGAGAAATATGACAGAATCAAGGTAAAATATGATGATCTGATTCAGATTCTGAGAAAGTATCAGGAGTAAAGCCGTTTACAGGTCTTCAAATGCAATTTCATTTTCAGACAGGAAACTGTGAAGATAATGATCCCATACCTGTTCATAGGATTTATCCGGAATGAAAGTACGGATGGAGGTACCCGTAGTCAATGTTATTGATCCGTTTTGAAAACGGACATTGAGTACAAAGGCGGCGATCTGTTGCAGGTCAATATTTACATTAGCATCCTGAAGCAGACGGCCGGGAATTTCAGGGTTACAGTGAAGGACAAATCTGAAGCTGATCGGGGTGTGTTTCCCGCGGATCAGATTCAGACAGACCGGTTTCATCTGCCGCCAGAGAGAAAGTGCATAAGGGGAACGTGTGGCATCATCGCCCTCATAGAACTCAGGGCAGATATGTCCATCGATGGAAAAGGTATTATAGGTCTGAATTGTGGCTTCCTCCAGAAGAAAGTCATCAAAGCAGCTGCCGTTCAGCAGTTTGTTCATAAAGTCTTTTGTATGCGTGATTTTCAGCTCAGTCATTTTCTGTGTTCTGCTTTCGATGTGATGTAGTATTTGAATGTATTGTACCATAGCAACAGGAATTATAAAAAGATAATTATGCACCGAGCGTATAACTTTACGGAACAGAGGATCGGTGCTATCATATGTAGTATAGAAAACTACATTTATGTTTAAAAATCCCGGAGGGTATATGAGTTATAAAATCGTTGTCGACAGTTGTTGTGATTTACCGGAAAAGTACAAAAAGGATCCACGGTTTGAAATTGTACCGCTTGGACTTGAGGTTGGGGACTATCATATTATGGATGATGAGAACTTCAACCAGAAGGAATTTCTGGAAAAAGTTGCATCCTGTGCGCAGTGCCCGAAGTCTGCATGCCCTTCTCCGGACAGATATATGAAAGCTTATACAACAGATGCGGAGGATGTATATGCGGTAACACTTTCCTCACATCTGAGCGGAAGTTATAACAGTGCGCTTCTGGGTAAAGATATATATCACGAGGAAATCGGAGAAAAGAATATTTATGTCGCAGATTCACTTTCTGCCTGCTGCGGCGAAACACAGATCGCACTTAAGGCAATGGAACTTGCAGAGAGTGGACTTTCATTTGATGAGGTAGTTCCTGAACTGGAGAAGTACCGCAACGGAATGAATACCTATTTTGTACTTGATAATCTGGATACACTTCGAAAAAATGGAAGGCTTTCAGGAATGAAGGCACTGGTTGCATCTACGCTGAATATCAAACCGATCTGTGCAGGAAACCATGGCGATATTGTGCAGAGAGGGCAGGGTGTCGGGATCAAGAAGGCACTTTTAAAGATGGCAGAACTTGCAGTCAGAGAAACGGAACATCCGGAAGAGAAGAGACTTATGATCAGTCATTGTAACTGCTATGAGCGTGCAATGCTGGTGAAAGACATGATTTTGACCAAGGCAGCATTTAAGGACGTAATTGTAGTGGATACGGCGGGCGTTGCAACAATGTATGCAAATGACGGTGGAATTGTGGTAACCTGTTAAGAGATAAGCGGTTAAAAAGGCTGCAGACAAAAGAAAGTAACTGGTAGCATACCAGGATTCCTTTTGCCTGCAGCTTTTTAGTGTACATCATTGCGCTTCCATTTAACGGCTTCTTTGATATTACTGCGGAAAGACGGACTGACGTGCAGTGATGCTCCATCATCCATTGTGACAGATAGAAGAAAAGTTTTTGTCATGTGATGGATATTGACAATTGTATGGTCGGTAATCGGGATAAAACAGTCAAAGCTGATCAACTGTTCATAAAAATTGGCAGCATCACTCAGAATCCGGATCATGCGGTGATCTGTCATGGTAACACCAAGGAGTCCTTTACGGAGTGCCTGCGCATAAAGAATTTCATCGCGGTGTGCATAGATGGTCTCATTTTCTCCGCGAAGTTCAATCATTGGTTCGGGATGGACACGGTTTGTTTCGCAGAACAGCAGCATATCCTTCAGATCTTCAGCCAGAATAGGCTTGCTCATATAATAAAAAGAAGTATGATCTGAAGTCGCCAGCGTTTCATAGTTCCATACGGAACTGCATAACACAATACAGCAGACAACACCAAGTGTACGAAGGCGCCTGGCTACATCAAGACCATTTTCGGGCCCGTTGACGATATCCAGAAATATGACATCATACATCTGGGGATACTGCATCAGAGCAGGAACGTTCCCGTACAGATCGATATAATAGCCTTCAACGCCATCTTTTTTATTCTGATCGGAGGCTCTGCCGAGGAGCCTTTCCATCTGTTTGCGATCGGCAATATTGTCGTCACATACTGCAATATGCATAGCCGGTCAACCTCCATGAGCTGTGT
Source organism: Butyrivibrio sp. (assembly GCA_022486625.1). GTDB lineage: Bacteria > Bacillota > Clostridia > Lachnospirales > Lachnospiraceae > Butyrivibrio. The sequence goes on along the minus strand of JAKVKH010000033.1, from coordinate 15,317 downwards.
GATTACATGAAACGAAAATCAATTGGTGCGCGCCAGAGAAGAAAAATAATCAGAAGCTGCAGAACCAGAATCGCCGGCATGCCATAGACGAAGTACCAGTGCCTGGTTTTGTGGTGGAAAGTATACATTCCGATGATGGAACCTATGCTTCCGCCAATTGCTGCAACCACGAAAAGAGTGCCTTCCGGAATACGGAAGGCACCAACTCTTGCTTTATGTTTGTCGATGCCCATCAGAGCAAACCCGATGACATTGACTGAGGCCAGATATACTGCCAGAAAAATAATCGAATTCATTATGCTCTCATTTTCTTATGCTTTCTTATTTTTCGATACCGGCTTTTTGGCAGTTGCTTTTTTGGCATTATCTTTTACTTCCTGCATTTTCATTGCGCGAACCTTGCAGGAAAGGCCGAACAGATTGATGAATCCTTCTGCATCGTGATGATCATAAAGGTCACCTGTTGTAAAGGATGCAATGCTTGCATTATAGAGAGAATACGGTGAAACGGTTCCGGCTTTGATGATGTTTCCCTTATACAGTTTGAAGGTAACTTCACCGGTCACATATTTCTGCGTGGACTCAATAAATGCCTGCTCTGCTTCACGGAGGGGAGTAAACCATTTCCCTTCATAAATAATGTCTGCAAACTTATTGCCCATATCTTTCTTCATTGTATACGTATCACGGTCTAAAATCAACTCTTCAAGTTGCTGATGTGCAGCATACAGAATTGTACCGCCGGGAGTTTCATATACACCGCGGCTCTTCATGCCGACAACACGGTTCTCGACAATATCCACAATTCCGATCCCGTTTTCTGCGCCAAGCTGATTGAGAGTACGGATGATATCGGAAACCTTCATTTTTTTGCCGTTAACGGATTTGGGAATACCGCCTTCAAAGGTCATCTTTACGGTGGTTTCCTTGTCAGGAGCATCCTGCGGAGTTACGCCGAGTACGAGCAGGTGCTTATAATTAGGCTCTTTGGAAGGATCTTCAAGTTCCAGACCTTCATGGGAGATATGCCACAGATTACGGTCACGGCTGTAGCTGTTATCTGCAGAAAATGGCAGGTGAATGCCATGCTGATGACAGTACTCGATTTCTGACTCACGTGAATCGAGTTTCCACTTGTCACTTCTCCAGGCAGCAATGATCTTGATGTCAGGAGCCAGTGCCTTGATCCCGAGTTCAAAACGGATCTGGTCATTTCCTTTTCCGGTTGCGCCGTGGCAGATGGCAACGGCATTTTCCTTACGGGCAATTTCCACAAGCTTTTTGGCGATCAGCGGACGTGCCATGGAGGTACCGAGCAGATACTGGTTCTCATATACTGCATGTGCCATGACGCAGGGAACGATATATTCATCACAGAATTCATCAATGACATCGAGTACATACAGCTTGGATGCGCCGCAGGACTTGGCTCTTTCCTCAAGACCGTCAAGTTCTTCTGCCTGACCGCAGTCGATACAGACACAGATTACTTCATAATTAAAGTTTTCCTTCAGCCACGGAATGATTGTTGTGGTATCCAGACCACCGGAATACGCAAGAATTACCTTTTCTTTTTTACCAGCCATTTTTTTCCTCCATTCATGCAGGTACATCCGTACCAGGTCATGTCATTATCTGATATGCAGATTAATATACATCACAGAAAGCGGAAATGCAAGAAAAAAATGTATAAATATATCATTAATCAAAAAATAAGTGCATAAATATAAAATTTACCCTTGCATAATCGCACATGCAGACGTATACTTATGCAATACAAAAAAGTCGAAAAAACTTTCACGAAAGACAGCGGCAGCTTATAATGGTAGACAGTGAAAGTATACAGACAAAGTAAGAATATCAGAATAGACAGGATGGAGATTGTGTCATGATAAAAGCAGGAATCATCGGTTCAACCGGTTATGCCGGTGCTGAAATTGTAAGACTTCTGACGGCGCATCCGGAAGCGGAAATTGTATGGTATGGCTCCAGAAGCTACATCGATCAGAATTATGCAGATATATATCAGAATATGTTTCGGCTGGTAGATGCAAAATGCATGGATGATAATATGGAAGAACTTGCAGCGCAGGCGGATGTGATTTTCACGGCAACTCCTCAGGGACTCTGCGCTTCACTGGTAAATGATGAGGTGTTGACAAAGACGAAGATCATTGATCTGAGTGCAGATTTCAGACTGAAGGATATCAGTGTCTACGAAAAGTGGTATAAAATCGAACATAAGGCACCGCAATATATTAAGGAAGCGGTTTACGGACTGTGTGAGATCAACAGAGAAAGTATTAAAGATGCCAGGATCGTGGCAAATCCGGGATGCTTTACGACCTGTTCGATTCTGACAGCCTATCCGCTGGTAAAAGAGGGACTGATCGATCCGGATACACTCATTGTGGATGCACTCAGCGGCGTGTCTGGCGCAGGCAGAGGTGCGAAGGTGGCAAATCTCTACTGCGAAGTGAATGAGAGCTGCAAGCCTTACGGCGTTGCAGTACACAGACATACACCGGAAATTGAGGAACAGTTGGGATATGCGGCAGGCAGGGAGATCACCATCAGTTTTACGCCGCATCTGGTGCCGATGAACAGAGGAATTCTGGCAACGGAATATGCGACACTGACAAAGGTGAACGGAAAACTTCCTGACAAAGAGACAATCAGAGCAGCATATGAAAAGTATTATGCAAAGGAAAATTTCATCAGACTTCTGGCAGACGGTGTCTATCCGGAGACAAGATGGGTTGAAACCAGTAATTATGTGGATATCGGGTTTAAAATTGATGAACGGACGGGCAGAATCGTGATGATGGGCGCACTTGATAACCTGGTAAAAGGCGCAGCAGGACAGGCGGTACAGAACATGAATCTTATGTTTGGACTGGATGAAAAGACGGGATTGAATCTGGTGCCGTGTTTCCCCTGACAGGCAAAATGTAAGAATATGATTTTCAGACGATACAAAGAGGTATCGGAAAGTGAAGTGCAGGAAAATGGTCAGAGTGATGACACCTGAAGATTATGATGCGGTATATGCGTTGTGGATGTCCATACATGGATTTGGAATTCGCAGCATGGATGATTCAAGAGAAGGAATTGAAATTTTTTTAAAAAGGAATCCGACTACCAGTGCAGTAGATGTGGAAGATGGGAAAATCGTCGGTGCAGTACTCTGTGGACATGACGGAAGAAGAGGCTGTCTGTATCATGTCTGTGTCAGTGAGCAGTACAGAAGACACGGAATCGGCAAAAAAATGGTGGAATTCTGTATGGAAGCATTGAAGGCAGAACGGATCAACAAGGTATGTCTGAATGCGTTTGTGACCAATACCATCGGCAATGCATTCTGGCAGAGGATGGGTTGGAGCAACAGGACAGATATGAATTATTACGATTTTACATTGAATGAAAATAATCTGACTGTTTTTAACAGATAAACAGATCCCATAATCCGGAGGAACCTAAAATGAAGATGACACAGGGTACAGTGACTGATGCGAAGGGCTTTAAGGCGGCAGGGTATGCGGCCGGAATCAAATATCAGGGAAGAAAGGACATGGCAATGATCTGCAGCAGTGAGCCGTGTCATGCAGCGGGGGTTTTTACCAGTAATGTGGTAAAGGCGGCTCCGGTTCTTTGGGATAAGAAGATTGTAACAGAATCTGATGCGGTTTATGCGGTAGTCGTCAATTCCGGAATCGCAAATGCCTGTACCGGAAAAGATGGATATGAAATCTGTGAAAAGACGGCAGAAGCGGTCGGAAAGGAACTGTCAGTACCTGCAGATGGTGTCCTGATCGGATCAACAGGTGTCATCGGCATGCAGATTCCGATCGACAGAGTCACAGACGGGGTAAAGCATCTTAAAATGCTGCTGGACGATACACAGGAAGCGGGAATTCAGGCTGCAGAAGCGATTATGACAACGGATACACATTCCAAACATCTCTCAGTGGAATTTACATTGGGTACAAAGACCTGTCATATGGGTGCAATGGCCAAAGGCTCCGGAATGATTCATCCCAATATGTGTACCATGCTCTGTTTCATTACAACAGATGCGGCAGTTTCAGGGGAAATGCTGCAGAAAGCGCTGAAGGAAGTAGTGGTGGATACATTCAATATGATCTCTGTGGATGGGGATATGTCCACCAATGATTCGCTGATGATTCTGGCAAACGGGATGGCAGAAAATGACGAAATCAAGGAAAAGAATCAGAATTATCAGATTTTTTTACAGGCACTGAAAATGATCTGTACCGAGATGGCAAAGGCACTGGCAGGGGACGGTGAAGGCGCGACCGCACTTTTCGAAACGCACGTGATTCATGCAGATACAAAGCAGAATGCAAGAATATTAAGTAAATCTGTGATCTGCTCAAGTCTGACCAAGGCAGCAATATACGGACATGATGCCAACTGGGGTAGGATTCTGTGTGCGCTTGGCTACTCCGGCGTACAGTTTGATCCTGACCGGGTAGACCTGTACATTGAAAGTGTGGCAGGCAAAATCCTTCTTTTCCATGACGGAAAGGCTGCGGATTACAGCGAAGAAGAGGCAACTGAGATTCTGTCGCAGAAGAGTGTGACTGCCCTGGTGGATATGCAGATGGGGCAGGAGGAAGCAACTGCCTGGGGATGTGACCTGACTTATGATTATGTGAAGATTAATGCAGATTACAGAAGCTGAAAAATAAATCAGGATGCAGTATATGAGGGAAATGAGGATATGATGGACAAGGACATGGAAAGCGTAATGAAAAAAGCGGAGGTGCTGATCGAAGCGCTTCCTTATATTCAGAAGTTTAACCGGAAAGTCATTGTGGTAAAATATGGCGGAAGTGCCATGAGTAATGAAGAACTGCAGCGAAGCGTCATACAGGATGTGACCCTTTTAAAGCTGGTTGGATTTAAACCGATTATTGTGCACGGAGGCGGAAAAGCCATCAGTAAATGGGTCGGCAAGGTCGGAAAAGAAGCAAAGTTCGTTAACGGCCTTCGCGTGACGGATGATGAAACTATGGAAATTGCAGAAATGGTGTTGGGAAGAATCAATAAGCAACTGGTTACCATGGTAGAAGAACTTGGGGTTAAGGCAATCGGAATCAGTGGTAAGGACAGCGGACTTCTGCGTGTGAAGAAGAAATATTCTGATGGGCAGGATATCGGCTTTGTCGGAGAAGTGGATCAGGTGAATCCGGAGGTATTATCCGACCTTCTGGATCACGATTATCTGCCGATTATTGCACCGATCGGTCTGGATGGTGAATTCAATACTTACAATATTAATGCCGATGATGCAGCCTGTGCGATTGCCAAGGCAGTTCATGCGGAAAAACTTGCTTTTCTGACAGATATTGAAGGGGTTTACAAGGACATTAATGATCCGGATACCTTTATTTCCAGAATGACCTGTTCCGAGGCAGATCAGCTGATTGCTTCCGGTAATATCGGCGGTGGAATGCTGCCGAAACTGAACAACTGTGTTTCTGCAGTCAGGGAAGGTGTACACAGAGTGCATATTCTGGATGGCAGAATTCCGCACTGTCTGTTACTGGAAGTTTTCACCAATAAAGGTGTCGGAACGGTGTTCATGAATGATGAGGATGAGCTGGCAAACAGCTGATACAGACGGAAGGAAGGCTTTATATGAGTGATCAGATGCAGGAATATATTGAGGAAGCGGAGAAGGATCTGCTTCATACCTATAACCGTTATCAGGTCGTACTGGATCGTGGTGAAGGGGTTTATCTCTATGACATTAATGGAAAAAAATATCTTGATTTCGTAGCGGGAATCGCCGTATTTGCTCTGGGTTATCACAATGAAGCATATAACAATGCCCTGAAGGATCAGATTGATAAGGTGATACATACTTCTAATTATTATTATAATGTACCGGCAATTGAGGCAGCCAGGAAGCTGAAGAAAGTCAGCGGGATGGACCGCGTCTTTTTTACCAACAGCGGAGCGGAAGCAATAGAAGGTGCGATCAAGGCGGCCAGAAAGTATGCATTCTTAAAGGATGGCAGGAAGGATCATGAGATTATTGCCATGAACCATTCATTTCATGGCAGGACCTTCGGGGCACTTTCCGTTACCGGAAATCCGAAGTACAGAGAGCCGTTCGAACCGATGATTGGAAACATCCGCTTTGCAGAGCTGAATGATTTTGACAGCATTGTGCAGAATGTGAATGAAAAGACCTGTGCAATCATCATGGAAACGGTACAGGGAGAGGGTGGAATATTCCCTGCAGAAGAGGCTTTTCTGAAGAAGGTCCGGGCACTCTGTGATGAGAAAGATATTCTTCTCATCCTGGATGAAGTCCAGTGTGGTATGGGACGTACAGGATATATGTTTGCCTGGCAGAAATACGGGGTAAAGCCGGATATCATGGCGTGTGCAAAGGGACTTGGATGCGGCGTGCCGGTCGGTGCCTTTCTTTTAAATGAAAAAGCAGGAGCACATTCACTGGTGGCAGGAGATCATGGCACGACTTATGGTGGTAATCCGCTGGCAGCGGCTGCAGTCAATAAAGTTCTTGATTTATTCGAGAGCGACCATATAATAGAGAATGTGAATGAAGTGGCTCCCTATCTTGAAAAAAGACTGGATGAGCTGGCAGCGCGTTATGATTTCATTGTGGCACGCAGGGGCGCAGGACTGATGCAGGGACTGGTCTTTGACAGACCGGTTGCACCGTATATTAATAAAGCCCTTGAAAGCGGACTGATCCTGATCAATGCCGGAGCAGATATTATCAGATTTGTTCCGCCGCTGATTATTTCGAAGCAGAACGTGGATGATATGATACAGATTCTGGATGCATGTCTGCAGTAAATGCAGCAGAGATGAGGACAGGTGCGCATGCCTTGGAATGATCAGATCTGGAGGATGAATGAAGATTAGAATCAGGGTGCTGTCTGTTTTTCTGATGGCATGTGTACTTTTTACTACTGTATATTATGGAATGTCCGGGCGTACCATCTCACAGCCCGGAGAAAATTCTGTTTTTTCTGCAAATAAAATAACGATACGTTTATGGTATGACGATGATTCCATGACGGACTATCTGAAAAAGGAAGCGGTTGCCTATAATGAGGCACACCGCAGGGTGCGTATGGAGCCGGTACTGGTTTCAGGGTTGGAATATCTGGAGAATATCAATAAGGCATCGGTGGATTCAAAGGATTTCCCGGATCTGTTCATTATTACAAATGATTGTCTTGAAAAGGCATATCTGGCCGGTCTTGCGACAGAAATTGAGAATCCTTCTGCGGTGCTGGATGAGAAAACATATCCGGCAGCGGCCCGTGAAGCAGTTACCTATAAGAAGCAGTATGTTGCCTATCCGTATTATTTTGAAACGAGTTCACTGCTGTATAACCGCACCTATCTTGAAAACAGTGCCAGAGATGCAATTGAGGCACAAAAGGATGCGGCATCGGGTGAGGCGGCAATGGCAGAACTCGAAAGCAGTGATGCAGCATCTTCTGACAGCGATGCGTCTGCGGCAGCAGGCAGCAGCGATGAGATTTCACAGGCTGAGGTGGACAGCCGTGTGCAGCAGATGCTTCCCAGGACGATTTCTGACATTATGACGTTTGCAGAAAACTATAATGCACCGGATGAAGTGGAAGCTGTATTCAAATGGGATGTGTCCGATATTTTTTACAATTACTTTTTTGTCGGAAATTACATGAACCTTGGTGGCAGTGCAGGAGATGATCCGAATCAGATCGACCTGTATAATGAGAATTCCATTCGCTGTATGAATGTATATCAGGAACTGAATCAGTTCTTTGCCATTGATTCTGATGATGTGAGTTATGACAGTATCATGCAGGACTTTATTGATGGGAAAATTGTATATACAGTGGCAACGACAGATGCGTTGACCCGGATCAGAAAGGCAAAGGAGAATGGAAGCTGCAAATTTGATTTCGGCGTAACGACGATGCCGGCAATCAATCAGCAGTATAAGACAAGAACGATGTCCATTACCAATTGTATTGCGGTAAACGGTTATTCAGAGCATGCAAAGGAAGCAAATGCAGTGGCAAGATTCCTCTGCAGCCAGAAGAATGATGACATGTATGATATGACGGGAAAGGTTCCTGCAAGAGGAGATCTCAGACATGAGGATCAGAATATTGATGCTTTTGTCAATGTATATGCCAGATCCGTACCTATGCCCAAGATGGTAGGTACCAGCAATTTCTGGGTACAGATGGAAATTGCCTTTACACAGATCTGGAACGGAGCGAATGCGAATGACACGCTCAAAAAGCTTTCAGAGCAGATTATGACGCAGGTAACCGGAAAAACATATACAGAGGATAAACTTCCCGATCCTGAAAAAGTTTCAATTACAGATGATACAGGCTATATTGACAATGGGATGAATAATTAGACCCTGTTTTTTGCATAAATTTGACAAATATTACAAAATGCTTGCGATTGCCCTTCTTTTCATATAGAATGAAAGAGCATGGCGGGGTTCTCCGTTTCAAGGAGAAACTATGCATTTTAACGTATTTAGAAGTAACAAAATAACAGAAAAGCTTGTTCGAAGTGCATTAGCAACAGCGTTGCTTATGCTTTTACTTTGTGGTTGCAGCAGGAAAGGCAGCGAAACTGTACTCAGGCCGATTGCAGATACAGGCAATGATGCTGCTGCAGAAGAGAGCAGCGCAGGGGCTTCAGAAGAGCATGCGGAAGCAGAAAACGCAGAGAAAGCGAAAGATTCCGGTGCGGAGAAATCTGCAGTGCATGCAACAGTTTATGTATATGTATGCGGAGCAGTTCGTACGGAAGGTGTATATGAATTGCCGGAAGGCAGTAGGGTGTTTGATGCAGTGGATGCAGCCGGAGGATTCAGCTCAGATGCGGATACTTCCTATGTGAATCAGGCAGCACAGGTAACCGATGGTGTTCAGATCAGAATTCCGGAAAAGACCGAGACTGCACAGAATAAAGCTGTACCCAGGCAGACAATGACAACGGGGATCACACCGGATGCGGGCAGTACGCAGGGACAGAGTACGCTGATTAACATTAATACGGCGGATGAGGCGGGTCTGTGCGAAATACCCGGGATTGGCGCCGGAAGAGCAAAGGATATTATCAGTTACCGTCAGGAGCATGGTGGTTTTAAGAAGATCGAAGAGATCATGCAGGTGGGCGGAATTAAAGAGAAACTATTTAACAGGATAAAGGACTCCATAACAGTCTGAATGATGTGAAACGGGGATAAGAATGGCAAGGAGAGCACTGGTTGTTGACGATGAGAAAATGATAGTGAAGGGTATCCGCTACAGTCTTGAGCAGGATGGTATTGAAGTTGACTGCGCATATGACGGTGAGGAAGCGCTTGAGTCGGCCAAGAATAATAAATATGATATTATTCTGCTGGATGTCATGTTACCCAAACTGACCGGATTCGAAGTATGTCAGCAGATCAGAGAGTTCTCCAATGTCCCGATTATCATGCTGACGGCAAAGGGTGATGATATGGATAAGATTCTGGGTCTGGAGTATGGCGCAGATGATTATATTACAAAGCCCTTCAATATTCTGGAGGTAAAGGCAAGAATCAAGGCAATCATGCGCAGAACCATCAAGACGGATGCGACTCCGAATATTATTACCTATGGTGATCTGAAGCTGAATGAAGAGTATAGAAGAGTATATATCAAGGAACAGGAAATCAATCTGACGAGCCGGGAATTTGAAGTGCTTGAGCTTTTGGTTTCCACTCCGGGTAAAGTATATTCCCGTGAAGAACTTCTGAAAACGATCTGGGGAGATGATTATCCGGGAGATGTCCGCACAGTTGATGTGCATGTCAGAAGACTTCGTGAGAAACTGGAAAGTAATCCGAGTGAGCCACGTTATGTACGTACAAAGTGGGGTACCGGATACTATTTTCAGACATAAAAGCTGGTTAGAATGGATTCTAAAAATAAACTGTCAGATCTGTTTCACAACTATAAAATTTCAAATCTTTTTCGCAGTCTGAGGGCGCGTATCTTTATTATTGTATTTCTGACCGGGTTGATTTCCTGCCTGGTCATGCATTATGCAATTATAGAGAATTATGAAAAGCGAGCCGTAGACGTCAAAACTTCTGAGGTGCAGACGCAGCTCAGAATTCTGGCAAATCATCTGATTACTGCAGGTTATCTGCAGGATACTTCCTCTGAAGTGATTGGTTCTGAACTGAATATGCTGGCAAATCTGTATGATGGGCGAGTACTGATTATCAACGATGATCTTCAGGTGGTGAAGGATACCTATGGAATCAGCGAGGGTAAGACCATTATCTCGGAAGAGGTGGTACGATGTCTGAAAAAGGGAAATGACGGAATTACTTCTGTTTATGATGCAGCAGATGGATATATTGAGATTACCACACCAATTATCGAAACCAAATCGCTTGAAGAAGGCGATGTGCTGGATGAAAGTGAGCCGAAGGAAATTGTCAGAGGCGTCATGCTGACCAGTGTTTCCACTGAAAACATTACAACAACGCTTGCCATTCTCAGCAGGAAGGCAACAAGGGTAGAACTGATTGTCATTCTTATTGAACTCGGATTTGCACTTATAGCTGCAAATGGACTGCTCAAGCCGTTTGACAGAATTACAAGTGCCATTAATGATATCAAGGCAGGTTATACGGATCAGCCGATTTCCGTATCGGATTATTTGGAAACAGAACATATTGTAAACGCATTTAATCAACTGCTGGAGCGGATGAAGGTACTGGATGATTCCAGGCAGGAATTTGTTTCCAATGTATCACATGAGTTGAAGACACCGATTACGTCAGTTAAGGTTCTGGCGGATACACTTCTGGCACAGGAAGAAGTTCCGAATGAAACCTATCGTGATTTTATGCAGGATATCAGCAGTGAAATTGATCGTGAGGATAAGATCATCAATGACCTTCTGGCGCTGGTAAAAATGGATAAGAAGGCTACCAGCCTGAATATTACAGCAGTAGATATCAATGCAATGACGGAAATCATATTAAAGAGACTTCGCCCGATTGCCCGTAAACGTAATATTGAGCTGACGCTGGTCAGCAGCAGACAGGTTACTGCGGAAATTGATGAAGTGAAAATATCACTTGTTATTATGAACCTGGTTGAAAATGCAATCAAATATAACAAGGACAACGGATGGGTGAAAGTAATTCTGGATGCAGACCATCAGTTTTTTACCGTAGATGTCATGGATTCGGGAATCGGTATTCCGGAAGATTCCATCGATCATATTTATGAGAGATTTTATCGTGTGGATAAGTCCAGATCCAGGGAAATCGGAGGAACAGGGCTTGGACTTGCAATTGCAAGAAGCGCTGTTCTGATGCACAGAGGGTCGCTTAAGGCATCAAGTGTACCGGGAGAGGGAACGACATTTACTGTTAAGATTCCACTTACGTATGTTTTGACAGATAACAGTCAGGTGAAAGCAAAGAAGATGTGAGAGAAGAGGAAAGGGCATGCAGCGGTCTGGAAAATTGAAAAAATTCATATTGACAGTACTTCTGCTTACGCTTTGCATGATGTGCTCTTCCTGCAGTCAGCAGAGTACTTCTGTAAAGAAAAAAACACAGGCAGTGCAGGTATACTATGTAAACAATGATGAGACAGCAGTGGTTTCAGAAAGCTATGAGCTGACATCAGATCCGAAGGATGCTGATGCAGTGATTCGAGAGCTTCTCGGTCAGATGGAAAAAATTCCGGAAAAACTGGAATATGAAGCACCCATTTCCGGAAAAGTAAGGCTGGAAAAATATGCGCTTAAGGATGGAATTCTGACCCTTTCCTTTGATGCCGGTTATTCTGACCTTGATCAAACAACTGAGATTCTGGATCGTGCTGCAATGGTGAGAACGCTGACACAGGTGACAGGGGTGAAATATGTATCATTTCTGGTAGGCGGTGAAGCGCTTGTCGATGCAAATGGAAAAGTAGTCGGAAATATGTCATCGGATATGTTTATCTACAATGCCGGTAATGAAATCAACAGCTATGAAAAGGTACAGCTGACACTGTATTTTACGAATCAGGCGGGTGACGGGCTGATTCCGGTTTACAGGACAGTCGTATATAACAGTAATATTTCAATGGAACGTCTGGTAATGGAACAATTGATCAGCGGACCAAATACAAATGCTGCATATCCGACACTTAACCCGGATACAGGGGTTGTCAGTGTGACACTTCGTGATGGAATCTGTTATGTGGATCTGGATGAAAAATTTGAGAAGGATCCTTATCAGGTGACTGCGGAAACTGCAATTTATTCAATTGTCAATTCACTGACCGATCTGGTAGATGTCAATAAGGTACAGATCTCTGTGAACGGCAAGACAAATGTGAAATTTATGGATACGCTTGATCTGTCCAATACGTTTGAAAGAAACCTGGAGATTATAGATAAAACGCAATGAAAACAAAACGACCGCTGTGCCTGCTTTGTCTGGCGCTGACAGCGGCTGTCTGGATATTTCTTAAAATCATACCAGTGCCTGAGCCGGATTATTATCATAAGACGGACGGCGGTATGATATCTTTTACCGGAGAAGTGATACAGAAGGAATACAGAACGGATTTTGCAGGGAAAAAAGTTCCTGTACTGTATCTTCGATCATCTTCGGATCGTGAAAGCTCTGTTTTATGTTATATGGACACCGGAAGATACACGGAACCCGCAATGGGGGAAACAGTACAGATCTCCGGCAGATTTAAGAATTTTCCGAAAGCCACCAATCCTGGTGAGTTTGACAGTCGTCAGTATTATTCCATTTTAAAAATTCAATATCAGATCAGGGATGCCTGCATCACTGCGTCAGATCAGCAAAAGGATGTTTATCAGGAACAGCTGTACCACATCAGAACTTATCTGTCGCTGGTACTGGACAGGTGTCTGAATGAGCAGGACGCATCAATTATGAAGGCAATGCTGCTTGGCGATAAGACCGGTCTGGATGCAGATATCAGGGATCTGTATAAGAGAAGCGGAATTATTCATATTCTTGCGATCAGCGGATTGCACATTTCGATTATCGGAATGGGCCTTTTTCGTCTCCTTCGGTGTTGCCGGCTGAAGATGATGCCGACAGTGATTTTCTGTGTGTTGTTCATGTGGTCGTACGGAATGATGACAGGAATGAGTACGTCTGCTGTTCGGGCAATTCTTATGTTTGCAGTTCATCTGACGGGCAGAATGATCGGGCGTACTTATGATATGCTGACCGGACTTGCGATTGCAGCATTGCTGCTTCTTGCAGAGCAGCCGATGTATGTCTGGCACAGTGGCTTTCTGATGTCTTTTGGTGCAATTATCGGAATCGGAATGATTCTTCCTGCGATCAGACCGCTGCATCCGAAAAAAGCAGGCAGATATCTGAATGGTTTATGCAGCAGTATGGCTGTTTCTCTTGTAACACTTCCGATTTACATGAACTTCTATTATACATTTCCGTTATATGCACTTTTTCTGAATGTACTGGTGCTTCCGCTTATGACGATTGTTATGATTGCCGGACTGCTGTGTCTTTTGCTTGGAACGGTAGCAGAAATGGCGGGAGTGATTCCCGGATGGGCGGTTCATTTTCTGCTCCTGTTTTATGAAAAATGCTGTTATTTCAGTCAGGGTATGCCGGGGAATACGTGTTATGTCGGGCATGCAGGAATACTGCAGACTATGATGTATCTGTTTGCGCTGGCGCTGTTCGTATTTCTGACAGGCAGGTTCAGAAGAGAACTTCGGCTTCTGGAAGACGAGGCATCCGGAAAAGGCTGGACAGAGTCCTTATTCAGAAAAAATAAAGTATTGAAACGATATTATCGGCTCAGGTATCTGCTTCTGCCGGTCGCGGTTCTGCTCCTGATTTTCAGAATTCACCCGATAATGAAACTGACTTTTCTGGATGTGGGACAGGGAGATGGAATTGTGATTGAAAGCGGAGAATCTGCATATCTGATTGATGGAGGAAGTACATCTAAAAAGAATGTAGGAAAGTATCAGCTGATGCCTTTCCTGTTTTATGAGGGAATCGGCGCACTTGATGCGGTGATTCTCACGCATGAGGATGAAGATCATATGTCAGGAATTCTGGAGCTGATGGAAGAAATGCCGAAGGGCGGGATAAGAATCCGGCATCTGGTGCTGCCGGATATCGCACAGGAAGCAAAAGGAGAAAATTACCGGCTTCTGGAGCAGAATGCCGCTGCACTGAAAATTCCGGTTGATTACATCAGCAGGGGAGAGGAAATCCGTAACCGTAAGCTGTATATGAAATGTATCGGGCCGCAGGAAAAAGTGAATACGGATCAGCCCAATGCTTATTCTACAGTACTGTATCTGCGGTGCGGAAATTTTACTGCCATGCTGACAGGAGATGTGGATGGAGAAGGGCAGGAGGCACTGAAGAAATATCTGAAACAAAATCCGGAATATGGAAGGAATCTGACGCTTCTGAAAGTGGCACATCACGGTTCAAGATTTACAACGGATGACGAGTTTCTGAAATTGTGCAGTCCTCAGTATGCAGTCATTTCCTGCGGAGTGAAAAATAAGTACGGACATCCGCACAGGGAGCTCCTGAAGAGGCTTTCGGATGCCCGTATCAAAGTATTTATTACGAAGGATTCCGGCGCAGTGACATTTGACAGCGACGGACAGAAAATGAAGATCCGGGAATTTATTACTCCAGATACATATCAATCGCCCAGTGATTCTTATGTGCCTTGATATCTGCATAGCTTCCACAGATCAGAGGAATCATGGGAGACATATGTCCAAGGTCGGCATCGAGCAGAATCGGAACATGATATTTGCCGAGAATGTCCGTTACCGCCCGGATGTGATCCAGTCCCATCATGGCATCGCCGGTCGCAGGACGACCGATCAGAAAGCCGGAAGCATGGGTAAACCAGCCGGCATGTTCCATATGCCATAAAGTACGGCGGATTGACATGACATTCAGATCGCATGCTTCCAGAAACCAGAGAATACCGTCTCCGCCATAGGTATGGTTAAAGGCGGCAACATGGTCATAGTCGGTTCCGATGAGATTCTCAAGGCAGTCCATGCAGCCGCCCAGAAGGCGCCCTTTCATGGAAAGGAACCCTCCACGGGTATTCACCAGTGTCAGATTTTCGTTTTCTGTCAGATGATAGGGCAGAAGCGGGTGCATTTCGTCCCGAAGACTTTCCTTTTCCCACAGGCCATAACTGTCAAAGGAAAGCTTTTGTCCTGTCAGAAGACCAAGCGCATCGTACAGA
>JAKVKH010000032.1 GCA_022486625.1 Butyrivibrio sp. | reverse complement strand
GTTACGGGGTTTCCAAGATTGCGAACATTATCACGGCAAAGCATATCATGAATCCTACCGCCCACGCCAAGGCGCTCGGCATCGGAGTATCAGACAATCGGAGCACCGCTGATGATTACAAATGGGGCAACAGCACGATTTCCCATATGCTGACGAGGCAGGAATACATCGGCAGCACCGTAAACTTCAAGACCTACCGGAAGTCCTACAAGCAGAAGAAGCAGCTGAAGAACGATCCCGACAACTGGCAGATTTTTGAGGGCACCCATGAGGCCATCATTGATTCCGAGACCTTCGCCATTGTGCAGCGGCTTCGTGAAGGCAGGCGCAGGGTAACACCGATGGGCGAAATGCCGATTCTCTCAGGAATGCTATTTTGTGCGGACTGCGGAGCCAAGCTATATCAGGTACGGCATCGCGGCTGGACGCACGACAAGGAACACTTCGTATGTGCCACCTACCGCAAGGTCAAAGGCGGCTGCAGCTCCCACCAGATCAGAAACGTTGTTGTGGAGGAACTACTGCTCGACGGCATCCGAAACATTACAGCGTTTGCCAGAGACCACGAGGATGAATTCGTACAGATGGTGACAGACAAAACCCGTGCTGAAGTAAACAGGAGCCTCCGAGATGATAAACGGGAACTGGAACAGGCACAGGTCAGAGCCGAAAAACTGGACGATATCATTCAGCGGCTCTACGAGGATAATCTTGATGGAAAAATCAGCGATGAACGTTTTGCCAAAATGACAGCCAGCTACGAAGATGAGCAGCGGACGCTCGAATTCCAGATAAACAAGCTTAAATCGACTATAACCACTGAAAGCGAGCGTACTGCCAATGCAGATGCATTTCTGAAGCTGGTGCGAAAATATACAGACCTGCAGGAACTCAATGCTGAAATCATCCGGGAGTTTGTTGAGAAGATTTACGTTTACAAAGCCGAAAAGACACCGACCGGAAGACGCACCCAAAAGGTCAAAATCATCTGGAATTGCATCGGGGAATTCAAGCCTCCAAAACACAAAAGCATAGAAGAAAACAACGAAAAATCGGCATAGCGGACTGATGCCAACTATGCCGATTTTATTAAAAACTTATGAAATCCCTATCGTGCCGCACTTTTAAAAGGCGTTTTTTTTATGAGGAAAGTTCAGCCCATTCATCATACAGTGTGTCGAGCTGTGCCTGCAGCATAGTCTGTTCATCAGAAAGCGTTCTGAGCTTTGACAGATCTGTTGCAATTTCAGGTTTTGACATTTCTCCGTTGATTTCATTCATGCGGGCTTCAAGTTCAGCAATCTGGTCTTCACATTTTTTCAGGGCATTTTCCTGTTTCCGTTTTCTGGCCTGTTCTTCCTTCTGGGCTTTCCAGTCTGACTGACCGGAGGAAGCTACAGCGGAAGCAGCGGCAGAAACTGCCGGGGCAGATGTGGGATGCGGCGAACTGCTTCCTTCTGCAGGAGAAGAGGTACCTGCAAAAGCACCTGCCGGTGTCAGCGCATCCTGCGAAGTACCATACTGGAAACTGTTGGCAGCAGGAACGGAAGAAGGGGAAGCGGCAGCACCTTCTGCAAGGAGCCGCTCCATGGTCTGCGGCTGATGTTCAAGGTAGTAGTCATAGTTGCCGATATAGTTTACCAGCATACCATGTGTCAGATCCAGAATTCTTGTAGCTGTCCGGTTGATAAAATAACGATCGTGACTGACATACAGAACGGTTCCTTCATAGCCGCACAGGGCGCTTTCCAGAACTTCCTTGCTGGTGATGTCCAGATGGTTTGTCGGCTCATCAAGCAGCAGGAAGTTGGCTTCGGAGAGCATCAGTTTGGCCAGAGACATACGCCCCTTTTCACCACCGCTTAAATCTCCGATTCTCTTGTAGACATCGTCTCCGGTAAACAGGAATGCAGCCAGTGTATTTCTGATCTGTGTATTGTTCAGTGTCGGATAATCATCCGAAATTTCTTCAAACAGATTTTTGTCATCATGAAGAACATGGTGCTCCTGATCATAATATCCGATCGCAACCTTTGTCCCAAGGACAATTTTGCCTGTATCAGCGGGCAGGAGCTGGTTGATGATTTTCAGCATGGTGGTCTTGCCGGTGCCGTTGTCGCCGATAATGGCGACACGTTCGCCTCTTCTGATATCAAAGGAAATATCACGGAACAGTGTGGCATCGCCAAAGGACTTTCCAAGATCTTCGACATGAAGCACATCGTTTCCGCTGATGCAGGAGGGGGTCAGTGTAATATGCATGTCATCACGGATTTCTGCCGGCTTATCCAGAACTTCGATTTTGTCCAGCATTTTTTCCCGGCTCTCCGCACGTTTGATGGACTTTTCACGGTTGAAGGACTTGAGCTTGGCGATGACCTCTTTCTGATGACGGATTTCCTGTTGCTGACTGATATAGGTATGCCAGGCAACTGCTCTCTGACGTTCCTTTTCACTTGCATAGAAGGTGTAATTGCCGCTGAATACGTTGGATCTGCCCTGATCAATTTCAATGATCCTGCCGGCAATTCGATCCAGAAAATAACGGTCGTGGGAGACAATCAGTACTGCGCCTTTGTAATTCAGAAGATAATTTTCCAGCCAGCGGATGGAATTCATATCCAGATGGTTCGTCGGCTCATCGAGGATGATCAGATTCGGATTCTGCAGAAGAAGCTTGCCGAGTGCCACCCGTGTTTTCTGACCGCCTGAAAGAGTGGAGATCTGCTTGTCAAATTCTTCTTCTACAAAGCCAAGACCCTTGGCAACGCCGGTAACCTCACTTTTCCATGCGTAGCCGTCAATCAGCTGGAAGCGGTGTGTCATTGTCGCATAGTCGTCCATCAGACGGTTCAGTTCATCACCCTTTAATACCTTCATCTGTTCTTCGGCAGAGCGGATCTTTTCTTCAAGGTTTATGGTCTCTCTTTTAACTTCCTTCAGTTCTTCATAAATGGTATGAGAACTGTCGATGTTCTGATTTTGAGCCAGATAGCCGAAAGTGGTATCCCGTGCAAAAGTAATTTCACCGGAATCTGCTGACAGTTCACCGATGATGAGTTTCAGCAGGGTGGTTTTTCCGGCGCCATTGATTCCGACAATGGCAGCCTTTTCATTATTTTCTATATGAAATGATACGTTCTGCAGAATATCCTTGCCGTCGAAGGATTTACAGATGTCGTGACAGGACAGGATCATAAAAAATTCCTTTCTGATGATAATATGATTTTTCATTTTTCCATTCATGTCGCATCATACACTTTCAGCAGCCGTCTTGCAAGAGTCCGGCAGTTTAAAAAGTATGAGTGTACATATTATGAATGTGGCAATTTACATGGAATTTACATTAATTTGACGTATTTGTGGTATCAGGTAAAATTGGGATCAGCTAGGATAAGAATAAATAAAATACATATGATCGGAACTTGATGCAGCAGGTTGTTTCATTTACAATAAAAACGACTCCTGCATGCAGAATATCAATCAGAGGGAGCTGGAAAGCGATGAGTTCAATGATTTATATTGTGGAAGATGACAGGAATATCTGTGAAATAGAAAGCTATGCGCTTAAAAATTCCGGCTATACGACTGAGTGTTTTGGAGATGCCAGAACCTTTTTTGCCGCAATTGAAGAGAAGACACCGGATCTGGTGCTGCTCGATATCATGCTGCCGGATGAAGACGGACTGGAGATTGTGGGGAAACTCAGACACAATTTCAGAACGGCAAGAGTGCCGATCATGCTTGTAACTGCCAAAACAAGCGAGCTTGATAAGGTAAAAGGTCTTGATATCGGTGCAGACGATTATCTGGCCAAGCCTTTTGGTGTCATGGAGCTGATTTCAAGGGTAAAGGCACTTTTGCGCAGATCCCAGAGTCTGATGGAAGAGTCAGTACTGACCTATGGTGATATTCGGCTTGATGCGGATAAAAGAACGGTATATGCAGGAGAAGAACTCTGTGAGCTGACATATAAGGAATTTGAACTCCTGAGACTTCTGATGGCCAATGCGGGTAATGTACTCAGCAGGAGTCTGATTATGGAAAAAATCTGGGGAACAGATTTTGAGGGAGAATCGCGTACGCTTGATATGCATATCAAGACGCTGAGACAGAAACTCGGCGAGCAGGGAAATCACATCAGAACCGTCAGGAATGTTGGCTATCAGATGGAATAACAGGAAGGAGCCGCACAGACGGATGAAAAGAAAAATCAATATTCAGTTTATACTTCTGACTGTATTGGCAATAGCAGCAACTGTTCTGATCCTGACAGGGGTTTTTTATGAAGCTTTTCAGAAGGAAGTTATGGGTAATCTGCAGACCAGCGCACGTGTGCTTGAGGGAACCAGCGTTTTTGATGATGTGGATCATATCAGTTATGATTCCAATAACCGGAATCTGCGGATTACGCTGATTTCCAGGGATGGAACTGTTGTATATGATAATGAAGCCAATGTGATTGATATGGACAATCATGGAAACCGTCCGGAGGTGGAAGCGGCATTTGCAAAGGGAGAAGGCAAGGCAATCCGGCAGTCGGCAACACTGAATAAAAATAGTTTTTATTATGCCGTTCTTCTGAAAAATGGCTGTGTACTGCGTGTAGCCAAGGAGGCAGGAAGTATCTGGAGCCTCTACAGAAATATTATTCCGCTGGTACTTGTGATCACCATTACACTGATGGCGGTGGCGATGCTGCTGACCCATTTTCTGACCAAGAGCATTGTGGCACCTGTTGAACAGCTGGCCAGAAATATGGATCAGTTGGGAAAACAGAAAACGTACAGGGAATTACAACCCTTTATTGATATTATTGTCAAGCAGCATGAAGATCTGAAAAAAAATGCGTCCATGCGCCAGGAATTTACTGCAAATGTTTCGCATGAGCTTAAGACGCCGCTGACCTCCATATCAGGTTATTCAGAGCTGATTGGGAACGGAATGGCAAATGAACAGGATACGCAGCGTTTTGCAGGAGAAATTCACAGAAATGCCAACAGGCTGCTGACACTTATTAATGATACACTGCGGCTTTCCGAAATGGATGTGGCGCAGGAAGCACCGGAAATGGCAGATATTAATCTGTATCAGATTGCGCAGAATGTGATCGGAACGCTTCAGATCAGTGCACAGCGCCATGAGATACAGTTGATGCTCCATGGTCAGGACAGCATGGTGCATGCGAACCGGATGATGATGGAAGAACTGATCTATAATCTGACGGATAATGCCATTCGCTATAACAATAAAAACGGAAGTGTGGATGTTACCGTATCACCACAGGACGGACATACGGTTCTTGAAGTCAGGGATACGGGAATCGGAATTCCGAAGGAACATCAGGAAAGAGTCTTTGAACGGTTCTATCGGGTCGATAAGAGCAGATCCAAGCGAACCGGAGGAACAGGACTCGGACTTGCCATTGTAAAGCACATTGCCAATCAGCATCAGGCAGAAATTCAGCTGGAGAGTGAGGCTGGAAAAGGAACAAGGATCAGAGTGATCTTTCCTTCTGCCGAAGAAAAAGAGTAAAGGAAGGGCCATATCTTCTGCAGCAATATCAAGGCAGAAAGATATGGCTTTTTTGATAAAAGTATGATTTGACATTAATTTCACATAACTTTATAATTGCTTGTAGAATTATTAACAATCATATTGTGGGTACAGGAGGATCTGTTTTTATGGAAGAAAAGGAAATCTCTCAGGCTGTGATAAGCCGCCTGCCCCGCTATTTCAGATATCTTGGAGAATTGAAAGAACGTGGCATTGAAAGAATATCCTCACAGGAGTTGAGTGATATCATGAAAGTGACTGCTTCACAGATCAGGCAGGATTTCAATAATTTTGGCGGATTCGGACAGCAGGGGTATGGATATAATGTAGAATATCTGTATGATGAAATCAGTAAGATTCTGGGAATAGATCAGATGCATCAGCTGATTATTATTGGTGTTGGCAATCTTGGACAGGCACTGACCAATTATACCAATTTCAACAGAAGGGGCTTTGTGTTTAAGGGGGCATTTGACTGTAATCCGGAGCTTTACGGCATGAAAATCCGAGGGGTAGAAGTGCGGCCGACGGAAGAAATTGAAAACTTTGTACGTACCAATAATATTGATATTGCAGTACTTACCATTCCCAAGGATCAGGCGGTTCCGATGGCACAGCGTCTGGTTGACTGCGGGATCAAGGCGATCTGGAATTTTGCGCATGTGGATCTGGATGTGCCTGAAAATGTTCAGGTGGAAAATGTACATTTGTCTGACAGCCTGATGAAATTGTCCTATAATATAACCAGATACGAAAAAAAGCATGGCAGAACCGGAAACGGTAAGACGGGTTCATAAGAGGCGGAATATGTCCAGAGAAGAGGAAGTTTATATCCCTGCACTAGAGGGAAAGGATATACCCATCCTGACAATGGATCAGAAATGGCAACTCCTGTTTGGTGAAGAAGGCATGTCACCGGAAGTGAAAGAGATGGCGCAGCAGCTGCAGGGACTCCTGGACAGACAGAGCGAGTTGAGAGAGAAATCCAAGGAGATCAAAAGACTTAAGCGCAAGCTGATGGGAGAGATTATAGGGCTGCGTGATCAGCTGAGCCAGGAGGGACCCGGGTCTTCGGCAGATCAGGAACTCAATGACCATACGCGACTGATTGGTGAGTGCAATGAGAAGCTGGAAGCACAGGAAGATGAAATGCTGGAGCTTCCAAGGAACATTTATCAGCTGAATTATCAGCTGATGCTGGCTACAATGGATGTATGTTATGAGAAAATGCATGCCAATACGGCGGAAATTGACCGGATTGATTCCTGGCTTAAGGAAATCAGAATGCAGCTGAAAAAAGAGATTGTGCATAAGCAGGAAGGTGAAATTGAAAATTTCAATCTTTATTCCTATATGCATCAGATTTTTGGCCCGGAAGTAATTGAGATATTTGACATGCAGTATGATCCGGATAAGAAGCACCCGATCCGTACACCGAACGGTGCTTCCAGAAAGGGAATTCTGGAATAGAATTTCCGGCAGCCCAGACTAAGGAGAGCCTGTTACTATGCAATATGTTGTGACATCTGCAGAGATGAGAAGATGCGACCAGAACACATCGGAACACTTTGGCATGGACAGTAAGGTATTAATGGAACGTGCAGCGCTTGCAGTAGCTGCCAGAATCGGCGAATGGAAAACGTGTCATGAAACGACCAGGGCACCACGTGCCCTGGTCGCCTTTGGTCACGGCAATAATGGCGGTGATGGTGTGGCAGTCGGAAGAATTCTTACTCAGCATGGCTATCAGGTGACATTCATGTCTGTGGGGGAAGGAAATGTTTATTCGCAGCTGGCGCGCCAGCAGATGGATATTGTGCGTGCGTATGGATATCAGATCGACACTTTTTCCAATATAAGAGAAAACAAATCCCAGATGGACTGGGATATTATAGTAGATGCAATGTTCGGAATCGGATGTAACCGCCCGCTTGAAGAGGAATATGCACAGGCGGTCGGAATGATCGAGAACATCAAAAAAGTACATAAAGATGACCTTCTTGTGTGCGCGGTGGATATGCCGTCCGGAATCAGTGCAGATGATGGTCAGGTCTGCGGAACAGCAGTACATGCAGATATGACGGTTACCTTTAATTTTGCCAAGGTGGGACAGGTGATGTATCCAGGCTGTGAATATACCGGCAAGCTCTATGTGGAGGATGCAGGAATCACACAGGCAGGTTTTCTGGAGAAAATGCCGGGTGCCTTTCTGTATGATGAAAAGGTATCGGATCTTCTTCCGGAGAGAGTTTCCTATGGCAATAAGTCCACATTCGGGAGAATACTGATCATTGCCGGAAGCAGTCAGATCAGCGGTGCATGTACTTTATGTGCAACTACCTGCTACCGGAGCGGTGCAGGAATGGTAAGGATATTTACGGCAGCAGAAAATCGTGAAACCATCCAGACCATGTTGCCGGAGGCGCTTCTTGATACATATACGACTGATGCAGAGGAAGAAGATTTTGAAGGAACCTGTGCTGCACTCAGAAAAGCCATGAAGTGGTCTTCCGCGTTATGTATCGGACCGGGAATCGGAACTGATGCTGTGGCGCATTGTCTTCTGGAAACGGTTTTAAGAGAGTATACCCACTCGATCATTCTGGATGCGGATGCATTGAATCTGATTGCGGAAGATGAATCCCTGCAACAGCTTTTGCGTGAATATCAGACATCGGATAAATGGGTGATTATAACACCTCATGTGGCAGAATTTGCGCGGCTTTATGGAAGTACAGTTTCGGAATGCAAGAAGAATATTCTGACGTGGCCGCGTGTACTGGCAGAAAAATACAGATGTACCGTAATCTGCAAGGATGCGCGTACTGTAGTTGCAGATGCGCAGAGCAGTCAGATTTATCTCAATGTCAGCGGCAACAGTGGTATGGCGACAGCGGGAAGCGGTGATGTGCTGACGGGGCTTCTGGGGGCACTCAGCGCCTGCGGAGAAAGCGCATTTAAGATTGCCTGTATGGGAAGTTATCTGCATGGCCTTGCAGGTAATCTTGCGGCAAGAGAATATGGTGAATACTATATGCTGGCGGGGGATATAATGAAGTCTCTGCAGCAGGTGTTACCTGAAAAATAAGAATCTGAGAAATGGGGATGAAAATAAATGCTGGAAGATAAAGAAAGAGTTTATGCCAGGATTGATCTGGACACAGTCAGACAGAACATGCTGAACATGCATGCCGTATTACCGCAGAATATCAGGATGATGGCGGTGATCAAGACGGATGGCTATGGATATGGAGCACTTCCGATTGCAGAAATGCTCGAACAGGAGGACTTTGTATGGGGATATGCGGCAGCAACTGCAGAGGAAGCCTTTGAACTTCGGGACGGCGGGATTAAGAAACCTGTTCTGATTCTGGGCTATACTTTCCCCTATGCATATGAAAGAATGTTTGCGCAGCAGATCAGACCGGCAGTTTTCCGTTATGACATGCTCAGAGAATTGAATGAAACAGTACTGGCTCATCGCACAGATGACAGTCAGAAAATGAAGATTCATATTGCCGTAGATACGGGAATGTCCAGAATCGGTATAAAGCCTGATGAGAGCGGAGTGGAGTTTATCCGCAGTGCACTTTCCATGGAAGGCCTTGAAGTGGAGGGAATTTTCACCCATTTTGCGAGAGCGGATGAGGCAGACCTTTCTGATGCACATCATAAAAAGAATCTGTTTGCAGAATTCCTGAAAAAAGTGGAAGCAGAAACCGGATACCATATTCCGATCCAGCACTGTGCAAACAGCGCCAGCATCATTGATATGCCGGAGGCCAGTATGGATATGGTACGTGCAGGAGTGACCATGTACGGTATGTGGCCCTCGGATGAAGTTTCCAGAGATAAAGTGGAAATCAACCCTGTGCTGTCTCTTTTCAGTCATGTCGTGTATGTCAAGGATGTACCGGCAGGAACTCCGGTCAGCTATGGCGGGACTTTTGTAACACAGAGGGAAAGCAGAATTGCAACGATACCGGTTGGTTACGGCGATGGATATCCGAGAGGACTTTCAGGGAAAGGATATGTGTTGATCCGAGGAAAAAAGGCACCAATTCTTGGAAGAGTCTGCATGGATCAGTTTATGGTGGATATTTCGGATCTGCCGCAGGTGCAGGAAGGCGACGTTGTCACATTGATCGGAAAAGACGGTCAGGAAGAGATTACAATAGAGGAACTGGGAGATCTCAGTGGCCGGTTTAACTATGAGCTGTCCTGTGATCTGAATAAGAGAGTACCCAGAGTCTATGTCAGAAACGGAAATATTCAGTGAAATTTTTTTCGGATCTGATCATATTGGATGTTAATCTGTTGAAGTGCGTCGGTATCACCGGACATATTGTCCGGGTGGTATAACTTTACCAGCGCATGATATTTCTTTTCTGCACTTTCACTGGTGGTGCAACCGGCAAAGAAATCAAAACCGTTTCCTTCCGGATTCTGTTTGGCGGTGGAAGAATCTGAATCGGTTTCATGATCTGTTTCTTCATCTGTTTCTTCATCTGTTTCATAAAATCGATCATAGCTTCGCTGACGCTTTTCACTCCGGCTTAAGGGGCGGTGTGCAGAGGTGTTACGGGAAAAATGTCCGGAGATGGAACGTCTTTTATTGCCGTCTTCATTATTGTCCTCGTCCTCATCGTCTTCGCCATCATCTTCATCATCATAGTCATCATCTTCTTCTTCATCATCATAATCATCATCGTCTTCGTCATAATAATTATCGTCATCATAATGGTCACGATGATGCCTGTCATCATCATCTTCATCCGGATCCTGCTCAAATTCTTCATGATGTCTGCGCAGCCATTTGTGGTAGGAATGGTCGTAGTGCCGATCTCCGATGCGGGGAAAAAGAGTATAGAATCTGTCACGGATCTGATCTGCAGGGGAGACTTTTGCGAAAATCATGCGCAAAAGAGCATATATCAGGTCAATAACCGCGCAGCAGGCGAGCCATGAAAAGGCAGAGGAAACGGCGGCGAGCATCAGAAGAGCGCCCAGCACGGGAACGGCCAGAATTACTGTCAGCAGCAGAAACAGAACATACAGATAGAACGCTGATGCATGAACCTGCGTCATCTGTATATTCCACCAGGAAATGATCTGATGCAGCATGGCAGTGGAAGCAGTATAGTCAGGATGAACGGGAAAAACAGCGGGAAGCGGATCCCTGCCAAGTATGAGCTCTGCAGTCTGCAAAAGAAAAACAGCAGTAAACAGACAGCCGGTAAGGGGAAGTATGGTAAGTACAAGCCGGATCAGACTCCAGATCAGCCGGCAGAAAAAAAGTATCATGGATAAAATACCCTTGAGAATATCGACAATAATCGTAACAAGAGTTGAGAGAATCATACTTATAATCATAATAAACAGCCCCAATCAGATTGATAAGAGCATTGTAACGCATAGGGAGTCTTATTCGCAAGCTTCTTGACGTGGCAGAAAGCTGATGATATAGTTTAATGTGATATTTTACGGGATCTGACCTGTAAAAAAATGTTCAGGAGGAGATGACTTTATGGACGATGGTGGGCCTTCTGCCACTGCTTTTTTATTTATCATAATGCTTCTGGCTGATATTGTGATCTATGGCTTTGGTGCTGCAATTCATAATCTCAGAAGTGAAGATATTGAAAAGAAGGCACAGGAAAATGAGAATGACAGAAAAAGTGCCATTCTGCTGAAAATACTGAATAATCCTACAGGGTATGTAAATACGGTGCAGTTGGTGGTTATGATCATCAATCTGATATTCGGCAGATGGTATCTGCTGCATTTCGGAGGTCTGATTGCAGGGTGTTTTGGTACATTGCAGGAGGAAACTGCAAAGACGATCGGAGAGCTTATCGCTGCGCTGATTCTGATCTATGTGGTGATGTCATTCGGGGTGCTGATGCCCAAGAAACTCGCTGCAAGGAGTCCTGAGAAATGGGCATATGGCTGTGCAAACCTGATCAATCTGGTGATTATCATCGGTATGCCGCTTACCAGACTGATTTCGGATTCTGTGAACGGAATCCTGCATCTGTTGGGAATACGTGTGGAATCTGCCGAAACGGATGTTACGGAAGAAGAAATACGTTCCATGGTAACAGAAGGGCAGGAGCAGGGAGTACTTCAGGATTCAGAAGCGGACATGATTTCCAATATTTTTGAATTCTCCGACAAGCAGGCCAAGGACATCATGACCCATCGAAATGCAATGGTTGGTATCGACGGGAACATGAATCTGAAAGATGCTATTGCATTCATGCTTGAGAAGAATAACAGTCGTTTTCCGGTGTATCTTGACAATATTGATCATATTATCGGTATCCTGCATATCCGTGATGCAATGAAGAAATTTGCGGAAAATGAGAAGGATACAAGCCCGATCAGAAAGATCAAGGGACTGCTTCGTCAGCCGATGTATGTGCCGGAGACCAAGAATATTGATTCTCTTTTTCACAGCATGCAGTCTACAAAGACGCAGATGGTAATTGTAATCGATGAATACGGACAGACTTCAGGGCTGGTTTCCATGGAGGATATTCTGGAAGAAATCGTCGGCAATATCATGGATGAATATGATGAAGATGAGGATTATATTGAGCCGACTGCCAATGCCAATGAGTTCATTATTGAAGGAAAGACTCCACTGGAGGATTTGGAAGAGAAGTTTCATATTTCTTTTGAACAGGATGAATTTGAGACGCTTAACGGATTGATGATTTCCAAATTGGACAGAATTCCAGAAGATGATGAAAATTTCAGTGTGGACATGGATGGTTATAATTTCAAGATTCTGATGGTCAGAAATCATATGATTCAGAGCGTGCTGGTAACAAAGATTCCGGATCAGGAAGCTGCCGAAGGCGAAAAGCAGACGGAAAGAACAGACAAAGCACAGGAACAGAACAGACAGTAAATTAATTTCGAAAGGAAATATAAAAAATGTCAGGACATTCAAAATTTGCGAATATCAAGCACAAAAAAGAAAGAAACGATGCTGCAAAGGGTAAGGTGTTTACAATTATCGGAAGAGAAATTGCCGTTGCAGTAAAAGAGGGCGGTCCGGATCCGGCCAATAACTTCAAGCTGGCTACTGTGATTGCAAAGGCAAAGGCCAATAACATGCCTAATGATACCATTGACAGAGGTATCAAGAAGGCGGCAGGCGAAGGCGGAAATATTGATTATAAGACAATTACCTACGAAGGATATGGCCCTGGCGGAACAGCAATCATTGTTGAGACGCTGACCGATAACACCAACCGTACGGCAGCAAATGTAAAGAGCGCATTTAATAAGGGAAATGGAAGCATTGGTACACCGGGATGCGTTTCTTTCATGTTTGATCATAAAGGACAGATTCTGATCGATAAGGAAGAGTGTTCACTGGATGCAGACGATTTGATGATGATGGCCCTGGATGCTGGTGCAGATGATTTCAAGGAAGAGGATGACAGCTATGAGATTCTGACTTCTCCTGAAGCATTTCAGGCTGTTGTGGAAGCACTTGAAAAGGAAAAGATTACGCTTGCTTCATCAGAAATTACAATGATTCCACAGAATTATGTTGAAGTAAAGGATGAAAACGATATCAAGTGTATCGAAAGAATCCTTGATCTGCTCGATGAAGACGATGATGTACAGGCAGTTTATCATAACTGGGATGACAGTCAGGAAGACTGAAGCTGTATTCTGAAACGTCTTTTGCGATGAAATTCAAAAAGCATGACAGAGGGAGTCCTGAAAATGGTATGGAGAAAAACCTGGCCCGGATATGTGATCTGGGCTGTATATTCAGCATTTGATGTTTCGCTGGTGGTGATGTTCAGCTATTTTTCAGGACTTTTTCCGTCTGAAAACAGAATGGCTTTTACGGCCGCATTTACTGCACTCTCACTCGCAGGAGTGGGAGTGATTGCGTTTATGGGCGGAAAGCTGGCTGATTATATCGGTGGAAGAAGAACTGGCTGCGGATTCTGGGTCAGAGCGGGGTATATCATTCTTGTGATCTTCATGTTCTCTGCAGCGGCTGGGATTCGGATCTGCATACTGAAGAATCTGCAGTATCAGATATCCGGGAATGTAAGTCTGTATCAGATGGCGATGATTGGTGCAGGTCCGATCCCGCAGACGGATATTCTGACGTTTGTCTATACTTCGCTGATCAGACAGATCCTGATGTTTACTGGAAATATACCTGCAGCAGCGGCGCTCTGTCAGATGATTTTTCAGCTGTTGACCGCGTTTCTGCTGTATCTTGCCATTGATATTTCCATGGGAAGAATCCCTGCGTTTTTTACCGGGGCATATGTTCTTTTTATGCCGTTTTACGTGGAACAGACCGGAGTGCTTGGGACAAATACGCTGTTCATTCTTATGTTTATGGCGGAACTTCTGCTTGTGGTATTGTTTCTGCAAGGAATTTCGCAGAAAAAATATCGGAATGGCTGGTGGAATATCTGGTATCTGGCGGTGGGAGCAGGAGTCGGCTTTATGCTGTATCTTGATGCCGGTACGATCATTATTTTCGGACTTGTCTTTTCTGCCTTTTTTCTTGAGAATACGACGTTTGGATATGTATGCAGACGGCTTTTTGTACTGTTTGCAGGAGTGGTATCTCTGTTTATTCTGATGATAGGGCAACAGGCGGGGTGGCAGAGCATTCAGATGACATTTCAGAACTGGATCCATGTTTATTTCGAAAATGTCAACACAATAGATTTTTTCAGTATTTATACGCAGTACAGAATGATTTATCTGCTGACTGTGATTACCATGTTTCTTGGCTGTATCGGTTTTATGCGTGAAAAGAAGCGTGAGAGAACTGCACCGTGGATGCTGCTTTTGCTCCTTGTTACTGTGTGTACACCTTTCATGGGACCGACAATGCTGAGCGGACAGCAGGTGGTAACCCTGTTTTATGCAGTAGTTACAGGAGGAGGCATTGCAGCCATGATTACACCGGTAAAAAAAGAAACGTATGAAAACCTGTTTGAAAATGAAAGTGTGCAGGCAGCAGGACAGAATGAAGAAACAGTAAATGAGAAAACTGAGAATACAGAATCCGGAAATACGGAAAATGAAATGCAGAAAGCTGCGCCTGTGAGATATGTACCGGAAGGTATGGTGCTCCCGACAGGAGAAGAGGATGTGGACGAGGATGCCGCTCCAAGAATGAAGATGCCGGAGTACAGAGAAGCAGAACCGATTTCATTGAACAGGCAGGGAAAAATGGCCGCGGAAAATACAGAAGTGGAAAACAGCAAACCGGAAGAACAGCATCCAGCGCCTGAAGAACAGGATTTTGATCTTCCGTTTAAACCTGGTGATGATTTTGATGTATAATTGAAGAATGAACAGCTTCTGGCAGATTGATAAATTGATATATTACCTGGTTCTGTTCTCTTACAGTAACAGTTGACGTGATTCCCGAAGGAGGAACTGCAGCGTGAAGAAGAGACTTAGATTCAGTATCCGTAACAAAATCATGATCAGTACGCTTTTGTGTAATATTCTGATCTGTTTGATTATGGGAGTAACCATTTATCGATATGTGCAGAAGAGTTACATTTCCACCGGATCGGAAGATGCACTGGCAATGGCGAAAATTTCGGCCAGTCAGATTGACGGTGACAAACTTAATACACTGAAAACCGGAGATGACGGGACAGATACCTATCAGGCAGTAATGGCGCAGCTGAATAACATTACGGAGAACGCAGGTGTAAATAATATCTATACAGTCGGTCAAAGAAACGGGAAAATGGTATACCTGGTGGATGGTTCAAAGGATGACCCATCATCCATTGGAGATGCGGTTGAGGATGAATATGTAACAGAGATGACCACAGCCATACAGAATGAGAATGGGTATACAACAGGTAAAATTCAGGAGGATAACGGAGAGAGTATTATCACTTCCTATGCACCGATAAAAGGATCAGACGGAAGCGTTGTTGCAGTTGTGGGCGTTGACTATATTGCTACTTCGATTGTTAACACAATGCATAGAATCGTTATGGTGATTCTGATGGTCGTTCTTGCAGCAGTTGCTGTTTCAGCAGCCTTCGCTGTAACCATGGCATCTGGGATTACAAACGGAATTAAGCGTGTAAACACCAAGGTTTCAGATCTGGTCAGTAATAACGGAGATCTGACACAGAAGGTGGAAGTCGGTACCAATGATGAAGTTGGTGATATTGCCGGTAACATCAATGCACTTCTTGAATATATACGGAAGGTAATCAGCAGTATATCGGTATGTTCGAAGAACCTGTCAGGTTCAGTGGATATTGCACTTACAAGTACCAATCAGACTAATGACCAGATCGGAAATGTGTCGGCTGCGATGGAGGAAATGAGTGCAGCCATGCAGGAAACTTCTGCAAGTCTTCAACAGATTCAGGAAAACACATCGGAAATCAGAGATAATGTAACCCGGATGAATCAAAGCATTCAGGAAGGAACAGAGTATGCCGCGCAGATGAATGACCGTGCAAAGGACCTCAGTGCACATGCAGAGACTGAAACGAACGGGGCGACACAGGCTGCAGATCGTATGACGGCATCACTGAATGACAAAATTGAAAAATCCAAAGATGTGGAAAATATCAGTACACTTACGAAGACAATTCTGGATATCGCATCACAGACTAATCTTCTGTCTCTAAATGCCAGTATTGAAGCTGCAAGGGCAGGAGAGCAGGGCAAGGGATTTGCCGTTGTTGCGGAAGAAATTTCCAAGCTGGCATCTGGTTCTGCAGATACAGCAAAGGAAATCCAGCAGATCAGTGATGAGGTTATTTCCAATGTGCATGCGCTTGCACAGGAAGCGACCGGAATGGTTGATTTTGTGCGGGATAAGACGATTGGCGGATATGAGAAGCTTAAGGAAACCGGTCTGCAGTATGAAAAGGATTCTGAAAAGATAGCATCCATGCTGCAGGAGTTTTCTCAGGAGGCAGAGAATATTCAGACATCCATGAGCGATGTCAAGGATTCCATGGATGCGGTATCCACTGCAGTAGAAGAAAGTGCGAAAGGAATTACAGATGTTGCACAGTCTGCATCTCAGATGTCTGAGGATATGAAACAGAACCAGGAAGTTGTACATGAGAATGCGGAAATTGCAGAACATCTTGATGGAGAAGTAAATAAGTTTATTATCTGATTATTCGGATAAAAGAAGGAAAGGCAAACAGATACAGTATGAGGATTGAAGATTTAACTGCGTATAAGGTAATTGAAAAAAGAGAGATTTCAGATCTGAATTCTGAAAGTTATATACTGGAACACAGAAAGACAGGAGCGCGGATTGCACTCCTGTCCAATGACGATGAAAATAAGGTATTCTATATCGGCTTTCGCACACCACCGACAGATTCCACAGGTGTGGCGCATAT
The DNA here is from genome assembly GCA_022486625.1 of Butyrivibrio sp. GTDB lineage: Bacteria > Bacillota > Clostridia > Lachnospirales > Lachnospiraceae > Butyrivibrio. Next base: position 25,543 of record JAKVKH010000032.1, on the reverse strand, counting down.
TATTGAACACACAGTGCTGTGCGGCTCAAGAGATTTTCCGATCAAGGATCCTTTCATTGAGCTTGCCAAGGGATCGCTTAATACCTTCCTGAATGCAATGACATATCCGGATAAGACGGTTTATCCGGTTGCCAGCTGTAATGATGCTGATTTTCAGAATCTGCTGCATGTCTATCTTGATGCGGTATTTCATCCGAATATTTATAAAACAGACAAAATTTTCCGTCAGGAGGGCTGGCATTATGAGATGGAAAATGAACAGTCAGATCTGACAATTAATGGTGTTGTATATAATGAAATGAAAGGTGCGTTTTCGTCACCGGATGATGTACTGGACAGAGAAATCCTGAATTCTCTTTTTCCGGAGACCACATATGCAATTGAATCCGGCGGAGATCCGGAGGTTATTCCAGAACTGACCTATGAGCAGTACCTTGACTTCCACAGAAAGTATTATCATCCTTCCAACAGCTATATTTATCTGTATGGAAATATGGATATGGCGGAGAAACTGCGGTATATTGATGAAAATTATCTGTCCTGTTATGACAGACAACTGGTGGAGTCAGAAGTTAAGCTGCAGAAGGCTTTTGAGAAGCCTGTTGAAATTCATAAGCAGTATTCCATCATGCAGGAAGAGACAGAAAAAGAGAATACTTATCTGTCCTACAACGCATGTGTGGGAACCAGCCTTGACCGGAAACTTTATATTGCATTTGACGTTCTTGATTATGCGCTTTGCTCGGCACCGGGAGCAGTACTGAAGAAAGCATTGATCGACCGCGGAATCGGTAAAGATGTATACAGTGAATATGAAAATGGCATTCGTCAGCCGTTCTTTTCCGTAATTGCAAAGAATGCAGAGGCATCTCAGAAAGACGAGTTTGTCAGCACGATTCGTGATTGCCTTAAGGAACAGGTCAGAAACGGTCTGGATAAAAAGGCACTTCTGGCCGGGATCAATTATGATGAATTCAAGTATCGGGAGGCAGATTTCGGCAGATTCCCCAAGGGACTTCTTTATGGACTGCAGGTTCTGGACAGTTGGCTGTACGATGACAGAATGCCATGGATTCATATTGAAGCCGGAGATACCTATGCAGCACTGAAAAAGGAAGCACAGGGACATTATTTTGAAGATCTGATTCAGAAGTATCTGCTGGATAATACGCATGAAACCGTTCTGCTTCTGGAACCTGTCAAGGGACTGACACAGCAGAAGGATGAAGCGCTTCGAAAAAAACTTGCGCAGTATAAAGCAGGACTTTCTGCACAGGAACGTGAGAAAATTGTAGAGGATACAAGACTCCTTAAGGAATATCAGGAAACGCCGGATACACCGGAGGATCTTGCAAAAGTTCCGCTTCTGACACGTGCGGATATGAGAAAAGAAGCTGAGCATTTTAAGAATGAGCTTAGAAAAAGCGGAAGTACAGATATTCTGTTTCATGACGTTTTTACCAATGGCATCGGATATGTGAACTTCATTTTTGATATGAAGAATATACCGGAGGATCTTTTACCATATGCTGCAGTGCTGCGTGTAGTGCTGGGAATGGTGGATACGGAACATTACACCTATGGAGATCTGTACAATGAGATCAATATTAATACCGGCGGAATCAGCGGATCAATCAATACCTATTCAGATCATGATGATCCCTGTAATTACCTGACTACATTTGAAGTAAATGTAAAGATACTTCATGAAAATCTGCACTGGGCCTTTGACCTTGTCAGAGAGATTCTGATGACATCGAAGCTGGATGATCGCAAGAGAATGAAGGAAATTCTGGATGAAAGAAAGTCACATTTGCAGTCGGGACTGATTTCATCAGGACATCAGACGGCAGCAGTGAGGGCAATGTCCTATATGTCTTCAACGGCAAGAGTCAGCGATATGGTAAACGGAATTGATGCTTATCGCCTGATAGAAAAGCTCTGTGATAATTACAGTGAAGAGGTTCATGCAGATCTGATTGGAAAACTGAAGGAGCTTTCGGAAATTCTGTTCCGCAGGGAAAATCTCATGATGGATTACACTGCAGATGAAAAGGGTTATGAAGGTATTGAAGCGCAGACAGCGAAGTTTGCAGATACACTGTATCAGAAACCGGTAAGAAAAGGGACGTTTGCGCTGGTTCCGGTAAAGAAAAATGAGGCATTCCAGACTGCCGGACAGGTGCAGTATGTGTGCCGGGCAGGTAATTTCAGAGACAGCGGACTTCCTTACACCGGAGCACTTCGTGTGTTGAAGGTGATGATGGGGTATGATTATCTTTGGACCAACATCCGTGTCAAAGGTGGTGCATATGGTTGCATGAGCGGATATTCCAAAAATGGAGACGCATATTTTGTTACCTACAGAGATCCGCATTTGAAAAGAAGCGTGGATGTTTTTGAGAAAACTTCGCAGTATCTGCGAAATTATGAGGCAGATGAGAGAACCATCACACAGTTTATCATCGGAGCAATCGGTGAGCTGGATACACCCAAAACGCCGAGTGCAAAGGGTTCCTATGGGCTTACTGTATATCTGTGCCATTCTTCTGCATCTGCACTTCAGAAGGAGCGAGATGAACTGCTGAATGTAAATGTGCAGGACATTCGATCCATGGCAGATTATGTAGATGCATTTATGAAGGATGAATGCGTCTGTGCAATCGGCAGCAGTGATAAGATAGAGCAGGATAAGGCATTGTTTGATCATGTGGAGCAGCTGATTCATCAGGGCGCAGAGAACTGATCTCTTTTAAGCCTTGCGTACAGAAGAGGAGAAGCCTATGAGAAAAGAATTTCTGAAACTGGTTACCGTGTTTGCGGCAGCGTCTTTGGTTCTTAGCGGCTGTGGCAGCAGTTCGTCCGGCACAGATACTGCGCAGACTGCGGCGTATCAGACGGATAGTCTTTATAATGCGGCACCCGCCGGCGCGGAGAATAAAACTGTGGCCTCAGATGCTACGCAGGTGACAGATGATAATTCAGGGGCAGCAACTGCATCCGGAAATGAAACGGAAACAGGGAACGGTACAGCGCAGACTGCTGACGGCACAGCAGAAACAGTAAAAGATGACACGGCCCGCAAGCTGATTACGACCGTTAATATTTCAGCAGAAACAGAGGATCTTGACAGCCTTCTTTCTTCAGTGAATGCGAAGGTAAAAGCACTTGGCGGGTATGTTGAGTCCAGCAGTATCTCCAATGGCAACTCACAGTTGTATGGTGCGGATGATACCAGATCGGCCAGTCTGACAATTCGTATTCCGGCGGATAAGCTTGACGGTTTTGTGAATGAGGTACAAAAAGAGTCCAACATTACACAGCAGAGCCGTGATGTACAGGATGTGACACTGAATTATGTGGATACGCAGAGCCATCAGAAAGCACTTAAGGCAGAAGAAAAGCAGCTGATGGAAATTATGGACAAAGCATCCACAGTGGAAGATATCATGGCAGTGGAACAGCAGCTGACAGATGTCAGATATCAGCTTGAGAGCATTGAATCACAGCTTCGCGTATATGATAATCAGATCAATTACAGTACCGTTTATCTTGATGTGCAGGAAGTCAGTACGTATACTGAGGCACAGCCGCAGGATCTCGGAGAAAAAATTGCCACTGGCTTTATCAGAAATCTGAAGGCTGTATATCATGGAATTCTGAATGCAGGGGCATGGGTTCTGATTCACAGTCCGCAGCTGGCAGTTCTGGCGGTACTGATTCTGCTTGTGGCGAAAGCGGTGCGAAGACATCACCGGAAGAGGATAGCAGCAAAGGCAGTAAAGGAAACACAGAAAAAGCAATCACCGGATCAAAAGGAAAATGCTCCGGAAACACAGCAGGAAGCCCCTGAGAAAAAGGAATGACAGATGGCAGAAGCAGATAAGTTTAAAACAGGTTTTATCGCATTGATCGGAAGACCCAATGTCGGAAAATCCACATTGATGAATCAGATGATCGGACAGAAGATCGCGATTACATCCAACAAACCACAGACCACCAGAGGACGGATTCAGACAGTATATACGGATGAACTCAGTCAGATGATTTTTCTGGATACACCAGGCATTCATGAATCCAAGAACAAGCTTGGTGAATATATGCTCAGGATTGCACAGAAGACACTGGATGATGTGGATCTGGTACTCTGGCTGGTGGAACCCAGCAGTTTTATCGGTGCGGGGGAACAGTATATCATTGATCAGCTCAGAACCTGTAAAAAACCGGTAATTCTTGTGATCAACAAAATTGATACGGTGGAAAAGGATAAACTTCTGGTATATATTGATGCTTATCAGAAAGCCATGGATTTTGCGGAAATCGTTCCGGTATCCGCAATGAAGCGTGACAATATCGATACGCTGAAAGCATGTATTCGTAAATATCTTCCGTACGGACCGGCATTTTATGATGAAGATACGGTAACCGATCAGCCGGAGCGACAGATTGCCGCGGAAATTATTCGTGAGAAGGCGTTACGGCTTCTTCAGGATGAGGTTCCGCATGGAATTGCCGTTACAATAGAGAAAATGCGCATGAGACCGGACGGAATCATGAACATTGATGCGACGATTATCTGTGAAAGAGATTCTCATAAGGGAATTATTATTGGTAAGGGCGGTGCAATGCTCAAGAGAATCGGCACCCAGTCCAGAATTGACATTGAGAAAATGACGGACTGCAGGGTTAATTTGCAGATCTGGGTCAAAGTCAGGAAGAACTGGCGAGATGATATGGCACAGATGAAGAGTCTTGGATATGATATGAAAAATGATTGATTCTGAAAAAAGATGTGACCGGGCAGTTTTTAATTTTGCCCGGCATTTTTTGTGAAACGGTATTGGGCTTAGCAGGGGAAATACGGATGGATAATCTCGTTACATTACAGGGAATGGTGCTGAAACATAATCCGGTCGGAGATTACGACTGGGTGGTCACAATGCTGACACTTGAGCGGGGCAAAATCACGGCATTTGCCAGAGGAGCAAGGCGTCCGAACAGTCATCTGACAGGAACAGTGGAACCTTTTTGCTTTGGAAGTTTCAAAATGTTTGAAGGCAGGACCTCCTATAATATTTCAGAGGCGGAAATTTCCAATTATTTTGAGAGCTTTCGCAGAAATCTGGAAGCAGCATGTTATGGAACCTTTTTTCTGGAACTGGCGGATTATTATACCAGAGAAAACAGTGATGCTTCAGATCTTCTGGGGCTTCTGTATCTGTCTCTACGGGCGCTGGAAAAAGAAAATATGGATAACCGTCTGATCCGCTGCATATATGAGATCCGGGCACTTGTAATTGGCGGAGAATTTCCGGGTCTGCCGCAGGGAAGAACATGGAATGAAACTACGGAATATACCGTAAATTATATTGCATCAGCACAGGCAGGAAAATTATATACATTCCGTGTGAGTCCGGAAATCCTGCAGGAACTCTGTGACATATCTGAAAATTACAGGAGACGTTTTATTGACAGACCCATGAAAAGTCTGGAGATGCTGAAGGTATTTGAAGCGGGTGTTGAAAAACCGTGACAAGTCGGCTATAATTACTTTGTTTCTGCGCACAGAAAAGGGAAATAACCGTTAGAAGGCGCAGAAGAGGCGGAGAAATGCGGGATATCATCGATAAGAGAAAAAAATTTATAGCGGGAACTGTACTGACGATGGTTGTTTTAGCGGGGTGCGGATCCTATAATGGTGCCAGGGCGAAATCAACAACAATAGGACTTAACAGTAATGGAAGCGTTGTAAATGCGATTATTGAAGATTTTTCGCAGTCTTATTACGATGTGGATGAACTGAAAAAATCAATTGATACGGAAATCAATGATTACAACAGTGCAAAAGGTGAGGATCTTGTCAGTCTTAAGAAACTTGCCAAAGACGGGGATAATGTCAGAGTGATAATGACCTACCGTTCTGCCGAGGATTTTGCAGATTTCAATAAAGAAACGTTTTATTATGGTACTGCGAGCAATGCAGCAGAGGGAGGGATTAAACTTCCGGACAGCCTGAATGATACAGATGGAAAGGCAGCACAGACTTCGGCGATTGAGAATTATGCCGACAGGAAAGTGGTAGTGACTGCAGATAAAGCCAGAATTGTAACACCATATCCGATTGCATATGTATCAGAAGATGTAAAACTTATCAGCAGTACAGAAGCAGATCTTTCAGCAGTAAAAGACGATACGGCAGTTCTTTTACTGGAGAAATAAATAAGCAGATAACAATCAGTGGAGGTTAAGCATGGATAATTCAGCAAAAACAATGGACAAAATCATCGCACTAGCGAAGAACAGAGGGTTTATCTATCCTGGTTCCGAGATTTACGGCGGACTTGCCAATACATGGGATTACGGTAATCTTGGTGTGGAACTCAAGAACAATGTCAAAAAGGCATGGTGGCAGAAATTCGTACAGGAGAGCCCTTACAATGTAGGGGTTGACTGTGCGATTTTGATGAATCCGCAGACATGGATTGCAAGCGGACATCTTTCAAGTTTTTCTGATCCGCTGATGGATTGCAAGGAATGTCATGAGAGATTCCGGGCAGATAAGATCATTGAAGATTTTGCAGAGGCGAATGGCATTGATCTTGGCGGATCCTGTGACGGATGGAGCCAGGAGAAGATGAAGAGTTTCATCGAAGAACACAATGTTCCCTGCCCGAGCTGTGGAAAGCACAACTTTACGGATATTCGTCAGTTCAACCTGATGTTCAAAACATTCCAGGGTGTTACGGAAGATGCCAAGAACACCGTATACTTAAGACCGGAAACAGCACAGGGTATTTTTGTTAATTTCAAGAACGTACAGCGTACAACCAGAAAGAAGATTCCGTTTGGCATCGGTCAGATCGGCAAGTCTTTCCGTAATGAAATCACACCGGGTAACTTTACCTTCAGAACAAGAGAATTCGAACAGATGGAGATGGAATTTTTCTGTGAGCCTGATACTGATCTGGAGTGGTTCTCTTACTGGAGAAAGTTCTGTATTGACTGGCTTAAGACACTTGGCATGAAGGAAGATGAGATGCGTGTCAGAGACCATGAGAAGGAAGAGCTTTCCTTTTATTCCAAGGCAACTTCCGATATTGAGTTCATGTTCCCGTTTGGTTGGGGCGAGCTTTGGGGAATTGCTGACCGTACCAATTATGATCTGACAAGACATCAGGAAGTATCAGGTGAAGACCTGACCTATTTTGATGATGTCAAGAATACCAGATATATTCCGTATGTCATTGAGCCGTCTCTGGGCGCTGACCGTGTGGTCCTGGCGTTCCTGTGCGGTGCATATGACGAAGAGACCATCGGAGAAGGTGATGTACGTACTGTACTGCATCTGCATCCGGCGCTGGCTCCTGTCAAGATCGGTGTTCTTCCCCTTTCCAAAAAACTCAATGAAGGTGCGGAGAAGATCTATGCGCAGCTCTCTAAGAAATATAACTGCGATTTTGATGATCGTGGCAATATCGGTAAGCGTTATCGCCGTCAGGATGAGATCGGAACACCGTTCTGCATTACTTACGATTTTGATTCCGAGACAGATGGTAAGGTAACAGTCCGTTTCCGTGACAGCATGGAACAGGAACGTATTGCAATTGACTCCCTGGATGCATATTTTGCAGACAAGTTCACATTCTGATGACGGAACCTGCGAAGCAGGCTCCTATGAAACAAATTGCCATTACAGTTCGTTTCAATTATAAATATAAAAGAGGCAAGTCATGAAAAAATACAGTGTTAATGAACTCAGACAGATGTACCTGAGCTTTTTCGAAAGTAAGGGACATCTCAGAATGAACAGTTTTTCCTTAGTACCGCATAATGATAACAGTCTTCTGATTATCAATTCAGGAATGGCTCCGCTTAAGCCGTATTTCACAGGACAGGAGATTCCGCCGAGGCGCAGAGTCACCACCTGCCAGAAATGTATCCGTACCGGTGATATTGAGAATGTCGGTAAGACCGCAAGACATGGTACTTTTTTTGAAATGCTTGGAAATTTCTCTTTCGGTGATTATTTCAAAAACGAAGCAATCCCGTGGGCATGGGAATTCCTGACAGAAGTAGTAGGCCTTGATCCCAACAGACTGTATCCGTCCGTTTATGTGGATGATGCAGAGGCATTTCAGATCTGGCACGAAAAGATGGGTATTCCGGAAGAACGTATTTTCAAATTTGGTAAGGAAGATAACTTCTGGGAGCACGGATCAGGACCATGCGGTCCCTGCACGGAAATCTATTATGACAGAGGCGAGAAGTACGGTTGCGGTAAGCCCGGCTGTACTGTAGGCTGTGAATGTGACAGATATATGGAAGTCTGGAACGTTGTATTTTCACAGTTTAATAATGACGGTCACGGCAATTATACCGATCTGGTACAGAAGAACATTGATACCGGTATGGGTCTTGAACGTCTTGCAGTTGCCGTTCAGGATGTGGATACCATTTTCGATGTGGATACCCTTCAGGCACTGCGCAATGAAGTATGTGCAATTGCGGGTAAAAAATATCTGGAAAGCGAAAAAGATGATGTTTCAATCCGTGTGATTGTAGATCATATCCGTTCTGCTACCTTTATGATTTCTGACGGTATCATGCCCTCCAATGAAGGAAGAGGCTATGTGCTGCGCAGAATTATCCGCCGTGCCGACAGACACGGAAGGCTCCTCGGAATTGAGGGCGGGTTCCTGACAAAACTGGCAGATGCCGTAATTGAAGGCAGTAAGGACGGTTACCCGGAACTGGCAGAGAAGAGAGATTTCATTGTCAGTGTCATCGGACAGGAAGAAAGCAAATTTGAAAAGACCATTGATCAGGGTCTTGAAATTCTGACACAGCTGGAAGAAAAGCTTACCGCAGCAGGTGAAAAGACACTTGCAGGGGAAGATGCATTCAAACTGTATGATACCTACGGATTCCCGCTGGATCTGACAAAAGAAATTCTGGAAGAAAAGAATATTGCTGTGGATGAGGATGCATTCAATGCAGCCATGAAGACACAGAAAGAGACTGCCCGTAAGGCACGTAAAACCACAAATTACATGGGTGCCGATGCAACTGTTTATGAACAGCTTGATGCATCAGTGAATTCCAGATTTATCGGTTATGATACACAGACAGTACAGGCAAAAATTGTTGCCATGGCGCAACTTCATGCATCCGATGAGGATGAACAGGATGAAGTGACAGAAGCACTGACAGACGGTATGACGGGTGCAATCATTACAGATGAGACACCATTCTACGGTACAATGGGCGGTCAGGTCGGAGATATCGGCATCATTGAGACGGCGACAGGTACCTTTGAAGTAAAGGATACGCTTCATGTTGCAGGCTCCAAGATCGCACATGTCGGTGTTGTGACAAAGGGAATGTTCCGTACAGGAGATCAGGCCACGCTGAAGGTGGATGCTGAAAATCACATGAAGATCTGCAGAAACCACAGTGCAACACATCTTCTGCAGAAGGCGCTGCGTGAGGTACTCGGTACACACGTTGAGCAGGCAGGTTCCTATCAGGACGCGGGCAGAACACGTTTTGATTTCAGCCATTTCAAGGCAATGACTGAAGAAGAGATCAAAAAGGTAGAAGAAATTGTAAATGAGAAGATTGCAGAAGGTCTTCCGGTAGTGACAGATGTCATGAGTCTGGAAGATGCCAAGAAGACCGGTGCAATGGCCTTGTTTGGAGAAAAGTACGGAGAAAAGGTCCGTGTGGTAAAGATGGGAGATTTTTCTACAGAACTCTGCGGTGGTACACATGTCGCAAATACCAGTCAGATCGGTCAGTTTAAGATCCTCTCTGAGAGTGGTGTTGCAGCAGGCGTAAGAAGAATTGAAGCATTGACCGGCAGTAATGTCAGAGCATATTATGATCAGATGGAAGCAGAGATGAAGGAAGCAGCATCTGTACTTAAGACAACCCCTGCAGACCTGATCGAACATATCAGAAAGCTTCAGGAAGAGCTGAAAGCCTTAAAGAGTGAGAATGAGTCATTAAAGAGCAGCGCTGCCAAGGAAGCACTTGGTGATGTTATGGATAAGGTGCAGGAAATAAAAGGTGTAAAGCTTCTGGCAGCAGCAATGAAGGACGTGGATATGAACGGACTTCGTGAACTGGGTGATCAGATGAAGGAAAAGCTCGGTGAGGGTGTTGTTGTCCTGATCTCTGCAAGTGAGGGTAAGGTCAGTCTGATTACCATGGCAACAGATGGCGCCATGGCAAAGGGTGCGCACGCCGGAAACCTCGTAAAGGCAATTGCGCCGATGGTCGGCGGTGGCGGTGGCGGTCGTCCGAATATGGCACAGGCCGGCGGTAAGAATCCGGCAGGAATTGACAATGCAATCGCTGAAGCGTCCAGAGTTCTTGAGGGGCAGCTGAAATAAATGCGATCAGGCATAAAAATATTTTGCTCTTAATGCTTGACGAATGTAAATAGTATGGTATAATATGTCATGTTATATGGGTCATACGCTCATAAATATAACAAATAACCCAATCAGTCAAGTGCTTGAAGGGACTGAAGGGAGGGTAAGAAGAGAATGTCTACAGTAATCGTAAAAGAAAACGAAACTTTGGATAGCGCGTTACGTCGCTTTAAGAGAAGCTGTGCTAAAGCTGGTATTCAGCAGGAGATTCGTAAAAGAGAACACTACGAGAAGCCAAGTGTAAAACGTAAGAAAAAATCCGAAGCTGCAAGAAAACGTAAATATAATTAATCAAAATGAAAGTCCTTGGTTTATTCATAAATCAAGGGCTTTTTTTGCGATAAGAATAGTATTGATCCGGGGAGAAAATTTATGTGGTCGAGAGTCGTGTTTGGGACAGATGTTTATCATATTGTTTCAGCGTTTATCATATATAGTGTGCTCGGATGGGCGGTGGAATCCATCTATATGTCTTTTTGCAACAGAAAACTGACCAACAGAGGATTCGGTAAAGGACCGTTCTGCCCGATTTACGGTTTTGGAGGTGTCCTCGGCTATATGATTCTGCATCCACTCAGCGGGAGCTTTTTCCGTCTTTATTTTGCCGGAGCGATTCTTGCCACGGCCTTTGAATTTATGGTTGGAATCATGATGAAAAAGGCATTTGGTGAGATCTGGTGGGATTATAATGATAAGAAAATGAATTATAAAGGAATTATCTGTCTTGAAAGCACCATTGCATGGGGATTCTACGCAGTATTCATTATCCGTGTGCTGAATGGAAGGGTGAACAGTTTTATTGACAGTTGGAGCAACAGAACGGGAACGTTGATCTGTGAAGTTATTATTCTGCTGGTTGTGGTTGATTATGCAATGCAGCTGCGGATGATCATCAAAAAGTCTGATTTCAGGCTTCGTGATGAAAGAGAGCGCCTTGTTCTGAAATACAGGGATCTACGCGCCAGATGGTTTTGATATATCGTAATGTACGCAGGCATAACATACAAAAAAGACATACGGAGAAAAATGCATGCAATTGGCCCTGATCATTATACTTATCATATTGGCAGCTTTTTTTACGGCAGTCATCTGGCGAGATATGCATCGCTTTGTAATCAGGTCATATGAGATTTGCTCAGATAAAATTACGAGGGATGTTCGTCTGTGTCTGATCAGTGATCTTCATGGAAAAGATTATGACGATGGTAATCAGTGTCTGATCAGTGCAGTAGGGAAAGAACATCCGGATGTGGTTCTTGTTGCGGGAGACATGATCACATCACAGAATCCCTGTACGAAAAGCGGTGATGTTGCATTGCACCTTCTTACTGCACTTGCTGCACAGTATCCGGTTTTTCTGGCAAATGGCAACCATGAATACAAGACAGAGAAAATGACAGAATGGTTTGGCTCTTTTTACGAAACCTATGCGCGGCAGCTCAAAGAAGCCGGAGTTGTTATTCTGCAAAACGAGAGCATATATCTTGAAAGGGATAATATCTGTATTACCGGACTGGAAATGCGCCACAGGTATTATCATCGTTTTTATAAGCATAAAATGGATCCGGAATACCTGAATGAAACGCTTGGTACTCCGGTAAAGAGACAGTTCCAGCTTCTGATCGCACATAATCCGATGTATTTTGAGGAATATGCAGACTGGGGTGCAGATCTCACGGTTTCCGGACATGTTCATGGAGGGATTGTCAGACTTCCACTTCTGGGTGGAGTGATTTCTCCGGCATTGATTCTTTTCCCAAAATATGACGGTGGCAGGTATGACAGAAATGGTAAGACATTGATTCTCAGCAGAGGACTTGGTACACATACGATACCTGTCAGAATGTTCAATCCGGGAGAAGTGGCGATTATTGATCTGAAGAAATGTACGGGAACATAAATTGTAAAGAGAGGAAGAAAAGCAGACATATGGCACTTGAAGTTAAATTGCAGGTTTTTGAAGGTCCGCTCGATCTTCTCCTGCACCTGATTGATAAGAACAAGGTGGATATTTATGATATTCCGATTGTCACTATTACGCAGCAGTATATGGACTATATCAGACAGATGCAGCATGATGACATGGATGTTACCAGTGAATTTCTGGTAATGGCAGCGACACTGATTGATATCAAATGCCGCATGCTTCTGCCCAAAGAGGTAAATGAGGACGGAGAAGAAGAGGATCCGAGAGCAGAACTGGTGGAAAAACTGCTGGAATATAAGATGTATAAATATATGTCTTATGAACTAAGGGATCGTCAGGTTAATGCAGATCTTTACTTTTACAGAGAAAAGAATATTCCGGAGGAAATCGAAGGATATGAAGCCCCGATCGATTATGGAACACTGATTGGAGAGAATAATCTTTCCATGCTGAACGGCATCTTTCAGGGATTGCTGCGCAGGCAGGAAGACCGGGTTGATCCGGTAAGAAGTAAATTTGGCAAAATCGAAAAAGAAGAAGTGGATATGGATCTTAAGACAGAATATGTCAGAGATTATATCAAAGTGCACAAACGTTTCAGCTTCAGACAACTGCTTGAAAAACAGCACAGTAAAAGTGAAATTGTGGTTACGTTTCTGGTGATTCTTGAAGAAATGAAGCTCGGAGAAATCGAAATTGAACAGCAGGAAACATTCGGAGATATTGTTATTACATCAAGGAGAGACGTAAATGAATAGGGAAGAGGGAGCCGCTGCAATCGAGGCTATTCTTTTTACCATGGGAGAATCGGTTGAAACGGACAGGCTTGCAAAAGCATTGGGAGAAGAAATAAAGGATGTAAAGGATCAGATTGTCTATCTGAAGGAAAAATATGCAAAAGCAGACAGTGGAATCGGAATTCTGGAGTTGGAAAATGCAGTGCAACTGTGTACCAGAAAGGAAATGTATGAGTATCTGATTCAGATTGCCAGTACGCCAAAACGTAATGTCCTGACAGATGCACTTCTGGAAACTCTTTCCATAATAGCATACAAACAGCCGGTGACTAAGCTGGAGGTGGAAAGAATCCGTGGAGTGAACAGTGATCATGCGGTGAACCGTCTGGTAGAGTTCGGACTGGTCACAGAGCTTGGCAGAATGGATGCACCAGGCAGACCGCTTTTATTTGGTACGACAGAAGAATTCCTGAGAAGTTTTGGCGTACGTTCACTGGAAGAGCTGCCGTCACTGGATGCAGTAAAGGTAGAAGAATTCAAACAGGAAGCCGAACATGAGGCGGATGTAAAACTGGATATCTGAGCAATTGCATAATTATGATAATAAAAAAGGGAATAATATCGCAGAATTTTGAGGTTTTTACCAAAGAATTTGCTATATTATTCCCTTTATTTGTGATATACTTTATTCTGACTTAAGTTGCGGCAATACTTTTGTATTAATTTACGGGCTGTATCTTTTTTATGTATATTTTATACAGTTCTGAATAGCAACATATATTTCATACGGAGGTAAGGAAATGAGTAGTACTTCACAAGCGAGTCAAAGAATCAAGGCTTTACTCGATGAAAACAGTTTCGTTGAAATTGGTGCCCGTGTAACTGCAAGAAGCACAGATTTTAATCTGAAACAGACAGAGACCCCATCTGACGGTGTTGTTACCGGATATGGTGTAATCGATGGTAATCTTGTGTATGTATACAGTCAGGACGCGGGTGTACTTGGCGGTTCTGTTGGCGAAATGCATGCAAAGAAAATCGCACGTCTCTATGATCTGGCACTGAAAACCGGTTCACCGGTGATCGGGCTGATTGATTCTGCAGGAATGAGACTGCAGGAAGCAACAGATGCGTTGAATGCATTTGGCGAGATTTACAGCAAACAGGTTGATGCTTCAGGCGTTATTCCGCAGATTACAGCAATCTTCGGATCCTGCGGTGGGGGATTGGCACTCATTCCGACACTGACCGACTTTACATTTATGGAGCAGACCAAGGCGAAGCTGTTTGTAAATTCTCCGAACGCACTGGAAGGCAACTATACAGATAAATGTGATACAGCCAGTGCACAGTTCCAGAGCGCAAAGGCAGGCATTGTTGATGTTGTTGCTGATGAAGACTCCATTTATGCGGAAATCAGAAGCCTGGTATCCATGCTTCCGTCCAATAATGAAGACAGTGATTCTTATGAGGAATGCACAGATGATCTTAACAGACTCTGTGAAAATCTTGATGGTGCAATCGCAGACGCGGCACTTGCTCTCAGACAGATTTCCGATAATGGAATTTTCTTTGAAACAAAGCGAAGCTATGCAAAGGAAATGGTAACCGGATTTATCAGACTGAACGGTGCGACTGTAGGTGCTGTTGCAAACCGTACAGCTGTTTTTGATGAAAATGGTGAAGCCAAAGAAAAGTTTGAACCTGTCCTGACCGCTCATGGTTGTGAAAAAGCAGCAGCATTTATCGAATTCTGTGATGCTTTTGACATTCCGGTTCTGACGCTTACAAATGTAACAGGTTATGCTGCTACCACATGCGAAGAACGAAATATTGCAAAAAATGCTGCAAAGCTGATTTATGCATATGCGAATGCAACAGTACCGCAGGTAAATGTAATCACAGGTAAGGCACTTGGCAGTGCTTATGTGGTAATGGATTCCAGAGCTGTCGGTGCAGATGTGACCATCTGTTGGCCGGATGCTGAAATCGGAACAATGGAAGCGGATATGGCAGCGAAGATCATCTGTGACGGTAAGAGTGCTGAAGAAACAGCAGCCTGCGCAGATGAATATTCCAGACTTCAGAACAGTGCAGAAAGTGCTGCAAGAAGAGGATATGTAGATGAAATTGTAGAACCTGCTGATACCAGAAAGTACATCATCGGCGCTTTTGAAATGCTCTTTACGAAGAGAGAAGAACGTCCTGCCAAGAAACACGGAACAGTCTAAGGAGGGAGCGCTCAAGATGAAAAGGAAATTACAGGTACTTGGTGCATCAATGATGTGCCTGATCGGACTTACCGGTTGCAGTCCTGAATTTGCGAAGTCCATGGAAGAAGCAGGTCTTAATACGCTTCTTGGAATGGGTATGGCATTCTTTGTGCTGATCGTTATCAGTCTTGTCATTTCCACATTTCCGTTTTTCTTTGGCTCACATAACAGGAAAGAAGCACAAAAGGCAGAAAAGATCACAACGGAGCAGTCAATTGACAATACCATCAGCCAGATTACCGAACAGGAAGAAATGGCTGATGATGCCGAACTTGTTGCTGCAATTTCAGCTGCAATCGCTGCATACGAAGGATCTTCATTGGCAGAAGGATTTCAGGTCCGTTCCATCAGAAAAATCGGAAAGAAGAACTGGAAGAGAGTCTGATGACAGGTTTGAACAATCCGGAAGAATAAAAGTGAGACCTGCAAAGCAGGTTTTAAAAGCAAGTGCAGTGCATTTGTTTTTAATCAATTATCAGGAGGATATGAATCATGAAGAATTATACAATTACCGTTAACGGCAACGTATATGATGTTACAGTAGAAGAAGGCACATCTGCAGGTACAGCACCGGCAGCAGCTCCTGCAGCACCGGCAGCTCCTCGCGCAGCAGCAAAGGCACCGGCAGCTCCTGCCAAGAAGGCAACAGGTACAGGCAGTGTTCGTGTAGAAGCAGGCGCAGCAGGCAAGGTTCTTAAAGTTGATACAACAGTAGGTCAGGCGGTCAAGGCCGGAGATGCAGTTGTTACAATTGAATCCATGAAGATGGAGATCCCGATGGTAGCACCTAAGGATGGAACAGTTGCAAGTATTGATGTTGCAACAGGTGATTCTGTTGAAGCCGGTCAGGTACTGGCAACATTAAACTGAAGAACGTTACTTTCCATGGGAGGTCATTAAATGGAGTACATTGCTAATACATTGTCAAATCTTTGGCAACAGACAGCGTTTACGACAATGACACCAGGTAACTATGCAATGATCTGTGTTGCATTCCTTTTCCTGTATCTTGCGATTCGCTGGGATTTTGAGCCGCTTTTGCTGGTACCTATTTCCTTTGGTATGCTCCTTGTCAATATCTATCCTGATATCATGCTGAGCATTGAAGACTCTTCAAACGGAGTAGGTGGTTTACTTTATTATTTCTATATGCTTGATAAATGGGCAATTCTGCCGTCTCTGATCTTCATGGGCGTTGGTGCCATGACTGATTTCGGACCCCTGATTGCCAATCCGTCCAGTTTTCTGATGGGCGCAGCTGCACAGTTTGGTATCTTTGCAGCATATTTCCTTGCAATTGCAATGGGATTCAACGGACAGCAGGCAGCATCCATCTCTATTATCGGTGGTGCTGACGGCCCGACATCCATCTTCCTTGCAACCAAGCTGAATCAGACTTCCATTCTGGGGCCGATTGCCGTGGCGGCATATTCCTATATGTCTCTGGTACCGATCATTCAGCCGCCGGTTATGAAGCTTCTGACAACCAAGAAGGAAAGAGTTATCAAAATGCAGCAGCTTCGTCCGGTATCCAAACTGGAAAAGATTCTTTTCCCGATCGTAGTTACTGTTGTTGTCTGTATGATTCTTCCGACAACAGCTCCGCTGATCGGTATGCTGATGCTTGGTAATCTGTTCCGTGAAAGCGGCGTTGTACGTCAGTTGCAGGAAACAGCTTCCAATGCAATGATGTACATCGTGGTTATTCTGCTTGGTACTTCTGTAGGTGCGACCACAAGTGCACAGGCGTTCCTGAATGTTACAACAATCAAGATTGTTATTTTGGGTCTTATTGCATTCGTTGTAGGTACGGCAGGTGGTGTGCTTCTTGGAAAAGTAATGTGTCTTGTAACACATGGCAAAGTAAATCCGCTGATCGGATCTGCCGGTGTATCTGCTGTTCCTATGGCAGCCAGAGTTTCCCAGAAGGTCGGCGCAGAGTACGATCCTACAAACTTCCTGCTCATGCATGCCATGGGACCGAACGTTGCCGGAGTTGTAGGTACAGCTGTTGCTGCAGGTACGTTTATGGCAGTATTTGGAGTGTTCTGATTTGAATTGAACTGATTTATACAGCAGCGCCTGTGTCAGGCGCCGCTGATACAGAAATGGAGGATATCATGGCAGATATAGAGAAAAGACCTGTCGGGATCACAGAGACTGTTCTTCGTGATGCCCATCAGTCATTAATTGCAACAAGAATGCCTACGGAGATCATGCTCCCGATTATCGATACAATGGATAAGGTCGGTTATCATGCAGTAGAGTGCTGGGGAGGTGCAACCTTCGATGCATCCTTAAGGTTCCTGAAAGAAGATCCGTGGGAAAGACTCAGAAAATTAAGAGCAGGATTCAAAAACACGAAACTGCAGATGCTGCTTCGTGGACAGAATATTTTGGGATATAAGCATTATCCGGATGATGTAGTGAACTACTTCGTGGAGAAATCCATTGCAAACGGTATTGATATTATCCGTATTTTTGATTGTCTGAATGATATGCGTAATCTTGAAACGTCTGTCAAGGCATGCAAAAAAGAAGGCGGACATGCGCAGGTAACACTGGTTTATACACTGGGTGATGCTTATACACTTGACTACTGGATGAATATCTGTAAAACCATTGAATCCATGGGTGCAGATTCCATCTGCATCAAGGATATGTCAGGACTTCTTCTTCCTTATGAAGCAGAAAAGCTGATCAAGGCTATGAAGAGTGCAACATCCCTTCCCATTGAACTTCATACACATTACACTTCGGGTGTGGCTAGCATGACATACATGAAGGCTGTTGAAGCAGGTTGCGATATTATTGATACTGCAATTTCGCCGTTCTCTATGGGAACATCACAGCCGGCAACAGAGGTTATGGTTGAAGCATTCAAGGGAACACCTTATGATTCCGGACTTGATCAGAAGCTTCTGGCAGAAATTGCTGATCATTTCAGACCGTACAGAGAAGAATGCTTAAAGAATGGTCTTATGGATGTCAAGGTTCTGGGTGTTAACATCAAGACGCTGATGTATCAGGTACCTGGTGGAATGCTTTCCAATATGGTGAAGCAGTTGAAAGAGCAGAATGCATCTGATAAGTATCAGGCAGTTCTGGAAGAAATTCCGAGAGTTCGTAAGGACTTTGGTGAACCGCCGCTGGTTACACCTTCTTCACAGATCGTTGGTACGCAGGCAGTTATGAATGTGCTGATGGGTGAGAGATATAAGGTTGCTACAGATCAGACAAAAGATCTTCTGTCCGGCAGATATGGGACAACGGTAAAACCGTTCAATGCAGAAGTTCAGAAGAAGATTATCGGCGACAGAGATGTGATTACATGTCGTCCGGCAGATCTGCTTGAGCCTGGTCTTCCTAAGTTTGAAGAGGAAGTTAAGGAGTGGAAGCAGCAGGATGAGGATACATTGTCCTATGCACTGTTCCCGCAGGTTGCAGTTGAATTCTTCAAGTATCGTCTTGCACAGCAGAAAAAGGTTGATCTTGAAAAGGCAGATACCAAAAACGGAGCATATCCTGCATAATTAAATACAGAGACAGTAATTTTTAAGTTTGTCATAAAACGGTCATACATGAAAAGATGTATGACCGTTTTTTTGATTGCAAGTCATTGTTGTGGTAAACTGATATTATATATTATTTTATAAAAATAATGATGGATGGGATGATAATTTCGGTATGCAGGAATTCAGAAAACATCGAATTGAAAAAAGAAGCCTCATAGAACATCGGGGAGTAGAACTGCGAAAGTCTGACAGAAACAGACAGACGCTCGCGCTCGATGAAGTCAACGGGTTCAGAATCCGTCCCGGATACTATGAGATCTATGGAGCTACCGTTATGCCTGACGGAGTAAACTTTACGGTTTATTCCAATGGAGCAACAGCGATTACGCTGCTGCTTTATCATCGTGGTGAAAAAAAACCATATGCAGCGATTCCCTATCCTGAAAGCTATCGCATCGGAAAAGTATTTTCCATGATCGTGTTCGGACTTAACATTGAAAATCTTGAATACTGTTATTCTTTGGATGGGCCGTGGGATCCGGACAGAGGACTGTTGTTTGATAAGAGTCATGCACTTCTTGATCCGTATGCAAAGGCAGTCTCAGGGCAACGGATCTGGGGACAGAACGCCAACCAGAATGGCGCTTATCATGCACGGGTTGTCAGAAGCAATTTTGAATGGAATGCCATGCAGCAGCTCCGTATTCCAATGAGTGATTCCATTATTTATGAAATGCATGTCAGAGGATTTACCAAAGACCTTTCTTCAGGAGTTCGTTTCCCGGGTACTTTTGAAGGCGTGATTGAGAAAATTGCCTACCTCAAGCATCTTGGCGTTACGGCGGTAGAACTCATGCCGATTTTTGAATTTGATGAAACACGTGATAAAAGAGAAGTGAACGGGCGTACACTTCTTGATTATTGGGGATATAATACCGTCAGCTTTTTTGCTCCGAATACAAGTTATGCCTCTACAGGTGAATATAATCATGAAGGTGTTGAGCTCAAGACACTGATCAAGGAACTGAAGGAGAGCGGGATTGAAGTTATTCTGGATGTTGTATTTAACCATACAGCAGAAGGAAATGAAAATGGACCTTTTATTTCTTTTAAAGGGTTTGACAATAATATTTATTATATGCTGACACCCGATGGAAAATATTATAATTTCAGCGGATGCGGAAATACACTGAACTGCAATCATCCCATTGTACAGGAAATGATTGTCAGATGCCTGCGGTACTGGGTGGAGGAATATCGTGTGGATGGTTTCCGCTTTGATCTGGCCAGTATTCTCGGGCGTAATGAAGACGGATCGCCTATGATGCGTCCGCCGCTTATTCAGAGACTGGCATATGATCCCATTTTGCGTGATGCCAAGCTGATTGCAGAAGCGTGGGATGCAGGCGGCATGTATCAGGTCGGGAGTTTCCCGGCATGGAAAAGGTGGGCAGAATGGAACGGAAAATACCGTGATGATATTCGAGCGTATCTTAAGGGCGAGTACTGGGCAGCACCGGATGCAGTTAAGAGAATTACTGGTTCAATGGATCTGTATGGCGGAGAATATGTTGGCTATAATTCTTCCATCAACTTTCTGACCTGCCATGATGGATTTACATTATATGATCTGTATTCTTATAATAATAAGCACAATGAAGCAAATGGCTGGAATAATACAGACGGGAATAATGATAATCGCAGTTGGAACTGTGGTGCAGAAGGCGAGACAGCAGATCCGGCGATTAATGCACTTCGCTTCCGGATGATGAGAAATGCCATTACCGTGCTGATGTGCAGCAGAGGGACACCTATGCTGCTGGCAGGAGATGAATTCGGCAATACACAGTTTGGAAATAATAATGCATATTGTCAGGATAATCAGATTTCATGGCTTGACTGGACGTTGATGGAAAAAAATCATGAATATTATGACTTTTACCGGAATATGATCCAGTTCAGAAGAAAACATCCAGCGATCCGCAAGGAACTTCTGGAGGCAAAATGTGGACTTCCGTTTGTCAGTGCAAATGTAGAAGATCCTGCGAATCAGAATATTACGGGGGATTCCAAGGTAATCTGTATTTTATATGCCGGTTACTGCAGAGAAAAGGGGCATGATGATATCGTATATCTTGCAATCAATGTATATTGGGAGGATGTACCGATTAAACTGCCAGTACTGACAGGGGGCGGTTATTGGTCAATGGTGGTAAATACAGGTGCCGAAGATGGAAAGTATTTTTATAACAGGCCGCAACCGTTGACACAGGAAAAATGGCTGCTTCATTCCAGAAGTGTCAGTGTATTTATTGCATCATATGGAAACGGATATAATCAGTAAAGTAAAGGAAAAGACGACATGAGCGCAGACGAGATGAAGAATGGTACAACTGAAACAGATACTGCAGAAGATGCGAAGCTCTGTGCGGGCGGATATCATTTTCTGACGGAAGAAGATGCGGAAAAAGCCAATATTGATGCGCGCAAAATTGAATATATCAAAAGTCACGTAAATTTCAACAGCCTTGAGGGAATACAGGCAGTATATGAGAAAGCAATTGAAAATCGGATCTTTAAAACACCGGTTGGATGGAATTATCTTAACGAGTTGAGAAGTAAAATGCTGGAACTGGGAGCAAAAGAGGAAGACATGACGCCGATCCCGCTGCTTGTTGCTTTTTCTCATGCGCCACTGCCGGATGATTATATTCCCAGACAACGAATTCAGAGAATGCCGGAAAAGAGAAAATTTCCGGTACTGACTCTTTCCATTACCATGAATGCAGTCATGATTGCTCTTGTCATTGCCATGTTTATGATTGCCAACACAAGTGATACGGATAATATCATGAATTATAAAAGAAATGTCATGAACCGCTATGCATCCTGGGATCAGGAAATTTCAGACAGGGAACAGGCAGTCCGTGAAAAAGAGCGTCAGCTTGGAATATCCGGAGCAGAGACTTCACAGGCAACAGAAGAAATTTCTGCAGCAGAGGAGAGTTCGGCGGCAGGCTCGTCTGTATCAGAATAAGCAGAATACGAACACAGTTATGACATAATTCCGTTATATACTGATTGCATACGATGGAAAGGGTATGGTGTTTGAAATGGACAGACTGAAAATTCTGGTAGTAGATGATGAGAGCCGAATGAGAAAGCTTGTCAGAGATTTTCTGGTGAAGAGCAATTTTGATGTTGTTGAGGCGGAAGACGGGAGCAAGGCACTGGATCTGTTTTTTGCAGATAAGGAAATCGCACTGATTATTCTGGATGTAATGATGCCCAAAATGGATGGGTGGCAGGTATGCAGAGAAATCAGAGCATATTCTAAAGTGCCGATTATCATGCTGACGGCAAAAACTGATGAAAGGGATGAATTGCAGGGGTTTGATCTTGGCGTAGATGAGTATATTTCCAAACCGTTCAGCCCGAAGATTCTTGTTGCGAGAGTAGATGCCATTTTGAGAAGAACCAAGCAGATTTCGCAGGATGATGTGCTGCAGGCAGGCGGGATTGTGATTAATAAAGCAGCACACAGTGTGGAAATAGATGGTAAACCGATCGATCTCAGCTATAAGGAATTTGAACTTTTATCCTATTTCCTTGAGAACAGAGGAATTGCTCTGTCAAGAGAAAATATTCTGAATAACGTCTGGAATTATGACTATTTTGGAGATGCCAGAACGATTGATACGCATGTAAAAAAGCTTCGCGGGAAAATGGGCGAAAAAGGTGATATGATTAAGACGATCTGGGGAATGGGGTATAAGTTTGAAGAAAATTAATTCAGCCAGACGTCCTCTCAGAAGGGAGTTCTGTCTCCTTTTCCTCGGACTGGTGGCAGGAATGGTAATTATCAGTCTGCTACTGAATAATACATTCCTTGAAAAATATTATATCAGAAATAAGACAGAGGTAATCACTTCGGCATACAACAGCATCAATGATGCTGCTAACAGCGGAGATATTTCTTCGGATAATTTTGATATTGAACTAAGGAAAATCTGCGAGAAATACAATATTGATGTTATTGTACTGGATTCTGATTCACAGACGGTAAAGTCTTCATCCAATGACAGTACATTTCTGGCAAGACGCCTCTGGGACAATTTACTTCAGATTAATTCTGATGCGGATAATCCGGATACACAGATATTGACTAAAACGGACCGGTATACACTTCAGATTGGAACCGATAAACGTACGAGTTCCGCATACATGGAAGAATGGGGGTTTCTTGATAACGGCAATATCTTTTTGATTAGAAGTGCGCTTGACGGAATTAAGGACAGTGTGGAGATATCCAATCATTTTATGACTTATGTGGGAATTCTCATTGCCATTGTGGGCGGTATTCTTTCACTGATTATCTCAAACCGCATTACCAAACCGATTCTGGAACTGACATGTATTTCCGAGAAGATGAAAAATCTCGATTTTGAAGCTAAATATCATGGCAAGGGCCGTAATGAACTGGACATTCTCGGAAAAAACATCAATGAACTGTCCGAAACACTTGAAGTGACTATTTCGGAACTTAAGACGGCAAATAATGAGCTGAAGCAGGATATTGAGCATAAGAATAAGATTGATGCCATGAGAAAAGAGTTCCTTTCCAATGTTTCTCATGAACTGAAGACGCCGATTGCGCTGATTCAGGGATATGCGGAGGGACTTCAGGAAGGAATCAATGATGATGAGGAAAGCCGCAATTTTTATTGTGAAGTCATCATGGATGAAGCCGGCAAGATGAATGAAATGGTAAAAAAACTTCTGACGCTCAATCAGCTTGAATTTGGCAATGATGTGGTTTCCATGGAACGCTTTGACATTGTGGATCTGGTTCAGAATTATCTCAAATCAGCCGATATACTGGCTAAACAGAAAGATGCTACGGTCAGAATGGATGCGTATGAGCCGATTTATGTCTGGGCGGATGAGTTTAAGGTAGAAGAAGTTCTGCAGAATTATTACAGTAATGCCATTAATCATCTGGACGGAGACAGAATTATTGAAATCCGATTGAAGCAGAACGAAGGCAAGGTCAGAATCAGCGTATTCAATACAGGAGATCCTATTCCGGCAGACAGCATTGAACATATCTGGGAAAAATTTTACAAGGTGGATAAGGCAAGAACCAGAGAGTATGGCGGTAGCGGAGTTGGTCTGTCAATTGTAAAGGCAATTATGGATTCCATGCATCAGCAGTATGGTGTACAGAATTATGATAATGGTGTGGAATTCTGGTTTGAACTTGAGACAAAATAACAGTAATTATGAGGGAAGAACATGAAGAAGAGTACATTGTCAATTCTGCTATCTATTGCAATTGCAGCGGTGGTAAGCGGATGCGGTACAGCTTATCCGGATCTGACACAGGAACAGTATGATCAGGTGACAGAATATGCGGCCGGTTTGCTGATGGAGCATTCTTATAATAAAATTGAACGCCTGACAAATGTCAGTGCTGCAGCGGAAAGTAGCTCGGAGAGCAGCATGGGAGACAGTATGACGAATTCAGGGATGGAAAACTCATATGATTCTGGTATGTCATCGGCAGAAGGCAGTACAATAGACAATATGGCGGCTGGCAGCACAATCGGAAATATGGCAACGGAAAATTCTTCTTCAGGAGGCAGTGCAGGAGAAGCTATGCAGACTTCAGAAAGCAGCATGTCTTCAGATGCCGCATCTTCTCAGCAGGAAGCTACACTTGCGGAACAGCAGGAGAATATTCAGAGCATGCTGGGAGGATTGGGCCTTGATTATAATGGCTATTCCGTAATGAATGACTATCCGGGTGAAGATGCGCAGGGGGCAGTAGCTGCAGACAGCGGAAATAAACTTCTGGTGCTCAACTTTACGGTATCTAATACATCGAACAAAGAGATTACTGTTGATATGACTAAAAAACGTGTATCATTTCTGATTTCTGTTAATGGTAAGAAACAGGGATATACATTGGTATCCATGCTTCAGGATGACCTGAGTACATATCAGGGAAAAATTTCAGCAGGCGGAAGTCAGGATTTAGTGCTGTTGCTGCAGTTACCAGAGAGTACGGCAAAGGAAATCAAGACGCTTGGAATAACAATGAAGAGCGGAGATGAATCAGTTACCGCATCACTTGAATAAAATATAAAAAGTATGCCACAGGTTCCGGCAGCGCTGAGAAATGTTGTGAAGATCGTGATAGGTTGAGCGAATTCACAGATATACCAGTCTGCCGGATTTTTGCGCAATGAAGAGAATATTTTAGGTTATCAGGAAATAAAACTGCATTCTGATCTGTTTCAAATTTTTACTCAAAAAATTGACATACACCGAAATTTAAAAAAGCCGTATTTACGGGAAATATTGAAACATGAGAAATGATATTCAGCTTTTTTTTTATCAGATTAGAAAAACTTGGAAAAAAACTTCATTTTTTGGTTGACAATAAAAGACCTGGGTGATATATTTATATTCGTTGCTGATGCAGCACCGGCAAAGCTTCGGAAAGCTGATCAGGAGCGGGGTTCAGAACAATCGAACCTGAAGATGCACCTTGAAAAATAAACAGTAATGCAACCCTGAAAAATTCCAGAAACAGTCGAAAGACTGAGAGAATAATTCAGAACAAAAAACAGCTTATATGTATCCTTAGCCG
>JAKVKH010000031.1 GCA_022486625.1 Butyrivibrio sp. | reverse complement strand
TTCCTGATTCAAATCTCAACCGTTTTCACATGCCTTTTCTTAACTAAACAGATTTTTCAGAGGCTTGTAACCTGTGAGATACCTTTCCTAACAGACGAAATGCTTATCTAAATGACATTGGTTCGGATAGAGCAGGAGAAAAAACTGAAGTCCTTTATCCGGGATGTGGATAGCGTCTCAGAGTTTCAGGAGAAGTATGCGCAGATGAATCTTCTGCTCAGACGTCTGGAATTTGATATCCCGGATGAAGAAGCGGCATACCGCTTTATTCTGGAACGGGAAGTTTCTTCCTACAGCATTTCTGCAATACTTTATAATATTACTTCCACATTGGGGCACAGGCAGAAGATACTGATGAAAATATCTTCTTATATGCTGGATTGCGGGAATGTGCAACCGGCATACCAGTATTTATGCATGATTCAGCAGCCGGGGACGGAAGTAGTGGAGCTAAGAGACCAGCTTTGGCAGCTGATGCAGGGAAGTGAAGCATGAATGATTATAAAATTGCTTTTATTATCTGTACCAACGATGAGATTATGATGAAAGAATGCAGGCTGTATATTGAGCGCCTGTTTGTTCCAAAGGGATATACAACGGAAATCCTTGAAATTCATGATGCGCCGTCAATGACATCAGGCTATAATCGGGCGATGAGACAGAGCGATGCCAGATATAAGATATATCTGCATCAGGATGTATTTATTCTGAACCGGAATTTCCTGAATAACTTAATGACAATATTTCATTCCTGTCAAAATACAGGAATGATTGGAATGGTGGGTACGGCACAGCTTTCATTATCAGGCATCATGTGGAGAGGAAGCAGCTATGCAGGCGGTGTTTATACACCATCAGATACTCTTTATCAGGAAGAAATTTTTGATGAAAATGGGAAGCTAATGAAAGCTGAAGCGATTGATGGATTCCTGATGGCGACCTGCGTGGATATTCCGTGGCGAGAAGATCTTTTTGACGGTTTTGATTTTTATGATATTTCGCAGTCCTTTGAGTTCAGACGACACGGATATGATATTGCAGTTCCGGATCAGGAATATGCCTGGTGCGTACATGATGATGGTAAGATCCTGAATCTGCTTTATTACAATCATTACAGGAAGATATTTTTGAAAAACTATGCAGAAGATATGAAGATATCGCGATGAAACGTATGATATGCCATAAGAAATTCTGCATCAGGACGGAGCCATATGAAAATTTTCTTCATGAACTGGAACAGTTACGGCAACATTGATTTTCTGGATGCACTGGAACATCTGTCGGAAAATGGCAGTGCACCGGAAGTAATTAAATATCCTTTCCAGAATACCGAAAAGCGTGATGACCCGGAATTTGAGTCACGCTTTTCTTCTGACCTTCAAAAAGAAGTTCCTGACTTTGTTTTCTCTTTTAACTATTATCCGTTGATTTCCAAAGTGTGTGAAAAAGAAGGAGTGAAATATGTGTCATGGGTATATGACAGCCCGCATATTTCACTTTATTCATATACACTGATCAACAAATGCAATTATGTGTTCCTGTTTGATTCGCAGATGTATGAGGCATTTGCGGCACAGGGAATCAGGACGGTACATTATCTTCCGCTGGCGGCATCCGTCAGACGGCTGGATGAAGTGAAGATGACACCTGAGATCAGGCAAAAATATGCGGCACCGGTATCTTTTGTCGGTGCCATGTATACGGAAGCACATAATTTCTATGATCGTATGGAACCGCAGCTGGATGAGTATACAAAGGGCTATCTGCAGGGACTGATGGCAGCACAGATGCAGATTGACGGAATGAATTTTGTGGAAAAATGTATCACGCCGGAAGTTCTGGAGCATATGCTGCAGGCGTATCCGATGATGCCGAATGCAGATGGGGTAGAGACCTCTGCCTACATGTATGCGCAGTACATGCTGAACCGCAGGATCACATCATTGGAGCGGACACAGCTGATCCGGCAGATCGGAGAAAAATATCCGGTAAAGCTGTATACGAAGGATCAGAAGTACACTGCGCCCGGCGTTACCAATATGGGACAGATCGATTATTATGATACGATGCCGTATGTGTTCAAATGTACTGACATCAACTTAAATATCACGCTGCGCAGTATTCAGCGCGGGATTCCGCTTCGGGCGATGGATATCATGGGATGCGGAGGATTCCTTCTGACCAACTATCAGGAAGATTTGTTGCAGCTTTTTACGCCGGGGGAGGATTTTGTCTATTACGAGAGCCGGCAGGATCTTCTGGATAAAATCGGATACTATCTGGAGCATGAGGATGAACGTTGCAGAGTTGCAGAAAGTGCGCACCGGAAGGTGGCTGCGGATCATACTTATGATATAAGAATCCGGCAGATGCTGGATGTAATTATGGCATAATTCAGAAGTAAGACTGAAAGGGCAAAACCATGTTGCGTGCAAACATATGTTCATGCTATAATGCATCCGGGTGTTGCCATAAATGGTAGCGGTTCGCCTTTTGCCGGTTCCTGCCGAGAACTTCCATTAACGAAGGGAGGTGCCCGGAATGGAAAATAAAGCGAAGGGAATAACTGATGAGCTTATATCAGATTTTGAGTCTTATTGCAAGTTATGGAAGCCTTGTGTTTCAACTTGCAAAGGCTCTGATTGAAAAAAAGACATCAAAAAACGACCGCTGATAACCTTGGCCGGTTCGGTCGTTTTTTGATCTGAACTGATGTTAAGGTGAACCGTTATCGGCAACACCTTTTCTATTATCATAACACATTTGGCATAAATGACAATCCTGAAAACGATCACATGGACAGAAATATCTCGGAGTGCTATGATACGAAAGTATGCGAAAAATTATTTTCGCAGCGGACATGTTGTTTGTATACAGAAAGGCTCAGTATCAGATCATGAAAAAAATAAGTATTCTGATTCCATGTTTTAATGAAGTGGAAAATGCAGATGCCATCAGTGCAGCGGTGGAAAATGTACTGATAAAGGATCTGCCGCAGTATGATTATGAAATTGTTTTTATTGACAATGCTTCCACTGACGGAACCAGAGATAAGATTGAAGCACTCTGTGCAGGAAACCCGAAGATCAAGGCGATTTTCAACGTGACCAATTTCGGACAGTTCAATTCTCCGTTTCACGGTCTGTGTGAAATGGACGGAGACTGTGTGATTCCGGTCTGCGCGGACTTCCAGGATCCGGTGGAAATGATTCCGGTGTTCGTACATGAATGGGAAAAAGGGCATAAAATTGTCAGTGGCGTGAAGTCATCCAGTAAGGAAAACGGGTTCATTTATTTCCTTCGCTCTCTTTATTATAAGCTGATTAAGAATATGTCTTCCGTGCATATGATTGAGCACTTTACAGGCTTCGGACTTTATGACCGGACGTTTATCCGCCTGCTTCGTCAGCTGGATGATCCGATTCCCTTTGTCAGAGGAATTGTGGCAGAATACGGAGCCGGCTTTAATTTAAAGCTTGTGGAGTATGAGCAGCCAAAGCGCCGCGCCGGTAAAACCCATAACAATTTCTATACACTGTATGATGCAGCCATGCTCAGTATTACCTCCTATACGAAGGTGGGACTCCGTGTGGCCACAATCTTCGGGTTTGTCGCATCACTGGTGGATGTGGTGATTGCAATTATCTATCTGATTCTGAAACTTACGCACTGGTACAGCTTCCATGCGGGTTATGCGCCGATGATCATCGGTGTATTCCTCATCGGTGCCATTGAGCTGTTCTTTATCGGACTCATGGGGGAATATATTCTGAATATCAATACCCGTACGATCCACAGACCGATTGTGGTGGAAGAAAAAAGAATTAATTTCAGTGAGGATAAAGAAGATCAGAAGTAAGCAGAAATGATATACTTAAAACAGGAAAGGCGGTGGTCAGAATGACAGATTTTGACATGAGTTTTTACAAGGGCAAAAAAGTTCTGGTTACGGGTCATAATGGATTTAAGGGCAGCTGGATGTGCAGAATGCTGATCGGAGCAGGAGCAGAGGTGACCGGCTATTCTACGGAACCGCCGACACAGCCGAATCTGTTCGCACTCAGTGATCTTGCACCTCACATGAATTCTGTAATGGGAGATGTCCGGGATCTGCAGCATATGCTGGAAGTTTTTGATCAGGTAAAACCGGAGATTGTGATTCATATGGCGGCGCAGCCGATTGTCAGAGATTCCTACAAGGAACCGGTCTATACCTATGAAACCAATGTGATGGGAACGGTTCATGTGCTGGAGTGTGTCAGACAGTGCGAAAGTGTGAAGTCCTTTGTCAATGTGACGACAGATAAAGTGTATCTTAACCGGGAATGGAACTGGGGATATCGTGAGAATGAAGAACTGAACGGATATGATCCGTATTCCAATTCCAAGTCCTGTTCTGAACTGGTAACGGGATGCTATCGCAATTCTTTTTTCAATCCGCAGGATAACGGCATGCGCCGTGTGGCGATTTCCACAGCCCGTGCAGGGAACGTGATCGGCGGCGGTGACTTTGCCAACGACAGAATTATTCCGGACTGCGTTCGTGCAATGCAGGCAGGCAAAGAAATCATTGTCAGAAATCCTTATTCCACAAGACCGTTCCAGTTCGTGCTGGAACCCATTTACTGTTATCTGATGCTGGCAGCAGCACAGTATGAGAATCCGTCTCTTGCCGGAAATTACAATGTGGGACCGGATGACTGTGACTGTCTGACAACAGGGCGCCTGGTGGATCTGTTCTGTGAGAAGTGGAACGGAGCAGGTATGGCACAGCATGCATCATGGAAGAATGTCAGCGACAAGGGGCCTCACGAGGCAAATTTCCTAAGGCTCGACTGTGCCAGAATCAAGACCACCTTCGGATGGCAGCCGCACTGGCATATTGATACTGCAATGGAAAAGATTGTGGAATGGACGAAGGTCTGGCAGGAAGGCGGAGATGTTCCGGCCTGTATGGACAGAGAAATTGCGGAATTTTTAGGGGAATAGGATTTAATTTATGAATCAGAAGATTGCAAAGTCAGCGTCCAGAGATTTTATCTACAGTGTTCTGGCGCTGATGGTTTATAACGGAGTACTGCAGCTGGTCATTTATCCGTATCTGAACAGCCATATGGGAGCCGAGGCGTTTGGAACCGTACTGTATCTGATTTCGGTAATTTCAGTCATGGGTGCCAGTTTCGGCTCCGGTGCCAGCTACGGACGGATGGTAGCCAAGGCACAGCGTACACAGACCAATGGAGATTACAACATTTTCCTGTGGATGATTGCGGGAATATCGGTTGTGGTGTCTCTGGTAACGCTTGTGGTACTCCATGAATTCAGGATCGGATTGTATCTGCAGCTGCTGGTACTGATGGTGATTTCGGTATTCCGGTATTATTCGGATGTACAGTACCGGATGACAATCCGTTTTAAGGAATATTTCATTTTCTATACGGCGATTGCCGCAGGCAATCTGCTCGGAATTGCACTATATCCCATCAGCAGGAGCTGGTCACTGACCGTTTTCATGGGAGAGTTTCTGGCAGTTCTGTATACTTTTTTCAGTGGTACGATTTTCAGAAAACCGTATTTTGAGAAATCTCAGGATTATAAACAGAACATGCATGCCGTATGGGTACTTTCATCTGCCAATCTGGTATCTGCGCTGATTCTGAATTCGGACCGGCTGCTGATCCGTACACTGATCGGTGCGCAGGAGGTAACGATTTTCTATACGGCAACACTGATCGGTAAAATTGTAGCCATGCTGACGACTCCGCTTAACGGAATCATTATCAGCTATCTGACCAATTATAAAATGAAATTTACCAGAAAAATATTTGCAGGTGTCTGTGGTGCCATGCTGGCGGTGTCCATTCTGGCATCCGGTGTGTGCACATTTATTTCGTGGTATTTTGTAAAGATCATGTATGCCAACGTATTTGAAGCGGCAAAGCCATATTTCCTGCTGGCAAATGCAGGGCAGATTTTTTATTTTATTTCGGGATCCCTGATGGTGGTTGTCCTGAACTTTACAAAAGAGAAGTATCAGTTATATATTAACATCTGTTATCTGATTGTCTTTGTGGCGATTGTCATTCCTTCCATTCTGATGTTCGGATTAAGCGGCATTGCATGGGGACTGCTGATTACCAACATTGCCAGGTTCATCATTGTTATGGTTGTCGGATTTAAATTTATCAGATAAAATGCAGTAGGTGTCAAAAGAGATAATAAGGAGTTAATTTTATGGACAGAATATGTATCGTTGGAATCGCGGGCGGTTCCGCTTCCGGAAAGACAACAATCGTAAATATGATCAAGGAAACCTTTGGCGATGATATTGTCGTCATCAGTCATGATTCTTATTATAAGGCGCATGACGAACTCAGTTATAATGAGCGGTCAAGACTTAATTATGATCACCCGTCTTCCTTTGATACGGACCGTATGATTGCAGATGTCAAAAAGCTGAAGAACAATCAGGCGGTAGACATTCCGGTATACGACTATACGATTCATAACCGCTCAGACGAGACGGTTCATGTGGTGCCAAAGAAGGTCATTATTCTGGAAGGCATTCTGATTCTGGAAAATCCGGGGCTCAGAGACCTGATGGATATTAAGGTATTTGTAGAAACAGACGCGGATGAACGGCTGATGCGCAGAATCAGAAGAGACATGGCAGAACGTGCCAGAAGTATTGAATCCATTCTGACGCAGTATTCTGAAACCGTAAAACCCATGCATGAGCAGTTTGTTGAGCCATCTAAGAAGTATGCGGACATTATTATTCCGCGCGGAGGCGAGAATCTGACAGGAATTCATATTCTGCAGGAACACCTCAAGTCCATGCTCAGATAAAAGACAGAAGTGGAGATAGATGTGATGATACTGACCATTTTCAGGCTGATCATCTGGATGGTGATCATTCCTTTTCTGATGGGGCTGATTCCCCTGCGGATGTTGCCGCAGAATAGGCAGACGGTTGCAGTTACCTTTATTACAGGGTATCTTTTTTCCTTTGCGGTTTTTGAGGTGATTGCCATTCCCTGTATGATTCATATTGAATATGGCAGCTTTCATTATGCATGCCGGATCTATGGAGCAGCAGAACTTCTGCTTGCATTTGCCGGTCTGCTTCAGAGTATCCGCTGCGTCCGGGAGAAAATTTACAGGGAGACGCCGGCAGCCGAGGTACGCAGGATTTCCGGACGGACGCTTAGGAGAAAACTGGAAGTGATTTTTCCTGGAGAGTGCAGGCTGGATGCGGAAGATTATCTGAATCCCAGAAGAGATGTGTCACTTCGAAAACAGAGGTACAGCCGTGAGTCAGTGGCTTACTGGGGAATTTTTGTACTGATCATGCTGTTTCAGATGTATATGGCATTTACCAGAGCTTCTTTTGACGGAGATGATGCATATTATGTAACGGAATCACTGCTGGCGCAGCAGGCTAATGTCATGAATACGATTCTGCCCTATACAGGATCTTCCACATCTCTTGATATCAGGCATGCACTTGCAGTGATCACCATGTGGGCAGCATTTATCGCGAAGGCCGGTGGTGTACATGCAACAATTGTTTCTCATACGATACTTCCGCTTCTGTATATTCCAATGACCTACCTTGTCTATATTCAGATCGGCAGGATACTGTTTCGGAAAAAACATGAGATGCTGCCGGTATTCATGGTGGTTATAAGCGTAATACAGATGTTTGGAAACACATCGATCTATACGCCGGAGACTTTTTTCCTGACCAGAACATGGCAGGGAAAATCTCTCGTATCCAATCTGGTGATACCGCTTCTGTTCTGGCTGTTTCTGTGGATTTCCAGAAACATGTCCGAGAAAACGGAGTGGAAAAAACTGAGTGCAGGACAGAAACTGGAGCAGATCAGCCCGTGGATTCTGATGGGACTTGTGAATATGACTTCCGGGATCTGCAGCTCCATGGGGGTGATTCTGGGTACGGTTCTGATTGGTACCTATACCATTGTCATGCTGATTGCAACACGCAGATTCAGTGTGATGCTGGGTGCATTCTGTGCATGTATCCCCAATCTGGTGTATGTTCTGATCTATCTGTCGATCTGGATCTGAAAGGCATGGGAGCATTATGTTTGGCATATTCATGGAAAGCTGGATAATATACAGACAGTACTGCGGGAAGGGATTTTTGCCGATTATATTCCTTGCAGCACTCATATATCTTTTTTTCACGGAAAAGGATCGCTGGAAAAGAATCGTAATGGTATATGTCCCGCTGATCATACAGGTGGCGTTTTTTATTCCGGTGACAAGAATTGTCTTTGTGGCGGCAATGGATGACGGGGCGACCTATTACCGTTTTCTCTGGATGCTTCCGATGGGGGTAATCATTGCCTACGCAGGATGTCATCTGTTTGAAAAGCACAGGAGAACCGGGCTGGTTGTAATGACGGCAGTGGTGGTACTGGCGGGGAGTCTTGTGTACAGGAGTAATCTGATAACCAGGGCGGAAAACCCGTATCATATTCCGCAGACGGTGGTTGAAATCTGCGATATGATTGCACCGGAAAAGGGAGAACCCAGAGTCCGGGCGGCGTTTCCTTCAGAGCTGGTATATTTTGTCAGACAGTATAACACCAATATCATGATGCCGTTTGGACGGGAAATGGTGGAGGCACAGTGGAATTACTATAATGCGGTCTATGAGGTGATGGAAAAACCGAAAACGATCGATACCAGAGCATTGATCGCGGCTACCAGAGAGACCAAGTGCAGTTATGTGATTCTGGCAACCGGGCGCAGTATGACGCAGGATCCGGAAGAATGCGGGCTTAAATTCATGGCAACTGTCGGAAAATACCGCGTTTATGAAGATCCGGAAATAATAAAAGCTGAGAGTAAGTAAAGAAAATGCTGTTTAATTCCTATTTGTTTGTGTTTGCATTTCTTCCGGTACTTCTGACCGGATATTATATGATTGCATATCTGGAGCGAAAGCCTGCAAAAGCGGCAGTAATGATGAAACTGTGGCTGACAGGGATGTCGCTCTGGTTTTATGCGTCTTTCGGGCTGCAGTTTCTGTCATTGTTTCTTGGCAGCTGCATTTTTGAGTACCTTATATTCCTTCTGATGCGGAAAACTGCACAGGGACAGAAAAGGCGGCTTTCCGGATTCTTTTTTGCAACAGGAATCATCGGAAATCTGGTGCTTCTTGTGTATTTCAAATATGCGGGATTTTTCAGTGAGGTTCTGCAAATGGTTTCCGGCAGAACCTTCAGCTTCGCAGCGGTGCTTCTTCCGCTGGCAATCAGCTTTTATACGTTTCAGCAGATTTCATTCCTGACAGATGCATGGAAGGGCGATATTCAGGAATGTGGTCTTCTGGATTATGCGGTATACATTACCTTTTTTCCTAAGATCCTGCAGGGACCGATTGTACGCTTTGATGAGATGAAGGCACAGTTTGATCATATGCCGGCAGTCCGGCTGCAGAGCGAAGCTTTTTACCGGGCAGTTCTTTTGTTTGCCATGGGGCTTGCAAAGAAAGTGCTCCTTGCAGATACGCTGGGAAAAGCAGCGGATTACGGGTATACGAATCTGACAACGCTGACGCAGATGGATGCAGTAATCGTGGCAGTCAGCTATGCGCTTCAGCTGTATTTTGATTTCAGCGGATACTGCGATATGGCACAGGGAGTCTGCCGGATGATGGGGCTGGAACTGCCGCTGAACTTCAATATGCCGTATCAGGCAAGGAATATCATTGATTTCTGGAAAAGATGGCATATTACGCTGACCAGGTTCTTTACCAGATATGTCTATATTCCGCTTGGCGGCAGCAGAGAGGGAACCTTCAGACTCTACAGAAATATCTTTCTGATCTTTCTGCTGAGCGGTTTCTGGCATGGTGCGGGCTGGACCTTTATCATCTGGGGACTGATGCACGGTATTCTGTATATGGTGACAAGGATGCTGCAGAGAAAGAATGTGAAGCCTCTTCCGGGAAAAGCAGGGCATGTGGCAGGAGTATTTCTGACTGATCTGTACGTTACCGCGACATGGATCTTTTTCCGGGCAGATTCTGCAGCAGATGCATTCCGGATGTTCGGAAACATTCTGCGAAGGCCCGTACTGCAGGTAACGCCGGATCTGGCAGACAGCTTTCATCTGGATGAGATCTGGTATGTTCTTAAGGTGACGCCGGTCGCGCAGTGGAAATACAGCGGCTATATCTGCATGTGGGTGGTACTGGCAGTAGCGATACTTCTTTCTCTTTTCGGTAAAAGAGCGGATAAAGCCGCGCAGGAATGCAGGGTGAATCGCAGATGGGCGTTTCTTACGGGAATTCTGTTTGTATGGAGTGTACTGAGTTTTTCCGGTGTCAGTACATTTCTGTATCTGAATTTCTGAGATCAAATATAAGGACAGCAATATGAAACAGGTGGATCAGAACAGGAAAAGAAAAATGAGTCCGGCAGGGAAAGCACTTCTTACCTTTGGACTGACGGCGGGGATACTTCTTCTTATGACAGGTATTCTGGTGGGATATGTTGACCCTTTTTTTCATTATCATGAACCGCTCTCCGGTTTTCCGTATGTGGTGGATAATCAGCTTTCACAGAATCCGGGAATGGCGAGGAACATGACGTATGACAGCTGCATTATCGGCTCATCCATGACGGTGAATTTTCATACAGATGATTTCCAGCAGATTATGGGGCTTGATACATTAAAACTCAGCTACAGCGGAGCACTTCCGCACGATGATTACAATATTCTGAATCTGGTCTATGATGACACATCACGTGCCAGAAAGGCGAATCAGGTAAAGGCTGTTTTCATTGGTGTGGATGCCATGACTTATACGGCAGGAACGGAAGATACCAAGTATCCGTTGCCGGAATACCTGTATGACCGGAATCCGTTTAATGATGTGTCCTATCTGCTGAATAAGGATGTACTTCTGCAGTATATTTTACGGCCGATGATCAACCGTGATCCTACCAGTCTTTCGGAAGTATATGCCAGCTGGTGGACACCGGATTATTACAATATACAGTGGGTGATGCATAATTATGTGCCTTCTGCAAAGACAGCACAGGAGATGCCGGCAGATGAGCTGCTTGCGGGAACCAGAGAAAATCTGGAGGAAAATATTCTTCCGTTTATCAAGGCACATCCGGAAACTGAATTTTACATGTTTTTTCCTCCATACAGCATCCTGTACTGGAATGATGTACTGAATGAAAATCATCTTGAAGCCACGATGAATCAGTATGAGTATATTGCAGATACGCTTCTGCAGTATGGCAATGTCCGGGTATTCTATTTTCAGAACCTTGAGGATGTTGTGACAGATCTGAACAACTATGCGGATTATACGCATTACAAGCCGGAGATTAATCAGTACATGGTGAAATGCTTTGAAAATGGCGACTGTGAGGTAAAGGCGGGAGAGATGCCGGGGCAGCTGAAAAAAATGCGTGAAATTGTGGATCGGTTTGATTTTAAGACCCTTTTTTCTAAGGAATACTGAAATGTTAAGAAAATCTTAATGAGTTTGTGGTAAAATATAACACGTATATTGGATGATTGTGCATCCGAAAGGTTGGAAAAATGGAAAAAATAATGCAAAGCCGCATGGATCGCGGATTTCAGAGATATCAGAAAGAATATGAGGACAAAGCACTGGAGGTGCTGCGTTCAGGCTGGTATATTCTTGGCAGGGAAGATGAGGCATTTGAGGAAGAATTTGCTTCTTATGTCGGAACCAGATATGCAGCAGGTGTTGCCAGCGGGCTGGATGCACTGTGGCTTGCGTTTCGCGTACTGGGAATCGGAAAGGGAGACGAAGTCATCGTACAGGGCAATACCTATATTGCCAGTGTCATGGGCATTACGATTAATGATGCAACTCCTGTTTTCGTTGAACCGAATGCGTATTATGAGATAGATGAAGAACAGATAGAAGAGAAGATTACCCCCAGAACCAAGGCGGTGCTGGTAGTACATCTGTATGGGCAACCTGCGAAAATGAGCCGGATCAGGGAGATCTGTGACAGACATCATCTGAAACTGGTGGAGGACTGTGCACAGTCGCATGGAGCCTGTTTTGACGGAAAAATGACGGGAAGTTTTGGAGATATCGGGTGTTTTTCTTTTTACCCCTCCAAGAATCTGGGGGCATTCGGCGATGCCGGTGCGATTACGACAGATGATCCTGAACTTGCAAGACTGATAAAGATATACAGAAATTACGGCAGTGAAAAGCGCTATTACAATATGGTGGTAGGTGCAAATTCCAGACTGGATGAGATGCAGGCGGGACTTCTGAGAGTGAAGCTTCGTCATATGCAGGAGATCACACAGGAGCGCAGAGAGCTTGCAAAGAGGTATGAAGACGGAATTCAGAATCCTCTTTTCATGAAGCCGAAGGTCATGGAACATACGGAACCGGTATGGCATCAGTATGTTATCAGGGTTCCGGAGCTGCGCGATGAGCTCAAGGCATATCTGGAAGAAAAAAACATTATGACAATTATTCATTATCCGATTCCGCCGCATCTGTCAGAAGCATACAGATATCTGAATATACAGGAAGGAGCGCTTCCTGTTACGGAGAAGTATGCGAAGGAAGTTCTGTCATTGCCGATCTATACCGGAATGACATACAAGGAACAGGATGAAGTGATGGATGCGCTGAACCGTTTCCACAGATAAATGACTGACATGGAGAATATCAGATGAAGAAAGACGATTTTGATCAGAACAGGAAGAATGAATCAGAAAGGGCTGACGATCTGAGTGAATCTGCAGATTTTCAGGAAAACGCAGAAGAGAATACACCAGGAGAAGAGATAAATCCGGACAAAAAGAAGCGTCATGGCAGAAGAAAGAAAAATGAAACGCTGGCTATGCTTAATGTTGTGCTGCTCCTTGCAATTGTGCTGGTGATTGCTTTTTCCGTATTCAAACTGGTGAAGTGGAATAAGGGACAGAAGGTGGAACTTGATGCCAATGCCAGTTCCAGTGCTTATGATGTGGAAGTTCTGGATCAGGTATTTTTGCAGCCGGATTCTGATCTTGCAGGACATAAGGATGATGGGAAGGAAACAATTCTGTGCCTTGGAAATGATCCGTTTTCAGATGATACTTCAGATACCGGAATGGCGGGAATGATTGCCAAAAAGACCGGAGCAACAGTATATAATGCGGCATTTCCGTCTTCAACCGTTGCCATTAAAAATGCGAAGTTTGATAATTCCTATCCGATTGATATGTACAGCTTTTTCTATGTTTCACAGTTTATTTCCAGCGGAGATTTCTCTGCAATGGAACAGCTTGCGCCGACCATGGGAAATGATCAGTATGTAAAGTCTGTGGATACACTCAAAAGCATTGATTTCAATAATGTGGATATGATTGTGGTGATGTACGACGGGCAGGATTACCTTAACGGCAATACCTGTTATGATCCGAATAATGATGTCAATCCGCAGACCTATGCCGGTGCCTATGACAGCGGGCTTAAGGCTATTCATAAGAAATATCCTTTCATCCGGCTGGTTGTCATGTCTCTGACCTATTGTCTGGCTTATGACAGCAACGGCAAGATGATCGATGCGGATAATGAAGATCTTGGAGATGGTAAGCTTTCCACATATCTGATCAAATTGATCGATGTATGTGAAGATGTAGGCGTAACCATGGAGGATAATTATTACGGAACCATTGACGCCGATAATTATAAGGAATATCTGACAGACAATATTCATCTGAATGAAAAGGCAAGAGATTATATTACGGATCATTTGGTGAAACTGGTATTTTCGGATGACTCATCAGGATCTGCCGGAAGTTCGAAATAAGAAGAATACTGAATGGGGAAAATGAGTTGAAAAAGAAAGTACGGATGATTGATATTGTGATGCTGCAGGCAGCAGTGGTCATATACAGTATCAATACGGTAATTGCAAAGCTGGTTTCAGACCAGCCGTTCATGTCGGCAAAGTTCATTGCACTCTATTTTCTGGAGTTTGCAGTACTTGGAATATATGCGATCTGCTGGCAGCAGATGATTAAAAAATTTGAGCTGTCCATTGCCTATGCCAATAAGGCAATGACACTTTTGTGGTCACTTTTATGGAGCGTGCTGATTTTCAGAGATTCCATTACCCTGCCCAAGGTGATCGGTGTACTTCTGGTCGTGGCAGGAACAATTGTTATCAACAGTGAAGCAACAGATGAGAGTACACAGGAGGATCAGACATAATGATAAAATATCTGATTCTTATGATCTGTGGGGAACTGGTTGCTTCGTCTTCTCAGATTCTTCTGAAAAAAAGCGCCAAAAAGCATTACAGTTCGTTTATCAGAGAATATCTGAATGTGCTTGTGATTGCAGGTTATGCAATGCTTGCTTTTTCCATGCTGATATCCATTATCTGTTATGGCGGACTTGGTTATATGCGGGTGGTTGTACTGGAACCGATCGGTTATATTATTGTTATGTTTCTGAGCAGAATATTCTTTCAGGAACGGATCACAGTCAGGAAAATATCAGGCATGATCCTGCTTCTTATGGGTATCATGGTCTTTTATCTGGCATGAAGTTGCGCATTCACGTGGCAAATGCTAGAATGTAGGCTGTATTTTTACAGCATCAATCAGGCAGAATTACAATAAATTTACGGGAGCTGGCGATACAGAATGAAAAAGAGTTTTGGGTTATTTCAACAGAAGAAAAGAAGGGGCGTGCGAAGAACCGGCAGAAGTGTTCAGCGCAGCAGAAAACGTTCTGAAGAAGACAGATATGACCGTGACGATTATGATGAAGAGGAAGATCGTTATGATCGTGATGATTATGATGAAGAAGATGATGCATACGACCGCGAGGATGACGAGGAATATGATCGCAGGTCTGACCGCGATGACGACCGTTATGATCAGGATGATTATGATCAGGATGATTATGATCAGGATGATTATGAGGACGGGGAACACGACAGGTACGATGACGACGATGATTACGGCGAAGATGAGCTGAATGATCAGGATGGCGATGAGGAAGAAAATGATCTGAATGATGATTATGAGGATGATCGTGAAAATGATGAGATAAGTGATGATGACCGTTATGAGGATGATGGTTATCAGGAAGACAGAAAAAATCGTCGGAATGATCCGGATGAGTACGAAGAAGAGTACGAGGATTATGAAGATGACGGTGATGATGGTTACGAAGATGATTATGATGAAGATGAGGATGATGCAGAGCGCCGCAGACCTTTGAAAGGTACACACGGCAGGAAGCGTTCACATAAGAAGGCGGTTTCTTTCCTGAAACATTCCAGTGCAATGGAACGGGTTGCTCTTCTGGCAGGTGGAATTATTATTGCAGTCGGAATTTCAGTTGGAACGCTGTTTGCGCAGGCACAGGCCAGAAATAAGGAAGTGGCATCTTTTAAAAATGTCGGTACACAGCTGGATGGGGTTAAAGTAATCGGAGAGAGCGGACTGCTGGCAGTTGCAGATGCACAACAGGCAAAGATTGCAGCGTCTGATGCAGCATCGTCGGCGGCTTCTGTGGGAGCATCTGATGAAGAAGGCATAAAGGTCAGAATGACGCTTGCCACCATCAAGAAGGATATCAAGATCAAGTTTATCAACAGGGCAACAGGCAAGCTGATTGCAAGTGTTCCCTTTACCGTCAAGGTTGATGGCCCAAACGGAAGTAAAACCTATGACGATGATGATATGGACGGTATTATTTATAAGTCTGATATTGCAGCAGGAACCTATAAGGTCACTGTTTCACCTTTGGATGAGAAATACAGCAAATATACCATCTCTGATGATACACAGAAAATAACGGTAAAAGATACTATTGTTTATAAGAAGGTTGATGTAAAGGATGAGATCAAAACCGAAGCGCAGGTAAATGTTGCAAAAGAAGATACGCAGGTACAGAATACACCGGTGGAATCTGCAAACAAGGATACAGTGGAGTGGGTGGAATCCACAAAGACAGAAATCGGATCGGATGACAGCACAACTGCGTATTCTGCGATTGACAAGTCAACCATTGCAGATCCGACGGCAAGTGCCAGACTGGATGTAAAAGGACTGAGCATGTTTGCTAATTCAGGGGCTTCGGCAAGTGTAAATGCAGCCAGCAGCAGTACGACAAAGCCGGCAAGCGCGGGAAGCTCCGGTACATCCAATGCGTCTACAGAAGCAACAACGAAAAAGGAAGCACCGACCTATAAACTGTCACAATCAACAGTAACGCTGACGGTCGGGGACAGTGCGACAGTTACCGCATCATCAGCAAATCTGAGTGATACATCCGTAAAATGGGAAAGCGCAGATGCTTCAGTTGCAACTGTCGATAACGGGAAAATCACAGCAGTAAAAGCAGGCTCAACGAGTATTACCGTTACTTTCAGCGATAAACATACGGAAACGGTTAAAGTAACAGTAAATGATAAGACATATACGATTTCCAGTGTCAGCATAGATAAAACATCCATTGTGGCAGGCGGGACTGCAACGCTGACAGCGGTGACAGAGCCCAAGGGCGGTACGGTGACATGGAAATCTTCAGACGAAAAGATTG
This sequence comes from Butyrivibrio sp., assembly GCA_022486625.1. GTDB lineage: Bacteria > Bacillota > Clostridia > Lachnospirales > Lachnospiraceae > Butyrivibrio. The sequence continues at coordinate 27,052 of JAKVKH010000031.1, read as the reverse complement.
CTACAGTAAAGGATTCCACCGTTACCGGTGTGGCAGCAGGAACCGCAACACTGACAGCAACTGTCGGAAGTTCCACAAAGACCCTGACGGTTACGGTTACAAGTGATAAGGCGTCAGTTACTTTAAATGCCACAAAACTGACATTGCTGGTGGGAAAGACTTCCACACTTAAGGCTACAGTAACAGATCTTTCATCCACAAAGGTAACATGGACTTCTTCAGATGAATCAGTGGCAAAGGTATCTTCTGCAGGTAAGGTGACCGCGGTGAAGGCCGGTACGGCAACGATTACAGCAACCAGTACTGCAGATACAACGAAAACTGCGACCTGTGCGGTTACAGTGGCAGACAGTGCCTCCGTGCTGAAGGATAAGAGCGGCAATGTTGTTTATATCTTAAAAGACGGAACATATGTACAGGCAACTTATGCAGATTATTTCACTGCTTCAAAGTTTTATGTTCAGACGGCAGGAAAGAAATATAAGTATACCGGATGGCAGACCATTGACGGAAAAACCTATTTTTATGATAAAGACGGCAATGTGATTACCGGTGAACAGACGATTCAGGGAGTCAAGTATACATTTGGCAGTGATGGAGCGCTTCAGACCGGTTCCGGAAATATGGGAATTGACGTATCCAAATGGAATGGTAATATAGACTGGGCTGCAGTTAAAAATTCAGGAGTATCATTTGTCATTATCCGCTGCGGATACAGGGGCTCATCTACAGGTGCCCTGATCGAGGATCCGAAATTCAGATCCAATATTAATGGTGCGACGGCAGCAGGACTTAAGGTAGGAGTATATTTCTTCACGCAGGCGATCAGTGATGTGGAAGCGGTAGAAGAGGCTTCCATGGTTGCAGATCTGTGCAGTGGTCATGGCCTGTCCTATCCGGTTTATCTGGATGTGGAAGGCAGTAACGGACGAGGAGATGCAATAGATGCAGCAACCAGAACTACGGTATGCAAGGCATTCTGTGCAACGATGGCAAATGCAGGTTATGGTACGGGAATATATGCAAATAAGACATGGCTGACATCCAGAATCAACACCTCAAGCCTTACGGGGTATAAGATCTGGCTGGCTCAGTATGCGGCAAATCCGACCTATTCTGCAACCAGATATGATATGTGGCAGTATACATCCAGGGGTTCCGTAACTGGAATTTCAGGTAGAGTAGATATGAATATCTGCTATTGAATGAAATAGTAAACGATGAAGAGAATGCAGTGCGAAAACTGCAGAACGGAGTGAATTTATGAGAACTTATCTTGTTACCGGTGGTGCGGGATTCATTGGATCCAATTACATCCATTACATGTTTAAGAAGTATGACAATGAGATCCGGATTATTAATGTGGATGCATTGACATATGCCGGAAATCTGGAGAATCTGAAGGATGTTGAGGGACGTGACAACTATACTTTTGTCAAAGCGGACATCTGTGATCGCAAGGCCATTGATCAGATTTTTGCTGATAATGAGATTGACAGAGTTGTACATTTTGCGGCAGAAAGCCATGTAGACCGCAGCATTGTCAATCCTGAGATCTTTGTTCAGACAAATGTTCTTGGTACGGCAACGATGCTCAATGCAGCCAAAAAAGCATGGGAGCTGCCGGACGGATCCTTTAAGGAAGGTAAGAAGTTCCTTCATGTATCCACAGATGAAGTTTATGGTTCATTAAGTGAAGACGGCGGATATTTTTATGAGACAACCCCCTATGCGCCGCACAGTCCGTACAGTGCCAGCAAGGCAAGCTCTGATCTTCTGGTGAAGGCATATATGGATACTTACCATTTCCCTGCCAATATTACTAACTGTTCCAATAACTATGGCCCTTATCAGTTCCCGGAGAAACTGATTCCGCTTATCATTCACAATGCATTGAACGGTCAGAAGCTTCCGGTATACGGTGATGGCAAAAATGTCCGTGACTGGCTGTACGTGGAAGATCATGCCAAGGCAATTGATATGGTGCAGGAGCAGGGAAGACTGTTTGAAACCTATAATATCGGCGGACATAATGAGAAACAGAATATTGAGATTATCAAGACCATCATTGATCTTCTTCAGGAAGAGCTTGCAGATGATGATCCGCGTAAGAAGCATATCAATTATGATCTGATTACCTATGTACAGGATCGTAAGGGGCATGACAGACGTTATGCCATTGCACCGGATAAGATCAAAAAGGAAATCGGATGGGAACCGGAGACCATGTTCAAGGAAGGAATCCGTAAGACGATCAAGTGGTATTTTGAACATCAGGAATGGATGGAGCATGTGACAAGCGGCGATTATCAGAAATATTATGAGAGCATGTATCACATCAACTAAAGGGGGAAAACATGAAGGGAATTATTCTGGCAGGTGGTTCAGGAACAAGACTGTACCCGCTGACGAAGGCAATTTCAAAGCAGATTATGCCGGTTTATGATAAACCGATGATTTATTATCCGCTGTCTACATTGATGCTGGCAGGGATCAGGGAGATCATGATCATATCCACGCCGAGGGATCTTCCGGTTTTCCAGGAACTGTTAGGAGACGGACAGCAGCTGGGACTTCATTTTGAATACGCAGTTCAGAATAAACCCCGTGGACTGGCAGATGCGTTTATTATCGGTGCGGACTTTATCGGTAATGATTCTGTTGCGCTGGTACTTGGCGATAATATTTTTTACGGACAGAGTTTTTCAAAACTTCTTTCCAGTGTTGCAGAAAGGAAGAGCGGAGCTACCATTTTTGGGTATTATGTCAGAGATCCCAGAGAATACGGTGTGGTTGAATTTGACGAGAACGGAATGGCAGTATCCATAGAAGAAAAGCCGGCAAAACCAAAGAGCAATTATGCAGTTCCGGGGCTTTATTTCTATGATAATGAAGTTGTGGAAATTGCCAGAAACGTAAAACCATCTGCACGTGGAGAGATTGAGATTACCAGCATTAACAATGAGTATCTTCGTCGCGGAACGCTTCATGTGGAAAAGATGGGTCGTGGATTTGCATGGCTTGATACGGGAAATCATGACTCACTCCTGGATGCGGCAGATTTTGTTTCAGCATTCCAGAAGAGGCAGGGACTTTATATTTCCTGTATTGAGGAAATTGCCTATAAAAAAGATTTTATTACAAGAGAGCAGCTGCTGAAGCTGGCAGAGCCTCTGATGAAAACCGATTATGGTAAATATCTTGTAGAGGTGGCAAATGGACTCTAAAGTCGTCCGTCTGGCAATTCTGACATTTATAAGTCTGATTGCGCTTATCCTTGTGGTGGTTTATGCAACCAATACGGATCGGATACATGCACTTATAAATGGCGGTGCGGATGCATCAGCACAGGTCTCTTCTTCTGTTGCAGGAGTCAGTGTGACTGCATATGGGGAACAGATTGGAGATAATCTGAAGAGTTTCCTGTCTGATGAGACTTTTTTTGACAAAGATGATATACTTCAACAGGTTGTCTCTGAGGATGTGCAGAGTGTAGCCTTGGAGGCAGAAGCCGGAGAGGGAAGTATTACGGCAAAGGTGATTAATGACCGCAGCGGCCTGGAAACAGGGATTCCGTTTGTTGTCTCAGTTACCACAGGCAGATCCGGAGCAAAACAGAAGTTGTATACAGATACGGACTGTAATGGAATGATTGAAATCAATCATTTGAAGACAGGCTCTTATCTGGTGACGCTTCAGAGTATGGACGGATATCATGTTCCTCTGACGGGAAGCATGGTGGAAGTTACAGAGCCTGAGAAAAAGGAAATAACAGGGATTGCGGATTCGGCTGCAACAGCGCAGTCGGGAGAAATGCAGGAAACCGGAATTTCAGATGAAGCACCAGCAGATGCTACTGCTTCTGCAAATAAAGAGCGTAGTACGCAGGGTCTGAGCAGACCCTGATGGAACAGGAATGGGAGAAAAGAAATGGGAAAGATTACGGTAGACACATGTGAAATTGAAGGACTTAAGGTAATTACTCCGGCGGTGTTCGGGGACGCAAGAGGGTACTTCATGGAGACTTACAACAGAAATGATTTTGCAGAAGCCGGGATTGATATGGAATTTGTACAGGACAATCAGTCTGCATCAAAAAAGGGCGTACTGAGAGGCCTTCATTTTCAAAAACATTTTCCACAGGATAAGATCGTGCGCGTGGTAAACGGAGAGGTTTTTGACGTTGCCGTTGACTTAAGACCCGGGTCTGCAACCTTTGGAAAATGGCATGGTGTAGTTCTTTCTGCTGAAAATAAGAAGCAGTTCTATATCCCCAAAAATTTTGCACATGGATTCCTTGTGCTGTCTGATTATGCAGAGTTTACTTATAAGTGTTCTGATTTCTATCATCCTGATGACGAAGGCGGACTGATCTGGAATGATCCGGAAATTGGCGTGCAGTGGCCGCTTCAGGAGGGTGTTGATCTGATTTTCTCTGATAAGGATCAGAAGTGGCGCGGGATTGCAGAGTACAGACAGGAACACCATTTATCCTGAGGTCTGAAAGGAATATGAACTTTGAAACTTTTCGAAAAAAAACAGGCTTCATCTGAAGCCGGAAAAAATAAGGCCGGACGTTTGCCGAGACTTGTTGCGGTGCCAAAAAAACATGGAATTGCCATATTTTTTGTACTGGCAATGATCCTGGCGCTTGTGATTGTTCTGCACTATAATCCGCTTGCTGATCCGCATACGGAAATGCTGAAAAAGGTATGTGCCTGCATTCTGATTGCAATCAGCTGCATTCTGTTTGCTGCTTGGTATGATAAGCTGACAGTTCTGCCGGTGGAACTTTTTAACAGCAGAAAGCTGATCTGGAGGCTTTCGGTCAATGATTTCAAGAAGAGATATGCCGGTTCCTATATGGGCGTTGTGTGGGCGTTGGCACAGCCGGTGGTGACGGTCCTGATGTACTGGGTGGTTTTCGATAAAATCTTTCAGTCCAGATCACAGCTGGTTGCAGGAGGCGTTGACGTTCCTTATGTATTGTTCCTGACAGCGGGTCTGGTGCCCTGGTTTTATTTCCAGGAGGGGCTTTCCAACGGAACGACATCGCTTTTGGAATATAATTATCTGGTAAAAAAGGTTGTATTTAAAATCAGTATCCTTCCCCTTATCAAAATTATTGCAGCTACTTTTATTCATGTGTTTTTCTGCTGTCTCCTGCTTCTTGTGGCAGTGGGATACGGGTATTACCCGACTGTATATACCATTCAGATTTTGTATTACATGTTCTGTGAGTTTATGCTGATGCTGGCAATGAGCTATGCAACCTGTGCCATTCAGGTCTTTTTCCGTGACCTGATGCAGATTATCAGCATTGCACTTCAGCTTGGACAGTGGGCAACTCCGATTCTCTGGAATATCAATATGCTTCCGGACAATCTGCAGTGGATCATCAAACTGAATCCGGTGACTTATATTGTAAACGGTTACAGAAGCTCAATTTATGAGAAGAGATGGTTTTTTGAGCATTTTTACTCCTCAACCTATTTCTGGATCTTTACGGTTGCGGTATTCTGTATCGGATCAATGATATTTAAGAAGTCAAAAATTCATTTTGCAGATGTTATGTAAGCAAGAGGGCTATATGGCAGATAAAGAAGTTGCAATTCAGGTCAGTGATCTGACCAAAATGTATAAACTGTATGATAAACCGTCAGACCGACTGAAGGAGGCACTTGGCTTTTCGAGAAAGAAAAAGTACAAGGAGCATCTTGCGCTCAACCATGTGGATATGACAATCTATAAGGGAGAGACGGTCGGTATTATCGGTACAAATGGTTCCGGAAAATCTACAATTCTCAAAATTATTACCGGCGTTCTGACTCCCACATCCGGTGATGTAATGGTGAAAGGGCATATTTCAGCGCTTCTGGAACTTGGTGCCGGATTCAATATGGAATATAACGGTATTGATAATATTTTTCTGAACGGAATGATGATCGGTTTTTCAGAAGAAGAGATCAGAAAGAGACTGAATGCCATTCTGGATTTTGCAGATATCGGTGACTATGTATATCAGCCGGTAAAGACATATTCCAGCGGTATGTTTGTCCGTCTGGCATTTGCAGTAGCGATCAATATTGATCCGGAGATTCTGATTGTTGATGAGGCGTTATCTGTCGGAGATGTCTTTTTTCAGGCAAAGTGTTATCACAAGTTTGAAGAGTTCAAGAAGCAGGGCAAGACGATTCTGTTCGTTTCTCATGATTTGAGCAGTATCAGTAAATACTGTGACCGTGCAGTGCTCCTCAACCAGGGGGTAAAACTGGGGGAGGGGACGCCGAAGGACATGATTGATGCGTATAAACGTGTTCTGGTCGGTCAGTATGAGCTTCCGGGAAAAGGTGCTGTAAAGAGCCTTCTGGATGACGATGAGATTCGGCTCGCTGCACAGAAGGATGTGGAAGACGCGGAGAAGCAGATCGGTACACCTGCGAAAATGAAGCGGGATAAGTCGGAAGGACAGACGGGGCTGAATAAAGAGCCTTCACAGGAGTCTGTGGCAAATGGGACATCTCAGAATCCCAACCTTCTGGAGTATGGAAACGGTGGGGCCTGTATTTCGGATTTCTATGTAACAGATGAAGCAGGAACGGTTACTTCTGCGGTAGAGAAGGGAACTGAGTTTATGGTGCATATGCATGTGAACTTCACCAGAGATGCTGCTGCTCCAATATTTGCATTTACGTTTAAAAATACACTTGGAATAGAGATAACCGGAACTAACACCATGGTGGAGAAAGCATTTCTGGAATCTGTGAAAGCCGGTGAGAGCAAGGATATTACCTTCAGACAGAAGATGAGCCTTCAGGGAGGGGAGTATCTGATTTCCTTTGGCGTGACAGGTTTTGAAAACGGAGCTTTTACGGTGTATCACAGGTTATATGACGCATTAAATATCACAGTTGTATCAGACAAGAATACAGTAGGGTATTATGACATGGATTCGACCGTACAGGTAACGGATGGCTGATCACGGAACGCTGAGGAAACTGCAGATGGATAAAGAAGAGAAAATCGGCAAGGTAAAACTGAATTTCGCACATTACAATGGGATGGATCTGTATTGTGACGGTGAGGTTGAAGACGAACTTCTGAAGATTGTCAAAGAGCATAAGAGGGAAGAATATCCGGCAATCATTGAGAAAAGCGCCAGTTGGCCTGTCCTTTATCATCTTTCAGAACAGCGGGGAAATATTATTGAATGGATTCCGATGCAGCATACGGAAAAGGTGCTGGAAGTCGGCTCCGGATGCGGAGCGATTACCGGTACACTTTCCCGTAAGGCGGCGCAGGTAACGAGTGTGGATCTGTCCAGAAAACGCAGCGAAATTAATGCCTGGAAGAATCAGGACTGTGATAATGTTACCATTCACGTTGGAAATTTTCGAGATATTGAGCCTGATCTTGACAGAGATTTTGATTTTATTTTCCTGATTGGTGTTTTTGAATACGGACAGGGATATATCGGCGGAGAGCATCCGTACGAGAATTTCCTGAACATGCTTAAAGGGCATCTGGCAAAAGACGGGCGTATCGTAATTGCGATTGAGAACCGTACCGGACTGAAGTATTTTGCAGGCTGCAGGGAAGATCATCTCGGATCCTATTTTTCCGGACTGGAAGGATATCCGGAGGACAGTGTGGCGCGAACTTTTACAAGAAATGGTCTGATCCAGGTTTTCAAAAGCTGCGGGATTCGTGAATATCAGTTTTATTATCCCTATCCGGATTATAAGCTGATGACAATGTTACATTCGGATCAGTATATGCCAAAATTCGGAGAACTGTTTGATAATGTGCGTAATTATGACAGAGACAGAATAGTTCTTTTTAATGAAAAATATGTTTATGACGGACTGATTCAGGATCAGATGTATCCGGAGTTTGCCAATTCGTTTGAGGTTATCATCGGACCGGAGTTTCCGGTGATTTACAGCAAGTATTCAAATGATCGTGCGGATGAATTCAAGATTCGTACAGATATTTGTATTGATAAGGCAGGCAGAAAGGTGATCTGCAAGGTTCCGCTGACAGAGGCGGCAAAAGAGCATATCCGTAATATAAGAGATGCATATCTTGCGCTTGTGGAGAGGTTCAGAGGCGGAGATCTTGAAGTAAATGACTGTCAGATTGATGAGAATACGGATATTGCAACATTTTCCTATGTGAACGGAGTACCACTTTCTGCGCTGTTGGACAGATGCCTTTCCCGCGATGATATGGAAGGTTTTGAGAAGCTGTTCAAAGAGTATTTGAGAAGAATCAGTTATCAGGATGACTATCCGGTTGCAGATTATGATCTTATTTTTCCGAATATTCTGGTGAATGGGCCGATTTGGACAATTATTGATTATGAATGGACTTATGGGAAGACCATTCCGGCAAAGGAAATTGCATTCAGAGCTCTTTACTGCTATATCCAGGAAGACAGGAAAAGAGCGAAGCTTGATGTGGAAAAACTGTACCGGTATCTTGGCCTTTCAAAGGAAAATGTGGAGTCGCTGCTGGAGGAAGAGGCAGAATTTCAGAAGTATGTTACCGGGGCGGATAAATCCATGGTAGAGCTGTGGAAGCTGATTGGATATAAGGCGAAGGTTCCGAGGGAACTTCTGAAGGAAGATCCCAAAACCAGAATCAGAGACCGGATTCAGGTTTACCGTGATTATGGAGAAGGTTTTACAGAGGAAAACTCTGAGTATCCGGATGCGGAGTATGACAAAACGGGTACGGTAACGGTGGATATCCGAATTGACAGCAGGCTGAAGGCAATTCGGCTTGATCCTGCTTTTGATGCATGCATAGTGACTTTGAAACAGGTACTCTGGGATGGGGTTTCCATTGCGGAGCAGGATACTGCGCTCAGCATTCATCCAAATGGAGCATGGATGTCAGATGACAGTATTGTCTTTGAAACACAGGATCCGGGAATTGAGTTTGGCTTTGAGTCCGAGCAGCTTAAGAAAACCGGAAAGGATCGTCTTACGGTAACGATGGTGATGTCGCTTGTTTCTTCGGAAATTGCGGCGAATCTGGTTCGTTATCAGATGGAAGATCCCAAAGATACAGAAGAAAATGAAACGCCGGAAGATAAAAATTCTCCGATGTTTGGTCGATTACAGAAAATTTTCCACAGGTAATGGAGTAATATGCTAAAACAGACAATCCGCGACATTTTAATACACAGACAGCAGCGTTTATATCGCGAGCGAATCAGAAAACGCCACATATATTACCATGACTGGGAAAAAGACTGGGAAAAAGTCAGACCGGAGTTTCATTCAGAGTCTAAGGCGGCAGTGATCCGTTACGGGAGAATCCGGGAGACGCTATGCGATGTCAGACGGATTGAAGATATCGGAACCGAAATTGTCATTTTTACGGCGGATAAAGGCAGGTTGACAAAGTACGCAGATGATTATATTGCAGAGTATTTTAACTGCCATCCGGACATCAGTCTTCTATATGGAGATGAAGATCAGATCGGCGTTGACGGTTTACCGCAAAATCCGTATTTTAAGCCCGACTGGTCCCCGGACAGTTACCGGAGCGCTTTTTATATTGGCAGCATTTTTGCAGTCAGGGCAAGTTTGCTTGTAGAAGTGCTGAAGGAAGGTCATGGGCAGTTGCCGGAAGGCGCGTGTGCGGGAGACTTTCTGTTTGATCAGCTGGCAAGACGCGCAGGTGGTTATCAGGTAAGAGAGGGAATCAATTTCAGAATCGGACATGTGGATGAGATCCTTTTTCATGGACTTCAGTCACAGGATCTTTTCTGCGGGCGTGTCTTTTCTGATCAGATTCACCGCCTGGACAGTACGGTTTCTGTCAGCATTATCATTCCTTCAAAGGATCATCCGGAAGTCCTGGAACAGTGTATTCATTCAATTCTGACGCATGATACAGGAGATATGCAGCATATTTCCTATGAAATTCTGATTATTGATAATGGAAGCAGTGATGTAAACCGGCAGAAAATCAGCACCATGACGGAAAAGGCAGAACATGAGGGCGGTCTCAGAGCGGTCCGCTATATTTACCGGCAGATGCCATTTAACTTTTCCAGAATGTGTAATATCGGAGCCAAGCTTGCAGACGGAGAATATTTTCTGTTTCTGAATGATGATATTGAGGTGATTCAGGACGGATGGCTGAGAGAACTCACGGCTCAGGCACTTCTTCCATGGGCGGGCGCAGTAGGAGCCAAACTTCTGTATCCGGATACGGATCTGATTCAGCATGCCGGCATTACCAATGTAAGGTTGGGGCCGATGCATAAGCTGCAGAAAATGCATGATGAAGAGGCACACTATTTTGGGTTTAACCGCGGAATACATGATCTGATTGGAGTAACAGGTGCATGTCTGATGGTGAACAGCGCCAGATTTCAGGAAGCCGGCGGGTATCAGGAAGACCTTGCAGTTGCATTTAATGATGTGGATCTGTGCTATGCACTGATTGAAAAAGGATATTATAATATCTGCTGTAATCATATCCGGTTGTATCATCATGAGTCACTCAGCCGTGGCAATGATACTGAGGATGCGCAGAAAATGGAGCGTCTTGCACATGAATATGATACACTCATGAGAAGACATGAAGCGTTGTATCATGTGGATCCTTTTTATCACAGGTATCTGACGGATGACGAACATGTGGCAGATTTCCTCAGGATGGAGGATGCAGACCGTCAGGTACAGAAACTGACCGGAGCAAGGTTCAGAACATGCAGAAACGGTTATCCGCCGCAGTGGACGGATGAATGTCTCAGAATCGGTGTGGAATATGCTAACACCATGTCCAGATGGATCAGAAATTACCACCTGACCGGGGATGGACTTGCAGATGGATATTTTATTAAAGGATACAGTTTTGTGATCGGATCCGATAATGCGTATTATACACGCAGACTTCTTCTGCGAAGGGTTGAAGGAGAGCCGGGTGCCTCTGTTCCGACTGGGCCAGAGGTTCTGGAGACTTCTGTATATGACTGTTATCGTGAGGACATCAGAAATAATCTTGAAGGACAGGTTCATGTGGATCTGACCGGCTTCCGGGTGCGGATTCAGGCAGATACACTTCCGGAAGGAAAGTATCAGGTCGGGATGCTTTTTTCAGATCAGACATCCAGACAGCGCATTGTAAACTGGGCACCCAATCTCCTGCTGATCGGTGAAGATCAGGATGCTGAGCAGGCAGAATGAATTTCAGGAAAGGTTTCAGAGCATGACGGAACAGGGAAATGAAACGGATTATAAAGCAGCCTATGAACGTGAAAAGCTGAAAAATGCAGATCTGGCACAGAAAGTAGCGGCACTTGAGGATAAGAACCAGGAACTCGATTTTAAGCTGAGCAGGATTAAGAATAATCCGATCTGGAAAGCGTCTGCACCGGTCAGAGGCGGGATTCACTGGGTGATCCGGCAGAAGGACAGACTTAAAAACTGCGGTTCAGTCCGGGGCGTAGTTGCCAAGGTCAGATATAAGCAGCGGGAACGCAAATGTATGACACATTACGGGACAGAAAGTTTTCCGGATGCGGAAAAAGGCGCGCAGGAAAGAAATACATCTTTTCCCAGAATGATTACGGTCAGTATACTGGTCCCACTGTATAACACGCCGGAGAAATTTCTGCGGGATATGATTGAATCCATACTGCATCAGACTTATGGCGGATGGCAGCTGTGCCTTGCAGACGGATCTGATCCGGAGCATGCTTATGTGGAAACCATGGTCAGAGAATATCAGAAGGCGCCGGAAGCACTTCTTGCAGACGGCACTTCTAAAATTGTCTACCACAGACTGGAAAAAAATACGGGAATTTCCGGGAATACGAATGAGTGCCTGAAGCTGGCGACCGGGGAATATATCGGGCTTGTAGATCATGACGACATTCTGCATCCGGAGGCTTTGTATTATTATGCAAAGGCCATCAATGAGCAGGATGCGGACTATATCTACTGTGATGAAACGACATTTGCAGGAGATGACATCAATCATATGATTACAATGCATTTTAAGCCTGATTATGCAATTGATAATCTCAGAGCCAATAATTATATCTGTCACTTCAGTGTATTTGCGAGAACGCTCCTGGATGGAACGGAGCTTTTCAGGTCACAGTATGACGGAAGCCAGGATCATGATATGATCCTGAGATTGACGGACAGGGCGCAGCACATTGTTCATATTCCAAGACTTCTGTATTACTGGAGATCCCATGCAGGCTCCACGGCATCCAATATCAATGCCAAGAGCTATGCAATTGAAGCGGCGAGAGGTGCGGTTGCTGATCATCTGCGGCGTCACGGATATGATCATTTCAGAATTACGAGTACACGTGCATTTGAGACGATTTTCAAGATTACCTATGAAATTGAGGGAAATCCGAAGATCTCCATTATCATTCCAAACTGTGATCACATGCAGGATTTAAAACGCTGTCTGACTTCCATTTATGAGAAGTCAACCTATGATCATTATGAAATCATCATTGTGGAAAACGGAAGCACAACAGAGGAAATCCGCAGCTATTACAGGGAACTGGAATCAGGTTCTCTTTCTGAGATTGTAAAGGTAGTGGATTTCGGTAAAAAAGAGAAGTTCAATTATTCAGATGTTATGAATTATGGTGTGAAACATTCGGACGGAAAGTATCTGCTGCTGCTGAATAATGATACGCAGGTCATTACGGTGAACTGGATGGAAGAGATGCTGATGTATGCGCAGCGCAGTGATGTCGGCGCAGTCGGTGCAAAGCTGTACTTTCCGGATAGAAAAATTCAGCATGCGGGCGTTGTCCTCGGACTTGGTGCACACAGAACTGCCGGACATTCCCATTATGGTCAGGAAGGGATGAATCTGGGCTATATGGGGCGCCTGTGCTATGCACAGGATGTATCTGCAGTGACCGGTGCCTGTCTGATGGTATCCCGTGACAGATATGATGAGGTTGGCGGATTTGATCCTTCGTTTGCTGTATCACTCAATGATGTGGATTTCTGTCTGAAACTGAGAGAAAAGAATTATCTGAATGTATTTACACCGTTTGCGGAGCTTTATCATTATGAATCCGCTTCCAGAGGGCTTGACAGAGAAGGACAGAATGCAGAGCGCTACAATCAGGAATCTGAACATTTCCGGACAAAATGGAAGGAAGTGCTGGAAAAAGGAGATCCATATTACAATCCGAACTTTTCATTGGACAGAAGTGACTTTTCACTGAATGTGGAAGGTTACAGCAGCCTGAGAGAGCAATAAAGATTTTTAAGGCATTTTTAGGCAAAAAGTCTTCATCAGAGACTTGCATTTATAAATTCTCATGTATATCTTTATATAGAGACAGAGCAGTAATAGAAAAATGTATCAGAACACGGTGGACAGTCGTGCGAATGAGGAGGACAGACAATCATGAGTAATGCACAGGAACAATTGGAGTACTGGCTTTCAGATTCTTATTTTGACGATGCGACAAAGCAGGAGCTTCTGGCAATTCGCAATAACACAGATGAAGTGGAAGATCGTTTTTACAAGGAACTGGAATTTGGTACAGGCGGGCTTCGCGGTGTCATCGGTGCGGGCACGAACCGTATGAATATCTATACCGTTCGTAAGGCAACACAGGGACTTGCAAATTATATTAAGAAGATGGGCGGAGAGAGCAGAGGCGTGGCTGTCTCATTTGACTGCAGACGTTTTTCTCCGGAATTTGCTGATGAGACGGCAAGATGCCTTGCAGCAAACGGAATTAAGGCTTATGTATTTGATGAACTCAGACCGACACCTGAGCTGTCCTTTGCACTCAGAAGGCTTGGATGCATTGCCGGTGTTATGGTAACAGCAAGCCATAATCCGCCGGAATATAACGGATATAAGGCATACTGGGAAGATGGTGCACAGGTGACACCGCCTCACGATAATGGAATTATTGCTGAAGTCAAGGCAATTACAGATTATCATGAAGTAAAGACCATGACAAAGGAAGCGGCAGTAAAGACCGGACTTTATGAGATCATCGGCAAAGAAATGGATGATGCCTATATGATCGAACTCAAGAAACAGATCATTCATCCGGAAGTTATCAAAGAAATGGCAGATAAATTTACGATTGTTTATACGCCGTTTCATGGAACCGGAAATATTCCGGTCAGAAGAGTTCTGTCAGAGCTTGGCTTTACCAATGTGTTTGTTGTTCCGGAGCAGGAACTTCCGGATCCGGACTTTACCACACTTGCTTATCCGAATCCTGAAGATCCAAAGGCATTTACCCTCGCACTTAAACTGGCAAAGGAAAAACATGCGGATATTGTACTGGCAACAGATCCGGATGCAGACAGACTTGGTGTATATGCACTGGATACGAAGACCGGAGAATATGTACCGTTTACCGGAAATATGTCAGGTATGCTGATCGGCGAATACATTCTCCGTGAAAGAACCGCCACACATACAATGCCGCAGGATCCTGCATTTGTAACAACAATTGTAACCACAAACATGGCCAGAAGAGTTGCAGAGAAATACGGACTGAAATACATTGAGGTACTGACCGGTTTCAAGTACATTGGAGAACAGATCAAGTTCTTTGAGGAGAATCACAGCTATAATTATGTATTCGGCCTTGAGGAAAGTTATGGTTGCCTTGCGGGAACCCATGCGAGAGACAAAGATGCTGTTGTGGCGGTAATGATGCTGTGCGAACTTGCTGCATGGTATAAAAAGCATGGCAAGACCATCTGGGATGCCATGGTGGATATGTATGAGGAGTATGGTTATTACAAGGAAGGCCAGTATTCCATCACCATGAAGGGAATTGAAGGCGCAAGGGAAATTACAGCGCTGATGGATCGCCTTCGTAAGAACCCGCCGAAACGGTTCGGCGCATGGACGGTAGAAGAGTTCAGAGATTACAAGACCGGAGAAACGCTGAAGGTACAGACAGATGAAAAGGGAAAGACAGGACTTCCGGAGTCGAATGTGCTTTATTTTGCACTGAATGATGATTCCTGGTGCTGCGCAAGACCGTCCGGAACAGAACCCAAGATCAAGTTCTATATGGGTGTGAAGGGAACAGATCTTGCAGATGCGCAGAAAAAGGAAGATGCACTGACTGAGGCAGTAAAGGCAGTAATCGCTCAGTAAATTCTGAGATCAGAAGAAAGTAGCACACGATAACAGTTCATGGTATGATGAACATGTGAAAAAAACAGCACATGATTCAGAATCCTGAAACGTTTTCGTGTGCTTTTTTATGACGGAACGCGCGAAGCGTGCTCTTTTAAAATGAACTGCCATTGCGGTTCATTTCAATGAGAAGAAAATGGAGAACCGCAGATACTATGAGCATGAGGGAAGCCATCGGTAAGACAGTTTCATATGCAAAAAGGAACGGCATTGCAGCAGCATGGTATGCAGCCAGGGAACGGCTTTATGATCAGCATGTGCCATATTCTTTTGCAGAGGAAACAGATGCAGTTCTCACGCAGCAGCGTATGCAGTATGAGGTATGGAAGCGGGAACAGGTAGCCCCGCTGATCAGCATTCTTGTTCCCTGTTATAAAACACCGCCGGTGTATTTCAGGGAGCTGCTGCAATCGGTTCAGAAGCAGACCTATGGGAACTGGGAACTGATTCTGGCAGATGCAACACCTTCTGAGGAAACTGAAGATGAAAATGAATTAAATGAAAATAAAATCGCAGGAATACTTGCAGAAATTGCACCTGATGACAACCGTATTATATACAACCATCTGAAATTGAATAACGGAATATCAGAGAACACAAACAGAGCGTTGGAGCTGGCTTCCGGAGAATATTCCTGCCTTCTTGATCATGATGATTTCCTTTCTGAAAATGCGTTGTATGAAATGGTTGAGGCAATTATCACACGTAAAACGGCAGATTGCAGGAAAACGGAAGCTGATGAAATTTATCTGCTGTATTCGGATGAAGATAAATGCAATGGAGATCACAGCAGTTATTATGAGCCAAATCGAAAGCCGGATTTTAATCCTGATTATCTGCTGTCAAATAATTACATCTGTCATTTATCCATGTTCCGTACCGATGTGCTGAGACAGTTGGGATTCAGGAAAGCTTATGATGGAGCCCAGGATTACGACGTGATCCTTCGTACCTGTGCACTCGCGCTTGAGAAAAAAAGTGAAGGCGGTATAGTGCATATTCCGAAGGTGCTTTATCACTGGCGATGTCACGAAGGCTCCACCGCGTCCAACCCGGAGAGCAAACGGTATGCCTATGATGCCGGAAGGCGTGCAGTGGAGGATTATTTCAGAAACAGGAAAATTCAGGTATCAGTGACCGACCTTCCGCATGTCGGTTTTTACCGGACTGCTTACCTGCCGGATATCTTTACTGCCAGAACAGATATTGGAATTGTCGGTGGAAAGCTGACAGACAGAAAAGGAAAAATCACAGGCGGTATTTATGATGAAAGCGGACAACTACTGTATGCGGGACTTCCACGCGGTTTCAGCGGTGGATTTCAGCATCGTGCAGTGCTTCAGCAGGATGCCTGGGCAGTTGATCTGCGCTGCATGAAGGTCAGACCGGAATGCTGGGAACTCTACAAAGAGCTGACAGGAACTGCGTATTGTGCAGGGACAGGTGATCTGCACAGCCTTCCAATGGAATGGAAGGAAGAGGAGATCAGGGAGAAGAGTATGGCATTCTGCAGGGGCGTGCGTGAAAGGGGGTATCGTATACTATGGGATCCTCAGATGGTACAGAGAATAGATATGTAACGGTTGTAATCCCAAATTACAACGGAATAAAATATCTCGGGGCATGTATGGAAAGTCTGTTTCAGCAGACAATGCTTCCGGAGATCATTGTCGTGGATAACAGTTCTTCGGATGGAAGCAGAGAGTATCTGGAAAATAATTATCGCGATGGTCAGCTTCTGCCGGATGGCAGAACGTTATCTTTTAAACTGATTGAGATGGATAAAAACACAGGATTTTGCCATGCAGTGAATGTTGGAATAAAAGCATCTGCTACCGAATTCGTTTTTCTTCTTAATAATGATACGACACTGGATCAGTATGCAGTAGAAAAGCTGTATCATACGATGTGCAGGCATGAACGGGCATTTTCCGTTGCAGCCAAAATGCTTTCCATGAACGCAAATCATCTGATTGATGACTGTGGTGATTATTATTGTGCGCTGGGATGGGCGTTTACACCGGGGAAAGATAAAGGCAGTAATGAATATAACAGAAAAGCGTACATTACGGCAGCGTGCGGCGGAGCCGCAATGTACAGAAAAATGTGTTTTGAAACTGTCGGTTATTTTGATGAAGCGCATTTCTGTTACCTGGAAGATATGGATATCGGATACAGGGCGCGTATTTACGGATATGATAATATTTATGACCCGGAAGCGATTGTGTATCATGCTGGAAGTGCCAGCAGCGGTTCTCGCTACAATGAATTCAAACAGCGGCTGACTGCTGCAAATAATCTGTATCTGATTTATAAGAATTTCACGGTATTACAGATAATATTAAATCTTCCATTAATTATCATGGGAATACTTATTAAAGCTGTGTATTTTGAAAAAAGACATCTTGGGAAAGCCTATGTACAGGGGCTGTTGGAAGGCTTTTCCAGAATTATCCGCTATCATGACAGAAAGGTACCATTCAGAATGACCCATATTCCGGCATATGTCCGTCTGCAGGCGGAACTCTGGGTTAACTGTATCCGAAGAGTGAGCGAGTGAAGTTGAATAATGAAGCGGAATGATATAAAATGATCTGACGACAAAATAAGGTTGATGCACAGGTGCTTTATGATTAAGGATAACCAGAAATATTTTAACAGACTTCAGGTTCTGCTCGATGGGTGTATTGTAGCTTTTTCCTATGTGCTTGCCTGGTATCTGAAATTTGAATCAGCTCTTTCTTCTCAGAAACCGGGAGTATATGCGCTTTCCATGAGAGTCTATTTCAGTGCGCTTTATTTTCTGGTCCCCGGGTATCTGATCCTTTACTCACTGACAAGTCTGTATACACCAAGGCGTGCAACCAGAATCAGAAATGAGATTGCAAGTATTTTCAAGGCAAATATTATCGGACTGATCTGCTTTATTGTGATTCTTTATGTGATCAAGCAGCCTGATTTTTCCCGTAGCATGATTTTCATTTTTTTCATGATCAATATTGTAATTACTTCCGCATCAAGAATACTGCTTCGAAATGTGCTGCGCTATTTCAGAAAGAAAGGTTATAATCTCAAGCATGTACTTCTGATCGGCTATTCAAGGTCGGCAGAGGGGTACATTTCCAGAATTAACAGTAATCCGCAGTGGGGATATGCAGTCAGTGGAATTCTGGATAATCATGTGCCGGTCGGGACATCTTATCATGGGGTCAGTGTGATCGGAACGATTGATCAGCTTCCGGAATTTATTGATAAAAACAGTTATGATGAAATTACCATTACACTTTCGCTGGATCATTATGACAGACTGGAGCAGCTCGTTGGTGTCTGTGAGAAATCCGGTATTCATACGAAGTTCATACCGGATTATACCAGCCTTTTCCCGAGTAATCCCTATACAGAAGATATTATGGGACTGCCGGTAATCAATATCAGGTATGTTCCCTTGTCCAATACACTGAACCGAATGATTAAGCGTGCGATGGACATTGTCGGTTCAATTCTTGCAATTATCCTCTTTTCTCCGATTATGATTACTGCGGCGATTGCAGTGCGTTGCAGCAGCAAGGGACCGGTGATCTTCCGGCAGGAGCGAATCGGTCTCGGCGGGAGACCTTTTATGATGTACAAATTTCGAACAATGGAAGTGCAGGAAAAGAAAGAAGAGGCAAAGGGATGGACAACCAGAAATGATCCGCGTGTTACTGAGGTCGGGAAATTCCTGCGTAAAACAAGTATTGATGAGATGCCGCAGTTTTTCAATGTACTGTTTGGAAAGATGAGTCTTGTCGGACCAAGGCCGGAACGACCACAGTTTGTAGAAAAATTCAGAGAAGAAATTCCAAGGTATATGGTGAAGCATCAGGTACGGCCCGGAATTACCGGATGGGCACAGATTAACGGTTACAGAGGGGATACTTCCATTCGTAAGCGGATTGAATATGACATTTATTATATAGAAAACTGGACTATCGGATTTGACTTCAGAATCCTGTTCGGAACCGTTTTTCATGGTTTCGTGAATAAGAATGCCTACTAACATGTTTTGCTTGTATATTTGGGTGGTTTGTGGCAAAATAGACAGGTGGTCATGAAAAATGTTAATGAAAACGTAACATTTTAAAATGAGTGACAAAAGGAAAAGCAAGATACACTGATATCTTATTTTCCATGGAGTCTGCAGCTGACAACGAGATCGGCGTGCATGGATTAAAGGAGAAACAGATATGCCAAACAGACGGGATGACGAATACCGCGATGAGAGAAGAAGTTCTTCCACTCGCGATCGCGATAATACACGCAGAAGCGGTTCAGGCAGAAACGACGGATATGATGACAGACGCAGAAGCACTTCAGGTACTTCGCACAGAGAACGTGACTATGAGGACAGACCGAGGAATACTTCTTCCAGAAGAAGCGAGTATGATGATGACCGCAGGACTTATGCAAGAAGCAGTTCCAGACCATCTTCCGGAAGTAAGAAGAGCAGAAAGGCAAAACGCAAAAAGAGAACCATGGTGATTCTGGTTGTCGAGATTGTTGCTTTATTGCTGCTGGTGTTCGCTGCATATATGGTTTTTGTCAGATGGAATGTAACCAAGGTCGGCAAGGTGGATCTTGATGAAGACAAGATCATCAGCAATATGAACAGCGGTGTTGCTGATAATAAGGAGATGAAGGGTTACAGAAACATAGCTCTCTTTGGTGTGGATTCACGTGAAGGCGATCTTGATAAGAATACACGAAGCGATACAATTATTATTGCTTCTATTAATCAGGATACAGGAGATGTAAAGCTCTGTTCTATTTACCGTGATACTTTCCTCAATCTTGGAAATGATACCTATACGAAGTGCAATGCAGCATATGCAAAGGGCGGTCCGGAACAGGCCATCAATATGCTGAACATGAATCTGGATATGGATATTACCGATTTTATTACCATTGGTTTTGGCGGACTTACAGATGTGATTAATGAACTGGGCGGAGTTACCATTGACGTGGATGATTCCGAGATCAGTCACCTGAATAACTATCAGTCCACAATGGCAAAGGAACTTGGCATTGATTATAAGCCGGTCACCAAGACAGGATCACAGCTTCTGAATGGACTTCAGGCAACAGCATATTGTCGTATCCGATATACAAAGGGAGATGATTTCATGCGTGCCCAGAGACAGAGAGAAGTGATGAAGGCCGTTATGGATGTGGCGCAGAAAGCAGACAGTTCTACGCTCAGTACGATTGCAAACAAGGTATTTGATGAAACTTACACATCTCTTGATCTGAATGAGGTCATACAGTTGCTTGGCGGTATTGCCAATTATCATATTGTTGCAGATGACGGATTCCCGCAGGAAAGCATGCGTGCAACAGGTACGATCGGTAAGAACGGAAGCTGTGTAATTCCCAAAGATCTTGCTTCTAATGTAGTATGGCTGCATGGATTCCTGTTTAATGATAACGCATATACGGCGACTGCAGATGTTCAGAGTTACAGTAAAGTAATTGAAGAGAAGACCTCACCGTATCTTAAATAACTGAACAGTGAACGTTAATGAATGAAATTTTGCAAAGGAGCCCGCTTTTAAGGCTCCTTTACTTATAAGAAGGTTTATATGCTTACTGTTGATGTGATTATTCCCCTGTATAATCCGGGAAAGCAATTATTTACACTTCTGGATCTTCTTGCCGGGCAGTCCGTACAACCGGAACATGTGATTCTTATGAATACAGAACAGGAGTATCTGGACCGGCTTTGTAATGAAAAAGAACTTCTTATGAAATATCCAAAGCTCCTGGTGAAACATCTGAAAAGAGAAAACTTTGATCATGGAGAGACCAGAAATCAAGGAGTCAGGCTCTCCGGGACACAGGCTTTTATGATGATGACACAGGATGCATTGCCGCAGGATGACAGACTGATAGAGCATTTACTTAAGGCGCTTGAAAAGCCGGGAACGGCGGTTGCGTACGGAAGGCAGCTTCCGGATAAGAACTGCAGTCCAGAGGAACAGTTTGCAAGGTCTTTCAATTATCCGGATATTCCGGACAGAAAGAGCGCAGAGGATCTGCCAAGACTTGGGATCAAAACCTATTTTTGTTCAAATGTCTGTGCGATGTACAGGCGTGATCTGTTTGATCAGCTTGGCGGTTTTACACATCACACCATATTCAATGAAGACATGATATACGCAGGAGCAGCGGTGCAGGCCGGATATGCAATTGAATATGTTCCGGATGCTGCAGTGATTCATTCACATAATTACAGCTGCAGGCAGCAGTTTCACAGAAATTTTGATCTTGGAGTGTCACAGACGGATCATCCGGAAATATTTTCCGGACTCCGTTCAGAGTCAGAAGGAAAAAAGATGGTTCTTCAGACTGTACGGTATCTGAAAAATAATGGGAAGACATATCTTGTTCCGCATTATATAATAATGTGTGGTTGCAGATATATCGGATATATATTGGGAAAAAACTATCGTTCATTACCACGTGCACTTGTCATGCGATGTACAATGAACAGAGAATACTGGAAGTGGAATTGAGAAAGGAGCTAATATGTGTGGAATCGTTGGTTATATAGGTAAAATGCAGGCAGCGCCTGTGATACTTGATGGACTTGCCAAGCTGGAATATCGAGGATATGATTCAGCAGGTATGGCAGTATATAATGGAAAAGAAATCCGGGTGGAGAAGTCAGTCGGAAGACTTCATGTCCTTGAGAACCTGACCAAAGGCGGAACAACGATGCCGGGTACAGCCGGAATCGGACATACAAGATGGGCAACGCACGGAGTTCCAAGTGATGTAAATGCACATCCGCATTGCAATGCTGATAAGACAATTGCGGTTGTACATAATGGAATTATTGAGAATTATATAGCACTTAAGCAGAAACTTGTGTCAAAGGGCTATAAGTTCCTTTCTGATACAGATACAGAGGTTGTCGCACAGCTTCTTGATTATTATTATAATGGCGATCCGCTGCAGACAATTGCAAAGGTGCTTCATCGTGTAGAAGGCTCCTATGCACTGGGAATGATGTTTGCAGATCATCCGGGTGAACTTTATGCAGTACGTAAAGACTGCCCGCTGATTATCGGAACCAGTGATGATGGTAATTTCATGGCATCTGACGTTCCGGCAATTCTGAAATATACACGTTCTGTTGTATATGTTGATAATCAGGAAATTGTCAGAATGACAGCGGATGAAGTGAAATTCTATACTGTTGATGAAGAAGAAATCCAGAAAAAGGTAGAGGTTGTGGAGTGGGATGCAAACTCTGCTGAAAAAGGCGGCTATGAGCATTTCATGCTTAAGGAAATGCATGAGCAGCCGAAGGTGGTAAAAGACACATTTTCACCCAGAATCAAAAAAGGTGAGATCGTTATTGACGAACTTAAAATCAGTGATAAGGATCTTGCAGCAATCAAAAAGATATTCATTGTTGCCTGTGGATCCGCATATCATACGGGAATGACTGCAAAATATGTATTTGAAGGCCTCGCGCGTGTACCTGTGGAAGTGGATCTGGCATCTGAGTTCCGTTATCGGAATCCGATTCTGGAGGAAGGAAGTCTGGTCATTGTGGTCAGCCAGTCCGGTGAAACAGCGGATACACTGGCAGCACTTCGTATGGCGAAGGATGCGGGATGCCCGATTCTGGGCGTTGTGAATGTTGTCGGGAGTTCTATTGCAAGAGAGGCAGACTATGTCATGTATACCTGGGCAGGGCCGGAAATTGCGGTTGCAACGACGAAAGCATACAGTGCACAACTGGTTGCCCTATATCTTCTTGCCATGAAGTTTGCACGTGTCAGAGGAAAACTCAGTGATGCAGGACTTGCTGAACTGATTGAAAACCTGAAAGAACTGCCTGCGCAGATCGAAATGGTGATGAACAACAGGGAAGAAATTCAGAAGATTGCCAATCGTTTTCTTGCAGCGAAAGATGTATTCTTTATCGGAAGGGGTATTGATTATGCCATTTCTCTTGAAGGTTCACTTAAGCTGAAAGAGATTTCCTATATTCATTCGGAGGCTTATGCTGCCGGAGAACTTAAGCATGGTACCATTTCTCTGATTGAAGAGGGAACGCTTGTTGCGGCAATTTCTACGCAGCCGGCGCTTTATGCAAAAATCATCAGTAACATGGTAGAGGTCAAGTCCAGAGGAGCGGTTGTGTTTGCGGTTACCAATGCGGGAAATACCGAGATTGAGAAGGCTGCAGATTATGTGATTTACATTCCTGAAACCAATCCATATTTTACTGATTCACTTGCAGTAATACCGCTTCAGCTTCTGGCATATTACATTGCGGTGGGACGTGGCTGTGATGTAGATAAGCCGAGAAATCTGGCAAAAAGTGTTACTGTAGAATAATTCAGCAGCACAAAGGAGGAGCTGTGCGTCTGCCTGTGGCAGATAAGAGGCAGACGTGCGTCCTTAAGGTGGAAAAGTGGAATTAAGAGTAGGAAATGATGCAGATATTCATACATGGGAAGAGGTAACACTGATCTATCATTCTGCCCTTAAACAGATCAATACCAAAATTGAGATTCTGAATGATGAATTTCAGCAGGTGCATCGTTACAATCCGATTGAACATATAAAGGCAAGAATCAAAACATCGGAGAGCATTGTCAAAAAGCTTAAGCGTCATGGCTATGAATCAACGATTGAGAATATGGTCAAATATATTAATGACATTGCAGGAATTCGTGTCATTTGTTCCTTTACGGCGGATATTTATCAGATTGCGGATATGATCAGTAATCAGAGTGATATTCGTGTCATTGCCGTCAAGGACTATATTATGAATCCGAAGGCAAGTGGTTATCGGAGTTATCATATGGTAGTGACGGTTCCGGTATATCTTTCGGATCGGATTATTGATACAAAGGTGGAGATTCAGATCAGGACGGTTGCCATGGATTTCTGGGCAAGTCTGGAGCATAAGATTCAGTACAAGTTTGAGGGAAATGCACCGGCACATATTAATTCGGAACTTCTCGAATGTGCACATATGGTGTCAGAACTGGATACAAGAATGCTGTCACTTAATGATGAGATTCAGGCGATTGCTGCCCAGGAGACCGATCAGAAAGAACCTTATTAATGAGGAGTGCCCAGACACCTTTCGGCATCTGGGCTATTATGAAAAAATTATCTATCTAGCGATTTGAAAAACTTCTGTTACTTTCATCTGAAAGTAATTATAATATAGCAATTATTTATGAACAGAATATGAACGTGCGGTTAATATAAAGTTAACATGCATAATAAAACATGATTCATACGCAAATAAATGTACAAAATGCATAATAAATGCTAAAGTATTCAATGATATCTTTTGATGCTGAAGCTGAAAGCAGAGGATGCGTAAGCGTATGTTGGGAGGATGGATTGTGGATAATTTCATGGACAAACTGGCACAGAAACTCAGTGCGCAGGAGATGATCAAGGCAAATGCTGCAGCTGAAGCTGCTGAAACTGAACGTCTGAGAATTCAGACTGCACAGTACCAGACAGAAATGGAAGAAATCAGGAAGAATGCAGAGGAGACCGCTGATCGAATCAGATGTCTTGAAGAGATGATGCAGCAGAAAATGGCAGAAAGCAGTGACAGCGGAACGAAAGATACACTTGACCAGATGGAGAAAAGGCTGACAGAAAAGCTGGATGAAGCGGATGCCAATACACATGATGTCGGGGTACGTGTTTACAGAAATGTTCAGGCTTCGTTGCAGGATGAAGAGAAGAAGCAGACGCAGGCGATTTCTGATCTTGTGAGGGAGAGCACAGATCAGCTGGCAGGTGGAAATGATCAGTTGGTGGAAACACTCAGGAAGTCTGCAGCATCCTCTGCAGAGCAGTTGAAAGAAATAAAAGAACAGATAGAAGCACTTCAGATCGCAGTGGAACGTAAGAACAGTGCAGTTCTGCCGGTAGCAATTATGACATTTCTTGCCGCGGCAGCGGGACTTGTTCTGATAGTACTGCAGATCTGTGGAATTCTTTGAGCAGTTTTATAAAGGAAAGAGTGAATGTTTTTGGATCATCATTCGCAATGTTTGTGCAGCGAGCTTCGCAAACATGGGTCCACCAGACATCTGTCATGCTCGCAATATGAGGATTAAAATGGCAAAACAGAACTGGCAGCCAGGGAACATGCTGTATCCGATTCCGGCTGTGATGGTAAGCTGCGGCCGCGCAGGAGAAAAACCGAATATTACAACAGTTGCGTGGACAGGAAATATATGCAGTTCTCCGGCGATGCTTTCCATATCGCTGAGACCTGAAAGATACTCTTATGACATTATCTGTGAGACAGGAGAATTTGTCGTTAATCTGACAAACCGCTCGCTCGCTTATGCAACGGACTGGTGCGGCGTAAAGTCAGGACGCGATTGTGATAAATTTCAGCAGATGCATCTGACGCCGGCTGCTTCAGCAAAAATTGCGGCACCCGGAATTGAGGAAAGCCCGGTCAGTATTGAATGTCGTGTGGTACAGAGGATTCCGCTCGGGACGCATGATCTGTTTATCGCAGAAGTGCTCAGCGTTGATGTAGATGAGCGTTATCTGGATGAAAAGGGACGTTTTGATATGAAAAAGGCGGATCTTCTGGCTTATTCTCATGGGGAATATTATACACTCGGAGAAAAGGTTGGAAAGTTTGGGTATTCTGTTGCCAGAAAAACGGCAGCCAAAACAAAGAAAAAAAGAAAATGACGGATAGGTGAGAAAATTATGGTATTCAGTTCAATGGTGTTTTTATGGATATTTTTGCCGGTAGTGTTTCTGCTCAGTCTGCTGATCAGAAATATTAAGGCACAGAATATACTGCTTCTGATTGCAAGTCTGGTTTTTTATGCATGGGGTGAACCTACCTATATTATTCTGCTGCTTGCTTCTGTTGTGATGAACTGGGCATTGGGACTCTGCATTGAGAAGTATGAGAATAGAAGAAAACTGTTTCTGGCAATTGATATTATTGGGAATCTGCTCCTTCTAGGGTACTTTAAATATTGTAATTTCGTATTGAATACACTGGATCATCTTCTGCCGATGTTTCATCTTCCCAGAACCAGTATTGCGCTTCCGATTGGGATTTCTTTTTTTACATTCCAGGCAATGAGCTATGTGATTGATTTATACCGCGGAGAGTACAAGGCACAGAAGAATGTGCTGAATCTTGCACTTTATATTTCTTTTTTTCCGCAGCTGATTGCAGGACCGATCGTCAAGTACCGCGATATTGATGAACAGATTACGGTACGGAGTGTGAACCGGGAAAAAATCGCTTCCGGATTTCGCAGATTTATCTATGGCCTTGGTAAAAAAGTAGTGATTTCAAATCTGCTGGCAGTGTCGGTGGATAAGATTTTTGCACTGGATCCGTCACAGATGACAGGACTTGTGGCCTGGTGCGGAGCAGTGTTTTATACTTTGCAGATCTATTATGATTTTTCAGGTTATTCGGATATGGCAATTGGCCTTGGACGAATGTTCGGATTTGATTTTCTGGAGAACTTTAATTATCCATATATTTCAACATCAATTAAGGAATTCTGGAGAAGGTGGCATATTTCTCTTTCTTCATGGTTTAAGGAATATCTCTATATTCCGCTTGGTGGTAACAGAAAGGGTAAATTCAGAACTTATCTGAATCTGAGCATTGTATTTGCAGTTACCGGTCTCTGGCATGGTGCCAGCTGGAATTTCGTTGGCTGGGGACTTTATCATGGCGCATTTCTTATTTTTGAACGGATGGGTTTTGGCAAACTTCTGGAGAAATCCAAAGTGCTCAGCAGAATTTACTGTATGATCGTAGTCGTAATCGGTTGGGTGTTTT
>JAKVKH010000030.1 GCA_022486625.1 Butyrivibrio sp. | reverse complement strand
TTGATCGTTGATCCTAAGAGAGAGCAGTATCAGACGGTACCAGGTATCAACAATCTGTGTCTCGATCCAACAGATCGCAGCACATGGGGATGGAATCCATATTATGCACTTGATAATCTGCAGCATGCATCATCAGATGTGCAGATGGAGGTATTTGGCAGGATTGCCAGATGCCTGATACCAGAAGCAGATCCTAAACAGGCATTTTGGGTTGATAATGCCAGATGTATGCTGACAGGACTGCTGGCAGATGGATACAGTCATAATCTGGATTTTATTGCAACGGTAAATGATATATTAACCTGTAACTTGCAGGAGAAAATAACAAAAATATGCACAAATGCAGGAACTACGCAGATTACCCTGAAATATCTGGCGAAATTTAATAAAAAGAAATCTGAGGCCATGCAGGATATTGAGACGCATCTGTATACTCCGTTAAGCATATTTGCAAATACTGATATCCAGTATTTTATGCAGAATAATCCCAATAGAGCCTCTCCCGCGGCAATTACAGATGAGGGGAAATCACTGTATCTGTGTGTCCCAGAGCATAAACTACATGAATATGGGAGTATATTCCGTGTGATTATTGCCCAGACATTGGATGAGCTTACCAAAAGAGCAATCGGATCTACACCATGTTATGTGATGATTGATGAGGCATATGCAATCGGCAAGATTGATAATCTGCTAGAAAAGTTGTCTATAGCCAGAGGATATGGGGTGTCAATATGGCTGTCATTTCAGGGACTTGCACAGCTCCGAGAGCAGTATGGCAG
Organism: Butyrivibrio sp.; assembly: GCA_022486625.1. Taxonomy (GTDB): domain Bacteria; phylum Bacillota; class Clostridia; order Lachnospirales; family Lachnospiraceae; genus Butyrivibrio. Next base: position 43,702 of record JAKVKH010000030.1, on the reverse strand, counting down.
GGATGGCGCACAGATAATCATGGATAATTGCAGAATTAAATGCATATTGGAGTCAAATGATAATGACACCAGCAGCTATATCATCAAGACAGCAGGAACTTATGCACAGCCTAAGAGCTCAGTCAGCAATGGGGCGAGTGGGAATACTACAGTGTCGTATGCAGATCGTAATATATACGATGAGGCAGACCTGATCAGTCTTGTTGCATCCAAAAAAGAGATTGTTGTTACACCGACTGGCACCTATCTTGTTAGTAAAAATTATTGGTTTGAGGATAGGTATTTTTGCAGGCAACAGAAATTGATCAAAAAGTCAGGAAATATAATATTCAGGAGGAAATGATTATGACATACGAAAGTTATAAAACAAATTTGATAGATGCGCTCAGTAAGGCTGCAGACCAAAATAATGCTGCACTGAAAACGGATAAACAGATGAAAGTAAACCAAACAGATATGGATAGTGTCTGTCTGATGCCACATGGATCAACCATTGCACGCGTATATTATGTTGAGCCGCTGTATCAGGATTACCGGAACGGCCAGACGATGGATCAGCAGATTAAGGATATTGTGGATGACATGCGGCAGCATGAAAGATTGAAAATGAAGTTAGATTTAGATGCTGCAAAAATCCGCGAAAGGGCATATCCACAGCTGATCAGTGCTCTGAAAAATAAAGAAATCCTGAAACATGTCCCATATCGGATGATTGGTGATGATTTGGCTGTAATTGCCCGTATAACCATTGGTGAGGGTAGTTGTATCCTGACTCACAGTATTTTACAACGATTTGAGCTGTCAGAGTGTGAAGTCTTAGATGCAGCGATCAGAAATCAAGAAGAAACACCATATACGCTTGATAGTCTCGAACATACAGTGTCAGATCTGGTCGAATCAGAAAAAGTTTACGGTACAGAAAATACTCAGGAAAATGGGAAAATGCTGGTGTTGACGAATTTAAACAAAGTATATGGGGCTGCTGAAATATTGAATCGTAGAGCAATGTCTGAGGCAACACAAATATTGAATGGGGACTTTTTTATCCTGCCCTCCTCGATCCATGAAACGTTGCTTATCCCAGTACAGGGTGAGGATATATATAATCTTAAAGAAATTGTGCGGAGCGTAAATCAGACCGAAGTAGCAGTGCAGGATCAGTTATCGGATAGTGTATATTATTACGACAGTCATATGCATGAGGTAATAAATACAGATCATATGGTGTATCGTGATGGATTATTGTGCGAGGCAGATAAACAGTCTCAGCACAGATCATGTCATATGTAATGCATTTGGTGTTGCTCTGGCAGTTAAAAACCGATGCAGATTTAACTAATTTACTATAGAAATCTGCATGCCAGTTTCGCGATATGGCAGGCCATATCACACGGGAGCAGAAAAACTGCTCCCTAAACTGGCCAGGGGCGGTGCCCCTCGGAACCCTTTAAACTGCCAAATTGTATTTGCAAAAATGGAGGGATGATAATGAACAAAACAAAGATAATCACAGAAATGTCACATAAGTATCAATTAGCACATGCACTCAGGACATATCCAATACGCACCTTGTTAAACCCTGTCTGGGGTATACGCACAGATAATCATGCGATTGATGATCAGTTACTGCATTATCTCACTGACAATGATATTGCGACTGGCAGAGATTATAGTGCGCAGATCGAGCAGATCCTGAAGTGGCCTTATGGATCAACGGGCATAGATGGCGATACGATTGAGGACATATTATATCGAGCTGCTGATCTGAGGCATCAGGTATCCCAACAGGGGAGCGTTCACGGCGTAAACACCAGCTCGGCGGTGTTTAAATTTGCGGACAATCTTATCAGCGGGTATGAACAAGAGATGCTATCTCCCAGATTGGCAGGTGTCATATCAATGGCATGGGGGATACCTATGATAATTGTTCTTTTCGGCGTGATGTTATTAATTATATGAGGTATGCAAATGGCAAAAAAAGTAAATCGCATTAGGAATCGTTCGATTCAATTTAGAATGGATGAGAATGAATATAAGTGTTTATGTAAAAAGATAGAATCGTCAGCTCAGACACAACAGGCATATATATTGTCTGCTGTGTCTGGACTGCGTAGTATTACTCCGGAAGAACTGCAATTACTCCAAAACGCAAATCGGGAATTAAGTGATATATATCGTTGTATCCGCGGCATTGGCAATAATATTAATCAGATGGCTCGATATGCCAATACAGTCGGACAGACTGCGCAATTAGCCGAATTACAGGATATAAAGCAAAAAATCGATTGCATGCAAAAGGAGGTTGGCGGAGAATGGCAATCTTTAAGATCATTAATACAAGCGCTGCAGGGCATGCAGCACTAAAAGGAGTTTTGCGATATGTTTTGCAGGATAAAAAAACAGAGCAAAATCTGATCAGTGGTATTGGAGATTTTGAGGTTGATGATCAAGCAATGGATGCAGATAGCATATATCTTGATTTCTGTCGGATAAAAAAATTATATCGCAAAGATAGCGGCAGACAATATATGCATGCAGTACAGTCATTTCCGCCAGGCGAATCAACACCAGAGCAGGTACATATGCTTGGGGTCAGGTTGGCAGAAAAAATATGGCCTGAGCAACAGGTACTGATTGTGACACATATAGACAGGGATCATTTGCACAACCATTTTGTCATTAATACAGTGTCGTATTTGGATGGGCAAAAACTCCACTGGAAAAAGCAGGATCTGGAAAATGCAAAGCAATTATGCAATACACTCTGCCAACGCGCAAAATTATCAGTCCCGATGAAAGGGATGCATTATAACGGTACGCGTATAGATATTGATGTTAAAGCGGCATGGGATAAAAATTTATACCAGATAATACAAAAGGCGCAAAACGGAGAAATAAAAAGTTATGTTGCTGACTGTGCAAAAGCAATTGTCAAGGCAACAAAAATGGCATGCAGTAAGGAGGAGTTTGCTGCTGATATGCTTGGCAGCGGATGGACAACAATATGGGATGAGCATCATAAATATGTAACATATGTGAATAAAGATGGACAAAGGATACGGAATTGCAGAATGGGAAAAATAACTGGCTTGGATTTATCCAAAGATGGATTGTTGCATATTTTCGATGCGAATACGCGGGAACGTAACATACAACAGATGGCAATCGATGCAGCAGATCTGTGGGAAAATAATGTATCTGCCACATGTGTAAAACTTGCGGCAGAAGAAGAACTGAATGGATATCAGGCGCAGTATGCCCGGAACGATGTGAGGAAAATACAATGTCTAATGTCAAGGCTCAATGAAGTAGACAAGAAAATCGCAGGATGCCAAGATAAAATTTTGCAGTTAATAAAACAAAAAGAGAGCATTGGAGGTTATCACCCATTGCGGGCGAACCGAATAAATAAAATCATCAGATCAGAAAAATCAGAAATGAATGCGATACAGAGTGATATTGACCAGATCATCAGACGTAATGGATATCCTGATAGTGCGAAAGTTAAGGCTGAATATATAAATTGTCTGGATGAGATGGAAAAAATAGGGAAGTTAAAATCAAATCTGTCCGAAGCGATTAAAAGCGAGCAGGAGGCATCGATGCAGTATCAGGAGCAGCTAGCCATGATACAAGAGCCGGATGCATCAGCGTTTCAAAAAAAATTTACAGCATTATTGCAAGACAGAACAAATGATTTCAATTTATCACTAAAAAAGAAGATAAAAGGAATGACAGAAAAACAGATCCTGCAGATTGAATCTGGGATTTCAAAAAGTAATAATATAGCAATGAATATAGCAATGCAGGTTGATAAAAAATTGCGAATGTAATCCAATAAAAAAGAGAGGGTAACCTCTCTTTTTTATTCCTGCATTTCGGTTTTTGTGGGGATAATATCGCTGTGATAAGTCTGTTGATATCCCATTGTGATCAGATGTTTTGCAAGTGCAGATACAGATGTTCCCTCTGCTGCAGCGCGATCACGCAGTGTCTGATAGATCTCTTTGGGATATGTTACTTCTAAAATTGCGCTTCCTTTTGCCAGTTTACTCATTTGTATGAGCCTCCTTTGCTCATATGTATTATGGAAAAAAAGCAAAAGAAAAAGTGTGCAATTTGAATGGATACATTAAAAATTATCGGCGAGAAAATTATCCATAACATTAACGGCCTGTTGTTTACACTCCTGATAAATTGCTGTGTATATCTGCTGCGTTGTCTCAATCGATGAATGTCCGGCATTTTTGGATACTCCTTTTACATCAGCTCCCAGAAATTGTGCAATGGAGATACCTGTGGTGCGTAGATTATGTGCATGCAGATCTTTTTTTATGCCGCATTTTTTTAATACACGCTTAAAATGGTGGTTAAAATCGCACTCGTCCATACAGCCGTGTGAGGTATTTTGGAACAGTAAATCATCAGGCTTTTTACCGTCGCAATATTTTATGATGATATCCTGTGCTGCTTGCGGTAATGTGATATGCCTCAGCGAGTCGGGCGTTTTTGTTCGTCCATCCTCAGACAGCTGGCTATGGTTAATGACAGTACGATTAATATACAGGGTGTGTTCATCGGGATCATAATCTTTAACCTTAAGCGCCAGAGCTTCGCCCGGACGGCAATAGATTGCGAGAATCAGCAGAATGATATCTTCGTTTTTGGAAGGATGCTCATGACAGTATGCAATAAGTTTTTTGCACTCGGTTTGAGTTAGGGCAGATTGCGTAAGGTCAGTTCTTTTTTTGCGGTGCCAATAGTGATACCCAGCCATTGGGGATACCTGCATTGTGCGGGCACAGTAGGTGTCAATAACACTTTTTAAGAGTGACAGCGCACGATTTTTGCTATCTGCAGCAAGCGGATGACCGTTTGCCTTTTTTTGGGCATTAATCCAATCATACCATTTTGCAATATCGGTTGGCATCAGATCCTTAATTGGCTTGTTTATCGCAACAAATGGCTCGATTTGATTTTTGTAGGAGTTACGATCTCGGGCGATGCTGCTGTCACGCTTGGGGCGTTCCTTACCATCAAGGATAGTAGTCTTGTCACTGTTCAGTTTATCCGTAATCGCATCAAATAATCTGACATCTCCCCGATCCAGAGCATCGCCAAATCTGATGCGATTATTAGCATAATTAATTTTATCCTGCAGATTTACCGCGGCTTCGTGTTCGGTTTTTCCGGTCGCAGAAAATTTCCTGCGATTACCATTGATTAATTGCATACGTTTACAGATCCTGAATGATCCACTTGGTAATTTTTCCATAGGTAATACCTCCATAGAGTTGATATAGTTTTTTTTCTCATAGAAGTTATGGAAAAAAGTGATTTGAAAAAATGCAGATTTTTGTTTGCATTTTTTCGTGGGACAGAAAACAGCAATTTGTGGGACAGAATTTCTGCTTTTGTAGAAAAATATCCTATATTGCAACTATATATTACCTATATAGGATTCATACAGAAACCAAAAAAAAACCCTACAAACGTTGAATTTGTAGGGTTTCTGAAAAATGAAACTATGTGTCGAAGCGACCCGATTCGAACGGGCGACCTCTGCGTCCCGAACGCAGCGCTCTACCAAACTGAGCCACGCTTCGATTTATATATAAACGAAAGGACTCTTGCGAATACCTTTCGAGTTTGCCACCGTCTTTCGAAACTTCGTTGCGACTTTCAGCAGCAACAATGATGATACAATATATTTGGGGGGATTGTCAACCCCCTCAAATATATTTTTCGGATTTTTTGTCTTTTTTCTTCTTCAGAGGTTACAGTGCCATGCCGCGAATCAGGTTTACCATCTCAAGTGCGCCAAGCGCGCAGTCGTAACCCTTGTTTCCGGCTTTGGTCCCTGCCCGCTCGATGGCCTGCTCGATATTCTCTGTGGTAAGTACGCCGAACATAACCGGAATGCCGCTGCCAAGGCCCGCGGCCGCAACGCCTTTTGATACCTCGTTACAGACATAGTCATAGTGACTGGTGCTGCCGCGGATGACGGCGCCGAGACAGATGACGGCATCATATTTTCCGCTTCCGGCCATTTTAGCAGCAATGAGCGGGATTTCAAAGGCACCGGGGACCCATGCGACGTCGATCTGTTCTTCCTTCACATCGTGACGCAGTAATCCGTCCATGGCGCCGCCCAGCAGTCTGGAAGTGATAAATTCATTAAAACGGGCAACGACGATTCCGATGCGGATATTTTCTGCAATAATTTTTCCTTCAAATGTACTCATTTTTTTCTCCATTTCTTTTTTGAGGTGTTCTGATCAGTAATTCAGGATATGTCCCATTTTTTTCTGCTTGGTCCTCAGGTAGGCGAGATCATAGACGGTTGCCTTCATCTGGATCGGTACGCGTTCCAGAATTTCCATGCCATAGGCGCCCAGCTGGTAGACCTTGTCCGGATTGTTGGTCAGAAGACGCAGGCTGTGAATCCCCAGATCCTGCAGGATCTGTGCGCCGATATAATACTCCCGTTCATCCGCGGCGAAACCGAGCCGCAGGTTGGCTTCCATGGTGTCAAGTCCCTGTTCCTGCAGTTCATAGGCGCGCAGCTTGTTGATCAGCCCGATGCCGCGCCCTTCCTGACGCATATACAGAAGTACGCCGCGTCCTTCTGCTTCAATCTGTGTCATGGCCATCGCCAGCTGCTGGCCGCAGTCGCAGCGAAGGGAGCCGAAGGCATCACCGGTCAGGCATTCCGAATGGACTCTGCACAGCACGTTCTGACCGTCTCCGAGGTCACCTTTGACAAGCGCAATGTGATGCTCTTCGTTCAGAGTGTTCACATATCCGTAAGCAGTGAAGTTGCCGTATCTGGTCGGAAGCTTTGTGACGGTAACGCGCCGGATGAGTTTTTCATATTGTTTCCGGTAGTCCTGCAGGGCTTTGATGGAGATGAGACACAGGTGATGGGTTTTGGCCAATGCCCGGAGCGCGCCCTGACGCAGCATTTTGCCGTCATCCCCCATGATTTCACAGCACAGGCCGCATTCCTTCAGACCCGCCAGACGGCAGAGGTCAACGGTTGCTTCCGTGTGACCGGCCCGCTCCAGCACACCGTTTTTTCTGGATAGAAGAGGAAACATATGTCCGGGTCTCCTGAAATCTTCCGGTCCGGCATCATCCAGGACGCAGTTTCTGGCAGTGATTCCCCGTTCCTCTGCGGAGATGCCCGTTGCAGTGCTGATATGATCAATGGAAACGGTGAAGGCAGTTTCATGGTTGTCACCGTTGTCTGCAACCATCTGTGGGAGCCTGAGCTTCGTGACATATTCAGCAGACATGGGCATGCAGATCAGTCCCCTGCCGTGTGTTGCCATGAAATTGACATTTTCGGTTGTGGCGGATTCTGCGGCGCAGATGAAATCTCCTTCGTTTTCCCTGTCCGGGTCATCGGTGACCATGATGACACGTCCGTTTCTGAGTTCTTCGAGTGCTTCCTGTACAGTATTCATATTAAAATCCATTCCTTTCAAGGTATGCACGGCTGATCCGGTTATCCTGCGTTTGCACGGAAGGTGTTCGGACAGTCATGTATTTTTCAATGTATCTGACAATCAGATCGTTTTCAAGATTGACTTCGGTGCCGGTTTCGTAGGTCTTGAAAATGGTCTGTGCGCGGGTATGCGGGATAACGGACACGGTGAAAAAATGATCCGTCAGGCCGGCGACCGTCAGGCTGACGCCGTCAACCGTGATGGAACCCTTGCAGACAATGCGCCGGAGAATTTCAGGCGATGTGGAAATCTGATACCACACGGCGTTTTCGTCCTGCCGGATTCCGGTGATGTGCCCGGTTCCGTCTGTGTGCCCGGTTACGATATGTCCGCCGAATCTGCCATTCATGGGCATTGCCCGTTCCAGATTGACCGGCATGCCGTCACGCAGATTTCCGAGTGCGGATTTCTGCAGCGTTTCATGCATGACATCAGCGTCGAAGAAGCCGCGCTTCGTGTCAGTAACCGTCAGGCAGACCCCGTTTACGGCAACGCTGTCGCCGGTCCGAAGGTCCTGTGTGATGAGATCTGCCCGGATGCGGATGGCGGCGGAAACGGCGGCTTTTTTCAAAAAGACGGTCTGACCTGTTTCTTCAATGATTCCGGTAAACATCGGATGCGATTTCTCCTTCCATCAGAAAGTCTTCGCCGATCGGCGTCATGCGGCAGTTTTGGAGTCGTAATCCGCTGGCAGGATCAGGAAAACCGGTTCCCCCTGCGGGAGTCAGGGCTTCCGCACCGCCCATCAGAAGGGGTGAGATATAGGCCATGACTTTATTGACAATGCCGCTTTCAAGTGCGGACCAGTTCAAAGTGCTTCCGCCTTCGAGCAGGATGCTGTCGATCTGATTGCTGCCGGCTCTGCGACACAGCGCCTGCAGATCGACATGGCCGCCTTTTTGCGGCATCTGCCAGATTTCGCACCCGGCAGAGAGATAGGTGCCGATCAGTGAAATGTCTTTTGTACATGTGGCGATAATGGTTCGTGCGCTTTGCGCCTGTTTGATGACATTTGCAGTCAGCGGGGTTCGCAGACTGCTGTCACAGATGATCCGGATCGGGTCAGGATATCCGCCGGGAATTCTGCAGGTCAGCTGCGGATCATCAGAAAGAATGGTTCCGACACCGGTCATGATGGCAGTGTATCTGCCGCGCAGAGTATGGACATGCGTTCTTGCAGTTTCCCCCGTGATCCATTTTGAGGCACCGGTACGGGAGGCAGTCTTTCCATCCATGGTCATTCCGTATTTCATGATCACATAGGGCAGACCGGTCCGGATGTAGTGAAAAAAGACCTGATTCATCGCGGTACATTCATCGCGGCAGACATCCGTTGTGACTTCGATCCCGTGTTCCTGCAGAATCCGGATTCCCCGGCCTGCAACAAGCGGGTTCGGGTCCGTGCAGCCGATGACAACGCGGCGGATGCCGCAGGAGAGGATGGCATCCGTGCAGGGCGGCTGTTTGCCGGTATGGCAGCAGGGTTCAAGCGTCACGTACATGGTGGCGCCGTCCGCAGATTCATTAAGCGAAGCAATTGCACTGCGTTCGGCATGTGCTTCTCCATATTTTGCATGCCAGCCTTCACCGATGATGCGGTTATTCTTTACAATCAGTGCGCCGACAAGGGGATTGGGGGCGACATGCCCCGTTCCGCGTGCGGCAAGTTCCAGTGCGAGTTTCATGTATTCACAGTCATTCATGCCAGTTCCTTTCTGTCTGACAGGAGCCCGCTTTGCAGGTCCTGATATAAAAAATGCCCCGGGAATTTTTCCCAGGGCATCTGACGCAGAAACAGCGTACGTTTTCCTGTGTCTGTGAAATAAAAAAAGCTCCGGAATCAGAAATAATTCCAGAGCAATTAATCATACAGACATAAAGAAAAAGCATTGCCGTTTCTTTTGTTTGTTTCAAACATCTTCTTTTATCCAGACTGTACTGTCGGCCTTGGAGTTTCACCAAGTCATGCCTTGCGGCTCGTGGGCTTTACCACCGGTAGGGAATTGCACCCTGCCCTGAAGATCTTATTAAGTTGACCACATTATAAGCACATATAAAATAAAAAACAAGGGGCAGATTTATCATCTGCGAATGTGAAAAGGGGATGCCTTGTTCTGATCATGCCGCTGTGTTATGATGACAAAAGCATAAAAATTATGGAGGAAAAAGGTAATGGCAGAAGGTAAGGTAAAGGCTTCATCAAAGATCAAAACAGTTGATATTGTACTTATTGGCATGTTTGCAGCAATTCTGGGCATTCTGTCTCAGATTCAGGTTCCGTCACCGACAGGTGTGCCGATGACCATGCAGACGTTTGGCGTTGCACTGATCGGTGTGTTCCTCGGCAGAAAAAAAGGTCTGATGACCATGCTCGTATATGTTCTTCTCGGCGTCTGCGGGGTTCCGGTATTTGCAGGACTCTCCGGCGGCCCGCAGGCACTTGTTTCCTATTCCGGCGGTTTCATCTGGGGCTTCTTTATCCTGGCGCTCTGCTGTGCAATCGGTGAGACCAGAAAAAACTATGTGTTTAAAATGGGACTCGGCATTGCAGGCGTTGCTGCATGTCACATTCTTGGAATCCTGCAGTTCATGGTGGTTGCAGCATCCGGATTTGTGGAATCATTTCTGCTGGTAAGTGCTCCTTATCTGATCAAGGATATTTTATCTGTACTGCTGGCATATATCATCGGCGGAGTTCTTCGTAAGAGACTGGCAAAGGCAGGACTTCTGGATTGAGACTGAGAGTTCATCATCTTCTGTGTGTGCCGCTTTACTGCGGGCACGGCTACAGTGATGCATTTGTGCAGAATATGGATCAGAAGGCAGCGGAGCTGAAACGCGGCTGCAAAGTCTGCCTGCAGACAGACCCTGATGAAATCTGTGCGTCCTGTCCGAATCTGGTACAGGAGGCAGGCGAAGCTGCCCGGTGCAGTCTGGACCGCAATCATGTACAGACCAAGGATGAGAGACTGCTGACAGCATTGCAGCTTGAAGCCGGCAGGGAATATGATTCCATGCAGCTCTGGAAAGCGGTTCGTGACCGCATGACACAGGAGATCTTTGAAGGTTCCTGTGGCCGTTGTGAATGGTACAGACAGGGCCTTTGCAGCTATGAGAAGTATATTGCGGCAGTGGATGCATTGAAATGAACTGTATTAAAATGCCTTTCGGAATGAAACAGGTTCCGAAAGGCATTTTTTATAAGGTGCTGCGGCTGATTTTCTGATCCCAGTGACTGTAATGGAAGTACAGGAACATCAGAATACTGCAGACGAGCCATCCGGCGGGATATCCGAGCGCAATCGGGTAAATGCTGCCGGTCAGGTGTGACATGATGAACAGATAGATCTGCCGGAAGACTACGAAGGAACCCAGCATGATGAACATCGGAACCTTTGCATCCCCCATACCGCGGAGTGCGCCTGCGTGTACCTGATTCATGCAGCACAGTACATCAAAGAGACAGTTCAGGCGGATGAACAGTGCTCCGTAATACATGACCTGCGGGTCTCTGCTGAAAAGAGAAATCACGTGCGGTGCAATGATGAATTCCGGAATGCAAACGGCAAGTGTGCAGGCGATGGCAAGGGTCAGCGTGGTGCGGATACCGGTTCTGATCCGCTCAACCCGGCCGGCACCCGCGTTCTGACCGACGAAGGTGGTTGCGGCAAGGGCAAGGCTCTGCATCGGCAGGATGACGAAGGAGTCAATCCGTCCGTAGGCACCCCATCCGGAAGTGCTGGCTGCGCCGAAGTTATTGATGTACGACTGTACGAATACGTTGGAGAATGAAGTGATCGCCATTTGCAGACCTGCAGGCAGGCCGATATAAACAATTCTGCCCAGCATGGACTGATCAATCTTCATTTCATTCCAGCGCAAGCTGTAGCATTCCTGGCTGCGGAAGAGCACGATCATGATCAGAATTGCGGAAACGAACTGTGAAATAATGGTTGCATAGGCAACACCGGCAACTCCCAGATGGAAGACGATGACGAACAGAAGATCCAGGATGACGTTCATGATTGAAGTAAGGATCAGAAAGTACAAAGGTCGTCTGGAATCACCGACCGCACGCAGAATTGCGGAGCCCATATTGTAGATCATCAGTCCCAGAATCCCGAGAAAATAAATGCGGAGATAGGTTGTGGCAAGCGGCGTTATGGAATCCGGTGTTTTCATGAAGCGCAGCATCGGCGGTGTCATGTAATAGCCGACGAGCATGAAGACAAAGGCCAGAAGTGTGGTGGTCACGATGGAAGTGTGAACAGATTTCCGCAGCTGTGCATTGTTTCTGGCACCAAAGAACTGCGAGATGACAACGCTTGCACCGGAGGACATTCCCATAAAGAGGCCGACCAGCGTATTGATTGCGGGCGCAACGGATGTGACAGCGCCGAGCGCGTCGGCGCCTACGAAATTGCCGACAACGATGCTGTCGACTGTGTTGTAAAGCTGCTGAAAGACATTTCCGGCAAGGAGCGGCAACGCAAATAAGACCAGCTGTTTCCAGATGGTTCCTTCCGTCATGTCCATAGAATTTGAACTTTTTTTCATTGATTCCTGACTTTCCTGATTAAACAGATCCTGCTTTCAGATATTTCCTTGTAATTTCCATGATTTTTTTCAGATTACCGAGATTTGTAATCACATCATCTTTTACCTCAAGCGAATGGTTGGCATTTTCAATGATGTGATAAGGCATGTGGTTCTGCAGATAAAGCGCAATCATGGCGTCAACATTGACCCATGAATCCTTCGTGCCGGTAAAGGCAATGCCCGGCTGCGGGTTAAATTCAAAGGTCCGCTCAAGCGGCGTGTAGTAGACATTGCGGCATCTGATGTTATGCTCTTTGGCATAGGAGGCTGCGATTGCTGTTCCGATGCTCTTGGAAATGAAGACAATATCGTCGTATTCATTCCAGTCCACATCGGACAGAATCTGCTCTGTCTGCTCCATGGCAGTATGAAAGGCAACTTCCATACCGTCTGCAGCCTGTTTGGCATCCTTACGGAAGCCGGTGTAATTCACATTAATATAGTTGTCATAGCCTGTTTCCACGGCAGCTTCTCTGGAAAAGTACAGCAGGGGTTTATCGCAGTGGTAGCCGATCCCCGGAAAAAACACTGCAAGTTTCATTATTTTTCCTCCACCACCTGGAAGATGTAGAATTTCAGGTAATAAGATGTGTCATTGGACCACAGAATCGGGTGATCGGGAGCCTGCTGACGGAACTCTACCTGACGAAGACGTTTGTGCGCATCTTTGGCAGCTTCGGCAATTGTCTTTGCAAACAGTTCCGGATCCATGAAGTGCGAGCAGGAGCAGGTGACGAGGAACCCGCCGTCTTTTACAAGTTTCATGCCGCGCAGATTGATTTCACGATAGCCGGTGACCGCCTTTTTGATGGAGGCACGGGATTTTGTGAATGCCGGGGGATCCAGAATGACAAGATCAAACATTTCCTTTCTGGATTCCAGATCAGGGAGCAGTTCGAAGACATCAGCAACCTGGAAGGAAGCGATGTTTTCAAGGTGATTCAGCGCAGCGTTTTCCTTTGCCTGTTCAATGCCAAGGTCAGATGCGTCAACGCCGAGAACAGAGGCTGCACCTGCAGCAGCGGCATTGAGTGCGAAGGAACCGGTATGGGTGAAGCAGTCGAGTACCTTTTTGCCCTTGCAGAGTCTTCTGATGGACATACGGTTGTTTTTCTGATCAAGGAAAAATCCTGTTTTCTGGCCGTTTTCCACGTCAACATAGTATTTGATTCCGTTTTCTTCAATCAGTACTTTCGTGTCGAAAGGCTCGCCGATGAAGCCTTTGCAGCGTTCAAGCCCTTCATGCTCACGTACTTTGGCATCACTCCGTTCATAGATGCCGCGGATGTTGATGCCGTCCTCTGCGAGAACTTTTCTGCAGGTATCCAGAATCAGCATCTTCATGCGGTCAGTGCCGAGTGCCAGTGATTCCACAACGAGAACATCACTGAATTTATCAATGGTAATGCCGGGCAGAAAGTCTGCTTCGCCGAAGATCAGGCGGCATGCGGCAGTGTCAATAACTTCCTTGCGGTAGTTCCAGGCATCACGCACACGCATCTCAATGAGCTGCGGCGTAACCGGATGACTTTTGCTCCTGGACATCAGGCGGACACGGATGGTGGAAGCGGTATTGATAAATCCGTATCCGAGAAAATAGTCGTCAAAATCATGTACTTCAATAATATCTCCGTTATCAAATTCTCCTGAAACGGAAGCAATTTCGTTATCATAAACCCAGAGACCTCCGGCCTTGATCGTGCGTCCCTCGCCCTTTTTCAGCATTACCTTTGCATCTCTGACTACAATCTGATTTTCGTTATTCAAATGACTCCTTTTGAGGCTGCGCCTCCCGAACATGATAAAAAATATTTTTTGCAAGGTTATTATACATGCATTCCGCTCTCCTAGTAAAGCACCCCGTGCGGCAGGCGGCAAAGACGCCGGGCAGGGACGCATGCCCTTCGGGCGCCCGGATCTGCCGGGACGTGCGCATGAAAAGAGGTGTAATGGCATCTTTTTTCATGTTCCGCAGGTTCTGTCATAAAAAGAGACCGGCACGAATGAGGTGACCTCCAAGCGTTAGATGTCAGGTCTAACAATTGGGGATCGGTTCACAGCACCGGTCTCTTTTACATAAATGTCTGTCTGAGCGGGAAGCGGAGCCTTATGGCTTAAGCCTTCCAAAGTCCATGCAGATTACAGTAATCATATGCTGCAATGACTTTTTCGTCCTGAATGTTGAAGGTAGCGACCGGCTTGTCACCGGGGTGCAGCTCCTTGCGATAGTAGCCGCCTGTGGTCTCCAGATAGATCCACTGGATGTAATGTGCTTCCAGCATCGGATGCTCAACGCTGCCTACTGTTACAGTGACAAGATTGCCAACCTGTGATACCACCGGAACGTGCTTCTCGGCAGCGCCGTCACTCGTATTGGGTACGAGTTCCGTCATGGTCTCACCGCAGCAGGTGGGTGTGCAGGCTGTTGCCTCAATACTCTGAATCAGGTTACCACATTTCATACAACGATAGAATTTCAGTGCTTCCATAAAATCTCCTTTCCAGAATCTGCCTTACTGATGGGTAATAAAACGGTTGAGAAAAAATTACAGTTGCCTTATGATGAAGTTAATTCTGCACCTGTTGCAGGGCCTTGTTTCTTCATCCGGAGTGCAGTGTGTCAGTGCGCTCTGTTCAAATCTGATTTTATCTTATTTTGTCATATCAGTCTATGGGGTAACAGAGGATTAAAATGTAAAATTTCTATGTACAGATATGTGCAGTTGTGTGCAGATATGCGCAGATACGTACAGATATGCACAGACATTGATTACAATGCAGGCGCGGGCAGGGGCTTTCAAAAGACCGGAAGGAAGTAAAAATGATACAGGACATTGCACCGCAGGTTTTTCATAATGAATATGAGCACAAAATGCCGCAGGAAGGTGATCTTCTGTTTGCGTTCAGAGGAAGAGAAGTGCTGACACGGGCAGCTGCGGATGGACATCTGGAATTCCCGCAGGCGCTTCAGGCATCGGCAGCGGCGCTGCAGTATCTGTTCCGGATTGACGGCAGGAGCTTTTTCCTGTCTCTGTCAGAGACACAGCTGCAGATTCCGGGCTTTGGCTATGAGAAGACAGCACTTCTGCGGCAGACGGATCCGCAGGATCTGTGCTTTGCAGGGATGACAGCATATCATCTGTATGTCTGGTACCGCGATAACCGTTTCTGCGGCAGATGCGGACATGAAACGGAGATTTATGATTCCGAGCGCGCGCTGCGCTGCCCGGAATGCGGGAACATCATCTATCCGAAGATCGCACCGGCAGTTATTGTGGGAGTAACGGATGGCAGCAGGATCGTCATGACCAGATATGCAGGAAGAGAGTATAAAGGAACTGCGCTGATTGCTGGCTTCTGTGAGATCGGAGAGTCTGCGGAGGGAACGGTTCGCAGAGAGGTCATGGAGGAAGTCGGCCTTAAGGTGACCGACATCAGATACTATAAGAGTCAGCCGTGGGGCTTTGATTCCAATCTGCTGCTGGGATACTTCTGCAGGGTCGAGGGGAGCCTTACGATTCACAGAGATGAGGGTGAACTGGCCGTGGCTGAATGGGTGGAGCGTGCAGAGATTGACAGGACGCCGAATCATTTAAGCCTTACGGCAGAGATGATTGCCTGCTTCAGGGATCATCCGGAGCTGTTTTGAAAAAAATAAAAAACCCCGTTGACAAGGATATGATTATGGTTTAAAATTCATTTTGTTGTCGCGATAAACGACTGACAAATGCGATAGTAGCTTAGCTGGTAAAGCGCCACCTTGCCAAGGTGGAGACCGCGGGTTCGAATCCCGTCTATCGCTTTTTTTGTGCCCTGAATTTGCCTGATGAAGCAAATTTACGATGGCATGAAGGCGTTTTGAGAATCGTAAAGGTGTTTTCAAAACAGTGTAGGTTGCAAGTTCTTTGCAGCCGGGCTTCCCTCTTCAGGGACAGCAATCAATTCCCAAACAGTTACCAATGTAAATGTGTTCGAACAACCAATGCAAATGTATCCGAATACGTACGTAAAGGCCAGAATGTGCAGGATCAGTATGCACAGCAGGGCGTGTTGCGCTGAAATTCAGCGTGCTTGGAAGTTTGAACCTGTCTAAATACGTACGTGGAGACCAAAATGTGCAAGATTAGTACGTACAGCAGGGTGAAAATGGCCGAAATCCGGCAGGTGTAGAAGCCCAAATCTGCAAAAATACGTACGGAAAAGCCCAAACAAGCAAGATCAGTACGTACAGCAGGGCGTGTTCGGCCGAAATCTGGCAGGTGTAGAAGCCCAAATCTGCCCAAATACGTACGTAAAGACCCAAATAAGCAGGATTAGTACGTACAGCAGAGCTAAAATGGCTGAAATTCAGCAGGTGCAGAAGCCCGAATCTGCAAAAATACGTACGGAAAAGCCAAAATAAGCAAGATCAGTACGTACAGCAGGGCGTGTTCGGCCGAAATCCGGCAGGTGCAGAAGCCCGAATCTGCAAAAATACGTACGGAAAAGCCCAAACAGGCAAGATCAGTACGTACAGCAGTGAAAAAGGAAAAAAGATAAAAGAAAAGAGGGAATTAAGATTAATTAGCTGCAAATCAGGAAGTAAATCAAAGTACAGATTGCAGAACAGCAGGCATTGCACGAAACAGCAGGCATTGCACGAAACAGCAAGCATTGCACGAAACAGCAAGCATTGCACGAAACAGAAGCAGCGAGTATCACACAAAGCAGGAAGCAGGATGGAAGAATTTCAGATGGATGAACTACAGGAAATGATACAGATGAAAATGGCGGAATATGACAGGATGATCAGGATGGCGGAAGATGCTGTTCGCGAAGCACCGAAAGGTGTGCTGCGCGTGACGCATAATCGGGGAACGGTCCAGTATTATCGCAGAGAAGCGCCAAACAGTAATGGAAAATATATCAGGAAGTCGGAGAGCAGGCTCCTGAGCGGATTGGCACAGAAAGACTACCTGCAGAAAATGCTGCCTGTGCTCAGAACTGCATATGAGAGCATGAAGGAGATGATGCTCATATATGAACCCGAAAAGTTTACACAGATCTATGAAGAGATGCCGGAAGGAAAGCGGGGACTGATCAGTCCGCTGATTATGCCTGATACAGATTATGCAGCGGAATGGCTTCGTCAAAACAGTATGGAGGACATAAAAATCGAGGGACCGGATACTGAAATATATACGGAGAAAGGCGAAATGGTCCGCTCAAAATCAGAAAAGATACTGGCAGATAAATTCAACCTGCTGGGGATACCTTATATATATGAAAAACCCCTTTACCTTGAAGGCTACGGCTATGTTCATCCGGATTTTACACTGCTGAATCTCAGAAAGAAAAAAGTGTATTACCTTGAACACTTCGGAATGATGGACAATCCGGAATATACGGTAAAGACGGTACAGAAGCTTGAAACATATGAAAAGAACGGTATATTTCCGGGAGAAAAACTTCTGCTCACATATGAGACGGGAAGTCATCCGCTGAACATGAAAACAGTAGAAAATCTGATACAGAAGTTTCTGCTGTGACATAACATAGAGCTATTCGACAAAATCGGAAAACAAAAAGCAGAAAACAAAAAGCAGAAAACAAAAAGCAGAAAACAAAAAGCAGAAAACAAAAGAGCCGGTCGAAAAAATTCAGAAGATAAAATCCGCATATAAAGCCGGCAGTCAGGAAATTCCCGATTCGAAAGGCATGGTCCGAATTTCCCTGCAGGCAATGTTTTTGACAGAATCCGGCAGGTTTATTGTATACTGAAATCCGGAGTAATTTAAAATAACCTGCCGCAAGTGGCGGGATACAGGACAAAGCGATGAACATGCAGATCATAGACGATATTACAAATTTCATATTTGTACAAAATGACCCGGAGCCTGCGGATGTGATTCTGATTCCGGGTGGCAGAGATTCAGAGTTGCCGGAATATGCGGCGCAGCTCTGGAGAAAGGGACTGGCACCTGTTGTAGTTCCTTCCGGCAGGTACAGCATTAAGACCGGTGCTTTTGCAGGTGTCAGGTCGCATGCAGAACGGTATGGCAGAGATTTTATGACAGAAGCGGAGTTCTATACAAAGGTGCTGATAATATGCGGCGTTCCTGCGAATGTAATTCTTGCAGAAGACCAAGCGGCTTTTACACAGCAGAATGCGGTCTTTTCACGGAAAATTCTGGCAGAGAATGGTATTCGTCCGCAGAAAGCAATCATCTGCTGCAAGGCGTTTCATGCCAGAAGATGCCTGATGTATTATCAGCTGTACTTTCCGGATACACAGTTCCTGATCGCGCCGGTACCTTATGTGGAAGCCTGTGACATTACAAGAGACAACTGGTATCTGACCCAAAAAGGCAGAGAAAAGGTATTTGGTGAGCTTTCCAGGATCGGAACCCAGTTCCCTGCAGAATTTGAAAATGTCCTTTTTTCGGAGAAAGACGGGAAATGAAAAAATGATGTAAAAATATGCTTCTGAAGGTTGACAGTACTGCATTTCAGAAGGTAAGATAAGCTGATTACAATGATAGAAAAACGCATATTCTGAAAGGATGTGATCGCATGGAACCTGCGCAAAGTTCAGACATACCCTTATGTACCTTAATGAAAACAACTAAATAATACCATGCCCTTTTTGCGGCATGGTGCCGCGAAAGGAAGTATGGATTATGTTACAATATTACATGACCGATAACGGAAGGCTTCAGGAGATCGATGCAGCGAAGGATGGCTGCTGGATTTCCATGGTGGCTCCAGTGGAGAAAGAACTGGAATACATCTGCAGGCAGTATGACCTGCCGGATGATGTACTCAAGGCAGCATTGGATACGGATGAACGTTCCCGTATCGAAGTTGACGATAACTATACAATGGTTCTCGTCAATATTCCGACAGTGGAGGAGCAGAGCGACAGGGAGCTTTACAGCACGATCCCAATGGCAATTCTGATTGTTCAGGATGCCATGATTACGGTCTGCAGTGAGAATTCTCCGGTGATCAAGGCTTTTTCTCAGGGGAAAGTCAAGGACTTCAATACCTTTATGAAGTCGAGATTTATTCTGCAGTTCCTGTACAGAATTGATACTCTCTATCTTCGCTACCTCAGAGATGTGGATAAGAAGAGTGATGAGATTGAAGATCAGCTTCATCAGTCGACAAAGAACAGCGAACTGATCGAACTTCTGCAGCTGGAAAAGAGCCTTGTGTATTTTACAACAGCACTCAGATCCAATGAAGCAGTACTGGAAAAGCTTCTTCGTACTGCACTGATCAAGAAATATCCGGAGGATGCAGAACTTCTGGAAGACGTTATTGTCGAAAACAAACAGGCTATTGAAATGGCAGACATATACAGCGGAATCTTAAGCGGGATGATGGATGCATTTGCCTCTGTTATCTCCAATAATCTGAACATCGTCATGAAGACGCTGGCGATCATTACGATTGTGATGGCAATTCCGACGATTGTGTTCAGTGCATATGGTATGAATGTAAATGCAGACGGGATGCCGTTTGCAGAGAGTCCGCTGGGATTTACGATTATCGTATTCATGGTCATACTGATCAGTATCGGTGTGGCGCTGCTGTTCCGCAAAGCCAAGATGTTCAAGTAATAAAAATTCAGGACAACAGATATATTCGGGCAGGATGTTCCTGCAGAAAATAATATAAGGGGATTTCGGTGGATCAGCCGGGTCCTCTTTTTTATAGGCAGAGCCGGAAAGTGAAGGAATTTATGAACAGAATTGTTCAGATTTTTATCGGAAAATTCACATGGAAAAAACTCTTTGCAGCGCTTCTGGGAAATGCAGTGCTGGGACTCGGGGAAGCAGTCCTTCGGATTTCCGGAATGGGGAATGACCCGTATACAGCCATGATGATGGCGATCAGTGCGGGAATTCCCATGGGGCTTGGAAATTTCCAGCTCCTGATGAATCTGATCCTTCTTATTCTGCAGCTGATGATCGGAATTGAATACCTGGGTTTCGGAGCACTGATCAATCTTTTTATCCTTGGATACCTGACACAGGCATTTACCTGGCTGTTTGGCACAGCGGGAATTACGGGAGCAGGGTTTAATCTGCCGCTGCAGCTGATCGTCATGATTCTGGCATTGGCGATTCTTTCCTTCGGACTGTCTATGTATCAGGCAGCAGGACTTGGAGCGTCACCGTATGATTTTCTCTCGATGTGGATGGCGCAGCATTTTTCGAAGATTCCCTATTTTGCCGGTAGAATGATGACGGACGGGAGCTGCGTGGCGGTGGTTCTGATCGCTGTCCTTACGGGATTTATCGGCTGGGATGGCAGTCATCTGGGAATCGGTACGATTCTGACGGCATTCTGCCTTGGACCTCTCGTTCACTTTTTTACCGGAATCAACAGGAAATGGATTAACGCCTGAAAAGACGCAGAAATAAAGAGGCGATCCAGATGCAGATATATACGATGCAGATCATGATAAAGACCAGGATCGCATAGCCAAAGAGATATCCGGGGACGCCCATAAAGGAAGCAAGCCAGGAAAGCGGGCTGCTGGGGATCGGCCAGTTGATGAAAAAATAATTGCATTTAAAGACTTTATCAAAAACAAAAATCGGCGGAATCACACCGCACAGGAACAGAAGATCCCAGTGCAGATGGCGGATGGTCGGGTGAATGTCATCGCGGAGCTTTAAAAGTGCCGGATACAGTACCAGCAGACCATGCCAGACATAACTGTAGAGATTCATGAAATTCCATACCGGATAAATGGTAGCCCAGTCAGGATCGAAAAGTGCAACCATGGCACCGGGCATAATCAGACAGAAAGCAATTTCACCCCAGATTTCCTGCCATTTCGGTGTACGTGCAAAGGCATGTGCCAGGAACACGAAGATGCCGATGCTGCATAGATGGAGCGGAAGATAACCAAGCGAAAAGCGGTGAACGGAAACGAGAAACAGATCCTTCCAGGTTTCAAGTGCCACCATGAGAAGCGGAATCACACGGATACTGAGCTGCTGATGTGCTTCTGACATATGACGGATCAGATACAGAATAAGACAGATGCAGACAGCAACGACGAATATGCTGATAAAGTGTGTTTTGCCCCAGAGCGGGTATCCGGCTCCTGCAGGCAGATCATACTGCTGTTTCCAGAAATAATCATGATTCATGATGTGTAGCTCCTGATGTCTTTTGTATACGAAGGATCATTGTGATTTTATTTTATGTGAAGCATCTGCTTTTCATTTTAGCACTTTTATCAGAATGTGATAAAATTTTCAGAAGTATATTACAGCTATATCATAGGGAGGAAGCATATGACGGATTATAAATTACTGGCACAGCAGATCCGGGCGCTTGCAGACGGAGAACCGGACTATATGCCCGTATTGTCCAATGCATCGGCGCTGATCATGGAGAATATGGAGAACCTGAACTGGGCAGGATTCTATCTGATGAACCAGGGAAGTCTTCTTCTGGGGCCGTTTCAGGGAAAGGTTGCGTGCATCAGGATTCTGATGGGACGCGGTGTATGCGGCACGGCAGCGCAGAAGGATGAAACGCAGCTGGTAAAAGATGTTCATGAATTCCCGGGACATATTGCATGTGATGCGGCATCAAGTTCAGAGCTTGTCGTACCGGTTCATGCAGGCGGCAGGGTTGTGGCAGTGCTGGATCTGGACAGCCCGCTGGCCGGACGCTTTACACAGCAGGACCGGGAAGGCATGGAACTGTTTGTAAAGACGCTTGAGGAAGTAACGACCTTTGAAGGGCTCAGGCTTACGCAATAGAGACAGAATATGGATCCGGATGAAAGATGACAGAGGAAAGAGGCAGAAAGATGATTACATTTGCAAGTGACTACACAGAAGGCGCGCATGAGAAAATTCTGCAGCGCATGATGGAAACGAATCTGGAACAGAACGGTGGCTACGGCACAGATCACTGGTGTGACAGTGCCAAAGAGAAAATTCGAATGGCATGTGCCTGCCCGCAGGCACAGATTGCGTTTCTGGTCGGCGGGACACAGACGAACCAGATTATTATTGATACCATGCTTCAGCCATATGAAGGCGTTGTGGCTGCGTCGACAGGACATGTGAATGTGCACGAAGCAGGAGCAATTGAATACACCGGTCATAAGGTTATGACTGTTCCTTCACATGAGGGCAAAATGCAGGCAAAAGAACTGGAGCAGCTCCTGAATGCCTCTGAAACAGATGACAACAGAGAGCACATGGTTTTTCCGGGGATGGTCTACATTTCACATCCGACAGAATACGGCACACTGTACAGTGCTAAGGAACTGAAGGAAATATCAGACATCTGCCATGCACATAAGGTTCCGCTCTTTCTGGACGGCGCAAGACTTGGATATGGTCTGATGAGCAGGGAAACGGATGTGGATCTGCCCATGATTGCTGCACTGACGGATGTGTTCTATATCGGCGGCACCAAGGTCGGTGCCCTGTTCGGAGAGGCAGTTGTATTTACGAAGAACAATATGCCTTCACATTTCGTGACGAGAACCAAGCAGCACGGCGCACTTCTGGCGAAAGGATGGCTTCTGGGCATTCAGTTTGATACACTTTTTACAGATGATCTGTACTGCACCATCAGCCGCCATGCGATTGAGATGGTTGAGCTGCTCAAAAAGGGATTGCAGGAAAAAAACTATCATTTTCTGCTGGAATCCCCGACCAATCAGCAGTTCGTTATTCTGGACAATGCGCAGATGAACCGGTTGTCCGGTCAGGTTGGTTTCAGTATATGGGAAAAATATGATGAAACGCACACTGCAGTCCGCTTTGCAACCAGCTGGGCGACAAAGAAGGAAAATGTGGAATGGCTTCTGAGTATCCTGTAATCATGAAACAGCAGATGCTGATCCATGAAGGAAAAGAAACAATTATGAATATCATTTCGAAATCTGTGCGCTAGGACATTTTCGGCGGCGCCATCCATCCGGAAAATTTTCTGACAGAAGGGTTTTGTGTGGCAACTGCTTTTTTACGCCAGTCTTTTGGTGATTTTCCGAAGTCTTCTGCAAAATGCCGGTTGAAACTTGAAAGAGACTGAAAGCCGACTTCTTCTGATATACTCAGAATCGGCATTTCCGTCGTACGCAGCATGGTAGCGGCTTTCTGAATCCGGGTCCGGTTCAGATACCGCAGAGGACCATTCCCCATGATGGAGGTAAAAAGGCGCCGGAAATGCGTCGGACTTAAGTGACACAGTCCGGCCAGATATTCCATGCTGAAATCCTGCATATAGTTTTCTCTGATATAATCAAGCGCTGGTGCGATCACCAGCGTTTTTTCATGTTCTTCCTCTGTAGCACAGATGCCCTGCTGATAATAAACCGGCAGTAGCTTTACAATCAGGGACATCAGAAGACCTCTGACTGAAAACTGATAGTTGATCTCTTTTTTCTGTAATTCTCTTACCACAGCGAGTACGATGCTGTAAATCTCCGGATAGACAGTTCCCGGAAGAATCCCAAAATAGTTGTTGATCAGGCGCTGGACATCTTCTGCACGGTCAAAGGCGTCAATCGGAAACATTGGATGAAACAGTTCCTGAATGTCTACAAAAATATAGGACCATTTGCTGGCGGTTCCGGGAGAAGAATAGGTAGTATGTGAAATGTTGCTGGCAACAATTGTGATATCGCCTGCATGAAAAGAAAGACGTTCATCCATGAATTCCATTGTACCGCTGTCAGATTCACAGATACCGATTTCCAGGCAGTTGTGAAAATGAAGAATACCGGACGGAATGTCAGAAATGCGCCATTGTTCACCGCAGAGAAGCAGAACGGGGAAATATTCGGGAAGATCATAGTTGCGATATTCGATAATTGTTTTTGCGGGTTTTGACATAATGAACACCTCATTGGAAGGATTCCTGTAAAAATTATACATTATGCCGAATTATTGCAAATGTGCATTTCTGACTCAGAAAATGGCAAAAACTGAACTGCTTTAGAAATACTTAAATGATAATCTGCGGCTGTGGTGATTAAAATCGCACAAAAACAGGGAACAAATTTAATGAATATCGACAAAAGCTGAAATATCAGGAAAATAAATGGTCAAAACTGCACACTTTTATATATCGAAATGAAAGGAAGAAGTGCACAGTTCAAAATAGAATGATAGTGAAATCAAAAGAATTTTTACAGAGGGTATCTGATCATGGGAGGGTACAGATCTATGAGTAGTTGGAAAAAGAAAAAAACTTCTTCGGCCATTCAGGATATTACATGGAAAGCAGCATTCAAACGGGACTGGCAGTTATATCTGCTGCTTCTGTTTCCACTGGTAATGGTAGTGATCTTCAGCTATGCAGCATATCCGGGACTTCGAATGGTATTCATGAATTATAAGCCTGCAAGAGGATTTGACGGCAGTAAATGGGTCGGGATGAAGATTTTTATTAAGGTCTTTAAAGATGCAGATTTTCTGAGAGCACTCAGAAATTCCATTGTGTTCAATCTGCTGGATCTGGCAGTCGGATTTCCGATGCCGATTATCCTGGCACTGATTCTGAATGAACTGAGATTTCCGAGATTCAAGAAAGTGACACAGACGATTCTGTATCTGCCGCATTTCCTGTCATGGGTCATCATCGGAAGCGTTGCCTATACAATGTTCAGACCATCAAGCGGTCTTGTGAACAACCTGCTGACGGGAGCCGGGATCATTGCAGATGGAATCCCGTTTCTGACAGAAAAATGGCACTGGGCGGTGACATATCTGCTGATCGGGGTATGGCAGTCCATGGGATGGGGATCCATCATCTATCTGGCGGCAATTACGGGAATCAACGGAGAACTGTATGAAGCAGCCATGATTGATGGTGCCAACAGGTGGCAGAGAATGAAGAACATTACGCTTCCCGGAATCAAGGGAACCGTGGTGACACTTTTAATCATGAATCTCGGACGGATCATGGGCAGTAACTTTGAGCGACTTGATGTGTTTGGGAATACACAGGTAAAGGAATTTCAGTATCAGCTGGCAATCTACATATATGAAAAAGGATTGGGAAATGGTGCCTTCAGTCAGTCGGCAGCAGTAGGACTGTTCCAGTCACTGGTAGGACTGGCACTTGTAATTCTGGCAGACAGGGTTGCCAAAATGCTTGGAGAAGATGGGCTAATCTAGGAGGAAATGATCATGGCAAAAAACAGAAAAGGTTCTGCTTCAGCAGAAGTAGCATCTGATGGCAGCAGGGCAATCAATAAATTTCATGTAAGCGATGCGGTTATGGTGGTCTTTATTTCGATTCTGTGTCTGACCTGTATTCTGCCGTTTCTGCATCTGGCATCAAAGTCAATTTCTGATAATAATGCAGTACTTGCCAAAAAAGTTTATCTTTTTCCGATTGGGATTAACTTTGACGCATACACCTCGATTTTCAGGGATGGGTCCCTGGTGTATTCCATGGTATACAGCGTTCTGGTGACACTGCTGTTTACGATTTTGGGAATGCTTGTCTGCACATGTGCAGCATATCCGCTTTCCAAAAAAAGACTTAAAGGAAGATCGGTTCTGACGTTCCTTTTGATGTTCCCGATGTATTTCAGCGCAGGTCTGATTCCGACATACCTTGTCCTGAAAGATCTGCATCTGCTGGATAATATGTGGGTTCTGATTCTGCCGCTGATCTATTCTCCATACAACATGCTGATCATGAAGACGTATTTTCAGTCCAGTATTCCGGACAGTCTTGAAGAGTCGGCATTTCTGGATGGTGCGAGCAATTTCCAGGTACTGTGGCAGATCGTGATGCCGCTTTCCAAACCGATCATCGCCACACTGTCATTGTTCTATGCGGTCGGAAGATGGAATGCCTATGCAGATAACAAATATTACATCAATTCGGATTCGCTTAAGATGATTCAGTACAAACTGTATCAGATGGTTGCATCTGCAACGGAAGCGCAGACAGCGAGCCTTTCAGAAGCAGCGGCAGTTACGAGTACACCGGAGGTATTGCAGGCAGCAGCCATTATGTTTGTTACAATCCCGATTATCTGCATATATCCTTTTTTACAGAAATATTTTGTAAAAGGCGTTATGATCGGCGCCGTAAAGGGCTAAGAACAGCCCGCATTTCTGATCAGGGTAGTTTTCCCGCTATATGGGGTAGCACATAAACTAATGTTTTTATTAAAGGAGGAAGCAGTTATGAAGAAGAATACTCTTCACAAGGCACTTGCCGTAGCGCTTACGGGAGCAATGACAATGAGCATGGCAGCATGCGGAAGCAGCGCATCATCAGACGCATCAGCTTCATCAGCACCGGCAGCATCTGCAGAAGCATCATCAGATGCCTCGGCAGCAGGCACGGCAGCATCCGCGGATGCAGCAGGGACGGCATCATCAGGGCAGGTTGCAGACAATTTTACCGCATTTTCCAGTAATGTAACGCTGAAGGTTCCGGTTTATGACAGAGGTATTGAGGGCGTACCGGCTGTTGATGATAACTACTGGACCAAGTGGATTCAGACCAACTTTGGTGATAAATATAACATTACAGTGCAATATGTACCGATCACAAGATCAGATGTCATGACAGACTATTCTCTTCTGGCAGCATCCGATTCTCTGCCGACAATTCTGATGGAATATGATTATCCGAAGGTTGCACAGTGGGCAAATGATGGTTACCTTGCTACGTTTAACATGGACGATTTTGCAAAGGTCGCACCCAACTATTACAACAGAATGGTTGCACAGAATCAGCTGGATTACAGTAAAATGAATGGTGATACCTATTTCTGCCTGGCAGAAAGACCATATTATAATACGAATTTCTATTTCCAGACCTTTGTCCGTATGGACTGGCTTAAAAAGGTTGGTTATGATCATGTGCCGACTACGCGTGCAGAGTATGTAGATGCAATGAAGAAGATTCAGGATGCAAAGATTGCAGAACATCCGGCAGGCGGAGCACAGGTTCCGGATGCAGGGCCTGACCAGAACTATATATTCAGAACTTATCCGCTGGATGAAAAAGAATGGGCAATGTACGGAGATGTCAACACTCCCTCTCTTGGATGGGATCCCAACTATAAGCTGTTAAAGAGAGCAAATGAGGATTATAATGACGGCTTTACCAATCCGGAATATTACATCACAGATGATGAAACCAATAAGGCAGACTTTGTAAACGGAAAGATTTATTCCTATGCAGGATACATTTCTGCCAACATGGACTGGCTGACAAGCTTCTATCAGAACAACCCGGATGCAGAACTTGCCATTGCACCGCTGGGCACTGCAGACGAAGAAGGCGGTACAGTACCTGCATGGCGCGCGGATAACCCGTTTGGCATGATTGTCGGATTCTCATCCAAGGCTTCAGAAGATGAAATCAAGGCAGCATGGATGTATATGGAATGGATGGCACAGGCAGATAACCTCTTTACAATGCAGTGGGGCAATGAAGGAGAGAATTTCAATTATGATGCAACCACAAAGCTTCCGGTATCTGTAGGCGATTATGCAGGCGATTCTCTTCAGGGCTATAACAACAATGTTGACTACTGGTGCATTGAGTCTGCTTCCAGAACGGCCGGAACGGCAGAAGATGCAATCGCAGCTGTTGCACCGCAGGGACTTCCGCAGGATTTCACGCAGGATATTGTAAAGTATTATAATGACAAGGTGGAATTTGCAAAGCAGGGTTATGCATGCAGTGATTGCCTCTTTGGTGTGACACTTGATGCGGAGACAGAATACAGTGGATCTTTAAAGGAACTTTATAAGGAAGACCGTGATAAGCTGACCATGTGTAAGCCTGAAGAATTTGATGCGCTGTATAAGCAGCTTGCACAGGAATATAATGATGCAGGCTATAAGGAACTGACAGATGAGAGAGCAGAAGCTTATGAAGCAGGCAACACAACAAAACTTGCAAAATGATAAAACAGAGAAGTAGGAAAGACAGGTAAGTAAGGCCTCCCGGCGCAGGTTGGGAGGCCTTCATAAAAAGTACGAGGATCAGAAATCAAAATGGAGAACAGGCAGATGGCAGGACTTGTATATGACAGAAAACAGATGGAAGAAATAATGGATAAAGTCGTCACGCGTACCATGCGGATGGACATGACCTGGGACTGGCCGTGCGGTGTAGCGTATTACGGCATCAGCAGGGCTTATGAGGTTGTAAAAAATGAAGACTGGCTGAATCTCATGAAAGACCGCATTGACGAATATATTGATCTGGGACTTCCTGCGTGGACAGTCAATACCTGTGCGATGGGGCACTGCCTGATCACTTTGTATGAAGCGACCGGAGACGAAAAATACTGGAAGATTGTCCTGAGCAAGGTCGATTATCTGGAAAACAAGGCACTCAGGTTCGGAGATCATGTGCTGCAGCATACAGTTTCCGTCAATAATGATTTCCCGGAGCAGGCATGGGCAGATACACTTTTCATGGCAGCTTTTTTCCTTTTGCGTGCAGGCGTCATCATGAAGGATGAGAAGATTATTGCAGATGCTCTGAATCAGTATTACTGGCACATCAGATATCTTCAGAATCCGGAAACGGGATTCTATTACCATGGCTACAATAATATTACCAAAGATCACATGTCTGGTTTCTACTGGGGGAGGGCCAATGCATGGGCGGCCTATACCATGTCTCAGGTAGGGAGTATCCTGCCGAAGGCATATCTGTATCCGCAGTTTCTGGATGTTGTCGGATCCTTAAATGAACAGCTTTCGGCATTAAAAACGGTACAGACAGAAAACGGTCTGTGGAGAACTATTTTAAATGATGAAGAATCGTATGAAGAGGTTTCCGCTTCCTGCGGCATTGCAGCAGCAATGGTTGCAAAGGGGAATCCGCTTCATCTGAAATATATTAACAGAGCCATTGAAGGTGTGATGAAACATATCAGCCCGGATGGCAGGGTACTGGACGTATCCGGCGGGACAGCGGTCATGAATGACAAAGACGGCTACCGTAACATTTCCAAAGACTGGATTCAGGGCTGGGGACAGGGGCTGGCACTGACATTCTTTGCGGGGGTACTGGATTATGACAACAGCAGAAATGACGGAGCATTATAAAAAAGAATACAGATTTGGCCAGAGGAAAAAGACCGAAAATGAAGAGCTGATCGGACCTGGGCAGCTTTATCAGTGCGACGGGACGCCGGGCTTTCTGACAGAAAGAAACAGAAATGCGAGCAGAAGGCTTCAGATTCCGGAACTGAACAGCGGGTTTGATACCGCATACTGGTATGCAGGAACGGAGATTACGGAAATTACCGGTGATGAATACGGGATCAGGGCTGCTTTCAAAGAAAACGGAAGGGGACAGATTCCGTTGTCCTTTAAGTGTGACGTACCGGAAGAAGGTAATTATCTTGTGACGGTGCAGATCACTGCAGAAAAGGAAGTCGATCCGGCGCTGATCTTTATCGGCAGAAGGCGCCTGTATCTGTGCCGGAAGATGGAAAAAGGGGAGCATGTCTGCGAATCCTATGTTGTCAATGTCTGCCCGGTCATTGCCAGAAATCAGAGCAGTGTTCTGGAAGATCTGTCAATTGATGTGACTGTTATTGGAGAAGGCGTCCATCTGAATTATGTCCGGGTGGAAAAGGCACATTGCCGGACAATCTATATTGCAGGTGATTCGACGGTAACAGATCAGAATACGGATTATCCTTATGTGCCGGGAGCCAGTTACAGCGGCTGGGGACAGATGCTGAGTGCGTTTCTTGGAAATGAATTTGCGGTTTCAAATCATTCTCATTCTGGTCTTACTACGGAGAGCTTCCGTTCGGAAGGTCATTACCGTGTCATGCGAAAGAGACTTCATGCAGGTGATCTCTGCCTGATTCAGTTCGGACATAACGATCAGAAACTGGATAAACTGAAGGCGGAAGGAGGGTACCGTGACAGACTCATCCGCTATTTCAGAGAGATTCGCGCGAAAGGTGCCGTTCCGGTTCTGGTAACGCCCCTTTCCAGAAATTCGTGGAAGGGGATTGATGGAACCTATAATGATCTGCTGGAGGAATATGACAGAGTCTGTATCGAGACCGGATGGGAATACAAGGTACCGGTGGTACGGCTTCATGAGCTTAGCAGGGCGTTTGTGATCAGCAGGGGAAGAGAGGATGCAAAAAGATTTTTTTACCCGTCTGATTATACGCATACCAATGATTATGGTGCATATTATTTTGCAGAAACTGTGGCACGGGAACTTGCAGCGCAGAGGCTGATCAGTTCTGTCCGCGAAAACGGGAAGTGGCAGCCGCCGAAGGTGATTGCAAAGCCGGCAGCGCCGCTGCATCTGGCATCCGTTCCGAATCCGGCAGAGGAACGGCTCTTTGAGAATCTCCAACGCCCGGAGGATGATCTGACAAGGACAGAGGCACTTGAATTTGTGATTCAGAGCATGCACTTTTTTCCGACCAATGTTTACAATGACGTATTTGATGATGTTGTCGGTCATGAAACCTATGCGGGAGCGGTCGAGTGTGCATGCCAGAATGATATTATTCCAAAGGAAATAGTCAGCGGGCATATCTTCAGGCCGACAGAACCGGTAACAGGAAGAGAATTTGAGGAGTTTGTGATCAACGGCTATCACAGTCGTATATCAGGCAGTCCGGGAGAAAATACTTTTCCGGAAGATTTTATACAGTCGAAGCGTGTGAAACGGAGTACGGCGGCAGAAATCTGCAGACGCCTTCATATATAAACGAGCGGGGGAACCATAATCATGGTGGATAAAAACAAAGGAAGCTTTACACTGCCGGGAGAGGCAGGGTATGAGAAGCTGACACTGAAGCTGGCAAAGCAGTGGGGCGCAGATGTCATCAGGGACAGTGATGGAACCGCACTCTCAGATGAAATACTGGATGCCGGATATGGAATTTATTCCACCATCTGCATCATCAGAGATCATAATGAATGGGCAGCACATCATCCGGAAGAACTGCAGCAGACTTTTCTGATGTCACAGCCAAGAGTTGCAGAAGAGGAATTCCTTTCGGTTCATATTATGGACGGCTATTATACGGAACAGTTTGAGATCAATGCGGGTCGCGATTCTATGCGGTACTGGCAGGTATTTGACCGTACAACCAACAGGGAGGTTCCCCGCAGACAGTGGAATTATGAGCAGGAATCCGGAAATGTTGTGATTCAGACGCCGGAACTGTACCACGAGTATACGGTTAATTTCCTGGTGTACCGGATCTGGGAAGAAATTTCCATGTACAATCATGTGACCAATCACTGGGATAAGGAGCATTTAAAACCGATTGATCCCAGAAGCAGCACAGCACAGGAATATCTTTCAGACTGGCTGACGGACTGGTGCGACAGCCATCCGGCGACAAGCGTTGTCCGCTTTACTTCCATGTTTTACAATTTCGTCTGGATCTGGGGCAGCAGTCAGCGCAACAGAAATCTTTTTTCTGACTGGGGTTCCTATGACTTCACAGTCAGTCCGAAGGCACTGGATGAATTTGAAAAAAAATATGGCTATGCACTGACGGCAGAAGATTTTATCAATCAGGGCAAACTTCATGTGACCCATATGCCGCCAACGCAGCATCAGAGAGATTATATGGAGTTTATCAATCTGTTTGTCGCGGATTTTGGCAGAAGACTTGTGGAAATTGTGCATGGCTCCGGTAAAAAAGCTTATGTCTTTTATGATGACAGCTGGATTGGTGTGGAGCCGTACAGCAGCCATTTTAAGGAATTCGGGTTCGATGGGCTGATCAAGTGCGTGTTCTCCGGATATGAGGCAAGACTGTGTGCGGGAGCAGATGTTCCGGTGCATGAACTGCGGCTTCATCCTTATCTGTTCCCTGTGGGACTTGGCGGGGCGCCGACATTTGCACCTGGCGGGAATCCTGCAGCGGATGCGCTTGTTTACTGGAACCGGATCAGAAGAGCACTGCTGCGGGTAAAAATTGACCGGATCGGACTGGGCGGGTATCTGCATCTGGTGCAGGATTATCCGGAGTTTTGCAGCTGTATGGAGAAAATAGCAGATGAATTCCGTATGATCAAAAGTTTTCATGAAGAGGGCGGAGTTTATACGCTTCCCTGCAGAGTGGCAGTATTGCACAGCTGGGGATCGCTTCGCTCCTGGAGTCTGTCCGGACATTTCCATGAGACATACATGTATGAGCTGATTCATGTAAATGAGGCACTTTCCGGGCTTCCGGTTGAAGTGAAGTTCATGAGCTTTGAAGATGTCAGAAACGGAGGACTGAGCGATACAGATGTCGTGATCAGTGCAGGAAGAGCGGGATCGGCATGGAGCGGCGCGGATGCATGGAAGGATGCTGAAATTCTGGAGAAAATGTTCCGGTGGGTATCAGAAGGAGGAGCTTTTGTCGGAATCGGAGAACCCTCTGCAGTACCCGGATATATGAACTTTTTCCGGATGGCACCGGTACTGGGAATAGATGAAGATACAGGTGCAAGGGTCTGCCATGGCAGATGGCAGTATGAAGTCAGTACAGTTCCGGGACTGATGCCGGAGGGCGTGAAGATTCCCGGAAGGGAAAATCTGATGCTGACAGACGGTAAAGCAAAGGTTCTGGCAGATCAG
The DNA here is from genome assembly GCA_022486625.1 of Butyrivibrio sp. Taxonomy (GTDB): domain Bacteria; phylum Bacillota; class Clostridia; order Lachnospirales; family Lachnospiraceae; genus Butyrivibrio. Next base: position 11,009 of record JAKVKH010000030.1, on the reverse strand, counting down.
AACGGAATTCCGACGGTAACGTCGCATGATTTTGGAAAAGGAAAGGGAATATATCTGGCAGGATTTGAAATAAGCAATATCAATACGAGATTCCTTCTGAATCTTCTGCTGTATGCAACAGGAAAAGATCTGCTGCAGAATTATCTGACCAGCAATCCTCAGACGGAATGTGCATTCTATCCGGCTTCATCCAGACTTGTGGTGATCAACAGTTCAGGAGCGGATCAGACAACCTGGGTCAGAACCGCACAGGGAGAAATGGAATTTACATTAAAACCATATGAAACATATGTGAAAGAGATAAAGCAGTGATCATATTTTACTGATTACACAGCTGCGCATATTTTTTCGGTGAAAGCCCGACGGATTTGGTAAATGATTTCAGAAAATTACTGTAATCGTTAAAGCCGCATTTTGCACAGACATCAGTAACGGAAATCCCTTCTGCAAGGTAGGACTTTGCAATCGAAATTCTGCGGGCAATAATGTATTTGTTGATGGTAGTGCCGGTGGTAGCTTTGAAAATGCGGCACAGATAGGATTCACTGATATAAAATGTGGCAGCCAGATCAGTCAGTGAAATCGGCTGACCGATATGGTTGTTGATATAAGAGAGGATCTCATCCACCTGAGAGTGATAGGCAGAGCCTGGTTCTTCTTCGGCAGTTTTTTCACCTGCAATGCAGATGCCGTTGAGCATAACGAAGAGTTCGGTAAAGACTGCTTTTTCCAGCAGATCAGAGCCAAAGTCATTTGAAGTCAGAAGCTTGTTGATATAGTACAGAAAACGTTTCTGATCTTTCTGGGACAGACGGAGTCTGTGACAGAAATTATCAGGGCGGTGTGAAAAACAATAGTCCAGATCGGTCTGCGCTGTGGATAACTGCCGGATAAAATCCGGATGGATGCTGATGACGATCCGTTCATGAACCGCCTGATCGATCTGTGTCAGATAATGGCTTTCATACTGATTAATCAGAAAGACATCACCCGGTTCAATCGGATACAGCTTGTTGCCGATCAGAAACTGTTTTGCTCCGGAAATGGAATAATATACTTCATAACAGTCATGAATATGCATGGCCATAGCCTTTTCGTCTTTGTACAGATGCGCTACGGCGAAATATTTCTTTTCAATGCAGGACTGCATGGCAGCCTTGCAGGAATTCAGTTCTTTCATTTTTTATCCCCCACGGAAATACATGATGTGATTACTTGCCCCATTTGCAAACAGTATACAGGGTGTGTTCATAATTTGCAATATTTTATGACACAAACGACAGGAAATTGTTTTTCATGCATGTTAGAGTATAAGAGTCAGATGAGAAATGTGGAAAAAACAATATTCCGGTGTCAGGAGCAGGAGAAACGGAAGATGAACAGACATGGTTTTGCTTTTACAGTGAATGAAGGCCAGCTTGGCGCGTTTCTGACAGAACTGGGAAAGCAGTGGACACAGATCAGAGAAGCGGCAGCAGCGCAGCGGATTTCCAATTTCAGTATCTGGAATGCAGAGCTTTTTTTCTTCGGATACTATGAATCCGAAAGCAGTAAGTCCTGTACGGGGAAGCTTCTGGATGCACTGTCAGAGTTTCTGGGCAGCAGCGGGGCAGCAGGAAGCATGGGACATTGGATTTCAGATCCGTCCTGCGACATGAAACTGATGTATGACGATTTCAGAATCGTCAGAGAAGACAAATCCATGATCCGTCACCGTGTGTTCATGACACATCTTTTGAACGGAGATACCGCAGAATACAGGAAACGCCACGATGGGAAAAAGGCAGAGCGAAATGGTATGCAGGACGCAGGACCTGATACAAATTTCAGTATCTGGAACGCCGGGGATTATATCTTCGGATATGACGAGATCGATACCTCGATGGAGCATGAGGCTGCACCGGAGGAACTGCAGGATACAATCTCATGGGAGCGTCATATGCTGGATCTGATGGAATGGATCACAGATGACGTGGACTGGATTACAGGAGCGCATCATAGCCATGTAAAAAGAATTTGCTGGCTTCAATAATATATTTTTTTCAGGAGGGAATTACAAATGGAACTCAGAACAGCAGCATCACCAAAAGACGTAAAATTCTATACTACAGATCGCCTCAGAGAGGAGTTTCTGATTCAGAATCTCTTCGTACCGGGTGAGATTAAAATGGTATACAGCCATGTAGACCGTATCATCACAGGGACGTGCGTGCCGGTAAAGCCGATTAAGCTGACCGCCGGAGACGAACTTCGTGCAGAATATTTCCTGCAGAGACGTGAAATGGGACTGATCAACATCGGCGCAGCAGGTGTGATTGAAATCGATGGCAGAGCGTACCAGGTAGGTCATAAGGACGGCATGTACATCGGCATGGGCGCAAAAGACATCACATTTAAGAGCGTTGACCCGAAGAACCCTGCAAAGTTCTATCTGAACAGCGCACCGGCACATACTTCCTATCCGACTGTACTGATTAAGCTGGACGGAGAGCCGTCTGAGGGCGTTGTCATCGTAAAGAAGGAAAACAAGGTAGAGCTTGGCAGTCTTGAAGAGTCCAACCACAGAGTAATCAATAAGTATATTCTGCCGGGTCAGGTGGAGAGCTGCCAGCTGGTAATGGGCATGACAGCCTTAAAGCCGGGCAGTGTATGGAATACAATGCCGTGTCACACACATGACAGAAGAATGGAAGTTTATCTTTATTTTGATATTCCGGAAGATGCATTTGTCATGCATTACATGGGAGAACCCACAGAGACAAAGCACCTTGTCGTACGTAATGAAGAAGCAGTCATCAGCCCGAGCTGGTCGATCCACGCGGGAAGCGGATCCAGAGCATATACCTTTATCTGGGGCATGTGCGGTGAGAACCAGGCATTTGATGATATGGACAATGTAGACAACAGAGATCTTCGATAAGCAAAAAGAAGGGAAGGGGATTATTATGGCAGATTCATTTATTCAGAAATTCTCACTGGAAGGAAAGGTTGCGCTGGTAACAGGAGCTTCCTACGGAATCGGTTTTGCAATTGCCACTGCATTTGCACAGGCAGGAGCAACGATTGTATTTAATGACATCAAACAGGAACTGGTCGACAAGGGCCTTGCATCCTATGAGGAAAAAGGGATCAAAGCGCACGGTTATGTATGTGATGTAACAAATGAAGCACAGGTACAGGAAATGGTTGCAAAGATTGAGAAGGAGGTCGGCGTCATTGATATTCTTGTCAATAACGCAGGCATCATCAAGAGAATCCCGATGCTCGACATGACACCGGAGCAGTTCCGTCAGGTCATCGACGTTGATCTGAATGCACCGTTTATCGTATCCAAGGCGGTAATCCCGTCTATGATCAAAAAAGGCCACGGCAAGATCATCAACATCTGTTCCATGATGAGTGAACTCGGTCGTGAGACAGTTTCCGCATATGCAGCAGCAAAGGGCGGACTCAAGATGCTGACCAGAAATATCTGTTCAGAGTACGGCGAAGCCAACATTCAGTGCAACGGCATCGGACCCGGCTATATCGCAACGCCGCAGACTGCACCGCTTCGTGAGAGACAGGCAGATGGTTCCAGACATCCGTTTGATTCCTTCATCGTATCCAAGACACCGGCAGCCCGCTGGGGAACGACGGAAGATCTGCAGGGACCTGCAGTATTTCTTGCTTCGGAAGCATCTGATTTTGTAAACGGACACATTCTGTATGTGGATGGTGGTATACTTGCCTATATCGGCAAGCAGCCGCAGTAAGCAGTACAGGCAAGTAAAATGATGACTCCCGATATCTGCCGGAGTGCAGATGTCGGGATGTTTTTGGATGTGGAACCTGTGTTAATCTATTCGGGAGGAAAAAAGTTATGGCAGAAATCGTATTGCTCGGAGAACCCATGGTGGTCTTTGCAGCAAATACAGTCGGTAAACTGGAAGAGGTGGAGACCTTCACCAGATTTCTGGCAGGAGCAGAAGCAAATGTGGCGATCGGATTATCAAGGCTTGAGCATAATACATGTTATGTAACAAAGCTTGGAAATGATCCGTTCGGCAGATTTATTGAGAAGAGACTTCATTCTGAAGGGGTTCATACACAGATCGCATATGATCAGAGCCACCTGACCGGATTTTATTTAAAGAGCAAAGTTGTTGCAGCAGATCCGGAAGTATCCTATTTCCGTAAGAACAGTGCTGCATCCTGGTACGGACCGGAAGATGCCGAATGGATCGATCTGTCTGAGACAAAGCTTGTTCATGTGACAGGCATCATGCCGGCACTGTCGGAGAACTGTCTGCAGGCGACCATCCGTCTGATGGAACGTGCAAGAGAAAATGGGATTACCGTCAGCTTCGACCCGAATCTTCGTCCGGCACTCTGGAAGGATAAAGAGACGATGATCGCAAGAATCAATGAACTGGCTGCTAGAGCAGACATTGTGCTTCCGGGTGTCGGTGAAGGCAGGATTCTTGCAGGAACGGATGAACCGGAGAAGATTGCGGCGTTCTATCAGAGAAAAGGCGCTAAGATTGTTGCCGTCAAGGCAGGACCCAAGGGAGCCTATGTGTTAAGAAACGGCAGTGGCAGTTTCTATCCGGGATTCCATGTGGAAAACGTTGTGGATACCGTAGGCGCAGGAGATGCTTTTGCCACCGGGTTCCTCAGTGCTTATCTCGAAGGACTTACTATCGCAGAAATGGCAGAGCGTGCCAATGCACTCGGCGCCATGCAGGTCTGCGTAGCAGGAGACAACGACGGACTTCCGACGAGAGAAAAACTTGCAGATTTTCTTGATCAGAACAGAAAGTAATCATGAAGACCGCACCCTATGCGGCATGAAAGGATCAGATATGACAACAGCACAGATCGTAGCACAGTTTCGTAAACTTCGTGTCATTCCCGTTATTGCAATGAAAGATGCAGATGACGCCGAGGCACTTGCAAAGGCACTTGTTGACGGCGGACTTCCGGCAGCAGAAGTTACCTTCCGTACGGATGCTGCGGCAGAGACCATCCGCCGTATGCTCAAGGCATATCCCGACATGATGGTCGGTGCAGGCACAGTCCTGACCGTTGAAAATGCAGACGCGGCCATTGAAGCAGGCGCGAAGTTCATCGTATCTCCGGGACTTAATCCGAAGATCGTTCAGTACTGCATGGATAAGGGGATTCCGATGATCCCCGGTGTTGCAACGGCAACTGAAATCGAGCAGGCCATGGGCTTTGGCCTTAAGGCAGTCAAGTTCTTCCCGGCAGAAGCCATGGGCGGACTTAAGACCATCAAGGCACTCTGCGGACCCTATACGGAGATGGAGTTCATGCCGACAGGCGGCGTGAATACCGCTAATGTAAAGGACTACCTCGCATTCTCTAAAATCTATGCTGTAGGCGGTTCCTGGATTGTGAAAAATGATCTGCTGGCAGCAAAGGACTTTGCCGCAATTGAGAAAAATGCAGCGGAGGCTGTGGCACTGACAAGGTAAACGAAACAGGAAAGATAATTATCGTGAATCTCTTGACAATCTGCATGGGCATGAACTAAAATAATGCCAATTATCACAATTCCATATAAAAGCAATGACGAAGAGAGTAGTGAATGCAGAACGCTTCAGAGAGCCGGCGGATGGTGAGAGCCGGTGCAAGTAAGTCTTCATGAAAATCACTTCCGAGCTGCAAGGCCGAACAGATTTGATATAGGCTGCGCCGTGATCTTCGCGTCAGGAAGAGCCGTATGAACCTGTCATGTGACAGGGAGTATGTGTAAACAGGTGGTTAACGAGCGAATAAATTGAGCCTCGTCCTTTTTACGAAGGACGGGGCTTTCTTGTTTTCGAAAGGAAGGAGTCTATCATGTACCAGAAAGTGAACAGTGACATGAACTTCGTAGATCGTGAGAAACAGGTCGAAGAGTTCTGGGACAAAGAGAACATTTTTCAGAAGAGTATTGATAACAGAAAGAAAGGTGAAGTCTACACCTTTTATGACGGCCCGCCGACCGCAAACGGCAAGCCGCATATCGGACACGTACTGACACGTGCCATCAAGGATATGATCCCGCGTTACCGCACCATGAAGGGATATGATGTACCTCGTAAGGCTGGCTGGGATACCCACGGACTTCCGGTAGAACTGGAAGTGGAGAAAAAGCTGGGGCTTGACGGTAAGGATCAGATCGAGAAATACGGAATCGAACCTTTCATCAAACAGTGCAAGGAAAGTGTCTGGAAATATAAGGGCATGTGGGAAGATTTCTCCGGTACTGTCGGATTCTGGGCAGATATGGAACACCCTTATGTTACCTATGATGATAATTTCATTGAATCTGAATGGTGGGCACTTAAGACCATCTGGGACAAGGGACTTCTGTACAAGGGCTTCAAGGTCGTACCTTACTGCCCTCGCTGCGGCACCCCGCTGTCTTCTCATGAGGTGGCACAGGGTTACAAGACGGTAAAAGAGAGATCTGCCATGGTTCGTTTCAAGTGCAAGGGTGAAGATGCATATTTCCTTGCATGGACGACAACGCCCTGGACACTTCCTTCCAATGTGGCACTCTGCGTGAACCCGCAGGAAACCTATGCAAAGGTCAAGGCAGCAGACGGCTATACCTATTACATGGCACAGGCGCTTCTGGATACCGTACTTGGCAAACTTGCAAAAGATGATCAGCCGGCATATGAAGTTCTTGAAACCATGTCCGGTAAAGATCTTGAATACAGAGAATATGAACCTCTTTATGAATGCTCCGTTCCGATCGTGGAGAAGCAGCATAAGAAGGCATATTTCGTTGAATGTGATGACTATGTTACCATGACAGACGGTACCGGTATCGTACATGAAGCTCCGGCATTCGGTGAAGATGATGCCCGTGTCGGCCGCAAATATGATATGCCGTTTGTACAGCTCGTGGATGAAAAAGGTGATATGAAGCCGGAAACACCGTTTGGCGGTGTATTCGTCAAGAAGGCTGATCCGCTTGTACTGGAAGATCTTGAAAAGAGAGGACTTCTCTTCGGTGCTCCGAAGTTCGAGCATGATTATCCGCACTGCTGGAGATGTGGCACACCGTTGATCTACTATGCACGTTCTTCCTGGTTCATCAAGATGACGGCAGTCAAGGATGATCTGATCAATAACAATAAACAGATCAACTGGATTCCGAAGTCCATCGGTGAAGGCCGTTTTGGTGACTGGCTTGAAAATGTACAGGACTGGGGTATCTCACGTAATCGTTACTGGGGCACACCGCTCAATATCTGGGAATGCGATGACTGCGGTCATCAGCTCTCCGTCGGCAGTCGTCAGGAACTTAGGGATCTGACAGGAGATGACAGTGCACTGACGGTTGAACTGCACAGACCTTATATTGATAAGTTCGAAATCAAATGTCCGAAGTGCGGTAAGCCGATGCACCGTGTATCCGAGGTAATTGACTGCTGGTTTGATTCAGGCGCAATGCCGTATGCACAGCATCATTATCCGTTTGAAAATAAGGACCTGTTCGAGCAGCAGTTCCCGGCTTCTTTCATTTCCGAAGCTGTCGACCAGACCAGAGGCTGGTTCTATTCTCTGCTGGCTGAGTCAACCCTTCTCTTTAACAAGCCGTGCTATAAGAACGTTATCGTTCTGGGACTGGTGCAGGATGAGAACGGTCAGAAGATGAGCAAGTCCAAGGGAAATGCAGTTGATCCGTTTGATGCACTGCAGTCTTACGGCGCAGATGCAATCCGCTGGTATTTCTATACGAACTCCGCACCGTGGCTGCCGAGCAGATTTTATGGTAAGGCAGTACAGGAAGGTCAGAGAAAGTTCCTCGGAACACTCTGGAATACCTATGCATTCTTCGTTCTGTATGCGAATATCGATGGCTTTGATGCTTCGAAATACACACTGGAAAAAGATAAGCTGACCGTAATGGACAAGTGGCTTCTGTCCAAGATGAATTCCATGATCACAGAGGTGGATAATAACCTTGATCAGTACAGAATTCCGGAAGCAGGAAAAGCGCTTGATTCCTTCGTGGATGAGATGAGTAACTGGTATGTCCGTCGCAGCAGAGAGCGTTTCTGGGCAAAGGGCATGGAGCAGGATAAGATTTCTGCATATATGACGCTTTATACCGCACTCGTAAATGTCTGCAAGTGCGCAGCACCGATGATCCCGTTCATGACAGAGACCATCTATCAGAATCTGGTACGCAGCAGCTTCCCGGATGCTCCGGAGAGCATTCACCTGTGCGACTTCCCGGTAGCGGATGCTGCTTATGTGGATAAAAAGCTTGAACAGGATATGGAAGAAGTTCTTGATATCGTCGTTCTCGGACGTGCCTGCAGAAATGCCAGCAATATCAAGAACCGTCAGCCGATCGCCCAGATGTATGTCAAGGCAGATCAGACCGTTGGCGCATTCTATCAGGATATCATCGAAGATGAGCTGAATGTCAAGAAAGTGACCTTTACAGACGACATCAGAGATTTCACCAGCTATACCTTCAAACCGCAGCTTAAGACGGTTGGACCGAAGTACGGCAAGGTGCTGGGCGGAATCAGGGAATATCTGTCAAACCTGGATGGCAATGCGGCAATGGATGACCTGAATGCTAACGGTGCGCTGAAGTTCGAAGTAAACGGAACAGCAGTAGAACTCACCAAGGATGATCTTCTGATCGATATGTCCCAGAAACCTGGCTTCATGTCAGAAGAGGATTATGGTATCACCGTTGTTCTTGATACCAATCTGACGGAAGAACTCATCAATGAAGGCTTCATGTATGAAGTTATCAGTAAGGTGCAGACGATGCGTAAGGATTCCGGCTTCGAAGTCATGGATCACATCAAAGTATCTGTAAACGGCAATGACAGAGTTGCAGCTGTTGTAAAGGCCAATGAAAAGGCAATTGCGGCTAAGGTACTGGCGGATGCCGTTGTATATGGCAGTGATGTTGCAGGTGCAAAGGAATGGGATATCAATGGCGAGACTGTGACCATTGGTGTTGAGAAACAGTAAAAAAATTCATGAAATAAATAAGAGGCACACATGCCGGGCAGAGAAACCTGATCCGGCACGTGTGCTTTTTTGTCCTGCTTTTGCAAGATTTCTGCAAGAGTTTCACATTATTCGGAAATTTTTTTCCTCTATAATAAGATCAGACAAAAAGGGAAGTCAGAGAACTGGCGGAGGATGAATTCAATGGCAGAAATCAGTGCAATTGCATCGGATGAGAGAATTACCCTGTATTGGGAGAAAACAGCGGAATTTGCGGCAGACAGTGAATATGAAATTATATGTAACGAAGAAGTGAAGGGCTGTACAGGCAGAACACACTTTACGCTGACGGATTTAAGACCGGATACGGATTACAGAATCAGTGTGCAGATGTGGGAGAAAGGAAATTCTGGAAAGGCGCATCTGCTGGGAAAATGTACCGTCAGAACACTGCAGCAAAAAAAGCGGATTGACGTCACCGAAGAGCCATATGCAGCGGTGCCTGACGGGATGACCATGAATACAAAAAAATTGCAGATGGCAATTGATCACTGCAGAGAGGATGAATGTCTGTATTTCCCGGCAGGAGTGTATCTGAGCGGAGCACTGGTGCTGCACAGCAATATGTCCATATATCTGGAAGAAGGCGCAGTGCTTCAGGGAACATCGGACCCGGAGGATTATCTGCCCAAGACCTGGAGCCGGTTTGAGGGAACGGAGATGTTCTGCTACCGGCCGCTGATCAGTATTGGTGTACTGGATCACAGTGCCGGATATACAGTGCAGAATATTGTGCTGGAAGGCAGGGGAACAATCGCCGGAGGCGGGCAGAAACTGGGACTTTCCATTATTGACAGAGAGACAGAAGAACTCAGAGATGATCTGGAAGCACTTGGAGACAGGATCAGGGAGTATGAAAATGAACATACGATTCCGGGAAGGGCAAGGTCAAGGCTGATCCAGATCTGCAATGCACAGAATGTGGAAATCTCCGGGCTGACGCTTAAGGAAGGTGCATGCTGGACGGTTCATATGATTTATTCAGATCATATTGTGACTCACGACTGCAGATTTGAAACCAAAGGAGTCTGGAACGGAGATGGATGGGATCCGGATTCGTCTACAGACTGTACGCTGTTCGGGTCTGTTTTCCATACAGAGGATGATGCAGTGGCAATCAAGTCAGGGAAAAATCCGGAAGGAAATGAGATCGGAAAGCCCTGCAGCCATATCAGAATTTTTGACTGCAAGGCAGAAATCTGTCATGGAATTGCAATCGGAAGTGAGATATCCGGCGGCGTCAGTGATATCAGAATCTGGGACTGTGATCTGACAGGTTCACAATATGGAATTGAGATTAAGGGAACCAGAAAAAGAGGTGCCTATGTGCGCGGGGTGGAAGCACTTGACTGCATACTTCCGAGAGTTCTCATTCACAGCGTAACCTATAATGATGATGGAGTTCCGGGACCGGACATTCCGTATTTTGAGAAATGCAGATTTGACAGGTTGGTGCTGACAGGCAGATGTTCGGATGAAAAGGGCGGCTGGTATAACAGCGACGCGATTGATCTGTGCGGGTTTGATGAGTCAGGACATGAGGTAAAAGATATTTCTTTCCATCAGATCAGAATCGCCTGCGGAAAGCAGGAAAACGGGATCAGACTGCAAAACTGCAGGAATATTGTGCTGGATGGAGTGGATGTATCACAGTAGAAATATGTAATATGCTGCAGAAAAAAATACTTACACAAATGAAAAAAGTATGATACAATCGCTCCTGCATGTAAAAGTGCGGTAACTGAATAAAGATTTTGGTATCGATTGGAAACGACACATGGGTGCTTTGGCACACTGATTAACGAACAACACAGATTTTTATCTGTCATGTGCTGTTTTTTAATTGAGGTAATTTCATAATTCATTTTCAATCCATGTGGATAACTTTTGAGAAAAAAGAGCGCACTACTCCAATTTCTTCTCAGACTGCTATCAATTGTGGATAACTGAATTATGATACCTCCATTTCA
>JAKVKH010000029.1 GCA_022486625.1 Butyrivibrio sp. | reverse complement strand
GTGCAATGGAGGAGCGAAGAAGTATAAGAAAGTACAGAAAAGATATGGTGGCGTGCAGCCTGGTAGACCAGATCATTGAGGCAGGGACTTATGCAGCAAATGGGATGGGATATCAGAATACCATAATCATTGCTGTGACCAATCAGAAGATCAGGGATGAACTTTCAGCAATGAACTGCCAGATCGGCGGATGGAAAGAAGGATTTGATCCGTTTTACGGTGCGCCTGTTGTATTGGTGGTACTGGCTAAAAAGGACTGGGCAAACCGTGTCTATGATGGAAGTCTGGTGATGGGGAATCTGATGCTGGCAGCACATTCACTTGGAATCGGAAGCTGCTGGATTCACAGGGCAAAGGAAGAATTTGAAACGGAATATGGCAGAGAATTACTGAACAGACTCGGTATTGAGGGTGAATGGGAAGGCATCGGGCATTGTGTCCTTGGCTATGCGGAAGGAGATGCGCCCAAAGCAGCAAAGAGAAAAGAAAAACGCGTTTATTATGTTGAATAATCAAAAGATCAGAAGGAACAGACAATGAAACATAAGGTAAAAGTAACTGTACTTGATAAGAAACTTTATCCGGAACTGCAGCAGGAGTACTGTGCAGATCCCGGGGCCGGCGCATGCCCATGCTATCATGTCGGCGACGAATATATATTTGAGCGTGACGGAGATCGTGACGATTTCTGGCATATGGGTGAAGGAACGCTTGTCAAAGCTACAGATGGCACAGAAGGAGTTGCAGGATCGGCCGGGATGCCGCACTGCTCGGAAGCATGGGATGCCATCAGCAGGTATATCTATGCCGGACTGCAGGGCGGGTCTATTATGAACGGATGGATGAAGGATGAAAATGTCATGATCTGCTGCTGCTCCGACGGAACCAGACCGGTGGTATTTAAGATTGAAAGAATTGATTATTGAGGAATACTGTTACAGCTTGAATATGCACCGATGGGCAGGCGTGCTGTAACATGCATTACAGGAAACACATGCAGAAGGTCTTGTGTCACCGGATTGTAACCGGTTCGGAAAATCCGGTTCCCTGACGAGAGGCCTTGAGAGGGAGAGCAGCTCGATCTGTGTGTCTTTCAGTATTTTATTCATGCGTTCGATGCTGCGGAGTCCGCCGACAAGAATTACGGGAGTGAGAATCTGCGTGGCCAGAGCCGCTGCAAAAGTCCCGGGAACACCGCTCTACAGACTGATGAATACAGGCGGGTATGAAGAGTCGACAGAAAAAGAAAAGCTGGAGGAAGCCAGGGAATTTGTAAGGCGCATTCAGAATGAAACCGTATATATGACAGAGCATGCATCCAATCAGTTCCATGTATGCTGCAATCTTCCGGAAGACAGAGAAGCAGTGATGGAATATATCCAGAAGATGATTGATGAGAAAGATGAAAATGAGCTTCGCAGATATCGCGAAAGAATAACGAGGGCATTCTGAAAAAAAGGGGAGAATGTAAAATGCACTAATTGATACATTTGCATTGACGTAGTGAAAATAATAAAGTATCATTGCATTATGAAGGGAGATGTAATGAATTTGCACTATAATCAGAATTATTCGAAAGAAGAAATTGATGCAGTTTTAGATAAGATAAAAAGCTGCGTCAGCAGCAAGCAAAAAAGTATTTTATTGCAGCTTAAGACAGAAGATTTCTGCCATACGTTGCAGAATACAAAACTGGGATATGAGTATGAAGTTTTGTATGTTTTTGTTCCACAGGTACAATTATTTAATGCTGATGGAGTAGAAGGGACAGTTGATGTTTACACAAAATTTAATGTGATTGATCTGCCAAACGGGAGCAGAACAGTAGTAATTTCTTTTCATAAACGAAACAAGCCGATAGATTATCTGTTTCGATAGGACGGAAATTGAAAGGAGATTCTGTTATGAAGGATAAAAAAGTATTTTGTGAAGAATGCAGAAATGATGTGGAATATACTGTTGCAGGTAAGCAGCTGACTGGAATGATTAAAGGAGAAGCATACTCTTATTCGGGTAAAGTTGCACATTGCATTGATTGTGGTTCTGAGATTTATGCGGATGAGGTAAATGATTTTAATTTAAAGGCATTATATGATAAGTACAGAGAAAAGCATTGTATTATTTCATTGGATACAATTTTGAAAATACCTGAAAAATATGCAATAGGGAAACGGCCGTTATCGTTGCTGCTGGGATGGGGAGAACAGACATTTTCACGTTATTGTGATGGTGATGTTCCGACAAAACAATATTCTGATATATTGCAGAAAATATATGATGAGCCAAAGTATTATGATCGGATTCTCGAAGAAAACAGGAAGAATCTGAAAACGGAGGCTGCATACAGAAAAAGCAAAAAGGCAGTTGAAGCCCTTCTTTCGGGTGATATCTGTGAAAAGTCAAAAATAGATTCCGTAATTGAATACTTACTGAATCAGTGTGAAGATATTACACCTTTGGCACTTCAAAAAGCACTGTATTATATTCAGGGATTTTACTATGCATTTTATAAAAGATATCTGTTTTCAGAAGAATGTCAGGCCTGGGTACATGGACCTGTTTACAGAGATATCTATTTCAGATACCGGGATTACAGATTTGATCCGATTAAAGGCGATAACGAAATTGATGATACAGTTTTTTCATCTTCAGAGAAAGCAATCCTTGACAGTGTGGTGAGACACATCTGCTGCTACAGCGGGAAAGTGCTGGAAAGCTTTACACATGCAGAAACACCGTGGCTGTCTGCAAGAGGTAATCTTGCGGAAACGGAGCCCTCCGATCAGATCATAAAGAAGGAGAATATCGGGAAGTACTTCACCAGTGTAAAAGAAAAATATAACATGATTAATCCGAATGATATTAAGGCTTATACGCAGACTATGTTTCAACAGTTATAGGCCGTTATGCATGCAGCGGAAAGGTCAGAAAGAGCTTCCGGAACATGGCGTCATCTTCTTTCCGGCAGACACAGTAAAAGTGTGCGTGAGATTCCGGATCCAGGATGGGGATGATGATGCGGTCGGTATTGTCATGATCATAACCGATGGACAGGTCGGAAGCAAAACACGGAAGTGTGGACGCTTTGGCAATTGTCTGAAATGCTGTGCGCTCGCTTTGCATCAGAAAGCGGGTGTGCGGCATTTTTTCTTTATGCAGCTGATACCAGAAGCCGATGCCGGAGAAAAGAAGTATGTCTTCGCCGTCAAGATCTGACATGTGCAGCGCCTTGCTGCCTGAGAGCGGATGGAACTTCGGGAGGGAAAAGAAAAGCTGCTCATCAATCAGATGTTTGCAGGTGAGCGCAGTTTCCCGGCATTCATAGGGAAGAATCGCCAGCTGAAAGGTATGATTCCGGAAACCCGAGAGTACATCTTCCGTTGTTCCGAGCTCTGTGGAAACGGCCATGTCGGGAAACAGACCGGACAGGACAGGCAGCAGGTACCAGAGCGGAGCCGGGGCACAGGTTCCGATGGTGATGGTGCGACTGCTTCTGTCAAAATCCCGGACAGAACGTGTCATTTCGTTTTCCATATCCAGTATGCGGTGCGCGTATGTCAGAAGCAGCCTGCCGTTTGCGTTGAATTCCATATGATTTTTGCTTCTGTCGAAAAGACGGACGCAGAGATCATCTTCAATCCGCTGCATGGAGCGGCTGAGCGCCGGCTGTGAAATGTTCAGCGCGGCTGCTGCCGCCGACAGGGTGCCGTATTCTTCTATTGCGGCGATCTGCCGCAGCTGTTCCAGTTCGATTCCCATGTGTATTCCTCCTGAATGATCCCTGCTGTCTGTATCTGCAATTATTATACATCAGTATGCACCGGACGCATAACCTTATGTGAAAACAGCATTGTACAGTTGCACGTTCTGATCCTATGATTGGAAGTAACAGGAGATGAGAATAAATGAAAACTTTGATTGTTTACTATTCATATGGGCATCACACGAGAGATGTGGCAGAAATAATGAAAAAGGCGCTGGGCTGCGATCTTTCGGAGATTGTTCCGGTAAAGGCATATACAGGCGTTTATCAGAAACTGGTGGATGCAACGGAAAATAACAGGGAGACGAAGAATACCCCTGAGATAAAGCCGCTTTCGCAGAAAATCAGCGACTATGACAACATTATCATCGGTACGCCGGTGTGGTGGTACACCATGGCAGAGCCTGTCAGGACGTTTCTTTCACAGAATGATCTGACCGGAAAAAATGTGATGATATTTGCGACCAATGCCGGCTGGATCGGTTCCACCTTCAAGGATATGAAGGCGCTGATCGGCAGCACGCAGATACCGGAACTTGATGTGAAATTCTCTGTCGATGGCGAGAGCATGCTGACAGAAGCGCGTGTGATTGAACAGTTTGTAAAAAAGTCATGAAAGGAGGAGAGCAGATGAATAATATGTTTCCTGAAGTAAAAAAGAATTTCGGGTTTGGCTGTATGAGACTTCCCATGCTTCCAGATGGGGAGGTGGATCTTGAGCAGTGCGGGAAAATGGCAGATCTTTTTCTGCAGAACGGGTTCAATTATTTTGATACCGCGCATGGTTATCTGAACGGGAAAAGCGAGCTTGCAATCCGGGAATTTCTGACAAAAAGATATCCGAGAAAAAGTTATATTCTGACGGATAAGCTGACAGATCCATACTTTCGCAGCGAAGCGGATATCAGACCTTTTTTCCAGACACAGCTGGATGCATGCGGCGTCAGTTACTTTGATTTCTATCTGATGCACGCACAGAATGCGGATAATTTTGAAAAGTTTAAAAAGTGCAGAGCCTATGAGACGGCACTGGAACTGAAAAAAGAGGGAAAGATCCGGCATTTCGGAATCTCTTTCCATGATAAGGCAGAGGTACTGGACCGGATTCTGACAGAATATCCGCAGATCGAGATCGTGCAGATCCAGTTCAACTATGTGGACTATGAAGATGCTTCGGTAGAATCGGGGAAGGTTTATGAAGTCTGCGAGAAACATGACAAGCCTGTTATCGTGATGGAACCGGTCAAGGGCGGCACACTTGTAAATCTGCCGGATGCAGCGCAGAAGGTTTTTGATGAACTGCAGAAAGGGCAGGATGAGAAGCTGTCCAATGCCGGATACGCCATTCGTTTTGCAGCAGATTTCCCGAATATGCGGATGGTGCTCTCCGGCATGAGCGAACTGACCCAGATGCAGGACAATATCTCTTTCATGAAGGAATACAGACATCTGACAGCAGAAGAAAAAACGGCAATCAGAAAAGTCTGCGAAGTGTTCCGTTCACAGAATCTGATCCCCTGCACCTCCTGTCACTACTGCGTGGAGGAGAATCACTGCCCGAAGGATATTCTGATTCCGGATATGTTCGCACTCCTCAATTCCAAAAAGCAGTTCGCTTCCTGGAATCAGGATTACTATTATGGCAATGTGCTGACGATTAACGGACATGGCCGCGCAGGCGCCTGCATTAAATGCGGAAAATGCGAGCAGGTATGCCCGCAGAAGCTTCCGATCAGAAAGCTCCTGATACAGGTGGCACAGGAGTTTGAGTGAGGTGGAAAAGACAATATTCTTGATTATCAAAAGGCATATACGTAAAATATAAAGAAGAGAAAGCAATCAGGGATACGACATTGATCATGAATTTTTTCAAAGGAAAGAGGAGGTTCATATGAAGGTAATTGTAATCGGTGCTGCAGGACATATAGGAACCTATCTTGTTCCCATGCTGGTGAATGCAGGGTATGATACGGTAGCTATCACAAGAAAAATGTCGCAGCCATATGAAGATAATCCGGCATGGCACAAGGTAAAACGTGAGCTTCTGGACAGGGAGAGCGATCCGGATTTTATTCAGAAACTGAAAGTCATGGAACCGGATATTATTGTTGATCTGGTCAATTTCAATATCAGGGAAACGAAGAAAATAGTGGAGGGATTTCAGGGAAGCAGGCTGTCTCACTACGTGTATTGCTCATCCTGCTGGGCGCATGGAATGGCACAGACGATTCCGTTTGATCCGGATGATCTGCGGAAAGAGCCGCTGGATGATTATGGAAAGGACAAGTTCGCCAGTGAGCTGTATCTGAAAGAACAGTACAGAACAAATGGATTTCCGGCAACGGTTATCATGCCCGGGCAGATCTCAGGACCCGGCTGGACGATTATTAATCCCTGGGGAAATAATTCAATGAAGGTATTTCAGGACATTGCGGACGGAAAGGAGATTGCGCTTCCGAATTTCGGACAGGAGATCCTGCATCATGTACACGGCTATGATGTTGCACAGGTATTCTTCAAGGCGGTCACGCACAGAAATCAGGCACTTGGAGAGACCTTTGATGCAGAAGCTGCAACACATATCACACTTTACGGTTTCGCAAAACATATGTATGAATATTTCGGTCAGGAACCGAAGATCAGGTTCCTGCCATGGACGGAGTGGTGCAAATATGAAGGAAATCCGGAGGAATGCGACCATACCTATTATCATATTGCGAGAAGCGGGGTGTTCAGTATCGAGAAAGAGAAACGGCTTCTGGAGTACCAGCCGAAATATACCTGCATCGAAACCATTGATCTTGCAGTAAGGAGTTATATAGACCGGGGACTGATTACGGTCAGATCAATGAAATAATAACGCGCGAATAAACACGCGAATCTGTTGCAAAGTAATCATACTATGCGTATAATATCTTTAAAGGAGTGATTACTATGCCAAATATTAAGCCTATATCTGATTTAAGAAATTATACGGAAGTATTAAAGGAAGTTGATACAGAGAGCAGAGTTTATCTTACAAGAAATGGTCATGGAGAGTATGGCATATTAACGATGTCGGAAATTGACGAACTTGATCGTTACAGAGCTGCATATACTTTATTTTCAAAGCTGCAGAATGCCGAAGAAAGAGCAGCAAAAGAAGGCTGGACAGATGCAGACACTTTGGCAGGAGAGCTGGGGGTAAGTAACGTTTGAAATATAAGTTAAAGTACTCACCGGACATTCACCGTTTCCCGCAGCTGATCCAGAAAGACCTGTGACGCTCTGGAAAAAATCTGAAATTTATTGTAGATCACATGCCCGACAATGGGTTCCGCTTTTTCAAGCGGGCGAAAACACAGGTTGTCATTTCCGTTTGTATTTACAAGATGGTCAAAGGTAAGAGCGTAGCCGATACCTTCTTCCACCATGATTGATGCATTATAGATCAGGGAGAAGGTACCGGCTATATTTGACTTTTTATCGCTCTGACCGAACCATTTCGCACGGATCTTCTCGGGATCATTCATGACCTGGCGTGAGACCAGCAGCGGCTTGTCCCAGAGGTCCTGCGGTGTGACATATTCCTTCTGCGAAAGGGGAGAATCCCTGCGCATCAGTACACCCCATCTGTCAACCGGCGGCAGATCTATGGCGTCATATCTGGATCTGTCAAAATCGTGGAAAATAAGTCCATAGTCAAGAACGCCGTGTTCAAGCTGCTCCATGACATCCAGGTAATCTCCGCTGGAAATATGCACATGGATGTCCGGGTAATCCTGCTGTATGGACTGAATGGATTTTGCAATGAATTTAAAACATCTGGCTTCTCCTGCGCCGATATAGATATCTCCGGCAATTTCGGATTCGGACGAACGGATGTCTGTTTCTGTTTTATCTACAATATCGAGAATTTCGGCGGCTCTTCTCCGGAGCAGCATTCCTTCCTGTGTCAGTGTGATTTTGCGTCCGCCGCGGATCAGCAGCTTTTTGCCCAGTTCATCTTCAAGATCCATCATCTGACGTGAGAGTGTCGGCTGTGAAACATGCAGCGCAGCTGCAGCTGCGGAAATATTCTCATCTCTTGCAACGGCCAGAAAATATTCAAGGGTACGAAGTTCCATGGAAAATCCTCCTATTCATTTTATGAATACATAACTATTATATATAGGCATTGGTAATAATTCAATTCCCGGATTAGAATGTAGCCATGGAAACGGAGAAGCCGGATCGTCAGAAAGCAGGAATGACATGACAGAAGAAGATATGATGCAGTGCCTTACAGATTCCGGATGTGACAGGCAGGTGGCAGGAACAATCATTAAACATCTGGAGCAGGGAAATACAAAAGGTGCCATGGGGCTTTTGCAGATACAACGACGGAAACTTCTGAGCCGCCTCCATAAGCAGCAGAAAAACATTGACTGCCTGGATTATCTGATCTATCAGATAGGCAGGGAAGAAAACAGGTGAGTAAAGGAGAAAATAACACCATGACAGAAGAAAAACTTACATTGACACAGGAATGGGACAAGGTGTTCCCGCAGAATAAAAATGTTGATCACAGAAAGGTGACCTTCCATAACCGCTATGGAATTACGCTGGCAGCAGATCTGTATCAGCCAAAGAATGCGGAAGGAAAGCTTCCGGCCCTTGCTGTATCCGGACCTTTCGGCGCAGTAAAGGAACAGTCATCAGGACTGTATGCACAGGAGATGGCAGCAAGAGGATTTCTGACCATTGCGTTTGATCCCTCTTTTACCGGTGAATCCGGCGGGGCTGTCCGTGATACGGCGGATCCGGCAATCAATTCGGAGGATTTCTCGGCGGCAGTTGATTTCCTGAGTGTCCAAAGCAATGTTGATCCTGAGAAGATCGGCATCATCGGCATCTGCGGCTGGGGCGGATTCGCACTTAATGCTGCAGCAATGGATACCAGAATCAGGGCGACGGTAACTTCCACGATGTATGATATGACACGTGTCAGTGCAAAAGGATATTTCGATGCCGTGACAGAGGATGAACGATATGCCATGAGACAGCAGCTTGCCGCTGCACGTACAGCTGATTACAGAAACGGTGCGGCATCAAAGCCTGATCTGTCCGCCGCTGCGCCTGCTGAGGAACCGCCGCAGTTTGTGAAGGATTACATGGCGTATTATGCACCGGAGGGGCGTGCCTTCCACAAGCGTGCAATCAATTTCAATCTCGGCTGGGTTACCACATCGACATGGAATCTGATCAATATGCCGATTCTTCAGTATACAAAAGAAATCCGTAACGCAGTACTGATGATCCATGGAGAAAAGGCACATTCACGCTATTTCAGTGAAGATGCATACCGGAATATGACAACAGGAGAGGGAGAAAAATGGGCTGCCAATAAGGAACTCATGATCATCCCGGGAGCGAATCATACCGATCTCTACGATAAGTATGAATTTATTCCGTTTGATAAGATCGAAGGATTTTTTAAGGCAAATCTGAAATAAGAAAAGGCGGTTTCGCAGGGTACAGCTTTAACTGGACTGTGCAGTTTCCCATAAAGCAATATCGCCGGACTTTTTCAGCATCGGAATCAGTTCGATCCACATCGGCACTGCCGTAATGATCCAGGAAACCGGGAAGATGATGAACAGCGCCCGGAAGGTATGGAAATGGGGAAATACCGTCATGATCCAGAGGATGCGCAAAAGACACGTACCGACGATTGTAACGGCAGCCGGAAACGTGGAATGCCCCATACCGCGCAGCACGCCGGCGGGTATTTCATAGAGACAGCAGAACGGTTCAAATGCAAGAATGAACATGATGCGTATGCATGCCATGCGGATGACCTGCGGATCTGCAGAGAAAAAGGCAGAGGCAAAGGAACGCCAGATCACAAGCGGCGTGGTGATGGCTCCGCACAGAAGAAACGAACTGACAAGGCAGGTAAAAAGAATATGTCTGCAGCGCTTTAAACTGCCTGCAGCGAAGTTCTGACTGACAAAAGTGGTTGCACCCTGTCCGTACGCCGTAATCATATAGTAACCGAAATATTCGAAGTTCATGGCAATGGCGCTGCCGGCTACGGCATCAGTACCAAAGCTGTTGACAGCAGTCTGAACGAAAATATTGGCAAAACAGAACACAGCACCCTGAATTGCAGCCGGGATACCGATCTTCAGAATCTGACAGACATATCTGCCATGAAGACGGAGCTTCACCGGACTGAAATGAAAGGCGCTTTTTTCTGTATGAAGAATCCACAGAACGATACCGGCAGAAAAGGCAGTTGCGATGTCGGTTGCAATGGCAGTGCCTGCCACGCCAAGGTGACAGACGATGACGAAGAACAGGTTCAGAAGCAGATTCAGCATTCCGGACAGCACAAGCGCCAGGAACGGGCTTCTGCTGTTGCCCCTGGCACGCAGAACGGCGGAAGCAAAATCATATAAAAGAAGAAACGGGTAGCCCGCAAAATAAATTCGAAGATACAAAGCAGATAACGAAAGGATGGAAGCCGGTGTCTGAATCAGCGTCAGCACAGGAACTGCAATCAGCTGTCCGATGCATGCAAAGGGAATGCCGATGAGGAGAGCAAGCGCGAGCGATGTATGAATGATGTCCGGAAGCGGATCGCTTTTCTGACAGCCGATAAAATGGGCGAGCAGGACATTGGTTCCGACGGAAAGACCCGTTGAAAGACTGATCAGAAGCGCGATCAGTTCGCCGTTAGCACCGACTGCGGCAAGCGCGTTTGCATCTGCAAAGCGTCCGACGACTGCGGTATCCGTAGAATTGAACAGCTGCTGCAGCATACTGCAGAGAGCAATCGGAATGGCAAATACGGTCAGACTTCTGAGCAGAGAACCATGGAGCATATCGACTGGTTTGTTTATGGCATTCATTGTTATCCTCACTTCCATGTGATAGGATAGCATTATCACATGTATTTGAAAAACGAATATTTATCATGCTATAAATGAGGAAAACAGGTATGATTGATGCAAATCTTCAGAAATATCTTTCTTTTATAAAAGCAGTAGAGCTCGGGAGCTTTTCCAGAGCAGCGCAGGCACTGGATTATTCCCAGTCCGGCATCAGCCGGATGATCGGAGATCTTGAAAAAGACTGGAATATTATTCTGCTGGAGCGGGACCGCACGGGGATCCGTCTTACTTCGGACGGCATGCGTCTTCTGCCTTATGCGAAAAGACTGTGCGACGAATATTACAGCATGCAGGAGCAGGTGGATGAGATAAGCGGCGTGCAGAAGGGACTGATCCGGATCGGTACTTTCTCAAGTGTCGCAACACACAGACTTCCGCGGATCATCAAACGGTTCCAGGAAGATTATCCGGGGATCGATTACGAAATGCTGCTTGGTGATTATACGGAAATTGAAGACTGGATTGCAGAAGGCCGCGTTGACTGCGGATTCCTAAGCCTGCCGACAAGACCTGAATTTGAAGTGATCCCGTTTGAAGAAGACGAACTGATGGCAGTGATCCCGGAGAATCATCCGATGGCAGAACGCAGGACTTTCCCGGTCAGAGAACTGGAAAATGAACCGTTCATGCTGCTGGAAAAGGGCGGAAAATCCGTGGTCTCCGAAGTGTTTGAGAAAAACGGGCTGCATCCGCATGTAAAGTTTACAACATGGGATGACTATGCCATCATGTCCATGGTCGAGCAGGGGCTTGGCATCGGGATTCTTCCGTCCCTGATTCTGAACCGGATCTCCTATCATATTCTGATAAAGCCGCTCGATCACCCCGCCTTCCGTCAGATCGGCCTGGTCATGAAGTCGCAGAAGAGCACTTCCGCGGCCATGCAGAAATTTCTGGGGTATCTGAACCGGTAAGGGCTGTTATTGGAACTGTGATGTATATTGATTGCCATAAGGATATAACACTTGACATGTAACGCGACACGTTATATCGTTTGGGACAAAGAAAAAAGATGTGCGCAGAATGTGGAAATAACTGATTACCACTAAGGTATGACAGGATTTAACAGGAGAAAAAATATGAGAAAAAATAATCTGATTCATCCTGGTGAAATATTACGGGAAGAATTTATGATTCCAATGAAAATATCACAGAACAGGCTTGCACTGGCGATTGGTGTTCCGGCAACGCGGGTTGGTGAAATTGTCAATGAACGCAGAGCAATTACTGCGGATACAGCAATACGTCTTGGCACATATTTTAAGACCGGGCCTGAGTTCTGGCTTAACCTTCAGACGAATTATGATCTTGGCGTCGCATATAGTGAAAAAGAGCAGGAATATGAACTGATTCGTATGTAATCCGGTTCAGTCTGAGAGCAGTCCGTAATTGCGGGCTGTTTTTTTTGTAGCAACCTCCATTTTATTTTGATGATTGACAGCATTAGCGTGATAAAGTATACTACTTATAAAATCATACTAAAAAGATAGGAATTGTATTATAATTCTGGGAGGATGGATAAGCAGATGAAAGAGAGAGCGGTAGAAACGCAGCAGGGAAACAAGGCATCAGATGATCCCTTTCATATCGGAGAGCATCACCACAGAGCCATTATCGGATTTGATAAAAACGGCGTTCCAAAGGTTCTGGTGAAGGCAGATGCACATACGCATACAGATGAGAATGGACATGTTACGGAACATTCTCATCCGGATGATGTGATCCATGATTATATGCAGGCAGTCAATGCCTACAGGAAAACATTTCCGTCAAAGCAGGATGTTCTGGAACAGACACCGGATCCTGCGGTGAGGGAGATGATGCTCCGGATGGAACAGCTCGGACAGGAAAATGTGTTTGACCGGTTTGATGCACAGAAGCCACAGTGCAGCTTTGGACTTGCCGGTGTCTGCTGCAGAATCTGCAATATGGGCCCCTGCAGGATCACGGAGAAAAGTCCGCGTGGTGTCTGCGGCGCAGATGCAGATCTGATAGTTGCAAGAAATCTGTTAAGGGGAGCAGCCGCAGGTGTTGCGCAGCATGGTATGCATGCGAGGGATGTGCTTCTCAATCTCAGATGGGCCGCAGAAGGCAAACTGGATGTTCCGATTGTCGGAGAATATAAAATACGTACGATGGCACAGGCAATGGGAATCAGAACGGCGCACAGACAGATGAAGGCGATCACGATTGATCTGGCAAATGCACTGCTGGAAGATCTGTCCAACACGGATCCGGAGAAAACGTATAAGGTGCTCGAGGCATGTGCGCCAAAGGAACGACAGGAAGTATGGAAAAAACTTGATATTCTGCCGATCAGTGCATATCACGAAGTCTTTGAAGCATATCATAAAACAGGCGTTGCCACAGACGGAGACTGGAGAAGCGTAATGCTCCAGTTCCTGCGGTGCGGTCTTGCATTCTGCTTCTCCGGGGTGGTGTCCACATCCATTGCAACAGATTCCCTGCTGGGCGTAGGGGATCGTGCCACGGCGAAGACAAATGTCGGTGCTTTGAAAAAAGGCTATGTCAATATTGCGGTACATGGACATCTGCCTGTACTTGTGCGGGAGATTGTTTCCGTGGGACTCAGCGAAGAATTCCAGCAGAAAGCCAGAGAAAAAGGGGCAAAGGGGATCCGGTTTTACGGGATCTGCTGTTCGGGACTCTCTGCGATGTACCGGTATGAAGGCGTCATTCCGCTTTCGAATGCCATCAGCGCCGAAATGGTACTGGGAACGGGGGCACTGGATCTGTGGGTGGCGGATGTACAGGAAGTATTTCCGTCTATTATGGAAGTGGCACGCTGTTACAAAACTGTGGTGGTAACAACACATGACTCAGGGCGGCTTCCGGGAGCGGAACACATCGGTTATGATCATCATCAGTCGAATATTGCGCAGACACATGAGATTGCAGAAAAAATAGTAAACCGGGCGATAGAAAGCTTTGAGCAGCGCAGAGAAGTGCCGGTACATATTCCTCATTATGAAGTGGAGGCGGAAGTCGGTTTTTCTGTTGAATATCTTTCGAAAAAGTATGGCGGTAATCTGATGCCGCTCGCAAAAGCCATTGAAAAGGGAGATATATTCGGCGTTGTCAACATGGTGGGATGCAATAATCCAAAGGTCATGTATGAAAAAGCCATTCTGGATGTGGCAGATGTTCTGCTGAAAAATAACATTCTGATTCTGACAAACGGCTGTGCATCCTTTCCGCTGATGAAGATGGGCTATTGTCAGACGAGCAGCCTGGCATATGAACATGCAGGAGACAGGCTTAAGAAATTTCTGCAGCCGGACATGCCGCCGGTGTGGCATGTCGGCGAATGCATAGATAATACAAGGTCAACCGGCATTATGGGAGGAATTGCAGGACTGTGCGGAAAGAGCCTTCCGCAGATGCCATATGGTTTTACTTCTCCGGAATGGTCCAATGAAAAGGGCATTGATGCCGCACTTGCCTTCCGGCTGATGGGGATTAATTCATATCACTGTGTGGAGGCGCAGGTACAGGGCTCACAGGCAGTCATGGAATTTCTGAAGGATACCACCAGGGACATGCTGGGTTCCGTGATGTATGTGGATGCGGACCCGAAGGCGCTCGGAGAAAAGATGGTAGAGGATATCCGGCAGAAAAGAAAAAATCTGGGATGGAAATGCTGATGATGAACCGGATAAAGAAAATACCGATGCAGCTGTCTGCGGTGATGCTCGGCATGGCAGCGCTTGGCAATTTATGGCAGAATGAGCTGAAAATCCTGCATACCGTATGCGGGATACTGGCGTTTATACTCGCAGCAGTCATTTTGCTGCGGGCGGCGGTGCTCCGTGACGGATTGAAAAAAGATTTTGCAGAAGGTGCGACAGCAGGAATTAACGGAACGTTTTCCATGGGCTGGATGATCCTCAGTACATATCTGCATCCCTACTTTCCGAAACCTGCCTTTGGAATCTGGATCACAGCGCTGATCCTGCACATTGTGCTGATCATCTGGTTTACCGACAAATATGTATTCCGCTTTTCCCTGTCACAGGTATATCCAAGCTGGTTTATTGTCTACGTCGGTATTGCGGTCTTTGCAGTGACATCGCCGGTATTTCAGCAGCAGGCAGCGGGTGCATATATCTGGAGATTTGCTGTTGCCGCATTTCCGGTTACGGCGGCGGTCATGATGATCAGGTATCATCAGATACCCGCGGGGGAGAAGATGAAACCGCTGATATGCATATCTGCGGCTCCGGCCAGCCTTTGTACATCAGGATATCTGCAGACGGCAGAAAAAGCGGATCTTCGCGTGCTGCTGATTCTGATGATCCCTGCAATCGTGATTTATATCTATGTACTGATTCTGATGATGTCCATGATCACGCGGCCTTTTGTGCCGGCGATGGCAACCTTTACCTTCCCTCTCGTTATTTCCGCATCTGCGGCCCGGCAGGCTGTGTCATATCTGGAACTTCAGAACATCGCTTTCCTGACATGGAAACCGGTATATCTGCTGTTGCAGACGATGGTATGGGGAATGAAGATCATGGCCGGTATTGTAGTATCTGTCATTTTTGCAAGGTTCATGGTGAATATATCATCTGCGAACCGTTTAAGCTATAATGAAGCAGATGTGATTACTGATTCTGAAGGCTTATGCAGGGAGGACAGCAAGTGAAAAATCTTTTTATCATCGGAGGCACCATGGGCGTCGGGAAAACTGCGGTATCACGGTATCTCAAACATGAACTTCCGGCGGCAGTGTTTCTGGACGGAGACTGGTGCTGGGACGCAAGCCCGTTCCAGGTTACGGAAGAAACAAAGGTGATGGTGATTGATAATATCTGTGACCTGCTTAACCGTTTTATCAGATGCAGTGCTTATGAAAATGTGATTTTCTGCTGGGTAATGCATGAACAGAGTATTATAGATGAAATTCTGCAGAAACTCGATACGACGCAGTGTATGGTGAAGGTGATCTCGCTGACGGCAACGGAGGAGACACTGAGAGCACGCATCATGAGTGATGTGGAGAAGGGAAGACGTACAGAAGATGTGCTGGAAAAAAGCATTGCACGAATTCCCTTATACCAGAAGCTGAACAGCATCAAAATAGAAACTGACGGAAAAAATATCAGTGAAATTGCAGAAGAGATTATTAATGCCTCAACGTCCGGAAAGACCGGTCATTTTGAACAACACTGATATTCGTCTCGATTTTCTTTCCCGATGAACCATTATGGTAAAGCTCTGTTATAATGGTTCGTAGGTTCGAACCAATGATACGAATAAAAAAGGTGATGGATTATGACACAGGATACGATCCGAATACATGTGATGAAATGCGGTGAAGTCGGTGTAGATCCGGCAGTTCCGAGGCGCAGATGAGAAAAGCGCTTGGTTGGGTAAAGGAAATGGAACAGAGCGGAAGTCTGATTCTGGCAAGCCATGACCCGGAGATCAGCGAACAGACAATTGAACTTTAAGAGAAATGATCGGAGGATAAACAGATGATCTTTTATTTCAGCGGAACGGGCAACAGCAGATATGTCGCAGAGAAAACAGCAGAAACGGTTCAGGATGAAGTTGTTTCAATGAATGCATTATTAAAAGAAGGGAAGGCAGGAACTTTCATATCGGAGAAACCGTATGTCTTTGTCCTTCCGGTTTATGCGGGCAGGATGCCCCGCGTCGCAGAGCACTGCATAGAGAAGATGCAGCTGGAGGGCAGCAGCGCGGTATATTTTATCATGACCTGCTTCGAAACGCCTTATGCCAGTGAGAAGTATATCCGCAGGCTATGCGGGCGGAAACATCTGGAACTTTCCGGCTTTGATTATGTCTGCATGCCGCAGAGTTATATTGCAATGTATGATGTGCCGGATCATGATCAGGCGGTGCAGATCTACAGGAAAGCGCTTCCGAAGATCACGGAGATGGCAGAGAAAATCCGCAGGCAGGAAAAATTTGATCATCAGGTAAACGGCGGCGGGATGATGTCGGATGTCATTAATCCGGTTTTTTATCAGATGGCGGTATCGGCGAAGGGGTTTCATACGACGGACAGGTGTACCGGGTGCGGCCTGTGCGCAGAGCGCTGCCCGCTGAACAATATCAGGCTGCAGGACAAAGTACCGCAGTGGGGAAATTCCTGTACGCATTGCATGGCATGCATTGATGGCTGCCCTGCGCAGGCGATTGAGTACAAAAAGGCAACGGCGGGAAAGAGCAGAAATTACAATATTGCAGCAGATCTGTAAGGAGGGGAGGAAAATGACGAGAGAGGAACTCTGCAAAGTCAGAACGCAGCATATCGCAGAGAGCTTTAAACAGCTTCAGCCGGCTTTTATGGCACTTGGAGATGAAACGAGGCAGCAGATCATCATGACACTTCTGACAAGTGATCATAACGGCATCCGGGTTGGCGAAATCACGTCCAAAACGCATCTGTCGAGGCCTGCGGTATCGCATCATCTGAAAACGCTCAGGGACGCACGTATAGTCAACATGCGGCGTGAAGGCACCATGAATTATTACTACGTGGATGCAGATGAATCGCAGTGGAAGCAGATGATGGAACTGGCAGAATATGTTTATGAGGTGGCAATGGATATTTCGGAGAACGGTTCCTGCAGAAAAAAGGAAGAATGAAAAATATTCGGAATACAGATTATTTATGATGCAAAAACGTTTGAAGGTTGATATAATTTAAGTGAACTTTGTGAGACGGACGTGATTGCAAAGGAACCGGTGATCTGTTATGGAAGATGGAAAAGCGGTAACTGAAAAGAATGAACTGACCGGATTAAGTGAGGCACTCGATAATACTGGTATATGTACGTTTATGTATTTTCCAAAGAACAGATCGATTACAGTTCCGGAGAAAGCACGGAAAATGTACAGATGCGGTGAGGTATATGAAAATATGCCTTACAGTTTTGCAGAAGATTTTGTTTTTGCAGATGACCGTCCGGGTTTTAATGAAATGTATTTTAAGATTGATGCAGGGGCAGAAACGGCAACTGCAGTCTTTCATAATCTTGAGCAGACCGCCAGATGTCATGTGACGCTGACAGTGGCTTCTTTTGATGCATCAGGACAGGCACAGGAAGTTCTGGGAATCATTGAGAATGAAACTGCTGAAATGAATCAGACAAGGGAACTGGGCAAGCTGATTCAGGCACTCAGCAGTGACTGCTTTGCTGTGCTTGAGATTGATTTCAGATGTGACAGGATAAAGCTGAAGAGAACACTTGGAGGCGCACTGACCGTGATCACGGATTTCCTTGATCAGTCAGATTCTTATCAGAACTTTGTTGCCTATAATCTGGAGTATTTCGTCACGGAAGATGACAGAAAACGTTATCAGAAGCTGTTTGCTGCAGATTATGTCATGCGTCAGCTGCGGGAACATAAGCCGTTTACTGTACGTTATAAGAGACAGCTTAACAGTCAGGTGAATTATCTGGAAGCCAGATTCGTTGACATCAGTGAAAAAAATGATGGGAGCAGCGCTGTGCTGGCTTACAGGTACGTAGATGATATTGTCAGGACTGAGGAAAAGGAGCATCGGCAGGATACTGTTTTCCGCAGTCTTGGCAATATTTTTTATACAATTTATTACGTGGATATTATTGCGGGTACCTATCAGGAAATTACAGCTGAAAATGTCATACAGACCTGGTTCGAACCCAAAGGCGCGGTGGACGAGAATCTGAAGAAGTTGTGTGCCAATCTGGTATCTCCGGAGTTTCGCAGGCAGATGCTGGCCTTTACGGATATGACGACACTGAATGAGCGGATGCGCGGAAAGAAGACGATCTCTACAGAATATATCGGGACAATTGCGCACTGGATTCAGGCTACGTTTGTAGCTAATGAGCGTGACAAAGATGGAAATCTTCTGAAGGTATTGTATGTCACGCGCAAGATAGATGAAGAAAAAGAAAAGGAACTTTCCTATCAGCAGAACCTGAAAAATGCGGCAAGAGAAGCGGAAGAGGCGAATCAGGCCAAAACGGATTTCCTGTCCAGAATGTCGCATGATATCAGAACACCGTTGAACGGAATTATAGGGATGACGTATCTGGCACAGCAGGAAAACAATCCTGACAGGACTGCAGACTGCCTGAAGAAAATTGATACATCATCGAAATTTCTTTTGGGGCTTGTCAATGATGTTCTTGATATGGCCAAGGCAGAAAGCGGCAGACTCGAACTTCATCCGGAACCATACAGTGCAGAAACGTTTTATGATTATTTTCAGTCGGTCATAAGACCGCTTTGTGAGGAAAAAAATATTTATTTTAAAATTGATGATAATACGGCGAAGGATGTGGATGTACTGGTGGATCCGCTGCGCATCAGCCAGGTATTTTTTAATCTTCTGTCCAATGCCGTGAAGTTTACGCCGGAGGGCGGTGAAGTGACTTTCCGCATCAGGCATGAACGGATCGGGAATGACAGAATGCGGATTACCAGTCAGGTGATTGATACCGGAATCGGTATGAGCGAAGCATTTCAGAAGGTGATCTTTGAACCGTTTACGCAGGAGAACAGGACGGACAGTGCTGAGAACAGAGGATCCGGACTGGGGCTTGCAATTGTCAAACGGATTGTGGATGCCATGGGCGGGACGATTACTGTAGAAAGCAGAATCAATCAGGGGACGACCTTTACGGTGATTACGGAAGCAGAATTTGTTCCGGCGAAGCACCTGCAGGGACAGGAAGAAGAAAAGGGAGAGGAAGATGCCGGATCAGAAGAAAAAAATTATGAGTTTCTGGCCGGAAAGCATGTTCTGCTCTGCGAGGATCATCCGCTGAATCAGGAAATCGCCACGGTTCTTCTGCAGGACAAAAAGATGCTGGTGGAAGTTGCAGAAGACGGCAGAATCGGTGCAGAGATGTTCCGGAGATCTCCGGAAGCATATTATGATGTGATTCTGATGGATATCCGCATGCCCGTTATGAATGGCTATGAGGCAGCGCAGGCAATTCGTGGTTTTGACAGAGAAGATGCAAGGAGCGTTCCGATTATTGCCATGACGGCTGATGCTTTTGCAGATGATATCCGGAAATGTCTGGCGGTCGGAATGAACGGTCATATCTCCAAACCTGTGGATCCGGTGCAGCTTTATCGCACGCTGGAGGATGGAATCGGCGGAAAGAAACAATAGCTTATTTTGCCAGATTCTGAATCCCGTGCGTCAGCAGTTCTCCAGTCAGAGCAATGATGCGGTCCAGAGGGATCTTTTTGCCGTCAGCAGCCCACTGACGGTACATGTTGCCTGAACTCTTCGTCAGAAAAGTATTGATGATGTCCTGTTCTTCCTGCGGAAGGCGGGCGTAGGGGTTATGGCGCGCACGGTTATGCTGCATCAGTCTGATGCGGAGTGTGCTGTCGAACAGCTCCTGGTATTCTGCGGAACACAGAATTTTTTCCACATAGGGTTCCTGCCGGCTGAAAAAAGTGAAGAATACCCGGTTGACCTCGGGCATGGGCATGGAGGCAGGAATCCGGTCAATTTCTTTGAAGTAGGCATCGGCAATGTCCTGGATCAGGTCTTCAAAGAGTGCTTCGATGGAGGCGTAGTGCAGATAAAATGTTTTACGGTGAATCTGTGCCCGTTCTGAAAGTTCCTTTACTGTGATTTCCGAAAGCTTCATTTCCAGAATCATTTCCTTGAAGGCTCCTTTTATGGCGGCTTCAGTCTTTTTTACACGCAGGTCTGTCCGGTTTCCGGTTTCCATTTATATGCTCCTTTTATGTCCATAATAAGAAAAGTGTGGCGTAAGCGTCACATCAGGCGGTACTGTGGTTGAATGTACGTTCCGGAAATATTATAGTATTTGCAGAAGAGTTAATCAACACGTGGATATTTATAAGAGTTAACGAAAAGGAGTACTCAGATGAGTGAAAAAATTGTGCAGACAGCAGGAAGAGCAGCACTTGGGGAATTTGCGCCGGATTTTGCGCATTTTAATGACGATGTTCTGTTTGGAGAGAACTGGAACAGCGGGGAGATTGATCTCAAAACGAGATGTATCATAACGGTGGTTGCGCTTATGGCGCAGGGAATTACAGACAGTTCCCTTACCTATCACCTTCAGAATGCGAAGGCGCATGGCGTGACAAAACAGGAAATTGCCGGCATCATTACACATGTTGCTTTCTATGCAGGATGGCCTTTAGGCTGGGCGGTGTTCAATCTGGCAAAAGAAGTCTGGAAAGAGGACGGGAGCAGCACACAGAATTTGTCCGATAAGGAAAAGTTCCAGAAAGATATCTTTTTTCCGATCGGAGAACCGAACGACGCGTTTGCGCAGTATTTCGTGGGTCAGAGTTATCTGGCACCGGTTTCGACAGAGCAGATCGTGATCCATAATGTTACCTTTGAACCCGGCTGCCGCAATAACTGGCACATTCATCATGCAAAGTCCGGCGGAGGCCAGATGCTGATCTGTGTCGGCGGACGCGGCTGGTATCAGGAAGAAGGGAAAGAAGCCGTGGAATTAACTCCGGGCAGGGTCATCAATATTCCGGCGGAAGTGAAACACTGGCATGGTGCTGCGGCAGACAGCTGGATGGCGCATCTGGCAATCGGCATTGCAGGCGAAGGAACTTCGAATGAGTGGTGTGAAAAGGTATCGGATGAGGAGTACGGGAAGCTGAAATAAATATTAAAAGGATAATACAGTAAACTATACCGCAATCAGATGGCTGAATTATTCCAAAGAGATGTAAAAACAATTGGTAAGCATATTAACAATGAGCTGAAGGAAGAACTGGATTCTTCAACTGTCGCAAATTTTGCGACAGTTCAAAATGAAGGTGAACGCAATGTTCATAGAGATATAGATTACTACAATCTTGATATGATTATTTCAGTCGGATACAGAGTGAAGTCTGCACGTGGAATTGCGACCGATATATCTTACGGACTGACTTAAGAAAGGCGGATGTATGGCAATCACGGTGAATCTTTATTACACGGGACAGGGCGGCGCTGCCCGGAAATTTGCGCAGGAGATGATTTCTTCCGGAACGGTTTCTGCCATTAAAGCAGAAAAAGGAAATCTGAAATATGATTATTTTCTTCCGATCGAAGATCCGGAAACGGTTCTGCTGATTGATTCCTGGGAGGATCAGCAGGCAATTGATCTGCATCATGCAAGTAAGATGATGCAGAAGATCATGGAACTGCGAGAAAAATATGATCTGCACATGAAAGTTGAACGATACAGATCAGATTCAGAGCCGGAAACAGATGCGAAGTTTATCAGAAAATGAGGTTGTAAATGCAACAACAAATATGTTGACATTTTCCTTCCGGCATAATACGATGAATGCAGGAGGAAAATACACATGGCAAACGTACTTAGCGCTGTTCAAAATACAGTTTCAATCACGCTTTTTAACAGGGGGCAGGCAGGTAGAATCTTTAGTGAAGTAAAGAAACTTGGGGCCAGGGTGGTTATGAAGAATAACGCTCCCGAATGTGTTCTGATTTCGCCTGAAGAATATACTTCTCTTATGGATGAAGTTAATGATGCGAGACTCTTGATACTGGCAACGGAGAGACTTGGAAAATATGATCCTGAAAAACTTGTATCTCAGAAGGATATGGACAGAAAATATGGATTTTCTGCTGACGATCTCAAGGGATATGAGGAGGTAGAGATCGGATGATCTGGGATGTGGAATATATTCCTGAAGCACAGCAGGATTTTGACAGGCTGGATGGCAGCCAGAAGAAGATTGTCAGAAAAGCCATCGAAAAAGTAAGACAGAATCCTCTTCCGGTTGAGGAGGGAGGCTATGGAAAACCTCTTGGGAACAAGGACGGACATAATCTTACCGGACTTTTAAAGATTAAGATACTGGCGGCTGGAATCCGTATTGTATATAAGCTGGAGCGACAGGGGGAAATTATGGTTCTTGTAGTCATCGGAATGCGCAGTGATGATGAAGTATACGAAATCGCGGAGAAAAGAAAATAGGCTGTTGCATTTTTTCTTTTCTCATGCTACGATAAATATGTTGATGAACGAAGAGCAGAGAGAATAAGGGAATCAGCACAAGGATACACTTGTGGGTTTCGTTATTTTCTCTGCTCTTTTTTGCATGCATATGATAACGAAACTGAACCCGTTTTTTCAGAAGAAAAAGGATGGAGGAAACATATGACAGCATTTCATGAAGACGTTGTGGTAATCGGCGGCGGTGTGACCGGATGTGCCATTGCAAGAGAACTTTCCCGGTATGAACTTAAAACCGTCGTACTGGAAAAGGAAGAGGATGTGTGTTCCGGTACTTCCAAGGCAAACAGTGCCATTGTACATGCAGGCTTTGATGCCGTACCGGGAACGATGAAGGCCAGGTTCAATGTGGAAGGAAATCGCATGATGGGCCAGCTTTCTGAAGATCTTGATTTTGAATTCAAAAGGAACGGCTCCATGGTATTGTGCTTTGATGAGGCAGACCGTCCGGCATTGCAGGCGCTTTATGAAAGAGGCCTGGCAAACGGCGTGGAAGGGCTGAAGATCATCACAGGAGATGAAGCAAGGGCACTTGAACCGAATGTGACGGATGAAGTGGTGGCAGCGCTGGTTGCAGAGACCGGCGGCATTGTATGTCCGTTTGGTCTGACCATTGCGCTGGCAGAGAATGCAGCAGCGAACGGAACCGAGTTCCGCTTTAATACAAAGGTCATGGCCATTTCCAGGGAAAACGGCGGCTACAGAATCCGTACGAATAACGGGGATATCACGACAAAGTACATCGTAAATGCAGCAGGTGTCTATGCAGATGTGCTTCATAACATGGTCAGTGCGCAGAAAATACACATTACCGCCAGAAAAGGCGATTATATGCTGATGGACAAGGAAGTCGGGAATCTTGTTTCTCATACAATTTTCCAGCTGCCCGGCAAATACGGCAAGGGAATTCTCGTTACGCCTACAGTTCACGGAAATCTTCTTGCAGGCCCTACAGCAGTTGATGTACAGGATAAGGAGTTTGTGGCAACAACGGCAAAAGAGCTTGCAGATGTAACGGCAAAGGCAACAAAGAGCGTGAAGAATGTACCGTTCAGACAGGTCATTACTTCTTTCTCCGGGCTCAGAGCACATGAAGACGGGGATGATTTCATCATCGGAGAGTGTGCGGACAGTGAAGGCTTTTACGATGCAGCAGGAATCGAATCTCCCGGACTTTCCAGTGCACCTGCAATCGGCGTGTTCCTGGCAAAGGCAGTGGCTGACAGAGCCGGTGCAAAGGCAAAGGAAGGCTGGAACGGATACAGAACGGGAATCCCGAGAGTTGCACAGCTTTCAAAAGAAGCGCGTGCAAAGCTGATCAGAGAAAATCCTGCTTACGGCACGATCATCTGCAGATGCGAAGGCATCAGTGAAGGAGAGATCCTGGATGCGATTCACAGAGTTCCGGGAGCGAGGTCCATGGACGGCGTAAAGCGCCGCACCAGAGCCGGAATGGGCAGATGCCAGGCAGGTTTCTGTACACCCAGAACAATGGAGATTCTGGCAAGAGAACTGGGTATTTCCATGGATGAAGTATGCAAGAACAGACCGGGTTCGGAACTGATCGTTGGTGACAGGTGAGCAGGAAGGAGAAGAAAACAATGGCAGACATTATTATCATAGGCGGTGGCCCGGCAGGCCTTGCAGCAGCAGTTGCAGCAAGAAAAGCAGGCGTACAGGATATTCTCATTCTTGAGCGTGACCATATCCTCGGCGGTATTTTGAATCAATGCATTCATAACGGATTCGGCCTTCATACCTTCAAGGAGGAACTGACAGGTCCTGAATACGCAGATCGTTATATCAGGATGGTCATGGCAGAAAAAATTCCCTATAAGCTCGATACCATGGTCATTGACATCAATAAGGACAGGGAAGTCACCTTCATCAATCGTGAAGACGGCCTGCAGACAGTAAAGGCAAAGGCGATTATCCTGGCAATGGGCTGCAGAGAGCGTCCGAGGGGCGCCCTGAATATTCCGGGTTATCGTCCTGCCGGCATTTATACCGCAGGAACCGCACAGCGTCTGATGAACATTGAAGGACACATGGTGGGCAGAAAGGTAGTTATTCTGGGCTCCGGAGATATCGGCCTGATCATGGCAAGACGTATGACCCTGGAGGGCGCAAAGGTTGAAGTGGTAGCAGAACTGATGCCTTATTCCGGCGGTCTGAAGCGTAATATTGTGCAGTGTCTTGATGATTACGGGATTCCGCTTAAACTCAGTCATACCGTGACGAATATTGAAGGCAGGGATCATGTGGAAGGAATTACGATTGCACAGGTTGATGCAAACCGCAGACCGGTTCCGGGAACAGAAGAGCATTACGATGCGGATACACTGCTTCTGTCCTGCGGTCTGATTCCGGAGAATGAGCTGACAAGAGGAATCGGCGCTTCCATGAACAGAGTCACCAGCGGCCCGAATGTCAGTGATAAGCTGGAGACAGATGCGGAAGGCGTATTCGCCTGCGGCAATGTGCTGCATGTGCATGACCTTGTGGACTATGTTTCCGAGGAGGCGACACTGGCTGGAACAAATGCAGCGGCATTTGTACAAAGCGGTCAGAAGAGTGCCGGCAGACCGGTGCCGCTTACGGCAGAAAACGGTGTACGTTATACGGTTCCGCAGACCCTCGATACAGAGAACATGAATGATCAGGTGGTAGTCAGATTCCGTGTGGCGGATGTATATCAGAACCGTTCGATCTGTGTATATTATGATGATCAGAAGATCAGCAGCGTACGTAAAAAGGTTCTGGCACCCGGAGAAATGGAGCAGGTCGTACTGAAAAAAGACAGCTTTAAGGATTATCCGGATCTGAAGAATATCAGAATCTGCACAGAGGAAGCCTGAATACAGGGAAAGTGAGGTATCATCATGGAAACAAGAGAACTTACGTGCATTAACTGCCCGCTGGGCTGTCAGCTGACAGTAACGATAGATGGTGCAAATGTTAACGTTACAGGAAACACCTGCCCGCGCGGTGCGGCATATGGCAAAAAAGAAGTGACAAACCCTACCCGTATCGTGACAAGTAGTGTTAAAATAGACAAAGGCACGATCGACAGAGTATCCGTAAAAACAGCTTCAGATATTCCGAAGGGGAAAATCTTCGATATCATGAAGGAAATTCACGAGACAAAGGTAACGGCACCGATTCACATCGGAGATGTGATCATTCATGACTGTGCAGGTACCGGCGTGGATGTGATTGCTTCCAAGAATGTTGAAAAAGCAGTCTGAATCTGAGCACTTCCGGATCTGTCACGGCCGCGGGAATCATATCATAATTCGGGAAAAGGAATCGCGATGGACAGGGAACAGCTGATCAGAGAAACAGAGCTTTTTGTGCTGGATATGGATGGCACTTTTTATCTTGGGGAAAAAATTCTCGACGGGGCATTATATTTTTTAGAGCAGGCAGTAAAACGGGGTAAGCAGTATTTATTTTTTACAAACAATTCATCCCAGTCAGCGGAGAAGTATATCCGTAAACTGGCGGGAATGAACTGTCACATTGAGCGAAAGCAGATCATGACGTCGGGGGATGTCATGATCCGCTTTCTGCAGACAAATTATCCGGGCAAAAGCGTGTATCTGCTGGGAACAGAACCGCTGGAGGTCAGTTTCAGACAGGGGGGAATCCGTCTGACTGATGACTGCCCGGATATTGTTGTGGTCGGATTTGATCAGACGCTGACCTATGAGAAGCTGACGAAGGCATGTACATTTATCCGCGGCGGGGCACTGTTTCTGGCAACGCATCTGGACATCAACTGTCCGGTCGAAGGCGGCTTCATACCGGACTGCGGTGCGATCTGTGCAGCAATTTCCCTTTCCACCGGGGCGCAGCCAAGGTATGTCGGTAAACCGTTCAGAGAAACGGTAGACATGATTCTGGATGCGACAGGAATCAGCAGAGAGAAGATCACCTTTGTCGGAGACCGCATTTACACGGATGTTGCAACGGGTGTGAATAACGGCGCAAGAGGTGTTCTCGTTCTGACGGGCGAGACGAAAGCCGATGATATTCCGGGCTCCAGTGTGCAGCCGGATGCGGTTTATGATTCCATAAAGGAAATGGGGCAGATTCTGGAACACATGGAGGAACACACATGCAGAGTATGATGGAACTTCTGGAGGTATCACCGGTTGTGGCGGCGATCAAGGATGAGAAGGGACTGACCAGGGCACTCGAATCAGACTGCCATGTGATCTTCATTCTGTACGGGACGATCTGCAACATCGGTGCGATTACGGAGAAGATTGCAGATGCGGGCAAAGTGCCGATTGTACATGCGGATCTGATAAACGGCCTTAGCATGAAGGATGTGGCGATTGATTTTATCAGAGACAATACAAAGGCACAGGGCATTATCTCCACGAAGCCGATGCTGGTAAAGCGTGCGAAGGAACTGGGCCTTCTGGCAGTACAGAGGTCTTTTATCATTGATTCGATGGCGCTTGATAATATGAAGAAGCAGCTGGAAGCATTTGAACCTGATGCGATCGAGATCATGCCGGGCGTCATGCCCAGAATCATCAGACAGATCAGAAGTCAGACGAAGACGGCGATCATTGCCGGCGGGCTTCTGACGGATAAAAAAGATGTGATGGCAGCCCTTGAAGCCGGTGCGGATGCAGTGTCAACAACAAGCGTGCCGCTCTGGAGCGTATGACCGGAAACGGCCTGATGATATGGTTTCAGATCCCCGGGCCGCAGGTGCTGCTTGCCTGCGCGGGCTGTGCATGCTAAGATGGTCTGAAAAAGGATAAAGCGGAGTATAGGAACGGAATGATGTTTGGTAAAAATAAAGATAAAACAAAGGATAAACCCAAAAAGAAAAAGAAAGCAAAGGATCCCAAAATTGAAAAGCTGATGGTACGGCTGGAAATTACCGGGATGGTGGTTGTGGGTGCGGCAATTGTGTTCTGCCTGTTCCTGCTCTATCAGAGCCTTCCCGGCGTACGTGTCAAACGTGCCGTTTTGAAGGGAAATCAGTATACAGCGGCAAAGGATTATGAGAATGCGGTTGCATCCTATCAGTCAGCCATTTCCATGGATTCGCAGGCAGTGACCGCGTATCAGAACATGGCAACAGCCTACATTGCGCTGGGGGATACCAAATCTGCTAAAAGTACCCTGTACAGCGGATGGGAAAACACCAAAGATGAAGCGCTTCTGAGCAATTATCTGACAGTATCCTTAAATGAAACCATTCAGGAGATCAATTCCGGAGCGGCGACACTGGATACGGTTTCTGATGTAGTCAGTGTTCTGGAACTGGATCCGGACAATACCGATGCGCTTTCTGTGCTGAAATCCGCATATACGGCGGTAATGAACCGCAGCAATGATGACGGGATCAATGTGATCTTCTGGGATACACAGGAGGACAGTTCCGCATATTCCCAGTATCAGGGGATCATGGAGAAACTTCTGAAGGTATATGTCAAATCACCTTCAGATGGGCTTAAAACGGAAATTCTGCAGTATCTGGTACCGTCCGGAAGCTCGGCATGGCTGAAACTTTCAGATGCGGCAGCCTATGAAAAGCTCCTGACACAGGCGCAGAAGGACCTTGGAATCACAGCGGCAGACACAGATCCGTCTGTTTCCTTCCTGAAATGCGTTACGGATGCGCAGAAGGAACTTGCGGTATTCAGTGATATTTTCACGCAGATGGATGCGGGAACACTTGAGGCGGCACGCGATTTTATCGTGAGTGATGCCTACAAGGCGGAGAAGGCACTTTTTACAGATGAAAAAAACGGCGTATGGGAAAATACGTCAGAGATTCCGGTCAGCAGAGAAGGTATTGTGCTCAGTAATACATCTGCCGGCGGCTGGACCTATCATTTCATGGATTTCGGTGAAAATCCGGATACAAAGGGAATCATCACAATCTGGACGAAGGCCATTGTAGATGCCGATGTGGAACATATTCAGATGTCCTATGAGCCTGCGGAAACGAATGGTACCTATTATCCGCATACAGAATATACAATCAGTTATCTGTACAGCAATGTCAGTGTGAACGGGGTGCTGACCCCCAAAATGAATTACCGGCTGGATACCACGGTATATCAGTCAGAAGGCGATACGACCAAGACCTCGGTCGGTGACTGGGGCGGACCCAATGAATGGACGCTGGATTTCAATAACCTGTCCTATCTGAGTAAAAAATAAGTTCAGAAGTATTTCTGCCGGAAAGTGTAAGCGTGGTATGGGAACAGAGAAATGTATCATTGTATCTGCCGGAGATTTTACACCGGTGGAGCTTGGAAAAAAAGAAGGTGACTTCCTGATCGCCTGTGATGCCGGATTCCGGTATCTGATGGAAATGGGAATCCTGCCGGATCTGATCGTGGGAGATTTTGATTCCATGGCGGAACTGGGACCGCAGTACAGCGAAGCAGTCAGAGAGATTGCGCAGCAGGAGCCGGGACGCGTCATGCAGCTGGACGTTCATAAGGATGATACGGACACGATGAAAGCGGTCAGAATCGGACTTGAAAAAGGGTACCGGAAATTCTATCTGTACGGCGCACTTGGCGGGAGACGTCTTGATCATACGCTTGCCAATATTCAGACGCTTCTGTTCATCAAACACCACGATGCAACCGGTTATATTATGGAACAGAACCAGCTGCTGCTTGTGGCAGAAAATGAGACCATTCATTTTCACAGAGGAATGACGGGAACACTGTCTGTATTCGTACTGGGAGACCGGGCAGAGGGAGTCACGGAGAAAGGGCTGATGTACAGCCTTGACAGGGCAGTGCTGACAAATGATTATCCGATCGGTGTCAGCAATGAATTCATTATCGATGAAGAAGCGGAGATCACCGTAGAGCACGGAACACTTCTGATTACAGCAAAATGGGACCTTGAAGGATGATGATTCCTTCAGGTCCCGTTTTTTGTTTTTTGATTATGCGTCAGCCGCGTTCTCACTGCCAAGGTCAAGTGCGTGGGAGAACTGTGCCATATACAGTCTGTAGTAGGCTCCCTTCTGTGCCAGGAGCTCATCGTGCGTTCCTTCTTCAATGATGTGCTCATGATCTACGACGAAGATCCGGCTGGCCTTGCGGATGGTACTGAGTCTGTGGGCTACCACAAAGCTCGTGCGCCCTTTCAGCAGTGCGTCGATACCCTTCTGTACCAGAAGCTCTGTCTGGGTATCAATGCTGCTCGTTGCTTCATCCAGAATCAGAATCTTCGGCATGCTGACCATGGTGCGTGCGAAGGCCAGAAGCTGTTTCTGACCGATGGAGAGTCCGCCGCCGCGTTCGGAAAGCTGTGTATCATAGCCATCTTTCAGCTGCATGATGAAGTCATGTGCATTGACTGCTTTTGCCGCAGCAATGATTTCTTCATCGGTTGCATCCAGCTTGCCATAACGGATATTGTCTTTGACGGTTCCGGTGAAGAGGAAGCTGTCCTGCGTCATGATGCCCATCTGACTTCTGAGACTTTCAATGGAGACATCACGGACATCGTGCCCGTCAATCATGACACGTCCGCTCTGTACATCATAGAAACGGCTGATCAGAGAGACGATGGTGGTTTTGCCGGCGCCGGTAGGACCGACAAGTGCAATGGTTTCGCCGGGGCGGATATCGAAGCTGACATCGCTCAGGACGCTTGTTTTGTCATCATAGCTGAAAGAAACATGGTCAAAGGTCACATTGCCTTTGATCGGAGGCATCTGTGTGATTTCTTTACCGTCAGTGATTTCGGAAGGTGTGTCCATGATTTCAAATACACGTTCTGCGCCTGCGATGTTCGTAATCAGCTGATTATAGAAGTTGGAGAGGTTCATGATCGGGTTCCAGAACATGGAGATATAGGAACTGAAAGCGACCAGAAGACCGACCTGCTTCACACCGATTCCCAGAACTGCGATACCGACATAGAACATGGCAATGGTGCCCAGTCCCCAGCAGAAGTCGATGACGGAGTTGAAACCGTCAGCAATCCGGACGGCATTTAAAAAACTGTCGCGGTGTTCCTTCAGCAGGGTGCCGAAGGTGGCGCGGGTTTCCGGCTCTGCGGTAAAGCTCTGGATGATCCGGATTCCTGACATGTCTTCATGAATGTAGGCATTCAGGTTGGAAGATTTTTTCCGGAAAATGACCCAGCGTTTGTGGGCCTTCACCTGTATCAGCCAGATGCCGATGGCCATCAGCGGGGTGGAGATCAGTGATGCGGCTGCCAGCTTCGGATTCTTGATGAACATGATGACGACAACGGCGATTACGGTGACGGCATCCGGCAGAAGCGTTGTGACAAAGTTGTTGAGGACATCCTTAAGTGAATTGATGTCTCCGATGATACGCGCGAGGATCTTGCCGTTCGGTCTGGAATCAAAGAAATGGAAGTCCAGCGTCTGGATATGCGTATACAGCTCCTGACGGATGGTCAGAAGCACCTTGTTGCAGATGCCGGCCATCATGTACATACGGATGCGGATCAGCAGGACCATTGTGCCGTTTAGCACGATGGCCAGAATGGCCAGGCGCAGCAGCCCTCTGAAATCTCCGGCCTGAATATAGGTATCGATTGCCGATTCCATGATCAGCGGATTGATCAGAGAAACAGTGGATGCATAAGCCATGATGAGCAGAACGATGACGATCTGCTTTTTATAGGCCAGAAGGTAGGACAGCAGGCGCTTTAAGGTAACGGTATTGGAAACGCCCGAGCTGT
Organism: Butyrivibrio sp.; assembly: GCA_022486625.1. Lineage (GTDB taxonomy): Bacteria > Bacillota > Clostridia > Lachnospirales > Lachnospiraceae > Butyrivibrio. The sequence goes on along the minus strand of JAKVKH010000029.1, from coordinate 14,009 downwards.
TCTCATCTTCCTTGAATGAATTAACTGCCATAATAAAACTCCTTTATGTTTATCTTGGGATCAGGCTTCTGCAGCCTGTGTCTGTGTAAGAATATCCCCGTACTGTGCGCAGAAGGTCTGATAGTACAGACCCTTTGCCGCCATCAGGGATTTGTGTGTGCCGCGTTCTGCTATGCTGCCATGATCCAGAATGATGATTTCATCCGCATCCTGAACGGAACTGATCCGGTGAGCGATGATGATCTTGGTGGTGTGGTGCAGTGAGTGCAGCGTGTTCTGAATTTCCTGCTCGGTTTCCATGTCGAGGGCAGAAGTGGAATCATCCAGCACCAGAATCGGATCTTTTTTGGCAAGTGCTCTGGCAATGGAGATACGCTGTTTCTGACCGCCGGAAAGTCCGACGCCGCGTTCACCGATAACCGTTTCATACTGTTCGTCCATATTTTCAATGAATTCATTGGCCTGCGCCATACGGGAGGCACTGCGGACGGCTTCAAAATCAAGCGTGTTTTTCTGACCCAGTTTCACATTCTCATTGATGGTATCGGAAAACAGGAATACATCCTGCATGACCATGGAGATGGAACCGCGCAGCTGTGACAGTGAAAGGCTGCGGATATCCGTGCCGTCGATCAGAACGCATCCGGCGGTTGCGTCATAAAGACGCTGCAGCAGGTATACGATGGAACTCTTGCCGGCACCGGTTGTTCCCATGATGCCGATGGTGTGACCCGCCGGAACGTGGAAGGAAATGTCATGCAGAATTTCAAAGCCGTCCTCTTTGTGGAAGCTGACATGATCAAAGGTAATGTCACCCTGCAGCGGATTTAATACGGTCGGCTGTTCAGGCTCACAGATGGTGGGCTGCACGTCGTAGATCTTCTTCAGCTTCTTATTGGAAGCAATTGCGGAAGAGAGTGCATTGGTCAGCCAGCCGAGCATTTCCATCGGCCATACGATGTTGTGCGAGTATTCGACAAAAGCGCCGAGCTGGCCCAGGGTCATACGGTCGTGGATGACGAACCATCCGCCGCACAGAAGACTCAGAATCGGGAGCAGCGCAGTGATCAGCGTGATAAACGGATAATACTGCACGAATACCTTTGACTGCTTCATGTTCAGTTCATAATACTTCTGATTGTGGGAAAGAAATTTCCCGATTTCAAATTTTTCTCTTGCGAACGCCTTGACGGTACGTACGCCTGCCAGATTTTCTTCGGCAACCGTATTAAGTACGGAGTTCTCATCACTGATTGCTTCATAGACCACACCGAGCTTCTGCTCCATGGAGATGGCAATGAAAGCGGCGATGGCCATGCCGATCAGCGGAATGATGGTCAGCCATGCATTCAGGGAGAACATGCATACAAGTACAATGGCAGTATGCAGGACGACTTCAATGAGCAGCATGGAGACGAAGTTGAGTCCGTCCCAGATGCGGTCCACATCATCCTTTACCCTGGCCATGAGTTCACCGGTATTTGTTTTGTCAAAATAGTCGGCAGACAGGCTCTGGATATGGTTAAAGAGGCGCATACGCATATCTGCTGCAATTTTGGAGCTGGTGCGGTCAAAGAGATATTCCTTGGTGTACTGGAATATCGTACGGCCGACACCGACTGCGAGAATGCCCAGCAGGAGCCATTTGAGCTGTGACAGCTGCCCTGCAACAATGACATTATCAATAATTCGCTGTGTCAGCTGCGGAGAGAACATGTCGAGACTGACACTGATGACCATGGAAAGAAGTGCAAAGAAATATGGCCATTTGTTTTCACGGACATAACTGGATATCTTTTTCATAATTATAATAACCTTTCCGAAACTATGTTCTGTTTCCATATCTGAATGTATCGGTTTTTAAAGGCGAAGTCAATATATCAGCGGTTTAATCTGCAAAAAAGAAAATAGTAAGAAATTGCAGAATATGGTAAAATGAAAGATAAAACTGCAGACCATAAGGGTCTGTCTATTTCAGGGAGAAAAGTAAATATGAAAATTACAGCAGATGAAGTCGGATATCTTCCGAATGCGCCCAAAAAAGCAGTCAGCGACAGAATGTCCGAATTTAAAATCATAGATGTACTGAAATCGGAGCCTGTTTCCTGTAACGTTCAGGTTAAGGAATACGGCGTGGATGAAAATTCGGGTGAATCTGTGTGGCAGATTGATTTCTCGGATCTGCAGGAACCCGGGAGCTATTGCATTGAAGCACAGGACGGGAGCAGAAGTGCAGTGTTCAAGATTGAGCCGCATGTATACCGGACAATGAAAAATGCCATGCTGAAGGCCTTCTATTTTCAGCGCTGCGGTATGGATCTGGAGCCTTCCTGTGCATCTGTGTATGCGCATCCGGCCTGTCATCTTCAGAGTGCACATTTATATGAAGATCCTTCTATGATCATGGAGATTCGCGGCGGCTGGCATGATGCGGGAGATTTTGGCAGATATACGACAGCGGCAGCGGTGGCAGTTGCACATCTTCTGTATGCATTTGAACGTTTCCCGGATGCATTTGCAGAATCTGTCAATCTTCCGGAGTCCGGAAACGGAATGCCGGACATACTGAACGAATGTTATTATGAACTGGATTTTCTGATGCAGCTGCAGGCCGCGGATGGCGGCGTTTATCATAAGATCACGACAGAGCGGCATGCGGATTTCATCATGCCGCAGGAGGATCACGCGGAGCTGATCGTTTATCCGGTATCTTCCATGGCAACTGCAGATTTTGCAGCGGTAATGTCACTGGCATCAAGGGTATACGCGGATTATGATCCGGTCTTTGCAAGAGATGCCATGCACTGCGCGGCAGATGCAGGGCAGTGGCTGGCAAAGCATCCTGATTTTGTGAACTTTCATAATCCCGATGGCTGCAATACAGGAGAATACGGGGACGACAGCGATCTGGACGAACGTCTGTGGGCATTTTCAGAACTGCTGCGTACCGACTATGAGATCCGGAACGAAAATGATCATTCCATGATGGCAGGTATGCCGCAGAAGATGTCCAGGCAGAAACTGTACCAGCTGGAAGTTTCAGAACTTCTGGATCAGTGCATTGCAAAAGATCTTGAGGATGAAAAGGAAGGAAAGCTTTCTGACGGCTTTGGCTGGTCAGATGTCAGCAGTCTTGCAGCACTGGCTCTTCTGTTTGATGAACGGATGAATGCCGGCGCACCGCTCCTTAAGAAAATGGCGCAGAATCTGTATGGGAAGGCAGATCGTCTGCTGAAACTGCAGCAGGAAAATGGATATCTGCTGGCGATGAAACCGCAGGATTTTATCTGGGGCAGCAATATGGTGGTGACCAACCGTGCGGATCTGCTGATTACGGCAGCACTTTTCGAAAAAAGACAGCTGGAAATGGACGATGCCGGTGTGAGCCTTGATGAAACCGCACTGATCAAGGTGATCGAGTACAGTATCGTTAATGCAAAGCAGCCGCTGCACATGAGCAAAGAGGAGCGGGAGGAACGTTTGCAGAAGATAAAACTTTATGAAACGGCAGCGCTTGAGCAGCTCCATTATCTGACCGGAAGAAATGCCATGGACATCAGCTATGTGACAGGAATCGGAGAACATGCTTTTTCTCATCCGCACAACCGGCCGAGTGCATGTGACGGTATAGATCGTGCTATTCCGGGACAGGTAAGCGGAGGCCCTTGCTGTCCGCCGCTTGATGATGCCGGAAGACAGCTTGTTCCGGAAGGCAGTGCACCGATGAAATGTTATGCGGATGATGAGAGATGTTATTCTCTGAATGAAATTACAATTTACTGGAATTCTTCCGCATTGTTCATGACAGCTTTTTTTGACAGAAATGAAAAATAAGAATATTTGAAAAGCGCAGCGATGCGTCTCATACGGGGTGTGAGGTATGATTACATTACTTGCCAGGCTGTTTATTAAGAATTATCAGGAAACAGGAAGACAGGATGTGCGCCTGAAATACGGTACGCTCAGCGGGCTTGTCGGGATCTGTTTCAATATTTTCCTTTTTACGTTCAAGCTGGTTGCAGGACTGATCAGCGGATCAATTGCCATTATGGCAGATGCGTTCAACAACCTTTCGGATGCCGGATCATCGATTGTGACGATTATCGGCTTTCGCGTGGCGGGGCATAAGCCGGATGAAGAACATCCGTTCGGACACGGGCGGATTGAGTATGTATCAGGTCTGATTGTTGCCATGCTGATTATCATCATGGCAGTGGAACTGCTGCAGAACTCTGTAAATAAAATTATGCACCCTTCCGTAACTGCATTCAGCGGTATCATTGCGTTGATTCTGGCAGCTTCGATTCTGGTGAAGCTTTATATGTTTCATTATAACCTTCTGCTTTCAAGAAAAATTGAGAGTGAGGTCATCCGTTCAACGGCAATTGACAGTATTTCCGATGTGGTGGCGACTTCAGTGGTTCTTCTGACTTCCATATTCACTTACAGAACAGGGATTGTGATTGACGGATACTGCGGTATTGCGGTCGGCCTTTTTATTCTGAAGGAAGGCGCAGATGCACTGAAGTCAACGGTCAGCCCTCTTCTGGGCGAGCCTCCGACGGAGGAATTCGTGCAGGAAGTGGAAGAAACCGTCATGCAGCATGAGGGAATTCTCGGTGTTCATGACCTGATTGTACACAACTATGGACCGATGAATATCATGATGTCTTTACATGCAGAGGTGCCGGCAGAGGGAACACTTCTGGAAGCACATGATCTGATCGACGGTGTTGAACAGGAACTGAACCAGAAGTATCACTGCAACTGCGTGATTCATATGGACCCGGTTTCTGTGGAGGATCCGGATACCAACCGGCTGCGGGATTATGTCAGTACGGCGCTGAAAGAATATGATGAGAAGCTGCGGTTTCATGATCTGCGGATCATTCATACCAAGCAGCAGAAAAAGGTGGCATTTGATGTGGTGGTGCCATTTCATTATGAGCGGAGTGATGATGAGATTCTGACCTATCTGAAAGAAAAGATCAGACAGCATAACTGCGCGCTTGGCTGCGAAATTGCGATTGACAAGCGCTCAGAGGAAAAGAAAGCCTGAACTATGTTAATTACTTGTCAATCAGGAGTGATTAAGCTATAATTTAGTGTGCAGTTTCGAATGCCTTTATGGCAGGCAAATGAATGGAGGAATTTAAATGAGAGGATCAAAACCGACCGTTCTGATGATTCTGGACGGATATGGATTAAATGACAGAAAAGACGGCAATGCCGTAGCAATGGCACAGACACCTGTTATGGACAGACTGATGAAGGAATATCCTTTTGTAAAGGGCGCAGCCAGTGGGCTTGCAGTCGGACTTCCGGAAGGACAGATGGGTAATTCTGAGGTTGGACACATGAACATGGGTGCCGGCCGTATCGTATATCAGGAGCTGACCCGTATTACAAAGTCCATTTCTGACGGAGATTTCTTTGAAAACGAAGCACTGATGGCAGCAATGAATAACTGTAAGGCCAAAAATTCCAGCCTTCATATGTTCGGCCTGATGTCTGATGGCGGTGTGCACAGTCATATCGAGCATGTATTCGGACTTCTGGAAATGGCAAAGAAAAACGGCCTTAAAAAGGTTTATGTGCACTGCTTCCTGGATGGCCGTGATACACCGCCCAAGAGCGGCATTGATTATGTACAGCAGCTTGAAGACAAGATGAAAGAGCTGGGCGTTGGTGAAGTCGGAATGATTTCCGGACGTTATTATGCAATGGACCGTGATAATAACTATGACAGAGTCGTAAAGGCATATGATGCACTGACAAAGGGAGAAGGCGTATCTGCTTCCAGTGCACATGAAGCAATTCAGCAGTCCTATGACGCAGACGTAACGGATGAATTCATGCTTCCTACCGTTGTCATGAAGAACGGACAGCCTGTTGCAACCGTACAGGATGGCGATTCCGTAATCTTCTTCAATTTCCGTCCTGACAGAGCAAGAGAGCTGACACACTGCTTCTGCGATAATGACTTTGATAAATTTGACAGAGGTTCAAGGAAAGATGTTACCTTCGTAACCTTCACAGATTACGATCCGCTGATTCCGAATAAGAAAGTAGCTTTCAACAAGGTTCTGCTGAACAATACGTTTGGTGAATGGCTCGCACAGAAGGGCATGAAGCAGGCACGTATTGCAGAGACAGAGAAGTATGCGCATGTTACATTCTTCTTTAACGGTGGTGTGGAGAAGCCGAATGAAGGCGAAGACAGAATTCTGGTCAACAGCCCGAAAGATGTTGCAACCTATGATCTCAAACCGCAGATGAGCGCTCCGGAAGTATGCGATAAGCTCATCGCAGCGATTGATTCTGAAAAATATGATGTCATCATCATCAATTTCGCTAATCCGGATATGGTCGGCCATACCGGTGTGATTCCTGCAGCAGTAAAGGCTGTTGAGACAGTAGACGGCTGTGTGGGAAGAGTTGTGGAAGAGATCAGAAAGACAAACGGAACACTCTTTATCTGTGCAGACCACGGTAACTGCGAGCAGATGGTAGACTATGAGACCGGCGAACCCTTTACGGCACATACCACCAATCCGGTACCGTTCATTCTGGTGAATTATGATCCTGCCTATACACTTCGTGAAGGCGGATGCCTTGCTGACATCATCCCGACATTGATTGAGTGCATGGGGGAGAAGCAGCCGGCAGAGATGACAGGAAAGAGCTTATTAATTAAGAAGTGATTCCTGCAGAGAAAAAATATCCGATTGAAGTTTTATTTAGCGCTGTTTTGTCTCTTGGAGATTAAATGCAGGTGCAGTGGCACCTGCATTGAGAAGGAGCCTGCAGATTTCTGCAGGCTTTTTCTGATCGGAGACATGTCTTCTGCAAAAAAGAACAAAAATATTACAAAATTAATAAATATAAGCATTGAATGATTAATTATGTAATGATAACATAAAGAATGCTGCTGTAAAGAAAATGAAAAACCTTGATAAAAACAGACATTCAGAGCAAGATGTATCCTATAACGATAAGATAGTACCAACTTTAAAGACACAAAGATTACATAAAAATGCATAAAATGTCCGCCATGCAAAGACATCTGTTTGCTAAGCCTTGACAGAGTCTGGATAATAGGCTATTGTGTCAAAGTAACTGTATTTTGCGGGCGAAGTTTATACATTTCAGCTTGCATAGGAACTGTCGGAAACACAGGGATACAGGTTACATTGCAGCAGATCGGATGAGTGTACGAAGATGTACAGGAACAGGGAATGTCAGGAAAATATCGTAAGAATTATGAATACAGAGATGTGACGGATGAGAATGGAAAAGCATCCGTACAGATGGTTTATGTGGGAATGTATTATTACAATCCCATGAATCCGCGGGAACAGGCCTTACTTGCCAAAGACAGTCTTGTTTTTTCTTCCGGATGCCTGGCAGCCTTTCTGGTTGCAGGACTGATGAATTCCGGAGCGGGCCACAGCTTTCTGGTGACAATACCGTATGTGATCAGTTTTCTTCCGGTCGTTTATTTCATGCTTGGTGCTTTCGGTATACGCAGGATGAGCGAGATGCTGGAGGAAGAGCAGTATGAGAAGAGTATCGGCCGTACTGCAAGAAGTTCGATCATGACGTGCTTTTTCAGCGTAGTCACACTTCTGACGGATCTGATTTTCATGATCAGATCGCATGAACGGATCAGCCTTCCCGGAGATGTGATTTTTCCGGCGGCGATGATCGTAATGTGTGCACTGTCCTTTATCTTTTTCCGCAGGAACAGGAAGAGGATCAACAGTGTCACGAAACAGGAGCAGGGGTTCAAGGGACTGTAACAGTCATTGAATATAATAATTTAAAAGGAGAGGAATTATGAAAAAGAGATTCACAAGGTTTTTATCTCTTGGTCTGGTAGGTGCCATGGCAATCTCCATGACAGCATGCGGCAGCGCCAGTACCAAATCTGCAACAGGCGTTTCTGCATCAACAGATGCTACTGCAGGGAGCAGCACAGGTGCAGCAGCTTCTTCCGACACACCGCTGGTAATCGGAGAGGATGCATTTTCTCAGAAATTCAGTCCGTTCTTTGCTACAACAGTACCGGATACACATATAGGAACACTGGTATGCCCTTCGATTTATGGCACGGACAGACAGGGACAGATCGTCAATAAGGGTATTGAAGGTGAGAAACGTTCCTATAACGGAACAGAGTATACTTACTACGGTCTTTCCGATGTAACGATGACAAAGGATGATGCCAAGAATGAAACCGTTTATGACATCAAGCTGCGTGACGATGCGAAGTTTTCTGATGGCGAGCCGCTTACGGCTGACGATCTGATCTTCACATTATATGTACTGTCAGATAATGATTATGATGGTTCTGCTTCGATTTATTCTCTTCCGATCAAGGGCATGAAGAATTACAGAGCCAATTCCACAGTAGCGGATTCCATTACAGATGATGATATTGCCAAGGCACTCAAGGATATGCCGGATGATCTTGCGGCCAAGATCAATTCCGATGTGATTACACCTCTTCTTCAGTCTGAGTCACAGTTCTGCAAGGACAATCTTGATTCCTACAAGGATCAGCTGAAGGTTTCCACGGCAGAAGAGATGTTTGCAGCACTTTATGCAGTCCCGATGGACGCAAAGTATTCTGCAAAGGGTAAGGATTTTGATACCATCATTGCAGATACTGCAAAGCTGTATGGTTCAGATTATAAGACACTGGCCACCAACTATGGTGATGCGAGCTATCTGGATCAGGGTGCAAACACCGCAGCACAGTCCTATCTGGTTGAGAAAAAGAGAGCAGCCGGAGAAGGTGAGGAAGTTCCGAATATCGAAGGTATCAAGAAGGTCGGTGATCATGAAGTTACGATCACAACAGACGGTTATGATGCAACGGTAATCTACTCACTTGGTGTACAGATCGGTGCCCTTCATTACTATGGTGATAAGAGCCAGTACGATTATGCCAATAACAAGTTCGGATTCAAGAGAGGAGATCTTTCCGCCATCCGCGAGAAGACCACAACACCTCTTGGCTATGGCCCGTATGTATTTAACAAGTATGAGAACAAGACAGTTTACATGACTGCAAATGACAGCTATTATGCAGGCGCTCCCAAGATAAAGAATCTGCAGCTCAAGGAAACACAGGAAGCAGATAAGATCCCGGGTGTTCAGCAGGGAACAATCGATCTTTCCCAGCCTTCAGGTTCCAAGGATGCATTTGATCAGATCAAGGGCATCAACAGTAACGGAGAACTGACAGGTGACAAGCTGGGAACAGATGCAGTTGATTTCCTGGGTTATGGTTATATCGGAATCAATGCGGATATTATCCGTGTCGGTGACAAGAGTGATTCCGAAGCTTCCAAGGATCTCAGAAAAGCACTTGCCACAATGATTTCCGTTTATCGTGATGTAAATATCAATACTTACTTCGGCGATGCGGCTACAGTAATCAATTATCCGATTTCCAGCGTTTCATGGGCTTCTCCGCAGAAGTCTGACGATGGCTATCAGGTTGCATATTCCACAGATGTGGATGGCAATCCGATTTATACAGACGGAATGTCAGCAGATGACAAGTATGCGGCAGCAAAGAAGGCAGCTCTTGGCTACTTCGAAGCAGCAGGCTATACAGTATCCGGCGGCAAGATCACAGCAGCACCCAAGAATGCACCGATGGAGGCTGAGGTTATGATCGGCGGCGGCGGAAACGGAGATCATCCGTCCTACGGTATTCTGACAGATGCCAAGGCAGCACTTGCTGAACTTGGATTTACACTTACGATCAATGATCTTGCAGATTCTTCCACAATGTGGGATGTTCTGGATGCCAATACGAATGAACTGTGGTGCGCTGCATGGCAGGCAACACCGGATCCGGATATGTATCAGGTATATCATTCCAGCAACAGAGTCGGTAAGGGCGGAACAAATTCCAACCACTACAATCTGGCAGACAGCGATCTGGATGAGATGATCATGGAAGCAAGAACAAGTGATGACCAGGAATACAGAAAACAGCTGTACAAACAGTGCCTGGATACCATTCTGGACTGGGCAGTTGAAATTCCGGTATATCAGAGACAGGAATGCACCGTATATTCCACAGAGCGTGTGAACAGCGATTCCATGCCGAAGGATCAGACATCCTATTACGGCTGGAGAGATGAGATTCAGAACGTTACAATGAAATAAGCACAGGTGTTCTGACAGTTGAAGATACTATGCGGACAAAAGCCGGCACCGGAGTTTTTCCGGATGCACCGGCTTTTTGCCCGCTATCTGAAATGAGTGTAAAGCGGTCATAAGGCAGATCGGTTTGCCTTCATTTCAGATATGGTATCTGAAGTAATTCGCAGGAGAGTATCGATATGAGAAAGTATATTTTGAAAAGACTTGGAATCAGTCTGATCATTCTGTTTTTTGTAGCACTGATCATCTATTCCATCATGCGTTGCATGCCGTCTTCCTACGTGGAATCTCTGGCAAGACAGATGTCACAGAAGCCCGGAGCCAAAAGCTATCAGGAGTGGCTGGATCAGCTGAATAAAGCATATGGTCTGGACGTTGGCATTATCCCCGGCTATATTCACTGGCTGGGACAGGCAGTAAGAGGTAATTTCGGTGATTCCTGGTATTGGAATGTTCCGGTACTGACCAAGTTCAGACAGGTCATCTGGTATTCCTTTGCACTGGCACTTTGTGCATCCTTTCTGGAATATATCATTGCCATTCCGCTGGGCATTATTTCTGCCAGAAAGCAGTACAGTCACACGGACTATGCAGTTACAGTCATTGCGCTGATCGGTATTTCTCTTCCGAGCTTTTTCTTTGCGACGATTCTGAAATACATTTTTTCCGTAAAACTCGGATGGTTTGACCTGTATGGTATTGTAGGCAGAAATCACGAGAGCTATGGTCCCGTGATGCAGTTCCTTGATATCTGCAAGCATATGATTCTGCCGATTCTGACACTGACGATTGTCAGCATGGGATCCATGATGCGTTATACCAGAACCAACATGCTTGAAGTCCTCAATTCGGATTACATCAGAACCGCACGTGCGAAGGGACTTCCCGAGCGCCGCGTAATCTATCATCATGCATTCCGTAATACACTCATACCGATTATCACCATCATCGGCGGATCACTTCCGGGACTGTTCGGCGGTGCCATGATCACTGAGACACTGTTCCAGATTCCGGGCATCGGCTACGTCGGATACCTGAGTATGACACAGGGAGATATTCCATTCTCCATGTTCTATCTGGTATTTCTGGCAGTACTGACACTTCTGGGCAACCTGCTCGCAGATATTCTGTATGCAGTTGTTGATCCGCGTGTCCGTATTAATTAAGAAGAGTGAAAGGTGGTCCAGATCATGTCCAATAACATTAACAGCTCAGAAGACAGACAGGGGACGCTTGACGATGAGTCCAGAGTACGTGTCCTTTCTCCGGGAATGCTGGTTGCAAAGAGATTTTTTCGTAACCGTCTCGCAATGATCGGTCTGTTTATTATCATAGCAATGTTTATTTTCTCCTTTGCAGGGGGATTTATCTCTCCTTATGGAGAAGCACAGGTATTCCGTACCGTGAAGGAAACCATGACAGATTATGCAGGTGCTTCCTATAATGAGGATTATAAGTTCACAATGGCAGACGGGCAGAAACTTCCCAGCATGGCTCAGTCCAAGTTCGTTCTGGCGGCGCATGACGGGGATACAACGTTTGAAGTCAAGGATCAGACCTATACACTGGAAAAGGCCGGAAATGATTTCTATAAGATCTATGGCGCGGGAACCGTTGCTGAAGTGACTTATATGAGAAAGCTTTATGCTTATAAGAATGTGGATGACAGCTTTACAGATACTGTCAAGGCGGCATTTGAAAAGGCAAACAATGCCGGACAGACACAGTTCGAAGTAAACGGCAATCAGTATGAAATTACCGCTTCAGGCAGAACGATTACCGTAACGACGCAGAGAGAGCTTGCAATTGCATCCAAATATGTATTCAATGCATATACGGAAGGAACGACGCTTTCCTATGATTTCCGTTATCAGGCAGAAGCTGCCCTGAATGCAGGACAGACAACCTTTACTGCAGACGGAACGCAGTATACGATTGCCATTGACAGTGCCAATGACAGAGCAGTTGTGAGTACATCAGACGGCGGACAGTATGCGCTGCTGTCACATTTTTCTGTCAGCTCGGTCAATGAAGGAAGCTTCCTTTCTGTTGAATACATTGAAGCAGCAGAAGAGGCAATTGCGTCCAAGGCGGCGCAGTTCAGTGTCAAGGATGCAGACGGCAAGGATGTGGCCTATACACTTGCACAGAAAGATAATCAGTATGTCATCCGGACCTATCAGAAGACACAGCTCAACGATAACTATGCATCACCGTCATTAAAGCATCTGTGCGGTACTGACGGAAACGGAATGGATATCCTGACCAGACTGATGTTCGGCGGACGTGTATCTCTCCTGATCGGGTTTGTGGTTATTCTGATCGAGCTGCTGATCGGTGTTGTCCTTGGTGGTATCGCAGGTTTCTTCGGCGGCTGGGTGGACAATATCATCATGCGTGTGGTAGATGTATTCTATTGCATCCCTGCAATGCCGATTTATATCATTCTCGGTTCCATCATGGACAAGATGAAGGTTGATCCGAAGATCCGTATCTATTTCCTGTGTATTGTCCTGGGAATTCTGGGCTGGGCAAGTATTGCACGTATGGTCAGAGGACAGATTCTGTCTCTTCGTGAGCAGGAATTCATGGTAGCGGCAGAAGCAACGGGTATCAGTACCTACCGCAGAATCTTCATGCATCTGATTCCGAATGTCATTCCTCAGCTGATCGTTGTAGCGACCATGGGACTCGGCGATGTCATCCTGACAGAAGCTACACTGAGTTTCTTGGGACTTGGCGTTAAATATCCGTATGCATCATGGGGCAATATTATCAATGCAGTCAATGACTCTTATGTCATGTCTACCTACTGGTTTGTATGGATCCCGGCAGGTATGCTGATTCTGATGACGGTTCTGGGATTCAACTTTATCGGCGACGGACTCAGAGATGCATTTGATCCCAAGATGAAGCGCTGAGGAGTAAGGAGATTAATCATGGCTAAGAAAAAAGATGTGAATTATATATCTGCGAAGGAAGCCCGTGCGATTTCCAGAAGAAACAGAAAGATCACAGGTCAGATCGAGAAAAAGAGAAACAGAAAGCATATTCCGGAATCAGAGTATGTAACGAAGATGAGAGATGAGAATAACATCGTGGAATTTGACGATGTGCACACCTATTTCTTTTCTGATATCGGTACAGTTAAATCTGTAAACGGTGTCTCCTTTGATATTCCCAAAGGAAAAACCGTAGGCGTTGTCGGAGAGTCAGGCTGCGGAAAATCCGTAACCAGCCTTTCTCTTCTGCAGCTCGTGCAAAGACCTCAGGGGCAGACAGTAAAAGGTGAAATCCGCTTTAATCTGGGAGACGGCAAGGCCATAAACGTGGTGAATACTCCTGCAACAGAAATGCAGAAGCTGCGCGGTGCCAAGATGTCCATGATCTTCCAGGAACCGATGACGAGTCTGAATCCGGTATTCCGGATCGGAGACCAGGTGGATGAAGTCATTGCACTTCATAATCCGGATATGTCAAAGGAAGATGTTAAAAAGAGGACCATCGAAATGCTTGAGAAAGTCGGCATTGCGAACAGCAACGGAGTTTATACCATGTATCCGCATGAGCTGTCCGGCGGTATGCGTCAGCGTATCATGATCGCCATGGCACTTGCCTGTGATCCGAAGCTGATTATTGCCGATGAACCGACAACTGCACTTGATGTTACCATTCAGGCACAGATCCTGGATCTGTTAAGAAACCTGAAGGAAGAGATCAATTCTTCCATCATGCTGATCACACATGACCTTGGTGTCATTGCGGAGATGGCTGATTATGTTGTTGTCATGTATGCAGGACGTGTCGTGGAAAGAGGAACGGCG
>JAKVKH010000028.1 GCA_022486625.1 Butyrivibrio sp. | reverse complement strand
TTCGTAAGAAGTTGGATTGATTATAGCAGAATCTGAACAGATTCGTCCTAAAACCATCCAAAAATCTCAAACTTTTAAACTGCAGTGGAGTTTACTTCTGCACTGGAGTTTACTTTTTCAAGTCAGCCTCTCAAGCTATTCCCGTAGTCCTGTGCTATACTGTCTGTTAAGAAGAACCTATCCCCCCCAAAAACCACTTATCCACAATTCAGGAGAAAAATACATGACAAATCCACAGCATTCAGAAAGTTCCACACGTTTTATCGGGGCACATATTTCCGCTTCCGGCGGATACATGGCGATGAAAGCGCGGGCAGAAAAACTCGGTGCAAATACCTTTGCCTTTTTTACCAGAAATCCCAGAAGCGGCGCAGCACTTGCCTTTGATGCAGACGATGCGGCTGCCTTCTGCAGCTTTCTGAAGGAACACAGCTTTGGCCGGATCGTGGCACACGCACCTTATACCATGAACCCGTGTGCCGCGAAGCCGGAGCTGCGTTCCTATGCCGCTGATATGTTTGCTGAAGATCTGACGCGTATGGAATCCACTCCCGGACAGTATTACAACTTCCATCCCGGCGCACATGTCGGTCAGGGTGCGGAAACCGGCATCCGGCTGACCGCAGAGATGCTCAATCACTGCCTTAAACCGGAACAGACCACAACTGTTCTGATTGAAACCATGGCGGGAAAGGGAACCGAAATCGGAAGAACTTTTGAAGAAGTGCGTGCCATCATTGATCAGACAGATCTGAAGGATCATGTCGGCGTCTGCATGGACACCTGTCATGTATGGGATGGCGGCTATGATATTGCAGACCACCTTGATGCTGTACTGGACGAGTTTGACCGTATTATCGGTCTTTCCAGGCTGAAGGCCGTTCACTTAAATGACAGCTGCAACCCGCTCGGCGCACACAAGGACCGTCATGCCAAGATCGGAGAAGGCTGTATCCGGACAGACGATGAAGATGGAACTGAAGCTTTTGCCCGTATTCTCCACCACCCTGCACTGCAGGGACTTCCCTTTATTCTGGAAACACCAAATGATGAAACCGGCTGGAGCGCTGAAATCGCAATGCTGCGGACGCTGTAATCTGCAGGAAGGCTTTGTCTGCAGATTGTTGCACCCTTCCTGCATTTCTGCTCTGATACAGTCCTTACTTTCCCCCTGCCATTTCTTTTTTCAGGCCTTCCTTCATCCGTACTTTTTCCTCATACATCTGCTGGTCCGCCTGTGAGAAGAGCCGGTCAAATGCGATCTTCGTATTTCCGGTCATTCCCGCATAGCCGATTGCAAGAGAGATCCGGTACGGTCTTGCCGCTTTATCATTGAATTCGTCCATGGTCCGGTTGATGTCCGCTATTGTATTCACTACATCCTGTTCGCACACGCCGTTTAAGATAATGGCAAATTCATCTCCGCCGACACGCGCCAGAAAAGCCGGTCTTTCTGAAGTTGCCTTTTTCAGCGCAGCAGCAACTCTGGCGAGCGCCTCATCACCTTCCCTGTGCCCATAGGTATCATTGATGGCCTTAAAATAATTCAGATCAATCATCAGAATATACATTGTGGTATCGCCATGGAGTGTACTCGTCTTCCATGCGGCATAATCATCAAACCTTCGTCTGTTATTCAGCCTTGTTGTAGCATCTGATGCAAAATCCCCGTTCTGTATATACAGATAGCACATGACAAGTGATACCGTCAGACAGATCCAGGTCGTCGGCACGCCATACATGAAAATTTCCAGAAGTGATCCCAGAAACGGCAGTCCCATATAAAGTGCCAGCATCCGGAACTGTCTTTTTTCATATATATGCACATTACGGGATTTTTTCAGCGTTTTGATTACAGCAACGAAAATATAGATAAACGGAAGCATCGCCACGATCAGATAATACGGGCCACGCTGATAGAGATTTTTTTCAGAGACATGGAAAACCCATCCGTTAAACAGATTCAGAACCAGCAGGGTCTGTCCGATGAGAACCGGGATGAAAAGAACCATGCGGTATCCTGCAGACGAATTTCTGCCATAGACTTTTTCATAACAGTACATATATCCATAGTAACAGGGGAAGAGCGTTGACATCCAATACGCAGTTTCTGAAGCAATATTCATGATCCTTGCTCCCGAAAAGTCTTTTCTGTCCACTGCCCAGGTAATCGCATCAAAAGCAAGTACCACAATCAGAGCCAGAACAGACTGATGGAACAGTTTCTGTTCCTCCTGCGCGAACGTACGACTGCCTGTTGTCAGAAGAAGGATCAGAATTACTATGGCGAAGATATCAATTTCCACATACAGAAATGTATTAATGAACTCCATTCCCATACAATATGCCCCGTGTCATTTCATGACTTATGAGACCATTGCTGTTACGGCTGCCATATACTGGTACAGCTGCGGATAATATTGATTCAACCTGGTTCCGTTACAGAGATACTGAAGGTATAATTCTGCAAAAAATTCTTTGGGACTGCTCTGTGCATAACTTCCGAACTTATCCCCATATGCCTGATAAACTGCCTTGAATCCGTCTGTCGAAGACAGATTTCCAAGATCATCATCAATGGCGTGCCCTGTCTCGTGCGCAATTGCCGTCCACGCATCATCCAGCACATAAATCGTTCTGACCGTATTCTCAACTTTTCTGGTTACTCTGTTTCCTTTTTTCGTGGTTCGTGTGGTAGTCACCGTGTTATAAAATCCTGCCACACTGTCAGAAGTGAAGCCCTCTACAGAAGCTTTCTGTGATTCCGATATCACATGAATGGAAACGCCGCGCTCTGAGAGCATCTGCAGCACATTTGCAGGCAGAAGTGCCATCACTTCATTTGCATAGGCGATATACTCCGCCCTGCAGAGAGAATAATCCACAGGATATGAAACCATAGGCAGTTCCTTCGCCGGCATCATCTGAAAATCCTGAAGTGTAAACGAATCAAAAGTTGCACTTCCTGCATTTACATAGGTAATCACACCATAATCAAAGCAGGTCACCTGCAGACCTGTATCGTAATTTTTATAATGTACATTCGGATCCGCCGGATCATCTGTCAGGGTATAATGTCCCTGCGCCAGATGGTAAGGAAAATCCCCCGTTGCAGCCTGTACCTGTACTGCATTACAGGACAGTACCGTCACCATCACCATAAACGCGGACAGTGCCTTCATCCAGCTCTTTTTCAATGCCTTTATCAATGCAAAAGCACCTCTCTTCCATATGTGATCTGAACATAATTATCATAACACGGCTGAGATTCCCGCTCAATCTCTTCTTTTGCCAATCCAGGTCTTATCCTCCGGACTCACATCTGTATTCATCAGTATTTCGAAACGGTTTCCGCCCTTCTGCTTTGCCAGATACAATGCGCGATCCGCCTGTGCAAGGCATTCCAGCACGCTGACTCTTTCATGGCAGCTTTCATGACAGCAGATTCCCTGACTGATGGTGACATAGCTTTCCACGCCGGAATTAATATTGGGAATATTTTCTTTCTTCACCGCTTCCAGAAGCGCCGAGGCAAATTCTCCGATTTCCTCCCGTGTCTTATCCTTGATAATTACAACAAATTCATCACCGCCATATCTGGCTGCAAAAAAATGTTCATCCAATGCCGCTTTCTGAAGGCACTTTCCCAGAACCCTGAGACAGTCATCTCCTGCCAGATGCCCGTAGGTATCATTAATGGATTTAAACTGATCAATATCCAGTATTTCTATTGCAAAGGAGCATTCCGGAAGCTGCGGCTCCGCAAACATTTTTTCCATCTGATCGTCAAATGCCGCCCTGTTGGGAATCCCTGTAAGTTCATCCATTCTGGCTTCCATTGCAAGCTTCTGATTTTCCAGCAGGATTTTCTGCTGCGCCTTATGCATTCCGTAGATCCGTTCGTGTGTTTCCACTGTATTGTGGATATTATTACAGGTCTGCCTGAGTTTTATCGATGACAGTTCAAAATAAATGACGCAGTATTTCTGCGCTTCTTCCTCTTCCCCAAGCCATCTGCAGCACCTGATCAGCATTGCACATACCGCGACCTTCATATAATCCGTAAATCCGCTGTCTGCAATAATATCCTTAAGACGCTGCGCAAAATGCGCTGTTTTCTGCCGGTCACCATATTTCATCAGCAGCTCATAGTAATCCCTGTATTCCAGATAATATTCTGAATAAGGTGCTTCATCTGCCATTTTCTCCAGCTCGGCAATCACTTCCGCTGCTTTTTCAGAATCTCTCTCCCCCGCAAGCACAAGCTCCTGTGCCCGGAACAGAAATACCGCAAATTTCGGATAATTCCTACCGGCGTCTTCTGCCCTGCGAACCAGCTGTTCAAGCGTATTTTCATACTCTATGATATTCTGCATCCGGCCTGTATGAAGCATACAGATTCCGGACCATGCCTGTAAATTGATCATTATATACAGCAGCTGCGCGGCATTTTTATCCTTCGCAAACATTCTTCTGCTCTTCTGGTACATCGGCAGTGCTTCATCATAGGCACCATAGGAAACGTAGATCCCGCCGATATTCTCGCAGGCCATTCCGCCCATGATATATGCCTGATGCTCTTTTGCCAGATCGATTACCGTCATCAGATAATCGGCTGCAGCATTATCATTTCCTTCCATAATCATGATTACGCCATACAGATTATACAGATACATCAGCATGACGTAATTCTGTGTGTTCATCAGGCAGGTTCCGGCAAGATCCGCATAATGCTTGGTTTCCTTCAGATTTTCAGTAAAAAAGAAGGCATTCGCTATATAATAATAGGTAATGCCCATGGTATCTTCCGCACCGTCTTCTCTGGCAAATGACAGAGCGCACTCTATGTGCCGGCGCAGTTCTTCATCATCTGCGCCGTTATATTTTTTGAGATATTCAAGTTCTTTCCGAAATTCAGAGCTGTATCCTGCAAACAGGTCTTCTTTCATTCCCATCTCCTGCTTTTTTGTCTTTCCCGTATTTTTCTTTCTTTTTATATAATTGTCCTTATATTTCTGATTATATCAGATATTCTTACAGGAAAACCAGTTTACAGTTTTTTTGTTTTGTTACTGTCTTATGTCTGCTCAGCTGTTGGACAGAATAATGTCCTCAATCATATCTGCTGCATGCTCACAGGAATCAAAGCACTCTTCAAGACGTCCATAGATTTCCTTCCAGATCATAATTTCCACCGGATCCTTGCACGTTTCAAAAAGAGAGCTAATCGCATTGAAATAAATCGTATCGCCTTCTGATTCCAGACTGTTTACTCTGATGATTTTTTCCTTGATGGATTTGGACTTTTTAAAGTTCTCAAATTCCTCCACCAGCTCTGCGAGTCCCTCGCAGCAACGAATCAGCATCTTGGTAAAATCCGGCATGTCATCGCGGACTTTTTCCACACGATACATGCACATCATCATCATGACTTCATCAATGCCATCCACTACATTATCCAGTTCATTCATCAGAGAAGAAATATCCTGGCGCTCAATCGGCGGCAGAAATTCTGCTGCCAGATTTTCAATCATATTGTGCTTTACATTATCGGATTCATGCTCAATTCCATGAATTTCGTTCATGCTGGCCTGTGCCGTTTCCGGTGAGTATTCCGTTACTGCCTTGTCCAGTGCTTTAGCCGCCCATGTCGCGCAGTTGGTGCAGTCTGAATATCCCTTGAAATAGTTATAATGTTTTTTCTTTCCCATTTTGTTTTATCTCCTTTAAAAGACAATCATGAACAGCTTCGCCATCAGATAACCCAGAAGTCCGCATCCCGGGAAGGTCAGTACCCAGGTCAGTACCATATCCTTTACAACACCCCAGTTCACCGCCGATAACCGTTTTGCAGCGCCGACACCCATAATCGCCGTTGTCTTGGTATGTGTCGTGCTGACCGGAATACCGGTCACAGAAGAAAAAAGAAGGCATGCAGCTGCGGCAACATCTGCGGAAAATCCCTGATAGGTATCCAGTTTTACCATATCCATGCCAACGGATTTGATAATCCGATAGCCGCCAATGGATGTACCAAGTCCCATTACAACAGAGCACAGCACCATCAGCCATAACGGTACGATGAAGTTCGATGCATCTCCGTTTCCGCTTGAAAGTGCAATTCCCAGCAGAAATACGCTCATGAACTTCTGCCCGTCCTGTGCGCCATGCATGAATGCCATTGCCACTCCGCCGAAAATCTGCGCCCCCTTGAATGCGCCGATCGTCTTTCTGCGATCCGTATCCTTAAACAGAAATCCTACAATCTTTACCACCAGATAGCCCAGTGCAAATCCCAGCACCGTAGAAAGAACCAGTCCATAGATTACCTTGACCCATTCTCCCCAGTTAATTCCCTGCATACTGTTCTGGAGTGCAATTGCTGCTCCCGAAAGACCTGCTATCAGTGCATGACTTTCCGACGTCGGGATTCCGAATTTCCAGGCAGCCACCGCCCAGACAACAATCGCAACCAGAGCTGCACACAAAGCCTTGGTCGCATTCCCGGTATTTCCTCCGAAATCTACCATGTTGTAAATTGTCATGGCAACCTTGGCATTGATCATGGTCATGACCAGAACACCGCAGAAATTCATGACTGCAGCCATCATGATCGCCTGTTTCGCCGGCAGTGCCCGTGTCGAAACGCAGGTTGCAATCGCATTGGGTGCATCCGTCCATCCGTTTACCATGATTACTGCAAGCGTGAGAATCGCAGTGATCATCATCAGCGGATTATGTGTAACCAGGGACAGAAACTGTGTAAATCCGATCTGCATGTTTTTATCCTCCAAAATATGAATTCAAGATCCGTTCATTTCATATTATCAGATTTATATTTCATTTACATCAAAAATAAGTTTCCCTATTACCCGCATCAGATCCTTCATATTTACCGGCTTTGCAATATAGTCATTCATACCTGCTCTGGTTGCCCTTTCCCGATCTTCTTCAAATGCATTCGCCGTCATTGCTGCAATCGGAATCCCTGCCAGCTTCTTATTCTTCAACTGTCTGATTCTCTTACAGGCCTCATATCCGTTCATAACCGGCATCTGAATGTCCATCAGGATCAGATCAAAATAACCAGGTGCTGACTGTGCCACCTTTTCTACTGCAATCTCTCCATTTTCCGCTTCTTCAATCCGGATTCCCGCATCCTCTAAAAGCGTATGCACGATTTCCCGGTTCAGTTCATTATCTTCCACAACCAGAATCCGTTTCCCGGACAGGTCCCGCTTTTCTTCCGCTTTCTCAGGTTCCGCATCTTCAGGCGCCGCAACTTTTGCCCTGAAGGAAAAGACAAATTCCGAACCCTCTTTTTCCTTACTGGTAAAATTCAGACTGCCACCCATCAGCTCCGCCAGATTTCTGGCAATGGACAACCCCAGTCCTGTTCCTTCCACACCGCTTACCGTTGCATTTTTTTCCCGTTCAAATGCCTGAAACAGCCGATTCTGGAATTCCTTGCTCATCCCGATTCCATTATCCTTCACGTGGACTTCATACTCCACATATCCCGCTTCCGACGCCCTGCGCTCGATCCCATGATAGATTACGGTTCCTCCCGGCTGCGTAAACTTCATGGCATTACTCAGGAGATTCGCTATGATCTGCGTAATCCGAAGATCATCTCCATATACATAGCCTTCTTTTGTATCATCAATTACAACAAATTTTATTCCCTTCTGTTCCATGGAAAGCCGGAACATCTCTTCCATCCGGGAAACAAGCTGCCTGACGTTGATTACCTTTATATTCAGATCCATCTTACCGCTTTCAATCCTTGCCATATCCAGAATGTCATTAATGATATTCAGCATATGTTCACTGGAAGATCTTGCTTTTTTCAGCGCATCCAGTGCCGCTCTGCGATCGTCGATATGGCTGATTGCAATCTCATTGAATCCGAGAATGGCATTCATCGGCGTACGGATATCGTGGGACATATTAAACAGAAAAGTAGATTTGGCTCTGCTGGCCGCCTCTGCCTGCCTTTTCTCCTTTTCGAGCACCTCCTGATAGGACAGAATTGTTTTGAGCCTGTTCTCTCTGATCTGCAGCATCGACAACATATAACCGACTGCCAGAATGATAATCACAGAAAACAGAAAATAGGAAATATAGAAAGCAAAACTGTCATTGAACACTTCCCGGAATGATTTGTCATTGACATTCTGATTAATCCATTTGTCATAAAGTCCGGCAATTGTACCATCATCGCTCATGTCCCTGATGACAGCATTCAGCGGTTCCTTCAGTTCCGGCGCTGTCTCCCTGACACCAAGCGCCGGAAAGCTTTCCATCAGCGTGATCGATGGCACCAGATCCAGATGGTCCCGTTTTATGATCTTCGAAGCTACGGACGCATGACAGATTCCATAATCCGCTTCTCCATCTGCAACTGCATGCAGAATCTCCGTACTGGTATTGTATCCGACATATTCACAGCCCAGTTGAAAAAGCTTTGTCAGAATTGAACCGTTCGAAACCGCCACCTTTTTATGATAAAGTGACCCAACATTTTTTATGGATTTTTTCCCATAGATCTTAAGCGCATCATGGGCGACCGGAATGGTCTTGATGGTCGAAGTCTTACTTTCATCTGCGAAAATCTCAAGCCCCAGAAGGACATCCGCCTTGCTGCTCTGTATCATACTCTTGCAGGTAGGCCAGTCTCCAAGAACGATTTTCACTTTTTTATTCATACGATTTGCAATTTCTGTTGCCAGTTCGATATCAAGTCCGCTGGGATTTCCATTCTCATCCACAAAAGAATATGGATTAAAATCATAATCTGCAACAAAAACAAGCGTCCCGGCATCCGGATCCGTCACTGTGGACTGTATCTTTACCGCAGGCTCAGGCGCAAAAAGTCTCATCTTATATATCGTAAAAAATACCGGAACAGAAAGTACCAGGACGATCAGAAAAATAAGTACCATTCTGAGTTTCATCGCCTGCTTTGACCCTGTATGCTTCATCTGTGTACTCCTTTCATCGGAGTCATCATTAATGTGAAGTCTGTAGGGCAGATGCCTCTGTACCTGAGCGTCATAAATACAGATGCCCCTGCACCTGTATTTATTATACCACCTTATCTTTTTTTATCATCCAGAATACTTAAAAGCTCCGTAAGGGATGAGAGTATATAATCTGCTTTTCCATGCGCTGCCGCATCTCCGATAGCAGCCGTCCGCATACAGGCACGCTTTCCTGCTTCAATTCCGGCATCCGCATCCTCTACAACAAGACACTGTCCTGGCGCTATCTTCAGAAGCTCTGCAGCTTTCAGAAACACTTCGGGATCCGGTTTGGATCTTGAAATCATCGTGCCGTCTGCAACTGCATCAAATACATCAGTCAGCTGCACTCTTTCCAGAATAAACCGCGTATTTCTGCTGGAGGATCCGACTGCCAGAAGACAGTTTTTCTTTTTCAGCTGCGTAAGTGTATCCCTTACGGCATCTGAAACATCCGCCGAAGACATCTGCGTAAGAAGTTCCCTGTAAATTCCGTTCTTTTTCTCTGCCAGTGCTTCTTTACAGGTACTGCTTAATGGCGTTCCATAATACTGTTCCAGAATGATTTCCAGACTTTCCATGCGACTTACCCCGCGCAGGCGGTTATTGATCTGCTCATCAAAAGGAATCTTTAATTCATCTGCAATTTTTTTCCACGCCTGATAATGAAAACGGTCTGTAAAAACAAGTACTCCGTCCAGGTCAAATATGACTGCTCTGATTTTCGTATTCAACTTTCTCTCCTTGCATAATTCTGCAGAAATGCTCCCATATTCTTATCTTTACCTCTTTTCCTTCCAGAACACTCACTGTAACTCTACCCTTTCTGACTTCTACCTGAAGAAGACTTCCCCTGTAGCGCAGTTTAAATCTGTATTTATTCCAGTCCGGAGGTAAAAACGGGGCAATCGAAATTCCCTCTGTGTTAATCCGAAGACCGGCAAATCCATTTACGATTGCCATATAACACCCGCCCATATTGGCGGTATGAATGCCATCCTTTGTGTTATTATGCGTGTTTTCCAGATCCATCTCTGCAGAATGACCGAAATAGGAATATCCTTTTTCCTCCATCCCAAGACGCGATGCCACAATACTGAACACACAGGTGGAAAGAGATGAATCATGTGTCGTAATTGCCTCATAATACTGATAGCTGCGTTTCATTACCTCAATGCTCTGCTCTGTCTCATACAGGAAGTAAGCCAGTACAGTATCTGCCTGCTTGCAGACCTGGTAACGATAGAGATGAAGCGGGTGATAGTGAAGCAGAAGCGGAAAATTTTCCTTTGGTGTCTGCGCCAGCTCCCAGCGCGGCTTCTGCAAAAAAGAATCATCCTGCGGGTTAATCCCCAGCTTCTGATCATACGGCAGAAGCATTCTGTCTGAAGCTTCCTGCATCCGGCAAAGCTCTTCTTCTGTTACCTTCAGTTTTTCCGACAGTTTCCGGTCTCTGCCTGTTTCCTGCAGAATTTTCATAAAACGCACCGCCCATGCAAGGTTATACCTGGCACCACAATTCGTATAATAATTATTGTTCACCATGCAGGTATATTCATCCGGTCCTGTCACATCATTGATTACAAAATACTCCCCTGCATAGTTACCGGTATCCATCCAGAGTCTTGCTGTTTCAAGCACAATCTCTGCGCCCTTTTCCTCAATGAAATCAAGGTCACCGGTTGTCAGATAATATTGAATCACCGCGTAGGCAATATCACTGTCAATGTGATACTGCGCTGTCCCTGATGGAAAATATCCTGAACACTCCACTCCGGTGATAGTCCGCCATGGGAAAAGCGCGCCTTTCCTGTGTCCCAGGAGCTTTGCATTTTCCCTCGCTTTATCCAGCGTATCATACCGATAAGAGAGCAGCATTCTGGCCATATCCGGATTGGTCAGAATAAAAAACGGCAGAATGAACATTTCCGTATCCCAGAAATAATGTCCCTCATAACCTTCTCCGCTGAGTCCTTTGGCTGCAACACTGCAATGAGAATCCTTCGCTGCTGATTGCAGAAGCTGGTACATATTAAATGCAACTGCATTGTTCATGGATTCATCACCATCAATTTCCATTTCACACTGGTTCCAGAATCTTGCCAGATACTGCCTCTGTGCCTCTTCATAGTAACTCAGCCCTTTCAAAAGTGCTTCCTGAAGGTCCTCGGCCGCTGCTTTCTGTACATCTGCATATCGTATGGAATCTGTCAGTACACAGTATTTTTCAAGAATCAGCTGTTCTTTTTCTGTTACCTTTGCCTGCACCAGAAAACAGCTTTCCGTTTTGCCATCAGAGGACAGTGAACACCGGATGCTGCTATTTTCCGGCACGCTCTGCTCCTTTATCTGATTCTCCGCCGTTATTTTTACATGATGTCCACAGGCAGCACACATCCGCAGGCCGCTTTCTGAAGTCCTGCCAACAGAAATGCTCCGTCCCTGTCCTGTTTCCATCGAAATCACCTGCAGGTTCTGCAGGCTTTCCGCCGCAAGCCGCGGATCTGCCGGATTCGAATAATTTCTGACATCAGCAATATGCATGGATTCAAGCTGTACGTTACCGCTGAAATTCAGCGGTGTAACCCGGTATTCCATCGTAAACAGCGTCAGCTTCTCAAACGAAGCCATACGTTTTATCTGAATCTGCAGCTTTTTTCCACCGGGAGAACACCATGTTACATCGCGAAGCGTGTACCCCTCCTCCATATTCAAAATCCGTCTGTTCGAAAGGATCGTACCTGCCGACAGATCAAAAGGTTCTCCGCAGACACGCAGGCGAATGGTCTGCAAATCTGCCACATTCACCATAGTTTCCTTTTTTTCTATGAAATTACAGAGATTCTCCGCCTGCTTCATCGGAATGACATCATAAAAGCCATTGATATACATGCCCCGCATCGTATTCCAGCCATCCGGTACGCCTTCTTCAAGGCATCCTCTGATTCCGAGATATCCATTTGCACAGGAAAAAAGTGTCTCATAGAGCGCATTTGACTTTTCTTCAAATTTCTTCTGCTCCCTGATAATACATTTTTTCATTGATTTCATCCTTTGACTGCACCTGCAGCAACACCTTTCACAATATATTTCTGACAGCTCAGATAAAACAGTGCCACCGGAATGATCGTCACCACAAGTGCCGCCATTGCTTCATTCCAGCTGATGGTATACTGTCCGAAAAACTTCGCCGTTGAAATCGGAATCGTACGGTTCATTTTGGACTTCAGTGTCAGCGACGGAAGCAGATAATCATTCCAGATCCAGATAACATCCAGAATAATCACCGTCATCGTTGTCGGCTTCAGGATCGGAAATACAATTTTCCAGAACAGTCCCCATGTACTGCATCCATCAATTGTTGCTGCTTCTTCCAGTGAAATCGGCACTGAAGAAATAAATCCGTGATACAAAAAGACGCCCATACCGGCACCGAAACCAATATACATAAACATCAGTCCCGGAAGCGTATCCGTCATTTGAATATGAAGGTTCTGCCCGATCCAGTTCATCTCCTGCATCAGCGGCATCATAATGGTCTGAAACGGAATCAGCATTGTTGCAACAAGTACACCAAACAGAAATCTGCTCCATCTGTCTGCACTTCTGGCCAGCACCCAGGCAGTCATTGAAGTCAGCACAACAATCATGACAATAGAAAAAACAGTCATAATCACAGAATTTCTGAGAGATATCATAAAATTCATTTTATCCAGTGCCCGAATGTAATATTTCATTGACAGCTTCGACGGAAGTGCCATCATATTTTCATACATTTCCGCCCGGCTTTTAAAAGAGTTGGTCAGAATCAGATAGATCGGAAAAAGATAGCAGCAACACGCCAGGATCACCAGCGCATTGATCAGTGGATTTTCCGCTTTGCTTTTTTTTACTTTTGTATTCATTACAAAGATACCTCCCTCTTCTTGGTTGCTCTGACCTGCAGCAGAGTTACCACTGCAATAATCAAAAAGAAGATAATCGCCTTTGCCTGTCCATAACCAAAATTGCTCTGCTCAAAAATTTCATTATAAATATTCAGTGAAAACATTTCCGACTGATAGCTTGGTCCGGCACCTGTCAGAGAAATATTGACATCGTAAACCTTAAAGCAGTTTGAAAGCGCCAGAAACAGACAAATTGTAAAAGAAGGCATCAAAAGCGGAAAACGGATCTGAAACAGTGTCTGAAAATAACTCGCACCATCTACTTCTGCTGCTTCAATCACATCATCCGGAATCGCCATAAGTCCCGTAATATAGACAATCATGACATACCCGGCAAGCTGCCATGTGGTTACGATGATCATTGCTGCCAACGCCTTTACCGGATCAGTCAGCCAGTTTCCCCATCCGATAGAAAGAAAAAATTCAGAAAAAACACTCTTCCAGATGTAACCAAGAATCAGACCGCCAATTAGATATGGAACAAAGAGCATGGTACGGACGATGTTTCTCGCCTTCAGCTTTGTTGTCACGATCAGTGAAAACACCAGTCCGAAAAAGTTAACGCTCAGTACTGCAATTGCCGTAAACACCGTTGTCCGAAGCGCCGCATTAATAAACCTCTGATCCCTGAAGACCTCCGCATAATTGCGCAGTCCTACAAAGGTTGCTGCGTGTTTGGCAAAACCGTCCCATTCCACAAAGGAATAGCCGATACCAATAATGAACGGTATGATCACCACAATCACAAAGATACTCATGAGCGGCACTGTAAAGAGTGCATACCACCCTTTTCTTATTTTCATAACCCACCTCTTCAGTTCAGATTAAATCTGTCATCCGGAAAAGAAATGCCGCCATTTGAAGGCGGCATTCCCTGCTGCATGTAATATTACTTTGCTGCTGTAAATGCATCATTCAGCTGATTTACCAGCTCTTCACCTGTCATATCCGATGTAAAGAATTCTTTTGCTATCGGTGCGAGTGTGGTAGAAATTCCAGCCGGCCAGTTGCTGAGTGACCACGGAATTGTATTCCCGGAAGCAGCCGCCTCTGCGACAGATTTTGAAATCGGATCAAGCTGATCAGATGTCATTCCATCTATTACCGGAATGAATCCAAACTGATTCATCAGATAATCTGTACCGGTCTTGCTTGTGTAAAGCCATTCCAGAAACTGCTTTGCCGCTGCCTGATCTGCCGCCGGTGCATCAGTATTGACATACCATGCTGCCGGAACACTGACTGCTATTTTCTGATTGCCCTCAAGCGGAAGTGGTGCAAGACCCATATCAAAAGAAACATCATAATCTTTAAACATGGAGTAGCACCAGTTGCCCTGATGAATTATTGCCGTCTTGCCCGTCGCAAAATCACCGCAGTTATTATCATAGGTAACATCTACCGGATTGGTACAGTTTGCGCGAATTGCTTCCATCAGTTTTGCAAACTCCTGAAATGCCGGTGCATCAATCATTCTGACCTTTCCGCTCAGCACATCCTGAAGATATGCATCCGGATCACTCTGAATGGCAAACGGCGTATTCAGAATATGCATGATCAGGAAATAATCCTCCTGAGAAAGTCCAAGTCCGTTAATTCCTGCCGCCTTCTCCTTCTGTAAATAAGAAATCAGCGCATCTGTACTGGTAAGGGTCGACGGATCTGCAAGTGCCCCATCATACACAAGCCCGAACCCTTCCATAGTATATGGAATACCCACTGTCCTGTTATCAATGGTATCCGCCATTCCTTTGACAATCTTATCCGTAAAGGAAAGAGCACTCAGATCTGCAAGATAATCAGACATCTCCTTTGATTCTGCCCCTGGTGCCAGCGAAAAAAGCGTCGGCCCTGCATTCGTAGACATATCCGTCTTCAGATCCGTGTAATAGCTGTCTCCGGAAGTTTCCCAGACCTCTGCTTTAATGCCGGTTTCCTTTGTGAAATCCTCTGCACATGCATTCAGCTGATCCATAATTTCCGTTTTGGACTGGAAAATCGTAACCGTTCCGTCTTTCGCAGAAGTATCTGCTGCCTCTGCCGTTGTATTTTCTGCTGTTGTATCCGTCTCATCCGTTGTACTTTGTGCGGTATCCGCACTCTGTCCGCTCTGAGATGAACCGCAGCCGCTCAGACAGACACCCGCTGCCATTGCTGCTGTAAGAACTACTGCTGTAATTTTTCTGTTCCTTTTCATTTTTTCCTCCTTGTATACTGATCATCCGCTCAGTAAATCGTTGTACTTTGTATGTTAGGCTTTTCCCTTATTTATGTCAATATTGCACAGTTATATTCTCTGTTTTTGATATTTTTATGGCTATTTTTTCAGCTATATCTTCATTCATTTTGATAAAATCAAGTAAAACAATTTTAATTTTTACTAATCTCTTGTAAATTTTATATAAAAAAAGAAGTAAGCCGCAATACGGTTTACTTCTTTTTATCTGCTCTGAACTGTTTCACCTTGTAGAAGATCTCCACTTTACCTTTGCCGTAATGCGAAAAGTTTCGTAATCCTCTGCCCCGTCAATATTCTCAATCAGGTACTGCGCCGCAAGATACCCACGCTCATAATTCGGAATGTCCACCGTGGTAAGTCCCATTACCTTGGCCATTTCCGTATTATCAAATCCACAGATCCCGATATCCTCCGGAACCCTGACACCATTTTCCTTAAACGCCTTCATGGCACCGATTGCCATATTGTCATTGGCACATACCAGAACATCCGGCAGATTTTCTGTCAGCATCAGAAGCTTTGCTGCCTGATATCCGCTTTTTTCCCGATAATCTCCGGTATAATAATTTTCTCTGCGAACCGGCAACTGATGCTGCGCAAGCACATCCTGAAAGGCTTTCATCCGTTCAGAATTATCTTCGCTTTCGATTCCGCCCAGATATGCAAATCTGCGATACCCTCGTTCAATCAGCCCTTCCATCAGTTCTCTCTCCGGCGTGTAATTATTCACCACAAGGCTCTTAATATATGGAACTTCCAATCTCCTGTCCATTGCAATAATCGGATATTTCTCCGCAGCCTTTTTCAGCAGCATACTGTCGCTGCACCTTACGTCCAGCATGATGCATCCGCTCGTGAATGTCTTATTCATGTATTTCTCACAGCTTTTATTGGTACAGATAATCAGATCATAATCCTTTGCATATGCGTAATCACTGATTCCTCTTATGATCTTCAGATAAAACTCCCGGTCAAAATCACTGAAGTTGAACATGATTGTATGCGTATCACCTGTTTTCAGGGCTTTTCCACTCATATTCGGATGATAATCCATTTCCCGGCAGATCTGCTCAACCTTCTGTCTGGTTTCTTCCCCTACATTTTTTCTGCCGTTCAATACATTAGACACCGTTGACGGTGATACCCCGGCTTTTTTTGCGATATCCTTGATTCCGACCATTTTCCCTCCAGCTGGCAGCAAAAAGTGCTGACTCGTAATTAATTTTACCTCTTCATTATGACAAAAACAATAAACGATAACTGCCGGATAATCGAACTGTACGTTTTCCCTGCAAACTGCTATACTGGGTAAATGAATGAATTTTTATAAGTTTTGATGCATAAAAGTACAGTTCTTTGAATAAGGAGATCTTGGAATATGAACAGAAAAGTATTTGATTTCAGTCAGGATAACGAAGAAAATACCGGTAGAGCTGCAGCTGCGCCGGTACTCACCTATACAACTTTTTATTCAGAAGTTTCACACCCGTCACCGAAAGACCCGATTCTGGTTCTTTCCAATCCGAAGGGTGTCTTTGCGCATCACATCAGCGGCAGCTTTCTGGATCCCGAAAAGCGCACGGCGTTTGATTCTGATACCCCGCAGGCAATGGCTGATATCAAAAAAATCGACTGCCGTTTTGAAGAATTTATCCGCTGGCTCGGCGTCAACCGCATCCGCGTTCTGCTGTCAGGTAAACCCGTCCGCGGCGGTTTCGCCGTATACCGGATCCGCGAAACGCAGTCCGGCACATCTTCGCGCCTGTCCGCACAGGACGGCTTCCTGCAGTACATGATCGGCCGCCTGCTAACCAGTACCGCTCCCAAAGAAGAAGACAGTGCGGTTTCTGAGGAAGAGGACGAAGCGGATGATGACAGTATGAAGCTGACCAGTCTGCAGAGCATTACGGACTTTCTGACCTGCGCGGGAAAAACCTTCCCCTCCAACATCAGAAGCTGGGCAAGACGGAATCTTGCCGTTGCAGGTTCCGACGAAGTCAGTCAGGAAGAACAGCGCCATGCACAGCGGGCACTTTCCCTCATGATGAACATTCAGTGGAAGGATTCCTATTTCGCTCCCATCGACCCTGTCGAAGCCAGAAGAATTCTCGATGAAGAGCTCTATGGCATGGAAAAGGTCAAGCAGCGCATCATTGAAACCATCATTCAGATCAACCGCACCCACAAGCTGCCGGCATACGGTCTTCTGCTCATTGGGCCTGCCGGAACTGGTAAATCGCAGATCGCCTATGCCATCGCCAGAATTCTCCAGCTCCCGTGGGCAGCACTTGACATGAGCGCCGTGCACGACCCGGAACAACTGACCGGAAGTTCACGGATCTATGCCAACGCAAAACCCGGCAGCATTATGGAAGCCTTTTCCAGAGCCGGTCAGTCCGATCTCGTCTTTATCATCAACGAGCTGGACAAGGCAGATTCCGACAGCACCTCCGGAAACCCTGCAGATGCACTTTTAACGCTCCTGGACAACCTCGGCTATACTGACAATTATATGGAATGTATGATTCCGACCACCGGTGTCTATCCGATCGCAACCGCAAATGACCGGAGCCGTATCAGTGAACCTCTCCTGACCCGTTTCGCAGTCATCGAGCTGCCGGACTACACCCCGGAGGAAAAACGCACCATTCTCTTAAACTTCGTATTGCCCAAGGTATTAAGGCGCCTCGAACTGTCTGAAGAAGAGTGCGTCATCACCTGCGCCGCCGCAGATGCAGTTGTTGCACATTATAAAAATGTATCGGGCGTCCGCGACCTTGAGCAGGCCGCAGAGCATCTGGCTGCACACGCACTGTTTCTTATTGAAACAACCGGCGTGAAATCCGTTATTTATAATGAACAAATGGTACAGGAACTGCTGTAAAGCAGCTCCTGTTTTTTTGGGCATTATTTTATTTCTTATATTATCTTTTTCATCTTATTTTCTTTATATTAGTTCACTTTTGATAATACATCTCCATATGTCCTTGTATCAATTATGCAATTTGCACATTTGTATTGTAAGTGGTTAAAAGTAATGTTATTATTATTAATAAATAGTGCAGGGAAAATAGGATAACAAATGTAACAAATGACAAGTAACAGAATCACCTGCATTAACACAGATGGGAGGATCTTCTATGAAGCGGAAATTTCTATCGATTTTTCTCGTAGCATCCATGACACTTGGTCTGGCAGCCTGTGGCAGCAGCTCTTCTTCCGGAACGAGCGGCGCATCCGCAGGAAACGGCAATTCTGTAGCCGCCGGAAACAGTGCTTCAGGCAGTTCCGGAACATCCGCCGGGACAGGCGGTATTCAGGGATGGGTTGCAGCTGCTGATGAAAAAGATGATTCAGCACCTGGAACGAATGATGATCGCGCTTTCCAGAAATTTGATCATGTTGTGGAAGTTCATATCGGCGAGCAGATTGATGCTGCAGATACCACCCTTCCGGATGGCGATGCTGCAGATAACAATCAGTACACCAGATATCTGCTGGATAATTACAATATCAAAGTTGTCGCTGACTGGACCGCAGGTAATGCTGCCGATTTCCAGCAGAAAGTATCTCTTGCAATTGCATCAAATTCACTTCCTGATGCCGTTGTCGTACCAAACAGAAATTACCTGGTACAGGCTGCAAGATCCGGTCTTCTGGCGGATATGGGTGATACCTTCAATAAATACGGATCCAAGCAGGTAAAGGAAATTGTGGAAACCACAAATGGCAGAGCTTTCACCAATGCATCAGTGGACGATACCTTCTATGCTTTACCGAATATCACTGTAGATACAGATGGTGTATACATTTACTTTATCCGTCAGGACTGGCTGGATAAACTGGGACTTGAAGTTCCGAAGACCGTAAGTGAACTGGGCGATGTGGCACAGAAATTCATGGATGCCGGTTACAGTAAGGATTATGCCATTGCCGGTATTGATAACGGCGGCAGAACCTATTCCAATTTCCTGAATTCCTCCAATAACGGTTACGGCTTTGATGCATTATATCAGGCGTTCGGTGCAACACCCGGATATTTCCTGAAGGATGACTCCGGAAAGATCTACTGGGGCACAACCACAGATGAAATGAAGAATGCACTGACGACACTTCATGACTGGTATGCAAAGGGACTGATCAATCCTGAAATCGGCACTACCACAAATGGTGATAATGCCAATAATGTAAAGAACGGAACCTGTGGTATCTTCATGGGACCATGGTGGAGCCTTGGATATGGCAATGGTGATTCCTTCAAAAATGATAATACAGCCAACTGGCAGGCATATCCGCTCTATACGGATGACGGCAAGTGGGATATTCATATGAAGGATATCGGAACCACATACACAGTAGTAAACAAGAATGCTTCCGATGATGTGAAAAAAGCTGTTGTCATCATGAATAATGTTCTGGTTCGTGATGAATCAACCTTTGATACTTCAGTTGCAATCGGATGGTATCCGCTTCGTAACACAATGGCTGCTGCTGATGAATGTGAACATGAATATGCAGCACTGACCAGCATGCTCAAGGGTGAAACAAAGGCTGCAGACTACCAGCAGGGCGGAAGTCTTTACAATGGTCTTTACAAGAACATGGCAAATGATGCCGCACAGCTTTCAACCGTTATCTCCAGTTCCTATGATCCGACCAAGAGACTGAATGTCACAGATATGGATGTCAACACCAATAACGGACAGTTCAATCGTTATTATGCACTTCTGATCGGCGACAGACCGTATGCAACACTTACTCCTGATAAGAAGATTTATTCCGAACTGTATTATACAATCGACGGAATGGATACTTACTGGACACAGGTATCTGATCTGGAGGATCAGTCAGTTCTGCAGTTCATTACCGGTGCTAAGAGCCTTAATGACTGGGATCAGTTCTGCAGTGACTGGCATGCACAGGGCGGCGATCAGATCCTGCAGCTGGTAACCGATTATCTTGCAAAATAATTTTATCCCGGAATAGAACTTTTACATCATGTCTGGCAACTTCGGATCGGGGCGGGGAACTCTCCCCGCCCCGATTTTCAGATCACGGAGATTGCCGCAGGAAAGGCTGGCTGCTTATATGAACAAGACGAAAAAAGGCATACCCAACTGGGTCCCATACACACTTATGGTTCTACCCGGCTTCATATGGCTATTCATGTTTTCCATTGTCCCGATGTTTGGCGTTGTAATGGCATTTGAAAATTATATTCCCACAAAAGGATGGTTCGGTTCTCCATGGGTCGGAATGAAATGGTTCAATTATCTGTGGGTCATTCCGGATGCCAGAAGGGCACTCCGCAATACCCTGATCATTGCTATCAGCAAACTGATTCTGAATATTGTCTTTCCCCTGATTTTCGCACTGCTCCTGAATGAAGTCCGACAGATGAAATTCAAGAAAACCGTACAGACCATCGTATACCTGCCTCACTTTGTATCCTGGGTTATCATGGGCAATATCATTATCAATATCTTTTCCGCCAACGGTATCTATAATACCGTCCGTACCGCATTAGGCGGACAACAGCTTCTGGTCATGACCATTCCGCAGACTTTCCAGGCTGTTCTGATCGGTACCGATGTCTGGAAGGAATTCGGATACAATTCCGTAATATACCTTGCTGCACTGACCGGTATCAGTCCCAACCTGTACGAAGCTGCTGCAATCGACGGCGCAAACAGATGGAAATCCACACTGCACGTAACACTCCCGGGTCTGATCCCGACAGTTGTTCTCCTGTGTACACTCTCCATGGGTAATATCTTAAATGCAGGTTTCGATCAGGTCTTCAACATGTATAATCAGCTGGTTATGCAGACCGGAGATATCATTGATACCTATGTATACCGTGTCGGTATTACCAACATGCAGTTTTCACTGGCTACTGCCGCAGGTCTCTTTAAATCAGTTGTCAGCTTCATCATGATTGTCGTTTCCTACCTGCTTGCTTATAAATTTGCCGATTATTCAATCTTCTGACGGGAGGTGCATTTGCATGAATATGATACAGAGCAAGACCTTTGGGGCACGTCTTTTCAGAGTCCTGAACCTGATCATTCTTGCAGTACTTGCCTTCAGCTGCTTTTACCCGTTATGGTATACATTCTGCGTATCATTATCTTCCAAGGCTGCAGCAGAAGGCGGACTGGTTACGCTTTATCCGATTGGCGTCAATACTGATTCCTATGGCCTGATCATGGGTGATGATGCATTCTGGACTTCCTTTTTCATCTCCGTTAAACGAGTTGTTTTCGGAACTGTCTGGACCATGATCGTCATCATCATGATGGCCTATCCTCTTTCCAAAACAAAGAGGCAGTATAAACCCAGAAATATTCTGATGTGGATCCTGATTTTCTGTATGCTGTTTAACGGCGGTACCATCCCGTGGTTCATCACCGTAAAGAACTACGGACTGATTGATACCATGGCCGCCCTTGTTTTATCCGGCTCCGTTCCTGTATTTAATGTCATTCTGCTGATGAACTTCTTCCGTAATCTTCCAAGTGACCTTGAAGAAGCTGCTGTTGTAGATGGTGCCGGTCCCTGGACAATCCTGTGGAAAATTGTTGTTCCCTGCTCCATGCCCGTTATTGCAACCGTTATCCTGTTCACCTCCGTCGGGTACTGGAATGAATACTTCCAGGGCCTTGTACTGATGA
Source organism: Butyrivibrio sp. (assembly GCA_022486625.1). Taxonomy (GTDB): domain Bacteria; phylum Bacillota; class Clostridia; order Lachnospirales; family Lachnospiraceae; genus Butyrivibrio. Next base: position 24,163 of record JAKVKH010000028.1, on the reverse strand, counting down.
ACAAGGAAAGCAATTATCCGCTGCAGACCTACATCAGACAGATCACCGTACAGATTCCTGTCGGTGTAACTCTGACAACTGAACAGTATCAGGCACTGGCAGCACATTCCAATAAATCACTGGAAGCAGCAAAGGTATTTATCGCACTTATTCCTATGCTGATTATCTATCCGTTCCTGCAGAAATACTTCGTAACCGGTATTACACTCGGCGCAGTAAAGGAATAATAACAGGAAAAAAATGTGAAGAAGAAAAAAGAAACCGTTGTAAACGGAACGCATAATTACAGCCCGGTGGAAGATTATATTCTTCCTTCAGATCCTCTGGTTCTGAAGAAAATTGAATGGTTCAGGGATCAGAAATTTGCCCTGATGATTCACTGGGGTCCCTATTCCCAGCTTGGGATTGTAGAATCCTGGGCACTCAGCGACGAAGACGCTCCCTGGTCAAGAAAATGCGTTGACTGGAACGTTACCGGTGATGAATTCAAAAGGCAATATTTCGCCCTGAACAGGACCTTCAATCCGATTCGATTTGAACCGGATCAGTGGGCTGATATTGCGCAGAAATCCGGATTCCGTTATCTGATTTTCACTACAAAGCATCATGACGGCTTCTGTATGTATGACAGCCACTTTTCTGATTACAAAGTCACTGCACCGGATTGTCCTTATCATACCAGCCGATATGCAGATATTGCCGGTGCCCTTTTTCATGCATTCCGCAACCGGAATATCGGAATCGCATGCTATTTCTCCAAGGCGGACTGGCATATCGGCAGCTACTGGCAGGATGATGAGACATGCAGAAGATTTCAAAACCGTGGTCCATCCTATGACCCTCTCTCTAATCCTCAGGAATGGGAAAAATTTGTTACCTATACCAGGAACCAGATTCTGGAACTGGGAACCGGTTATGGCCCGATCGATATCATGTGGTTCGATGCCGGCTGGGTCAATGCCGGAAACGGACAGGATATCCGGCTGGGCAGCATTGTAGAGGAAGTCCGAAAAAGCCAGCCCGGAATGCTCAGCTGTGACCGGACCGTTGGCGGCGCATATGAGAACTACATCACACCCGAACAATGTGTTCCGGATCAGCCGATTCCGGTTCCATGGGAAAGCTGCATTACCCTTGGAACTTCATTCTCCTTCCGCTATGAAGACCATTATAAATCCCCCGGTGAAGTCATCTCTCTTCTGATCGATGTGGTCTGTAAAGGCGGAAATCTGGCCATCAATGTGGGACCTCAGCCGGACGGGCGACTTCCTGAAGGTGCAGTAAACACGCTTCTGGAAGTCGGCAAATGGCTGTCGCAGTATGGCGAAGCCATCTACGGCACGCGCCCCGTCTATCCTTATAAAAAAGATAATCTTGCATTTACCCGGAAAGGAAAACGGATTTATGCCATTCAGCTCCCGGACGGACACTCTGCAGAAACCGCTCTTCTGCTTCCCATTACTGAGAACATCTGCCGGATCTTCTGCATGCATGATCAAAATGATCTGGAAGTTCAGATGCTTCCCTTTGAAAAAAGACCTGATGGCTACCTGATTCGCCCCGGCAGTTTCACCGCTGATCAGGCTCAAGGACGTATCTTCGTCCTTGAGTGTACACAGACATAAAAGAGAAAGGACATGTGTGATGTATCAATCTGTAGAAGAAACAATCAGAATGGTAAATGATAAATTCCCAGGACAGCAAATCTCACAGATTTTTGCAAACTGCTTCCGTGACACCCTTGATAAAACAATCAAAAAAGAGCCCGACGGCTCTTCTTTTGTCATCACCGGTGATATCCCCGCCATGTGGCTGCGGGACTCTACCTGTCAGATGCGCCCTTATCTGATGCTGGCTGATCGTGATGAAGCCCTGGCCGATGTCATAGAAGGTGTAATCAGAAGACAGTTCTACTGCATCAACCGGGATCCTTATGCAAATGCCTTTAATGAAACAGATAACGGAAACTGCTATATGCACGACCGCACGGACATGAAACCGATCCTGTGGGAAAGAAAATATGAGCTGGATTCTCTCTGCTTCCCGATCCAGCTATCCTGGATGTTTTGGAAAATCTCTTCCCGTACTTCACATTTTACCGGAGAATGGCGTACTGCCATCGATAAGATCATGACCGTACTGGAAACAGAACAGTATCATGAAAGCAGATCTGATTACCGCTTTCAGCGGCCGGAACATCCCTTCCCGGATACATTATCCCGTGACGGAAAGGGCGCACTTGTAAAAGAAGGAATCGGTCTTGTATGGTCCGGTTTCCGCCCAAGCGATGATGCCTGTACATATGGCTATCTGATTCCCTCCAATATGCTGCTGTCCGTTGTTATGGAATACCTCGCAGAAATTGCGGATCAGATCTATCATGACAGTGAACTCTCCTCCCGCGCCCTTCAGCTTTCCAGACAGGTTCGCAGTGCCATTGAAAAGGAAGGTGTAATTGATTTCTACGGAGATAAATTCTACGCCTATGAAATTGATGGTTTCGGACAGTATCTGCTGATGGATGATTCCAATCTGCCAAGTCTTCTGGCTGCACCTTATATCGGATACTGCAGCACTGATCACCCGATTTACCGTTCAACCAAAAATGCCATTTTAAGTGAGCGCAATCCATATTATTACAGCGGAAAATGCCTGACCGGCATTGGCAGTCCGCATACCCCCGCAGGTTATGTATGGGATATTTCCCTCGCCATGCAGGGGCTTGTCTGCAATGACCCCGAAGAAAAACTCCGGAAAATAAATGAAATGACCGCACATGATGCCGGGACCGGATATATGCACGAAAGTATCAACTGCAATGATTCTTCCGACTACACACGCAGCTGGTTTTCCTGGGCCAACGCCATGTACTGCGAGCTGGTACTGGATTACCTGGGCATCAGTCTGAACCCGCGTCCGTAGCAGTTGCCCATGCTGTCGACATAAGCTTCCATATCGTCGCCGTTATCCTCACAGTGCTGTTCCACTGTTTCCATATTTGCAGGCAGTGTACAGGGAAGTTCGCCTCCCGGCTGTGCTTCTCCGAACAGCACCTTGATAAGGACCGGAATCTGTACTCCAAACTCTGCCAGAATCGCCGATGCTGCCGGCTCGACTTCTGACATCACTGCCGGGTTATGCATACGCATGATGACAATCACAGGTTTTTCAGGCATTGCAGCACGCACAGCAAGCAGATGATCCAGATCGCTTTCATTGGCTGCAATACCCGTTTTACCTGCGTAACTGCGGTTCGTGAAATTCTCTCTGAAATCACCGCCTGCAATGCTGACCTTACGTGCATTTTCCGCCGTATACGGCCTGTACTGAAGGCTGATTGGCAGATAACCGTTCCCGCCGTTTCTGACATCCTCTGAAGAATAGGGATCTGTCAGCGGACTTTCCATAAAGACAAGCGCTGCGTCCGCATCCTGTATAGAAGATACCAGAACTGCAGTATCACCCAGCATTTCCTGCGTAAGGGGCATAAAATTTCTTTCCGGCATCATCGTCCGGAAAAAGCTTTTTCTTTCTGCAATTGTTCTCTGCGGAACATAGACCCTGATTCCCTTTTGTAACGGTAATACGCTCCCTGCATTTTTGAGCAGGACAACAGACTGCTGCTGTGCAAGCTGTCCCATGCTGCGATATCCGGCACTTCCCACAATCGCTGCGCTTTCCTGCGAATCCACATACGGATTGTCAAACAGCCCTGTCCGGAACATCCCGCGAAGAAGTCTTGCCGCGGATTCACGCATTCTATTATCCATTATATTATGACCATATCTGTCACATCCGATCCGGTATGCCTCAATAATCGGTCCGGCTTCATTATTCCCGCCAAACTGATCCACACCGTTCATGATAATCCGAAGATGACGTTCTGCAACCGTCAGATTCTCTGTACCATAGCAGCGGCTTCCAAAACTGTCAATCTGCGGATCCGGATCTCCCGTAATTCCCCAGTCCGTACAGACTACGCCGTCATAACCGGCCTCACCCCGCAGAAGATCTCTGATCAGATATTCACTGTAGGAATTACCGACATTTTCACCATTTCTGCTGTCGACTCCCCAGGACACTGAATAATAGGGCATCACTGCACCGGCTGCTCCTGTCGGGCCATCCAGCTTAAATGCGCCTTCTGTAAATACACGCATATGCTCTTTGAACCTTCCGCCCGGATATACGGCAAATTTCCCATAAGGGTAATGTGCATCCCTTCCGGCCTCCATCGGCCCGGCTCCCGGCCAGTGTTTTGCCATTGCAATTACACTGCCGCATCCCCAGCAGCCATGCCCGTCATCCGGACGGGCATGCTCAAAATCCCATACTTTCCCGCTTGTCTCTGTTTCCTTTGTCGTCTGAAGTCCGTCACAATACACCTTCGAAAGCCGGATATTGGTCTCTGTGTCCGGTCCCCAGGTATCTTCAAGCCGCATCCATCTGGGCTCTGTTGCCGTGTCAATCTGTGGCCAGAGTGCTGTGGTAATGCCCATTGCGCGGTATTCCGCTGCAGCCGTTTCCGCAAATTTCGCTGCCGTTTCCACAGAATGCGTCGCTGCCATACCGATACCTTCCGGCCAGACAGATACGCCGCTTCCCGTACTCTTAAACTCTGCACCTGCGTTTCCCGCTCCGTGACGGGGATCCGAAGAGATATTGACCGGAATCCCCCATGGAAGCCTTTCCGCTTCCTTCTGCATTTCATTGCTCCATCTGGCAGAAGTATCCACGCTTTCCACCATAGCCAGCAGAACATGTCTGACATGATCACCGGAGAGAAATGCCTTCTGTTCATCTGTCAGCTCCCACGCAGGAACACCTGCCTCTTCTCTCCCGGTTCCATGATAATGTCCCGTAAACGGACCATCCGGTCTGCCGGGTACCATCTGATGCGATGAATACAGCATCAGTCCGGCGATTTCTTCAATAGACAGCCTTCCCGCAAGATCTTTTGCCCTTTCTCCTGCAGGGAGTCTCCAGTCTTCATAGGGAAGCAGCTTTCCGGTATCTGCAAGATCACGGAAAATACAGCCATCCATTTCAATCACTTTTCCATTTGCAGTTCCGATCAGCGGTCCGTATTCCTGATGATATTCCGTGTAGCCCTGTTTCTGACGTTTTTCATATTTCATGTGATTCTCCGTTTCCCATTATTGTTTCCAGTCGCAAAATCAGCTGTTCCACAATTGCATCTGTATCATGCCCCTGTTCATTCTGTCTCTGTTTTACTCTGCACAGGTTCCACTTTCATACCTTCTTCAATATCCTCTGAATTTCCTTCTGTTACCACCAGGTCTCCGTCTGTCAGTCCATTATCGATTTCCGCTTCTGAATTGGTTTTATGTCCTACTTTAACTTCTGTCTTAACCAGTTTCCCATCTGTGACCTTATAGACATAATATTTATCCTCTTCTGTTTTTATTGTGCTGATAGGAAGTACCTCTACGTTATCTCTGCGATAAATGTCAAATTTTACAGTTACATCAGATCCGTCCAGCAGATCAAATTTATCTTCCGGCTCTATAACCACCTTTACTCTGTATTCCTTAAGTCCAAGTGATGATGTAGTTTCTTCCGCATAGTCATTGATTGATTTAATTGTACCGGTAAAAGAATTACTGTCATTGGTCAGCTGTTGTATGATTTGCGTCCTGTCTCCCACCTTCAGATAAGGTTCACTGCTGGTAAGCACCTTGCATTCAATCGTTTTCTGAACATCTTTTTTTATTTCTGCAATTTCATCTCCGGCAGTTACTCTGTCGGCGCTTATAACCGGCAGTGCTGAAATCGTTCCATCACAGGGTGCAGTAATTGTGCATTGTCCGATTGTTCTTTTTATCTGCTCTTTGGAAAGCTTCTGCATGTCAATTTCGTTTTTCAGAATGTCAATTGCACTTGTCAGGTTATCCTGATCTGCCTGCGTCTGCAGATATGCAATCTGTGAATTGGCAGCCGCAAGTTTGTTATCAAAAGAAGCATTGATCTGCAGTATATAGGCTTCATCTGCATCTTCTCCAAGCTGACTGATCCTCTGCTGTGCTTCATACAGTTCTTCTCTTGCAGCATTCAGTTTACTTTCCTGCTCATTCATGGTCGAATGAAGTTCCTCAACGCCGGTCTGTCCAAGCGCGGCTTCTGCCTGCGCCTTTTCTTCCGATGTCAGATTTTTTGATTTACTGATTGTGCTGTAATAGCCGTCATAAGCGCTCTGCGCGCTGCTGTATGCTGTTTTACTGAATTTATACCCTTTTTCAGCTGCTTCACAGTTCAGTTCAAGAACTTTGAGATACTCATCCGTATTGACCTGCATGGACGTAAGATACAGTTCCTGCTGTCTTTCAACTTCTATTTCATTCAGGGAAATTTTCAGCTGATCAATGTCCTGCTGAAGTGATGCCTTGGTCTGTTTATTCTCTGTTCCGGTCTGCCTGATCCTGGCCTGATATTCATCAATTGTCTTACTGATCATGTCTGACTGCGTCTGCAGATCTGACGGATCTATTGTTGCTATGACATCCCCCTTTTTTACCTTGCTCCCCTGCTCCACCTTTATTTCCAGAACGGCTCCGGAAACGGCAGACGTAACTGACTGGTCTCTTGCGGATTTTACAATACCTGTCTCGCTGATCTGATCTGTAATTGTACCCTTTTTCACCTTCACAACGCCTGTGCTTTCTCCCTGCATCGCGTACATGACACCGAATACTGTGACGATCAGAACAATTACAACTACGATAATCAGTGTCAGATGCTTCTTTAAAGACTTTCCTTTTGACTTTAAGAATTTCCCCATCGCCTTAAGCCCTCTCCTTCAGAATGTCTGTCAGCTGTACCTTTCTGATATTTCTCATAACAAAAACAAGCGAAACAAATACAGTTATGCCACATAAGGCAATTGCCGCAATATAATCCTGCGGAGTCACCTTCACGATATACATATTCTGTTCTGATGTGTTTAACAATCCGGTAAACAGATCAGCAAATACTTTTACCAGCGGAAGTGCCAGAAGAAGTCCGATCAGATAGCACACCAGCTGTTCAAACCCGATGATTTCAAATATCTCACCATGAGAAAAACCAAGTACCATATATGTTCCGAACTCCGTTGTGCGCTCTCTGACTGTAATATTGACGATGCTGTAAACCATGATCGCACCCAGAATCAGTGTTGCATATATAACAACCCGGATCAGAGAATACTGCTGCTCATAGGATTCATATGCGGCTGTTTTGATTGTATCCGTATCAACGGCATATACCACATTGGAGGCTTTATTGATTGCTGCTGCCACATCCGCTTTATGTCCTGCCGCAACGCTGCATAATATGTTATTGATTCCCAGTTCCCTGCCAAAATATGCAGGCACACGGTCCATCCGGATATAAATATTTTCACCGGCATTTACTTCAATGATCTTCGTAACCGGTATTGCAACCGGCTTCGGGCATATCTCACCATTTTGAAACTGCAGTGTATCTCCGACCTTTACCCCGAGCTTGCGTGCAGCCTGCTCTGTCAGCATCACACCGCTATCCGGAATGCTGATTTTTCTTTTCCGGTTATCGTGCACCTGGTACAGCTGGCTGTCCTTATCAACTGCCATGATCGACATTTCAGCCGACTTCGTATCAGAAGCCGTCACCATATCATAAACGGCAAATCCTTCCTTATGAAGGATATAGGGATTCTGTAATCCGCTGACGGTTTCATTTTCTGACACATAATCCATCAGTGATACCCGCAGATCATACAGTTCTGTCCGTGCATACTGTTCACTTCCGGTATAAACCAGCAAATTACTGACTGCATACATGACAACCATGGAACTGATGCAGAAGGCAATTGAATAAATGATGGCAAAACTTCTGAATACGTTCCGGAATACCCCGTGAAGTGCAATATTCTGCCGGGAATTCAGAATACCTGTCAGCCAGACCGGAAATTCCACAGTTCTGCCTGCTTTCGGTGCAGGCGCTGCCATGCTTTCAACCGGAGATATCTGCAATACCTCTCTGATTCCCAGAAAGGTTGCTCCCACAACGGTAAAAAGTGTCAGCAGGATTCCCTTCACAACAACATCCGGCAGAATCTGTATGTCCGTCAGCGTCAGATTGTAATACTCTGCTTCATCTGCATAAAGTGCATTGCTGATAAAAACAGCAACGATAAAAGAAATAATTACTCCAATCAGAACCATGAAAAGACTCTGTACCAGATAAATCAGAAACAGCTCCATATTTCCGGCACCCATCGCCTTCATGGTACCGATAATGCTCCTGTCGCTCTCTACCATCTTACGGATAATAATGTATATCATAAACATGCTGATCAGCAGGAACAGTGCAGAAACTGCATTGGCAACCGCGGAGTACATTTCTATTTCGCTCTGGAACATCTCATATGAATACTGGTTTGCCTTATCCGTAATACTGTATAATCCATATGCATCAAGTGCCTTTGTCAGCTGACTTTTCACATCATCGTACTGATATCCGTCTTCAAGGGTAAAGCCCAGCTCTGTATAGCTGTCAACCGTTCCGTTTATCTTTTCGAGCACATTTTCATCCACAAATGCAATTCCATACCGCTCATCATCTGTGACCGTCATCATCTGATCCGGCACATACTCCACATACTGCGACATCGTTCCATCCCCGCCGTAATAGAAAGTATACGTAGTACCGTTTGTCTGTATCTGTATCCTGTCTCCCTGCTGAAACTGATAAACCTTCTGCACCGACTTTCCCATATAAATGCAGTTCGATGGAATATCATCTTTCCTGCCGTCACCCAGCAGAATCCGGTTCATCCTGTCATGACTTTTGTATCCCAGAAGATAGAGCGTTACAACTTTATCCTCGTCATCCGTCAGCATACGCACCTGCAGCGCCTGACGTCCGAATACATCCCTGATCCCCGGAATCTCCTTCATACTCTGCAGCTGTGTGTCATCTATCCCTTTTACATCCGCAAATACATCCGCAAATCTGCATTCCGTAAAATAACGTTCTATTTCGTTATGCAGATTTCTGGTATAAAATGCGAATCCCATATAAAAGGCGACGCCAAAGCTGATGATCAGTATGACGCAGAACATGACAAATATATTTTTCCTGGTCGTCCGAAAAACATTCTTTGCATATTGTCTCATTACCACTCAACCTCATCTGTGCGCAGCGGTTTATCGTGTTTTTCAATTTTACTGACCTTGCCGTCTTTGAAATACAGCACACTGTCAGCAACCTTGGCTATATTTTCATTATGTGTGACGATGATAACTGTTTTATGATATGTCTGATTGAAATCCAGCAGCAGATTGATAATTTCTATACCGGTATGAATATCCAGTGCACCTGTCGGTTCATCACAGAGCAGGATATTCGGATTCTTACAAAGTGCTCTTGCTATGGCAACACGCTGCTGCTGACCGCCGGAGAGTCTTGACGGATAATAATTGATCCGTTCATGCAGGCCAACCTTGTCGATCAGTTCATCCGGGTTAAGCGGATTTACTCCCATTTCCCATGCAAGCTTCACATTTTCTCTGACACTCAGATTCGGAATCAGATTATAAAACTGAAAAACAAATCCAATATGTCTTCTTCTGTAGTCAACAAGCTTTTTGTCGCTCATTTCATTGATTTTTATTTCATGATCTTCTCTGTCATAGTACAGAAGTTCACCACTGGTCAGTTTATCAATACCGCCAATCATATTCAGCGTTGTACTTTTTCCTGAACCGGAGGGGCCCAGAATAACTACAAACTCTCCCTCCTGAATGGTAAAAGAGGCATCATTAAGCGCATTTACGACGACGTCTTCCATTCTGTATTCTTTTCGCAGGTGATTTGCCACAAGTATATCTCTCATGAAATATCCTTCCCCTACCTGATACACTGCCGGTTACGCTCACTTTTTCACGGTATACCCCTGCGGCATGGCAGGTATCGTCGTTTTATTAATGTTCAGGAAACGGAAATTCCATGTGTAATCATAGACTCCGCCAGGAATGAGTGTATCATCTGATGCTGCTTTTACTTTTGAAACAAGTGTCGTTGAAAAGGCACCCGGATCGCTCAGGGAAATGTTGACAGTGAGTACTGTCCTGTTTTGATTATAGGTTTCACCCGGATGAACAGAGAAGCCGATCCAGCTTTGCAGCTGCGCCAGTGTGGGATTTACTTTCAGGACAAGGCACGGTTCTCCCATTACCTCCTGATACACTGCATGTGATGCGATATAATCGGCTGAATAACAGATATGTGAGAGATCTGTTGATGCATAGGTAAGTGCAGACAGACGTGCCGCCTCCGCTGCTGCCGGGACGGCTGCCGCGGAATTCAGATAAACTGCATCTCCATAGACCTGATTATTACATACATAGACGGGCGTGCCATAACTGTCAGACGGCAGGGCAGCCCTCTTATAGGTTTGAAACATTGTTGTACCGCCATTATAATAACGGTACTCGGAACTGCTGTACACGATGTCTTTGGCCGGCTTAAAAGTTCCGTCTGCATACCGGTTGTTTTTTCGAAGCGCCTTGCCTCTGTAACTGATGTAGGATGTCGCAACTGCAGAATTGTACATACAGACATTTACCGCATTCAGCTTATCTGCTGCCGTCATATCCGGTCCGACATATCCCAACGGAGATAACGCAGCCTGGCTGATGGAAGATGCTGCATTTACTGATGATACAGTTAATGGATTCATAGCGCAGGCTGTTACTGCGAGCAGAGCAAGCGATACGCCGATAGCTGGTTTACGTCTCTTCTTACTTCTCATCCTGATCCCCCCATATTCAGTTATTTTTTATACTATTTATTATACAACAGGATTTTTCTGTTGTCTCACAATAACAAAAGAAGGACAGATCTCCCTGCCTGCATCTCTGATGCAGATCGCTTTATGACATCGATAAAATTCGTTAGTACCCTTGTAATTATTTTTCGAATGTGCTAATATAAATCTCGCGGGTACTAATGATTGGAGGAAAAATCATGAATGAAACAGCAAATCTGAAATTATTAGGTTTATTTCTTCAATGTTCCTATAAATTGAAGACCAGAGAAAAGAAACGCGGACAGGGCCGTCTGCTTGTCCTTTTGCAGGACAACGGCCCTCTGACGCAGAAGGATCTGATTGTCCGCACCGGCAGAAAATCATCCACCTTAAGTGAACAGCTTGAAGGTATGGAAAAAGACGGCTTCATCACCCGGAAAAAAGATCCGAAAGACAAACGAAATGTCTGCATTGAACTGACACAGCTCGGGCAGGAAGCTGCCCTGTGTACAAAGGCAGGTCGAAGCAATTATGCTGACGAACTTTTCGAAATGCTGACAGACAATCAGAAACAACTGCTGATCATTGAGCTGGAACAACTGGTTAAGGCCTGGGGTGTTCCTCTTGATGAAAGTGAATATGGAGGCGATCAGACGAAATGAAAGAAAATGAAATGAAACAGAATAAAATGGGTGTCATGCCTGTTCCCAGACTTCTTCTGAATATGGGATTACCAATGATGATTTCCATGCTCGGACAGGCTTTATATAATGTTGTAGATACTTTTTTCGTATCTCATATTCCAAGTACCGCAGCGGTTCCGGATATCGGAGATAAGGCCATCAATGCACTGACACTGGCATATCCCATACAGATGCTGATCATTGCATTCGGCGTTGGCACCGGCGTCGGCATCAACGCCCTTTTATCCCGTAACCTGGGCACGGGTGACCGCGAACAGGCCAACAAAATTGCCGGAAACGCACTGATTATCAGCCTCATTTATTTTGCAGTGACTTTCCTGTTCGGAATTTTCGGTGCAAAGGCTTTCATTCTCAGCCAGACAAAGGATCCGGTCATTGCCCAGCTGGGAACCACTTACCTGCAGATTGTCAGCATCTTCAGTTTCGGCACCATCGGCTATATGTGTATGGAAAAAATAGTGATGGCAACCGGTAATACCGTCGCCACCATGATCGGACAGCTGGTCGGCGCGATAACCAATATCATTCTTGATCCGATTATGATTTACGGCCTGATCGGCTGTCCTGTTCTCGGCGTTGCCGGTGCTGCATGGGCTACAGTTATCGGGCAGTTCGTTTCTCTTTTTGTCATTGTCATCATTCATGCACACAGCAGTAAGGAAATCAGCCTGGGAATCAGATATATGCGTCTGCAGAAAAATATTGTAAGCGGCATTTTTTCCATCGGCCTGCCTGCAATCATCATGCAGATTCTTGTCCCGATCATGTCATATGCCATGAATCTGATCCTTGGCACAATTTCCGTGTCTGCCGTAACTGCATATGGCGTATATTACAAACTGCAGAATTTCATTTTCATGCCGGCCTATGGACTGAATAATGCATCCATACCGATCATATCCTTTAACTTCGGTGCCAAAAGGAAAGACCGTATCTCTTCCGCCATCCGTTATGGCCTGTATTACGTTACTGCAATTATGCTGATCGGCTTCCTGCTTCTTCAGATTTTCGCCAAACAGATTGTAGGTGTTTTCTCAATTGCAGATGAATCCACACAGTTGTGTATTTTATCATTGCACATCATTACCTGCGGTTTCTTCTTTGCAGGAGTCAATATCATTCTGCAGGGCGTCTGCCAGGCGCTGGGAAAGGGAAATTATTCTCTCATCATTTCTCTTCTCCGCTTCCTGATTATTGCACTGCCGCTTGCATATGCCTTTTCTCTCTTACCGTCTGCCGGAACCTGCGTCTGGATCTCACTTCCGGTTGCAGAAGCCGTTGCATGTTTTGTTGCAATCATTCTTTCCCGTAGAGCTTATAAACTGCGGTTTAAAGGATTTACTGCCTGACTGCCCTACGGCATTTCAGACGCATCAAGCGGATAGAATATTTTTATCCCTTTTGCCGGGAATTTCCAGTCCTCGATCAGCCACTCCTCGACCCACTGGTGTTTCCCGGCTTTTGTATGCGTTTTCTTGCGCCATTGTTCCATTGCACCCCAGGACTGCAGCAGATTTTGCAGATCAGTCATCACTGTCATATATCTGCCGCCCTGAAATTTTTTTATTACCATCTCTTTATCATCTGTAACAAAGTCGTCCGGTACAGTCACCATGATTTCCTGGAAAGGCTCTGCATTCTCATCAAATCCCCGGTTAAACTCGAATATCCTGTGATCTTCAGAACGAATCCCGTTCTCGCATGCCCAGCTGATAACTTTGCCCCAGGCTTTTGCGGAAATGCTATCCATCTCTTCCTGTCCGCTTACTCTGAACGCTGCAACCGTGCAGGGCTCTATTGTATCAGGAACAATATCCGTATTGATTACACTTCTGCTTCCCGGAAGCTTTCTTACCGGAAGATAGAGTTCGACGCCTCCTATATGGTCATCATTCTCATCAAATCCCAGATGTTCCTCCAGATACGGTCTGCTGTCCCAGACGTAGCAGCTGGCCTCAAGCCATTCTCTGAAGCGCCCCCATCCGGCCATGATCTCATTGCCTATATCTCCACCATCTTTACTGCGCTTTATCGATATCACCGCATATCTTCCGCCAGGAAGAACGCGCCTTCGCACCTTATCAAAAGTTTCCCTGCGTCCCGGCTCAGGTGCATCCTCAAGCGTATTGAAGATTTTATCTCCAATGGTAATACACACCTCATACCCGTACGTCTCCTCCGGAGACTGCGGATCCGGATTGTTATACCCGAAAATACGATAATCACTTCCCTTACAAAAGCTCAGCCCCTGCTCCCTGACCCACTTCTTCATCTCTGCAAAGGCATGATTTTCAGGCGCCTCTCCAAAATAGGAGAAACATGCCACACGCATCTGTTGCATTTCTTTTATTACCTTCACATCAGGGTATCTTTCTTCTGATGCCTTATCCTGTCTGTCAAATTCTGTATTCATAATATCCGCCTTTCTGAAAAGCTGCAGATTATCTGCCGCATCATACCGGTTTCTGAACTCAGACGGAAGAATACCGAACACTTTCCGAAATGCCCTTGAAAAAGAATCGCTTCCGGAAAATCCATATTTCACAGCCAGATCAATGATCTTTTGCGAATGATCTCTTTTCAGATCCTGCGCCGCACATGATAATCTGCGCAGCCGTATGTATTCCTTCACACTGCATCCCGTGATTGCGAGAAACATGCGGTAAAAACAGGATATGCTCATACAGGCTTCTGCAGCAGCCGCATGAACATCCAGATCATCCGCAAGATTATCCTCAATGAATTCTATTGACCTCTGTATTCTCTCGTAGTAGTTCATATGGATACCTTATACCTTATCAGATCATCTCATCCGACTTTTCTTACCTTTTTATCTGCCGACCATACCTGTCGCACATCGCAGCGGAAAGCGCATAATCTGCTTACAGAAAGGAAAGTGTGATCTGTTCACCCTCACCTTTATCTTCAAAAAGTTTCATATAATCAAAAATTTTCTCTGCATCATAAACAATTCCGTGCGCTTTGCATACATTCGAAATTTCTTCCACCAGAGCCTGCTGATCCGGTGACGGAATTTCATATGCATTTCCAAAGCTCCGGATATATCGCTGCTTCATTCCCGGAAAATGCTCCTCCAGTTTCCGGTAGAAGTATTCCCTGTCGCCGTCCCGGAGTGTTACCCCGACGCCGAACTGCAGAATGCCGTATACTTTGGCACGTATACAGTAATCGAGCAGGCCTTCCATATTTTCCTTTGTATCATTGATAAACGGCAGGATCGGTGTCATCCAGCATACGGTCGGAATCCCTTCTTCCTGCATGATCTTCAGCACTTCAAAACGCCTTTTGGTCGTACACACATTGGGTTCGAGAATATGACACAGTTCTTCGTCATAGGTTGTCATGGTAATCTGCACAACACATTTGGTCTTTCTGTTTATGGATTTCAGAAGGTCCAGATCCCGTAGGATCAGATCTGACTTTGTCTGAATCGCAATTCCGTATCCGTATTCATCAATCAGTTCCAGGCATCTTCTTGTAAGTCCAAGCTCTTTTTCAATCGGGATATACGGATCACTCATACCACCGGTCCCGATCATGCATTTTTTCCGCTTTCTGCGCAGTGCCTGTTCCAGAAGTTCCGGTGCCTGATATTTTACCGCAATATCTTCAAATACATGATTGATCTGATAGCAGCTGCTCCTTGCATCACAGTAAATACAGCCATGCAGGCAGCCCCGGTAAATATTCATGCCATTTGCTGCGGAAAGTATCGACTTTACCTCGATATTATGCATCCCGTTCCCTTCCTTTTATCGCATGCTCAGCCACAGTGCCGTCACCCTGTCTGTATGTGACCATTCTTCTGTTCAGTTTTTTTCAAATTCCTGCAGCCAGTTTCTGATTTTTTCTCTCATTTTGTCTTTAACCCATTCCGGTTCCAATATCTGACATCTGCCTGCAAAAGATGCCAGAAAGCTGAACAGCCATTCTCCTTCCGGCATGGATAATGCGCAGATATAGTACCCTTCCTGATCCACAGTATACGTTTCAAATTCATCCAGTACCCGGTATCCCATTTCCGGAGCGATCCGGAGCTTCAGGCGGATGATTTTTCCGGTTATCGCCTCTTTCTGATAATTAACGCTTTCTGCCAGCACATTTTCCGGGATCTTCATGCAAAAACTCTCATCCGAAACGGTCAGTTCATCAATCCGTCTCAGCTTGAAGAAACGGTAATCCTTACGAAGTCTGCAGTATCCGTAAAGATACCATGCCTGTCCCTTGAACACCAGTTTCAGCGGTAATACAGTTCGCGTTGTCTTTTCTTCCTTATTGCTGGCGTAAGAAAAGCGCACCACTCTGCGATGAATGATTGCCGGTTTCAGCCGGTTAAATGCATCCATTTCCTTTCCGTTATCTCCCCAGTTTGAGAAGTCCACTTCAAGCCAATCCGTATTCATTTCTCCGAAAAGACTGCCCAGTTTATTCAGCGCACTGCTGTCCTGTTCTTTTGTCAGATGCTGCGTGGCACGAAGCGACGATACGATATTTTCCCGCTCAGAGGCTGTCAGAACAGTTTTATTTAAAGTAAAACCGGGCAGGAGTGAGATTCCCCCGCCCTTCCCTTTCCTCATGTAGACAGGAATTCCTGCAGAAGACAGCGTCTCAATATCCCGGTATATCGTGCGCACCGAAACTTCAAAGCGTTCCGACAGTTCAGCTGCCGTCACACACTTCTGATCGAGCAGGATATATACAATTTCAAAAAGCCGATTGATCTGCATCATATTCCCCGTTTCTGAGAAGTCTGCTGCGAAAAGACTGACAGAAATTCGCGGAAACTTCTGTGGTCAGGCAATTGCGATATAAATATTGATCGTGGCATCACCTGTCATATTGCTGTCCACATATTCCTCAAAGTCGCCGGTCCATGTACGCTTCAGATCCATTTTCCATATCTGCGCCCACGCTTCACCGACGGCCTTCACCATATCACCGTGGATGATAAACTTTGCATATTTCCCTGCAGGAATTACCGTTACTTCCAGGCCGTTTTCTCTGCAACCTGCATCAGAATTCACTTCACATCCGACTGTGACTTTATAGCTCCCGTCCTTCTGATAATCAGAATAGAGGCCATAGGAAAATGCATTGGCACGGTTTTCAATTTTACTGATCAGGCCGCCCTGGTAGAGCTTTCCCCATAAACCGCCAATGATTTCTCCCATTTCCGGACTTTCATTGGATGTTCTTGCTGCCGTTCCTGCGATCATTTTTTCTGTCAGTTCTACTACTTCATATTCCATGCTGTACCTTACCTTCCTGCTGCAGACACTGCAGCACTTGTCTGTTTACAGGTACAGTTTACTGTCTGTAATATGACAGCTATATGTCATATTATAAATTTTTTTCTGCATACAGTCCATGCCTGTTGCAGTATGCATAGATTTTCCCATGACCGTTTTTTCTGAATCTGCATTCCACTGTCTGCTCCGGATAGAGCTTAATCATCTGTATTCCGGATGACGTCAGATACGCCAGAAATGAAATATAATGATCTTTATTCATGGGATGATCCATATGTACATAGTACTCGTCATCCATCGTTTCTATACTGATCCTGTGTTCCGGATCCGGTTCTTCCTCCTGCGCCGGAAGCAGACTGATTCCGCAGCAGGAAAAACTCCCGTCCCCCATCGCATGAATCACATTTCCGCATACAGGACAGATATAAAAATGACTCCGGATCATATTTGCCGACTGATTTTTATTTTCGATACATTCTCCCGACAGCAGTGCTGCAACCGTCACACCAAGTGCTCCTGCTAATGGCTCTAACAATGTGATATCCGGCAGTCCCTTCTGCGTTTCCCATTTGGATACAGCACGGTCACTGACAGAAATCATATCCGCCAGCTGCTTCTGCGTCAGCTTCTTCTTTTCACGCATATCTCTGATTGTTTTTCCTGTTACATAGCTGTTCATATTCTGTAACTCCTTTCAGAAAAATCATATCGGATGTGTGCTTCAAAAACAACCAACTCTGCGTAGAGCACTACAACGTCTGTATTACAGACTTCGCAGTGCAGATCATGGGAGAATAAAATCGGTTTTCAAAAAAGAAAACGGCTGTTTAAAGATATCTGCCCGTAACACTGTCTTTACTGCCTGCAATTTCTTCCGGTGTCCCGACTGCAACGATCCTGCCGCCCTCAGACCCGCCTCCGGGCCCCATATCGATCACATAGTCGGCATTGGATATCAGATCAAGATCATGCTCTATGACAATGACCGTTGCACCGACATCAATCAGCTTCTGAAATACCCCTGTCAGAACCTGCACATCCAGAGGATGAAGACCTATTGTCGGCTCATCAAAAACAAAGACCGTATCCCCCTGCTGTCTGCCCATCTCTGAAGCCAGTTTAAGCCTCTGTGCCTCTCCTCCTGACAGACTTGGTGTGGCTTCGCCGAGTGTCAGATAACCCAGACCCAGCTGATACAGGACTTCAAGCTTTGCATACACCGATTTCATATCCTTGCAGGCATCCATTGCATGTTTCACATCCATTGCCATGATCTCCGGCAGCGAATATTTTTTTTTCGCTTTATTTTCCCGGTAAATGCCAAAGGCATCTTTTGCATATCTGGTTCCTCTGCAGTCCGGACACTGAATCTCCACATCGGGCAAAAACTGGACGTCAAGGCTGATTGTACCGGTACCGTCACATTCCTGGCAGCGCAATTTTCCCGTATTATAAGAGAAATCACCTGCTTTATAGCCTTTTTTCTGCGCATCCTGTGTTCTGGCAAATGCCTTTCTGAGCTCATCATGCACCCCTGCATAGGTGGCCACAGTCGACCGAACATTGATTCCGATTGGTGTCGCATCGATCAGCTTGACCTGTTTTATCCCCGGTGCATCAATGCTTTTAACATGCTCCGGAAGCTTTTTATCTCTTATCGCCGCTTCCAGTCCCGGGATCAGGCTCTCCAGGATAAGGGTGGTCTTTCCGGAACCGGAGACTCCTGTCACAGCAGTGAGTCTGCCTTTGGGAATATCAACTTCCAGAGGCTTAACGGTATGAATCTGCCCTGTGGAAAGATGGATCATCCCTTCTGCGAACATATCAGCAGCGGAAGCCTGTTCCCGTACTTTTATCCTGGCCTTTCCGGTCAGAAAAGGTGCTATTCTGGAATCCTTATCTGATGCGATTTCATCCAGGGTGCCTTCTGCCAGGACTCTTCCGCCGTCCGCTCCGGCATCCGGTCCCATCTCGATAAACCAGTCTGCCTTTTTCAGAATCTGCGCGTCATGATCGACAAGAACGACCGAATTGCCGTCGGCTTTCAGATCCTCCATGACGCCGATCAGCCCTTCGATATTGGACGGGTGCAGCCCGATGGAAGGTTCATCAAGTACATAAAGTACGCCGGTCGTGCGATTTCTTACCGCCCTTGCAAGCTGCATTCGCTGGCGCTCTCCTGTGGAAAGTGTTGATGCTGCACGGTCCAGTGACAGATACGAAAGGCCCAGATCCATAAGCCTCTTCGATACCGAGAGAAAAGAATCACAGATTGTCTCTGCCATCGGCTTCATTTCCGCGGGAAGCGAATCCGGAACAGCCCTGACCCAGGAAATCACCTCTCCAAGTGTCATGGTACAAACCTGATCAAGAGACAGGCCGCAGAGTTTCGGGGCTCTGGCCGCATCCGTAAGCCTTGTTCCTTTACACTCCGGACAGACATCCTGCCGCAGGAACTTCTCCACCCTTTTCATTCCTTTTTCATCCTTTACCTTTGAAAGGGCATTCTCAACGGTATAGGTGGCATTAAAGTAGGTAAAGTCCATATCTCCGGCAGCGCCGCTTGTCTTGTTCTGATAAATAATATTCTTTTTCACTGCAGGACCATGAAATACAATATCGCGTTCTTTCTCTGTGAGATCCTTAAAAGGCACGTCGGTTCTCACACCCATCTCCCTTGCGATATCTTTCATCAGCGACCACATAAGTGTCTGCCATGGCGCAACTGCTCCGTCATCTATGGAAATGGATTCATCAGGAACGAGCGTAGATTCATCCACGATCATGACGGTACCCGTTCCGCCGCATTTCCTGCATGCCCCCTGAGAATTAAATGCAAGTTCTTCTGCAGATGGCGCATAAAAATGTGCACCGCATTCCGGACATACCAGTTCACGCCCGGCTGCCACATCAAGTGAGGGCGGCAGATAATGCCCGTTCGGACATCTGTGACTGGCAAGCCTTGAAAACATCAGTCTCAGGCTGTTCAACAACTCCGTACCTGTTCCGAATGTGCTTCTGATTCCCGGCACGGCAGGTCTCTGATGCATGGCGAGAGATGCGGGTACATAGAGCACCTCATCTACATTTGCAGCGGCTGCTCCCGTCATCCGTCTCCTTGTATAGGTGGAAAGAGACTCCAGATACCTTCTTGATCCCTCCGCATAAAGTACTCCAAGGGCAAGCGACGACTTTCCCGAACCGGATACTCCGGCTATTCCAACAATTCTGTTCAGCGGCACATCAACATCAATATTCTTAAGATTGTGCACGCGCGCTCCGCGTATTTCAATATGATCCGGCATGATACTGCTCCATTTCCTGATGCTTTACTCCAGCTTCGACATCACTTTCTCAATTGCTTTCTCCGCAGTGTGCTGATTGATCAGACCCTCTTTGGCATATGCACAGATATCTATCGTTTCTCCGTCAATTTGGCGACAACAACTGCCGGATTCATTCCTAATGAGCCGCTTTTAACCAATGCTTCAACAAGATTTCTGTTTTCATCTTCGAGCATTATTTTTCCGCATTCATTGATTGCATCCCTGACTTTACAGAATACGTCACTTCCAGATATCGGAATACTCTTAGATGCACTCTGCATTTTCAGCTTTTTAGCTGTAAGCTTAACTGCCGGGCTGCCGCTTATTACACTATATCTGCTTATCGCATCTGCCAGCAGATCATTCATTACCTGTTCATCCATGATACTCCCCTTTTCTGATTGTATGATTTAACGCTTCTACGCCTTACTTCTGACTGTTTAATCATACCATTTTATATTTATACATACAGTTTTTTTCATTTTGGATAATGCTGTCCATTTTTCCTGGGCCACACCAGAATGCACATGTTGCACAATCCTCAGTACTAATCATTACTCACATATTATCTCCTTCTGCGTATTAGATCTGCACTTTCTCTGTATTCGAATTTATGTATATATGATATACTGTCTGCCAAGGCGCAAAGCATCAATTTACGAACATTTTAATTATATACTGAACATCAGATTTCTTTTTCTCCAATAAAATAAGTAAAAACAAAGACTGGAGAAACTATCAAATATGACAGAATATCTTTTTACTATTCCAAAGGCACTTGATCTTACCCGCATGAAACAGATTGTTGCTGCGTGTGAAAATGAAATTTATTTTGAATCGGAAGAAGGCGATCGCATCGCTTTAAAATCAACACTTGGACAGCTTATTTTCTTTTCCATGTTCCATGATCTTGAGTTTTTACACACCAAATCGCACCTCCGTTGCTTTGGAAAAAAAGATAAGGAACGCCTTTCAGAAATTCTTACGCTTATAACAGACGAAAGCAGGTGACCCATGTATAACAAAGAAAAAATCGCCTTTTTTCATGAATTGATCTGTACAAATTATGACATGTTTCTATGGAATTATCGTTCCGACCTGTCATTAATTGATACGACATCTGTTGATAATGATATAATTGCAGACGTTGGTTTCACAGAAAAAATTCAAAACCATATTGCATTAGGACAATCCGCTCCACTTATTTTGGAAACGCAAATCGGTCTTGTATGGATTGCAGGGTTCGCCTTTGAAAATCACAGAATTGAAAGCGTGCATCTAATCGGACCATCCTTTATCGGCCGGGATACTCCGACAAACTTGCTGAAAAAATTAAATGGATATAACCTCTCGGTTCATTCTCGTTCCATAGTAACCAAAATGATTGCAAAAACACCAGTCATTCCATCGAGTACTTTATTTCAATATGCAATTATGCTGCATTACACACTGAACAACGAGAAAATTCTGGTAAGTGATGTTATTTATGCTACTTCAGATAACGAAAACATCATTAATACTATGGATGAAATTCCGGATGAACACAATGGAATCTGGATAAATGAGCAAAAACTGTGCAAAATGTTTGAGGACGGAAACCCTGACTATAAGAAAGCTCTTTCCATTTCTTCTTCCATCAGTTCCGGAGTGAAGGCAGACATTGGTGACAGCGTACGAAAACATAAAAACAATGCCATTGTTTTGCTTACCCTATGTTCCCGCTCTTGTATGAAAGGTGGTATGGATCCTTCCTTTGCTTATAATTTAAACGATTATTATATCAAACGTTTTGAGGAATGTAAGTTATTCAGCGATGTTGCAAAACTATGCGATGCCATGGTTGACGACTATATGTCCCACATGAAGCAGATAAAGGAATCTGCTGATGTTTCTTCCCAGATTCAAAGCAGTTGCTATTATATTAAACAGCATATTCATAATGACATCTCAATCAGAGAATTAGCCGATCGCTACGGATATACCGAATATTATTTTTCTCATAAATTCAAAAAAGAAATGGGATGCAACGTTAACCTCTATATTCTGAATGAAAAGCTGAACCAGTCAAAGCTTCTGCTTTCAGGAACCACACAGAGTATTCAGGAAATCAGCGATTCTCTTGCCTTTTGTAACCGAAGCTATTTCTATTCATGCTTTCGCAGGCAAACTGGTATCTCTCCAAACGAATACCGAAAAAAGAATGCACAGCTTTAATGGCTGTGCATTCTTTACATATCCTTCAGCTTCAGGCTCCCTGTCCGGCAGTCTGAAGCTCTTTCTTTCTTTTTTCAATACATTTTTGTACTTCCACCATTTTTTTCCTGTCCAGATGGCAAAATTTCATTGCAACGAGGGTACAGAACCAACCAACCATGGGCAATGCATAGGTCAGACCAATGGTGAGAAAAAATATGCCAGATGTGCAGGCATCTCCCGGCTGCGGCATGCTCTGCGTATATCCAATTAGTGCAACTGAACCGGTTGCAAGCAATGTTCCAAAGGAGCTGATGATCTTATCGCAAAAACCATAAGTTCCGGTAACAACAGCCGGCACATATTTTCCGGTGCGATCCAGTTCATAGTCTATAATATCTGCCATAAACGAAGTATTTGCTGTAGTTACACACATTTTAGATCCATTAAGAATCAGTGTAATCAAAACATACCCGATCATCATTGGACTAAACATTGTAGCAATCTGGCCTGGATTTCCCAAAAGAAAAAATACAATTGCAGCTGCTCCAACCAAAATACATACTCTTGTCCATGTAATAATTGCCTCCTGACTTCCATGTTTACCTGCATATTTTGCACCCAAAATTGCAAATAGAATAGATGGCAGCATGGCAATCATACTGAGAATTGATGACAGCCCCATATTTCCGATCAAGATGCCATACAGCATTGTTGTTACAACTGCCTGACTGGAAGCCTGCTGTGCAAACTTATCAGACGCAGCAGCCACAATATAACATTGCAGCGGTCTGTTATTCTTCAACACTGCAAGCATATCTTTCATTTTCAACGGTTCATTTTTTGCGTTTAAACCTTTAAAATTCTCCGGCTTATCATATTCCGATACGCCAATGCAAACCACAATCAGGCCTACAAATGAAAGAATAATACAAAGTTTAGCTGCAGAAGATAAATAATCCAGATTGTAAGTTCCCCCAAACATCGGAAGCAGAACAACATTAAAAATAATTCCAAGTGTCATTGGAAGCAGATAATTAAAAGTCGTTGCCCAGACCCCGATTGTCGGACGTTGCTTCGGATCATTACTGATCAATGCCGGGATTGTCTGTGCAGTCATATTCGTAATAGTATATCCAATAACATAAATGATATATATAAAAGTAAATATAACCACCCCTGCAATGCCTGTCAGATACCCGGCTGCCCACGAAAACATACACATCAGAGCTGCGGCTTCAATGACCCACCCTGTAATCATCAAAATTCTGATCTTTCCGTATCTGGTATTTACTTTATCATAAACAAATGCCAGCAATGGATCCGTAACTCCATCTAAAATACGTGTACCGGTCAGAATAATTCCTACTACTGCTGTTGAAATTCCAAAACCAATATTTCCTGCATAACTCGACATCCCGATCAGTGAATATACACTCATTCCAATAAATGCATTAAATGCATAGCAGATGATCTGCCAAAGTTTCGCATGTCGATATTGCACCCCATCCTGTTCACTTGTTGTCATTTTTTTATTTTTTGCCATTTTTTCCCCCAGTACCTTATCTGTTATATTCTCATTTTGTGCTATACACCACGAATTTCTCCTCCATACCGCAACTCCTATATTCTTATTGTAATGCTCTGTCTCTTTTGTTACCTTCGATAAATCGTGAATATGTTCATATATTTATGTTGTTTTCCTATCCTTTTTTAAAAATATTTGTTCCCGCTATACACTTTTTTATAAATGAGGTAATTTCATAATTCATTTTCAATCCATGTGGATAACTTTTGAGAAAAAAGAGCGCACTACTCCAATTTCTTCTCAGACTGCTATCAATTGTGGATAACTGAATTATGATACCTCCATTTCAT
>JAKVKH010000027.1 GCA_022486625.1 Butyrivibrio sp. | reverse complement strand
TCACAACGCTCCTGATCTTGGGAATGATTTCTCCTGACTTATATACCACCACTGTCTCACCGATTCCGATTCCCAGCTTATCAATAAAATCCTGATTATGAAGTGTGGCTCTTGAAACAGTAGTTCCACACAGGCGTACCGGTGTAAAGACGGCAGTCGGATTCACCCTTCCCGTCATTCCGACCGAAAGCTCAATATCCGTGATCACTGCCTCTTTTTCTTCCGGCGGATATTTATAGGCGATATGACCGGCACTGTACTTGGTGCCTGCCGGAAAATCATTCCGGTATGCAATCTGGTCAATTTTGATCACTGCGCCATCAATATCATATCTGAGTTCTCCGCGCATCTCTCCGATCGCATCAATCTGTGCCAGAATTTCTTCATCCGTGGTACACAGTACCGAAGGAACAGTTGTCATTTTCTCCGTTTCATGCAACCTCGTAAGTCCTTCATAATGAGACTGCATCAGCATATCATCTGCCTTCTGAATATTGAAAACAAACATGGATAGTCCGCGCTCGCGCACCATTGCACTATCAAGCTGTCTGAGTGTACCTGCCGCACAGTTACGGGGATTGGCAAACACTTTTTTGCCCTGTATCTCCTGTCTCTCATTGGTACGGTCAAAGTCTTCATGACTCATATAGACTTCTCCCCGCACCTCCAGATACGGATATTCCGTATGAAGCTTCTGAACGATATCCGGAATCACCAGTGCATTTGCTGTAACATCTTCTCCCAGAAGACCATCTCCGCGCGTTTCTGCCATTTTCAGAACACCATTTTCATAGCGGATGCTCATGGACAGGCCATCGATTTTATGCTCTACATCAAATTTCACATCAGGGTGCATGGCGCGCACTTCGTGCACCCACTCCAGGACATCTTCTTTTGAAAAAACATCCTGAATGGAAAGCATGGGTACATCGTGCTCAACAATCACACCGGCTTTACGCTTTGCGTTACCGCCGATGATCCTGGTCGGAGAATCCCCTGTCACAAGTTCCGGATGCTCTTTCTCAAGCTGTTTGAGTTCAAGCATCAGCTGATCATATTCATAATCGCTGATTTCCGGTGCATCCTGATTGTAGTATCTGTCCATATGATACCGGATTTTCCCGCATAGCTCTCTGTATTTTACTGCAACATTATCATCTTTTTCCATGTATGCCTGTTCCTCCCCTGTTGCCGTTGCAATCTGCATAAAGCGTCTGCAGCTCCTGCCCGGTGATCTGCCGGTACTGCCCGCTCTGAAGCTGCCCAAGACTCACATTCATGATCCGTATTCTTGTCAGTCTGCATACATCATAGCCTCCAGCCTGACACATTCTGCGGATCTGACGGTTCAGCCCCTGCGTCAGAATGATCCGGAACGTATCCTTCCCTGTTTTTGTCAGCTGGCACGGCCTGGTAGTTCTCTGAAGTTCTTCCAGCCATACACCTTTTGCCATTTGCTCCAGAAATGCCTGTGTAATCGGATGATCAACCTGTACTTCATATTCTTTTTCGTGCAGGTTAGCACTGCGCATCATTTCATTAATCAGTTCGCCATCATTGGTCATAATCATCAGACCATCTGAATCCTGATCCAGTCTCCCTGCGTACGTGACCCGTATCGGATAATCAAGTGCTTCGATAATCGTCTTTTCCGCGTGAGCATCCTTTTCCGTGCATACCACTCCTGCCGGCTTATAATATGCCAGGACAACCTTTTCCTTTTCAGGAGTAATTTCCTTTCCATCCACAGCGACATGATCCTGCAGTCCGATTCTCATTCCCGTCTGCGCAGGAAGCCCATTTACCTGTACACGCCCGGATTCAATATACCGGTCTGCTTCACGGCGGGAACAGATACCACAGGAAGCCATATACTGATTCAGTCTTTTACTGCTGTCGTTATGCTCCATAATGGAATCATCCTCCTGTAAAGAAAAAGAACGGCCAGCCAGAGCCGTTCTTCTTTTTGCAGAACCCGAGAACCGGGTTCCTTTCAATGTGTATGCTCAGGTCAGCGATGCCTTTACCGCTTTCGGTCTGCTCTCTGCTGTCCTTCTCAGTCTGTTGACTGCCCGTTCTGCAATCACACATTCCATTGTTTCCTGCATATGCGAAATCGCAACAGGACCCGTTGTTGTAAATTTTCCAAACTCATACGCCATTGTAAAGACAGACGCAAAATGAATCATACTGTCTCTTCCGCGAAGAAAATGAAGATAAAAGCGGTTCTGCTCCTGATCCTTATACAGAACACTCTGAAAACGAATCGTACCACTTACATGGCTGCAGAATGTAACCACCTCCCGGATGCTGTCAAAGGAAAATACATATCCTTCCATCTGCAGTCTTTCCAGTGCTTTTTTCCGCATATCCTGTGACTGTTTTCCCGGTCTTTTCGCAGAAGAAACCGCCTTTGTCCCATCTGCCGCATTTACAGGAATACTCTGTCCGTCTCCCGGCTTCATATCCTTGATATATCCTGCAAACTGCTTCAGATTTGCAAGATACTCCTGAAGCTTCTGAATCCGTTCCTCTTCCGGTACATCCCCGAGTTCTTCCAGAAAAGCCTGCGGGAAACGAAGTCCCAGCTTCTCCGTAAGATTTTTCATAATCTCTTCAAATGCACCTGTCGCATTTTCAGACAGTGTAAGACTGATGGAATGATCCGGCAATATGGTAATCTGCATCGGCGTATAAGATCCTGACGGTTTGTAATCCACTTCTTCCGATGCACGTTCCACTACTTCGTGCAGGAAATCCATGGCTTCCTTTTTCCGTTCAAACAGATCTTCCAGCTTAATTCCCTGCTCATCCAGATCATCTTCTGTTATGATGCAGTTAACCGTATCCTTATTAATTCTCGTAAACTTCATGCAACATCAAATCCCTTCAATACAACATCTGCAGAATCTTTCTGCATTTCATCCACACAGATGATATACATAACCGGACTGCCATCATACTCTTTTCTCTTGAAAATCGGAATTTTTTCCTGCTTCTCAAGATAGGAGATTCTCTCCTTTATCAGCATATCAAGCAGCTGTTCTTTCTTTTTCTCATCTGCTGTACGATATAATTCCACTTCCCTCATCCAGACAATTCCTCTTTCCTTACCCCTGTACAGATACAATGCCACTGATACCCCATATAACTCAGTCGTACTGTACAGTACAGTATAACATATTTTAGCAGATTCTTGGAAGACCTTCTCCATACATTAATCCAATTACTCTTCTGCCTCCGATCTGTGTATGAAGCACAACGGCAGGCGTTGTATCTGCGTTTTTTTCCACATGACCGATCACTGCCGCATTCTCTCCGTATCTGCTTCCGCGTATGATCTTTACTGCCGCCTCTTCTTCCTCTTTGGGAACAATTGCTACCATCTTGCCTTCATTCCCCATATACATCGGATCAAGTCCCAGAATTCCGCAGAAATCACGTACCTGATCAGATACCGGAAGATCTTTTTCCTGCAGATTCATACAACAGGCAGAAGCAGATGCAAACTCATTAAGAACTGTTCCCAATCCGCCTCTCGTCACATCCCGCATCGCATGCACGTGAATTCCGGCATTCATCAGTCCGTTCACCATCTCCACAAGAGGTGCAGCATCCGAAACAATATTGTTATGAATTCCCATACGGCTTCCAAGAATGGCCGCATGATGTTCTCCGAGAGTACCTGAAAGGATCACGGCATCTGAATCTGCGCATTGTGAAGGTTCGCACTGCGCCCCATCTCTTGCAAAACCGACCCCTGCAGTATTGATCATCAGGCCGCCCTTACCGGTTCTGGCTTCAACAACCTTGGTATCTCCGGTAATGATCTCTACACCGGCCTCTCTTGCCGTTTCTGCCATGGATGCAATGATTCTGTCCAGGTCATCCATATCCATACCTTCCTCCAGAATACATCCGCAGGTCAGATATTTCGGAACAGAGCCACTCATCAGAAGATCATTTACCGTTCCGCATACGCTCAGCCTTCCGATATCTCCGCCCGGAAAAAAATATGGTGTGACAACAAAACTGTCCGTTGTCATCGCAATTCTGCCGTTTCCAGGTACAATTGCCGAATCCTCCATCCGGTCCAGTACTTCATTATGAAAATGCTTTGCAAATATCTGCCTGATCAGCTCAGAAGTGGATTCTCCGCCGCTTCCGTGTGCCATTGTTATCTTCATCGTCAATCCTTTCGTCCGGAAATAAAATAGTTATAGCAGCTGCCCTCCGTGGAAACCATGCAGGCACCATGGGCATTATCAGGTGTACAGCTCCTGCCGAAAAGAGGACACTGCACAGGTGAAATTTTACCCGTCAATACTGATGCACAGCTGCAGCCAGCCGGCATATGATCTTCATCAAGTCCGTAGCTTCCGGCATCATACTGCGCATATTCTTTCCTCAGGGTCATCCCTGAACCGGCAATCGTTCCCATTCCTCTCCAGGAGGCATCAGAAGGCTCAAAATAACGGTTTACCATTTCCTGTGCAGCCGGATTTCCTTCCGGTGTAACGGCCTCTCTGTACAGGTTTCTGACCCCTGCATGACCTCTCATACCGGTCAGTGCATAAATGGTTGCCAAAAGCTGCGGTCCTTCAAAACCTGCGACCACAAACGGAATCTGAAATTCCTGTGACAGTTCCTCATAAGCACGGCTTCCCGTGATCACAGATACATGCCCCGGTGCAATAAAACCATCAATATTTCCGCCATTCTCACAGACCCAGCGGATGACATTCGGCATGGTCTTGAGTGACGTCAGAAGTTTCAGATTATGAATATTTTTTTCAATCGCCTCCTGAAGTACCATTGCATAAACCGGTGTTGTCGTTTCAAAACCGATAGCTGCAAACACATACTCTCTTGACGGATCCTGCTGTGCCATCCTGACCGTATCAAGTGGTGAATATACCATTTCCACGTGTCCGCCATCTGCCTTTGCATCCGCAAGGCTCTTTGTAGTTCCCTTCACACGGATCAGATCTCCGAAGGTCAGAACCACCGTATTCTCTTTCTCTGCCAGCTCAACCAGACGGTCAATCACTGCCGTAACAGTCACACAGACAGGACATCCCGGTCCTGAAATCAGATGAATATGCGGCGAAAGCATGGAAGGAATTCCATTTCGGGCAATTGCGCCTGTATGCGTTCCGCAGACTTCCATCAGCCGCACATCCGGTCCGTCATATTCCCTCAGGAAACTGATGATCTTCTCAAAATCAGACATCGATATCTTCAACCTCCCTGAACAGTTCCTCCAGTTCGTCTGCATCCTTCTCTGTCATGGTCTGGATAATGCACCCTGCATGAACCAGCACCCTGTCTCCGGGTTTAACTCTGACCAGTCCTGCTTCTGCCGTTACTGTATTTCCGCTGAAATCAACTTCAGCTCTATGTCCGTCTACACGGACCACTCTTCCGGGTAATGCAACACACATCGTAAAATCCTGCCTTTCCAAAAAATCTTTCAGTCATCCATTCCTGCCAGAAACGCCTGTCCCAGGCTGATTCCTCCATCATTAAACGGAACAGATTCATTACAGTATACCATAAATTTTTTCTTTCGTAAGTAACCTGTGCAACCTTGCAGAAGAATGCGGTTGGCAAATACCCCTCCGCTCAAGGCAACGGTATTTTCTCCTGTACGTGTTCTGATTTCTTCGCACATCCGTACTGTCGTACAGATAATCGCCGTGTGAAACTCAAGCGCCATCTTTCCCTGCAGATTTCTGTATTCTGATGCTTCTATACCTTTACAGGACTGCATCTTTCTCCGCAGCTCCTGCAAAAAAGTAATCTGATCTGCCTGCAGCGTGCCATCCGCTTCTTCCCTGAAGATACGCAGGAAAGGTTCATGTTCCAGAGCGTCCGCATGCGTCTGGCCGGTCTGACTGACTGCACTGATTTCTTCAATCAGTCGTGTAAGCGCTCCGGGATTCTGCTGCAGATAAGACGCGGCTGCATTTTCAAGCGCAATCGCACATTCACCCTCATAGGAATTGGCATTCCGGATTTCCAGTGCACAGGCCGCTGCATCAAACAATCGTCCCATACTTGAACTCTGAATTGTATTAATATGATTTTGAAGTGCGGCTTCTGTCAGGCGTCTGCGACTTTCATCAGGTTCACTGTATAGGGTTGTCCCCTCTGATGCATATTCATAGCAGGCAGCCGCAAGCCGTGCATCTGCAGATACACGATCACCGCCACACAAAGTGACATACTGCAGATGTCCCATACGCTGCATCCTGCTGTGGCTGCAGTGCAGGAACTCTCCGCCCCAGAGCTGACCATCGGTTCCATAACCAGTTCCGTCAAATGCAACACCGATGCACGATGTAAGGCCATGCTCTGCCATCACTGATGCAATATGCGCATGATGGTGCTGAATCCGCATCGGAGCAGGCAAATGATGCTCCTTCGCATATTCTGTTGCAAGTGCTGAAGAATAATAACCCGGATGCATATCACAGACAACACGCTGCGGCTCTGCTCCAAATATACGTTCCATACGCTGCAGTTCTGACCTGTAATTCTGTTGAACGCCATAATCCGCCATATCACCCAGAAACTGACTCAAGATGATACGTGAACCGCGTCCAAGTGCAAATGCACCCTTCAGATCTCCCCCTGCCGCAAAAACAGTTGATTTCAAATCTGTCTGCAAAAACACCGGAAGCGGAACATATCCTCTCGCCCGGCGGATCAGACAGGACATGAATCCACCATCTTCCGAAGAAACGCAAAACATCACCGAATCATCCAGGGGTGTCAGAATCTGGCGCTCATGATACAGCATGCCATCTGTTTCTGTCAGGTATCGATTACGAAAAACATCGTCTGCAACGAGCATCGGTTCTCCTGAATTATTTGCACTTGTAACAATTAGTGGCCCCGTTTCCTTCAGAATCATCCTGTGCAAGCCTGTTGCAGGCAGAAACGCACCGATAAACCTACTTTCTCCACAGGTTTCTGCTGAAAAAACCGGGACATTCTCTTCCTGTTTTGCAGGCAGAAGTACAATTGGCCTTGCAGATGACTGCAGTAACCGCTGCTCCGCGGTACTAACAGATGCATATGTTCTGACCGTTTCCAGATCCGGAAACATCACCGCAAACGGCTTTTTTTCACGCCCTTTAAGCTTCCTGAGACGGTCCACCGTTTCTCCTGCAAACGGTGTCGCAGCCAGCTGATAGCCACCGATTCCCTTTATGCCAATGATACCGCCATCTTTAATAATTCTGATTGCAGCTGCCATAGCATCCGCCTTCTCCAGCCGGATCACCTTTGCAGTATTTTCTCCCACTCGGCCTTCAAAAATAATCTGCGGGCCACAGTCATGGCAGGAAATTGTCTGCGCATGTCTCCTGCGGCCTTTTCCATATTCCATGCTGCAGGTCGGGCACATTTCAAAGTGCTGCATGGTTGTCGCCTCCCGATCATAGGGAAGCGATTTCAGAATACTGTATCTGGGTCCGCATGAAGCACAACTGATCAGGGGATACTCATATCTCCTGTCTGCCGGATCCTGCATTTCGCGCATACAGTCATCACAGATTCCAAGATCAGGCGGAAATACAGGGAGTTCCTCTGACAGAATTCCCTGTTCGCTCTCAATAATAATAAAGTCAGATGCAAACGCATCTGACTTTATCAGGTCTTCACTGCATTTTCTGCAAGTAACACTGATGACCATCGCTCCCGCAGGATAAGCAGTTCTCAGCTTCTGTGTAAATGCACAGATCACCGACTCACTGCCTTCTGCAAGAATACGTACGATTCCTCCGCTGTTACGCACATTTCCATGCAAACCATATTCAGTTGCAAGTTCTGCTACAAATGGCCGATACCCGATTCCCTGTACCGCACCTGTTACTGTAATTTCAGCAGTCATGCTCCCTCACATTACTCTGTCGGTTTCTGCACCGGTGCTGCAGGTGTAGCTGTTCCTGCGGCTGCCGCCTTTGCAGCAGCTGCAGCAGCAGCCCTTTCCTTTGCCGCCTTCATAAGTGCTTCCTGTGCTGCAATTGCCTTTTCTGTCTGATGGAAAGTCTTTGTCACCTTCTCCGGTCCTGGCTCCTGAAACTTCTGTGCCATAGACAGACATTTCTTCGGGCAGTTATCCACACAACATCTGCACTGAATGCAGCTCATCGGACGGATCGACCATGTCTTTGCTGCCTTATCAACTGTAATTGCATGTGTCGGACACTTGATTGAGCATAATCCGCAAAGTACACATACATCCATGTCATTTTCAACATGTCCTCTGGTTCTCTCAGGATAAACACGCTCTTCAAACGGATAAAGTCTTGTTGCAGGCTTGGAGATCAGATTATGAAGTACTGTTTTATTAAAATTTATAATCGCCATAATTTGTCCTTTTATCGCGGAAACATCCCGCTTAATTAGAAACTCTGATACCGAATCCGGTACAGCATCTTATCTCTCTGTGCAGCTGATACATGGATCAATCGTAAGAACCAGCATCGGAACATCTGCAAGATCACAGCCTTTAAGCGTCTCTGTCAGACCTGCAAGATTTGCAAAGGTGGGGGTGCGGACTCTCATACGGTCAATAAACTTACTTCCATTTGCCTTTACAAAATAAACTGCTTCTCCACGAGGCTGCTCAATTCTGGTAAGATATTCGCCATTCGGGAATCCCTTAACCGGAACATCAATCTCTCCTGCCGGAATTTTTGCAATTGCCTGACGGATCAGATCAAATGCCTGGAAAATTTCCTTGATACGAACTTCTGTACGTGCATAGCTGTCACCGATCTCACTGTAGCAGGGTTCAAAATCCAGTTCACCATATGCTTCATATCCGGTAGAACGGATATCTCTCTTTACACCGCTGGCACGAAGGAACGGTCCGCAGCATCCAAGATCTTCTGCCTGCTGCTTTGTCAGAAATCCGACATCACGAAGTCTGGACTGTACTGCAACATCATCAAGGAACGTCTTGGCAATATCCTTAAGTTCCTCTTCCATCTTATCAAATCTCTTCTGGAAATCTGCGAGCATTTCATTGCTGATATCCTTACGGATACCACCGATTTTCATGATTGAGAAAATAACACGGCCACCGGTTGCTTCCTCGAACATATCCAGAACCTGCTCACGAAGTCTCCAGCTCTCCATGTAAAGGCTTTCAAATCCAAATCCATCAGCCAGAAGACCAAGCCACAGAATATGAGAATGAATACGGCTCATCTCTGACAGAATGGTACGGATATATTTTGCACGGGACGGAACCTCAATATCCATGACATGCTCAACTGCTTCACTGTAGCCAAGACCATGTCCTAATGAACAGATACCGCAGATACGCTCTGCAACATAAACCATTTCATTGAAATCTTTTTTATCAACCAGCTTCTCAAGGCCTCTGTGAATAAAGCCGATGGAAGGGATTGCTTCTACAACCTTCTCGTCCTCCATCACCAGATCCAGATGAATCGGTTCCGGCAGTACGGGATGCTGTGGTCCAAACGGAATCACACTTCTTTTTGACATATATACTCCTTCCCACTAGTTACTTAAACGGTGTCTTGATTGCGGTACGATAAAGATTGCCATGATAATCAAGCACAATATTTTTAATGTCCACACCGAATAAATCATGCATTTCATTCTCATATACAAATGCACATGGGAAAATGCTCGTAATACTCGAAATGGAAGAATCTTCATCCAGCGTGATCTTCAGATTCTGTGCTTCAAGTTCTCTGCCGAAACTGTAAATCAGTTCATAACCATGATCAATTCTCGTTGCACACTGCTGGATCAGGTGATATCCGTCAGCCCTAAGCTGCTGCATTTCCTCAAGTACATGACCCGCCTCAACAACCTTATATTCTGTATTCATCAGGCCTGTCCTCCTTTCGGTGCATTTGCTGCAGGCGCTGCTGCCTGAACAGGCGGCTTCGGAGCCGGTTTAGCAGTTGCCTTGATCTTGGCTTCTGCCTGCTCACGAAGTGCTTCCTCTGTCAGAACTGCATCATACTGCGTTGCAGGATCATAATCATCTTCTGTCATATGAACAGCCATCTTATGATAATCTACAGTGCAATAGCCCTGCTTCATGGACTGTTTCATCTTTTCTCTCTTCTCATCCAGAATGCCAAGTGCCTTGACCACACCTTCAATCAATGCTTCCGGTCTTACTGCACATCCCGGTACATATACATCTACCGGAACTACTTTGTCAGAACCACCGAGAATGTTATAGCATTCTTTGAAAATACCACCGTCACACGCACAGATTCCGCAGGCAATGACAACCTTCGGATCAGGCATCTGCTTATAGAGCTGTCTGACAACGGGAGCTGTCTGTGCATTTACACCGCCTGTCAGCAGCAGAATATCTGCATGCTTCGGATTTCCTGTATTGATAATACCAAAACGTTCCACATCATATAAAGGTGTCATCGCTGCCAGTACTTCAATATCACAGCCATTGCAGCTGGATCCATCATAATGGAGCACCCATGGGGATTTAGAAATTTTCATGGTTTCGCCTGTACCTCTCTTTTTTATTATTTAATCAGCGACAGAATCAACATGTTCACACCGGCAAATACCAGTGTCACAACCCATGCGGATACCAGCATTGTCATATATTTCACACGAGGGAATACATTATCAATCAGTGTCTCGATAAAGTAAACCACCAGACATGCAATGACAGCCCATACATAGCTGACCGGATTCTTGGTAATGAAGAACAGTGCCACAAAACCAAGCATCAGCACGTTGTCATACCATTCTGTGATCTCTGTCAGCGCAAGGTTCTGTCCGGAAATATCCGTTGTGATACCTTTCACCACTTCCTGATGTGCGTGATGTGAAGTACTGATATCAAACGGAGACTTTCTCAGTTTGATGATCAGGATAAAGATAAATGCGATAAACATACCTGGAAGCTGGCAGATCGCCGGAATACCGGATTCAACAATATGTCCGACCTTGAAGCTGGAAGTTGCAAGATAAAATCCGATTGCAAGAAGCAGTGTCATCGGCTCATAGGACATCATCTGCACCAGTTCACGCTGTGTACCCATATAGCTGTACGGAGCGTTGGTAGAAAACGCAGCCAGAATCAGCATTACCTCTGCCATGGACAAAGAGAAGAATACCAGCAGAAGGTCTCCGCCTGCAAAGAAAATGCAGCCGGTAAAGATCGTAAATATCGTATAACTGATGATAAACAGAATCTGGATACTGTTTACAACTGTTGTCTGCTTATGCAGCAGCTTATATACATCATAAAAGGGCTGAAGTACAGGCGGGCCCTGTCTTCCCTGCATTCTGGCAGTAAAGACTCTGTCCACACCATCTAAGAAACCACCGATCAGCGGTGCCAGTACAATGAAAAGTACTGCAAAAATAATATTATTAGCTGTCATCATAATGCACCTCCGATACCGAGAATCAGCATTATTACCACGATTACTGCGGCAACCCAGATTACAGGCCACAATAGCTTCTTCTCTCCGAAATAATCTTCCATATACCAGTTAGCCATATAAACGGCTTTCGGCTGACCGAAGGAGTCAGTGAAGTGACGGTCATCACCGGTATTGACACCGGCAATATAACCCATGGTCATCTTGTTCTTCTTACCGATTGCAAGCACACGGCTGCCGATCGGTACGATAAAAAGCATTGCCAGCATTATCAGCATAACAAGAACATCGGACCCTCCGATAACGTTCGGGATGCTGCTGCTGAACGTCTCTTCCAGAACCGGCTGAATCATGTGATCTGACATCCACGGGAATGCAAAGCACATTACAACAATCATCGTGGTCAACGGAACAATGGAAATATATTCACTCTTATGTGTAATATCCTTGATGGCTTCTGACCGATGAATGACTGTGCAGATCTTGCCCAGCCACTTTGCCCAGTAGAACAGTGTACTGCCACTGCCGTATACCAGGAACAGAACCAGCCATACGCTGTCTGTGTCTACGAAGGAACGAAGTGCTGCCCACTTGGCAACCAGCATTCCGAACGGAGCCATGAACATACCACAGATACCGATGATCATGACAAATGCAAGACGAGGCAGTTTGATGATCAGACCGTGCATGTCTTCAATGTCACGGCTGCCCATGCAGTTCTCGATATCACCGACAGTCTGGAACAGCAGAGATTTCGATACTGCGTGGAACAGCATCAGCATTGTTCCTGCCCATACTGCTTCAGGCTGACCGACACCGGCACAGGCTGTAATCAGACCAAGGTTTGAAATTGTAGAATATGCAAGCACCTTTTTGCCATCGCTCTGGGAAATTGCCAGAAGGGAAGTTGCAAAGAAGGTGAATCCGCCGACAACAGTTACCATGATACCGGTGATATTACCGGCCATCAGAGGTGACAGACGCAGCAGCATGTATACGCCGACCTTAACCATTGTTGCAGAATCCAGCAGCGCACTGCTCGGTGTAGGAGCTACCATGGCGCCCAGGAGCCATCTTGAGAACGGCATCTGTGCACTCTTTACCAGTGCAGCAAACGCAAACAGGGTAACCGGCGCCAGAACCATAGGTACTGCATTCTGATCCAGTGCGGTCAGCTGACTTAAGTTACTGATCTGCAGTGCAAACGTACAGAACAGAATACCGCCTGCAAATGCAACATCGCCGAGAAGGTTCATCCATAATGCACGGAAGGAGTTGTTCACTGCTTCCTGTGTTCTTGTGTATCCGATCAGCAGGAAGGATACAACACTTGTAATCTCCCAGAAGAAGAAAATCCATGAAAGATTATCAGATGAAATCAGACCGAACATTGCTCCCAGGAATACAAACAGCATTGCAAGAAAGTAACTGGAACGATTCTGAACATCTGTATGATGATGATGGTAGTCCTTCATATATCCGCATGCATACATACAGATCAATGTACCCACCACACCAACAATCAGATACATAATGGCTGCAAGCGCATCCACTCTGATATGCATCTGCCCCTCAACTCCGTTTCCGGAAAGATCCATCCACAGAATCGGGAGTGTTCCTGCTGCAGACAGCAGAATACAATAATACTTCTTATATTTGATACTCAGAAAAATAACAAGACACAGCAGAAATGCTTCTCCTGCCATGATGAGGATATCCGCTCCTTTTGTTTCTGTCAGGAAACGTTCCCCCTGATCTGCGCCGCACAGTGTTTTTACTGCAACATAAATTGATGCAGCCATGATGATAAAACCACCACCGATTACGACAGCACTTCTTGCATGATTTGCCTTTTTCATGAAACCGACAATCACGGCCATGATGAACGGGAATACAATTAGGAATTCCACAACATTAATAATAGGCAAGTTATACACCCCTTTCAGACCCTCAGGCCTTCATAAATTTATCAATTGCATCATTCAGTTCCTTAATCGCCTCATCATCTCCCTGCTGTACTGCATCTACGATGCAGTGGCTGATGTGCTCTTTCAGGATCTCCTTACCGCAATTATTTATCGCAGACCGAACAGCCGCAAGCTGAACCAGTACTTCCGTACAGTCGCGGTCATCTTCCACCATTCTTTTAACGGATTCCAGATGTCCGATCGCCCTTGCCAGTCGGTTTACAATTGATTTCATATCTTCCGGATCATGATGATGTTCCTGCATGTGCTCATGTTCATGCATATGTTCATGTTCGTCTGCATGTTCGTCTGCATGTTCATGCACGTGTCCATGCTCCTGCTTCATCGTGTCTCTCCCTGCTGATCTGCCAGTATAAAATCTGTCAGTCAGTAATACATCATTTGTTAATTATATCACAAATGGGCATAAAATACATCAAGTGATATTTGTGTACACGCAACGAGTACTTGAGCCGAACCGACTCAAGTACCACAGATTATTATATTTCTATAAACTTATTAAGTCAACCGCTGTTTTCGCTTTTATCTATTTATCAGATGCATCAGAATCGAGTACTGTTCCGTCTTTGTCGATTTTAATCCCGAAAGATATCTTCTGCTCGGAATTCAGGATCTTCTGTTTCAGGCTACTGCTTTCCGCCTGTTTTGTAACAAGATCATATTGTGTACAGGGAATAAACCTGACTTTTATCAGCTGCGGCCCTCCTGTCTTCTCCTGTACGTCCAAAGTCAGTTCCAGCATTCCCGTATACAGATTTTTATCATTAAACCAGAAATTTCCAAGGCTGTAGATAATCGGCTTTTTCTTATAATATTCCATTCCCTGCAGAACATGCGGATGTGTCCCAATCACGGCATCTGCCCCTGCATCAATCATTTGCTGCGCCATTTTTCGCTGAAGCTTTGATGCATGATGATCGTATTCGGTTCCCCAGTGCACACTTGCAACAACATAATCTGCCTGTGAAGCCGCTTCCCGGATTTCATTCAGAAATACCGTCATATCATAACAGCGCAGTATTCCGGGCTCACTTTCCGTTGCCTGCGGCGTCATCTTGTATTTTTCCGCTCTGGATGCTGCCACATAGGCAATCCGGTATCCATTACTGGTAAAATAAACCGGTGCCGATGCTTCCTTCAGATCTTTGCCGGCTCCCACAAAAGGAATTCCCGCTGCCGTCAACGTATCAAAAGTATCCAGCATTGCTTCCCTGCCATAGTCATACACGTGATTATTCGCCAGAAGCACAATATCCGTTCCCAGAATACTCAGATCCGTGACCCTTGAAGGATCTGCCCTGAAAGTATATGCCTTACCATTTAACGGTGTTCCTCTGCGGCTGTAGGTAAATTCATTGTTCAGCATGAAAAGATCAAACTGCTGCATCTGCTGTATCAGATCTGCGGAAAAACAGTCTTTGATTCCGTTCTTCTGCCGGTCCATATACTTCGTAGTCGCCCAGTTCTCATCCAGATTGATATCCCCTGCAAATCCCAGTGTGATCTTCTGATCTTCACCTGCCGGAACATCCCTGACAGCTTCTGCCGTCTGTACCGCTTCCGTGCTCTTTGCCTGCACGCAGGTCTGCATGCAGAAACTGAGCAGGAAACACGCCGGTATCATCATAAAGATTTTCAGAATACCCTTATCCCTCATAATCTTTCCCTTTTTCATTTCAGTTCTTCTGTTTTTCTCTGTATTTTTTCTTCAGATAATGTTGTGCCTTTTCCTCAATATATTCGAAAAGCGTCGTCAGATAACGCATACATGGCTCTGTCGCAATTGCAAACAGGACAAACAGCATAATGCACTCTGTAGAAATATATGTAATGGAAAAAAGACTGCTGAAGAAATATGCCGTAAACGCCAGACCGATAATGCAGCCAATCATGACGCCTGTTCTGTATCTGTTGATTGGAATACAGATTCTTGCCAGAATCATAAATCCGACAATCGCCAGAAGGAAAGTTGCTGCCACAGAAACATCTGATGCGGATACACCAAATGTACTTCCGAACACCACCAGTGCCGCAATGGCAAAAAAGTCCGTAAGTGCCGCCGGCATGGCTTTCAGCAATACTTTCAGCATAAACCTTCCTGAAATTTTCTTTGTATTGGGTTCCATGGCGAGGAAAAACGCCGGAATGCCAATATTAAACATGCTGATCAGTGAAATCTGTGAAGGCTGAAGCGGATAATTCCACACATTAATGATGGCGAAAACCGACAGCAAAAGTGAAAAAATATTTTTCACAAGAAACAGCGTGGAAGAACGTTCAATGTTATTGATATTACGTCTTCCTTCGGAAACGATCTGCGGCATATGCGAAAAATCCGAATCCAGAAGCACCACCTGTGCCGCCTGAACTGCTGCATCCGATCCTGCCGCCATGGCAACGGAACAGTCTGCATCCTTCATAGCCAGAATATCATTGACGCCATCCCCGGTCATCGCCACTGTCCTGCCATCCCGTTTGATCGCCCTGATAATTTTCTGCTTCTGTTCCGGTGTTACTCTTCCAAATACTGTACATGCCCTGACTGCCTCACGGATATCCGCATCATCACGAAGCTTTGTTGCATCCACATACCGGTCTGCATTCAGAATTCCGGCGCGTCTCGCCACTTCAGAAACCGTCACCGGATTATCTCCGGAAATCACCTTTACTTCTACACCCTGTTTAACAAAATAGGCAAATGTCTCCGCTGCATTTGCCCGAATCGGATTCTGCAGCAGAATAAACATCAGCGGAACAGCCCTGCCGCCGGAAAGTCCCTGTCTGGGCACCGGTACTGACTCTGCAGATGTCTCTTTTACTTCTGAATTTTCCGGTGCATTTGCTTTGTACTGAGCAAATACCAGAACTCTGAGTCCTTTCTGTGCATACCCGTTTACCAGATCTTTCCACCTCTCATACTGATCACGCAGAATGATCTCCGGTGCCCCCATCAGATAGGTTCCGTTTTCAAACTGAACACTGCTGTATTTATATCTGGAAGAAAAGGGCAGATAGGAAATACATTTTTTATTTCCAACCGTCTGGAAATAATCCTCCAGCGCCTTCATCGTGATGTTATCATCCGGAAGTGTATTGATATAGTCACCGATCAGTCTGCGGATTCTGTCATTTTCTTCTTTGGAAAGATTCTCTGCCGGAACTGCATCTGCCACCAGCATACTGTTATCCGTAATAGTTCCCGTTTTATCCACGCACAGTACATCTACACGCGCCAGTGTTTCAATGCTCTTCATGTCATGCAGCATAATTTTGTTCATCGCAAGTCTGGCTGCGCTCATGGCAAGTGCAATGCTTACCAGCAGATACAGGCCTTCCGGAATCATTCCGATCACTGCTGCCACCATTGATGTGACACTTTCACTGAAAGAATTCCCCTGTATCATTCCCTGTGCAAACAGAGTAATTCCAATCGGAATGATGGCAATGCCTGCCGCAATAACAAGTCTGTTAATAGAGCGAATCATTTCCGACTGTTCAATTGAAGACATTTTCTTTGCTTTCAGCGTAAGTCTGGAAATATAGGAATTTGCACCCACTCTGGTCAGTCTGGCAAGACATTCTCCGGATACAATAAAGCTTCCGCTCATAAGTTCTGCGTCCCGCATTTTGGTGATTTCATCAGCTTCACCGGTCAGAAGTGCCTCATTAACTGCCACTTCACCGTCAAGCACCACTGCATCCGCACAGATCTGATTGCCTGCCCGGAGTACAATGACATCTCCAAGTACCACATCCTGTGTCTTTAAGATCCGCTCTTCACCATCCCTGAGTACACATACCGTTGGTTCATTCAGCACAGAAAGACGATCCAGAATCTTTTTGGCTCTCAGTTCCTGAAAAATACCGATCAGCATATTGGCAATAATCACCGGTAAAAATGTAAGGCTTCTGAACGAACCTGCCACGATCAGTAATATGGTCAGAATCAGAAAAATAAGATTGAAATAAGTCAGAATGTTTTCTTTCAGAATATCCTTTGTTGTTTTCTGTGTATTATCGGCCTGAACATTTGCATATCCCTGCCGTGCTGCTTCTCTTGCCTGTTCTGAAGTCAAACCTGTCATTTTATCATCCTCATCAGTCCGAAAGACGCTGAAGCTCTTTCGGTAAAAAACGGTTCTGCAAACTCTCCATGTTCAAAAAGAGACAGCAGACTGCCTGCTGTCTCTCCTGTAATTCTATTTTGCCGTGTGATGCATATTGCGGATAGGAATATTCGCATACAGCGCAGGTACAGATTTTGTACCCTTATCATCTGTTTCCATCTCAGTGATCTTAATGTCCAGACCATCCTGATCGATCTCCGCATATTTTGAAAGCACTTCAATGATATCGTTCTTGATCCGATCCATGATTTCAGGAGAGCATGAGGACCGATCAGATACCAGAACCATCTTCAGACGATCTTTGGCAACGTCACCTGAATTTTTCTTTTTAAAAATATCTGACAGTTTCATCGCATTTCTCCCCTTTATTTCTTCTTGAATACACTGGCAATTGTTCCGAACAGTCCCTTCTTTGCTTCCAGATCCAGGAAAGGTACCTGCTCTCCTGTGATTCTGCGGCAGACATTCATATATGCCTGTCCTGCAAGAGACTTGCTGTCTCCGACAAGCGGCTCGCCACGGTTGGTAGCTACAACAACATCTTCATCATCTGGTACAATGCCCAGCAGGTCTACGCGAAGAACATCTACCACATCATCTGCTGACATCATATCTCCCCGTTTTACCATATCCGGACGAAGTCTGTTAACAACCAGCTGTGTCTGTTTCATTTCATCTGCTTCCAGCAGACCAATGATACGGTCTGCATCTCTTACTGCAGATACTTCAGGTGTTGTAACGATAATCGCTCTGTCCGCACCCGCAATTGCATTTTTAAATCCCTGCTCAATTCCTGCCGGGCAATCAATAATAACATAATCGAACTCTGCCTTAAGTTCCTGTGTCAGCTTCTTCATCTGCTCCGGTGTTACACTGGTCTTGTCTCTCTGCTGTGCGGCTGCAATCAGATACAGATTATCATTATCCTTGTTCTTGATCATTGCCTGCTTTAATTTGCAGTTTCCTTCCACAATATCTACCAGATTGTACACGATACGATTTTCAAGACCGAGGACTACATCCAGATTACGCAGTCCGATATCAGTATCTACCAGTACAACTTTCTTATTCAGCATGGAAAGACCTGTTCCGACATTAGCTGTCGTTGTAGTCTTTCCTACGCCTCCCTTTCCTGATGTGATTACAATAACTTCTCCCATTCTGATTTCCTCCAATTATGGTTTATAAAATATCTTCAGAAAAAATGATTTTCCTTAACAAACTGATCCGTATATGCACTTCTTGCAATCTGACCCGAAACAAGATAAGCAACCTCAGGCCCTCTGATAATATTGCGGTTATGTTTTCCCAGAAACTTTCCGCTTCTCCCGCCTTCTTCATTCGGAGATACTGCAATCGCATCAGAGATTCTTACCTGCAGCGGATGAAAATCATTTGCCATGATAAATGCATCCTGATTCCCTGTTGCTCCTGCAAATGCATTTCCAAGAAGTGAACCCATTACAAAAATGCTTCCATCTGAAACCAGATTTCCACCAGGATTAACATCTCCAAGAATAATCAGACTGTGTTCAGAACGAATCGACTGACCAGACCTGACATTTCCTTTATAAATCAGCGCATTTCCTGATGATGGAACTGCTGCCTGCCCTAGTACAGTTCCCGCGCTCGATATCACTGGCTGTGATACCGCAGGTGCTGCATGCACTGGTAAATCGCTGCCTGCCTTTTTACGCTGCGCCACATATTTTTCAAACGTCTGATCCAGACTTCCGTCCTCTTTCATCACACATACAATATCTACATCCGTATGTGCTGCAATAATTTTCAGGACTTCCGCTTCCTGTTCTTCTGTCAGAAGGCGCCCCCGAACCATAAGCCCCATTTTTGACTTTCCAAGAAATGCCGATGCTTCCGTAAACTTCTGAACGATATCCTCTTTCAGCTGTTCAAAGGGAATCCCCGAATCCAGAACAAGAACGATTCCGGACTTAACACCTTTAATCATTACCGGTTCCATGCCAATAAACGCTCCCTTTACTTCATAAGTTCAAAAATCACACTTATTTATCTTATAACATTTTACCTGTAAAAGAAAGAGGCTCCGGCCAAAAACCGGAACCTCTTCATGAAATTAAACCGAAACACAAAGTATCTTTCGATTTTATTACTTTGTCATTCCTGCCTGCTTTGCAACTTCTTCTGCAAAGTTTTCATTTTTCTTTTCAATACCTTCACCGGTCTCAAAACGAACAAATCTCTTTACAGAAAGATTTGCATTGTTCTGCTTTGCAACCTGAGCAACATACTGAGCTACCGTCTGCTTGCCATCTTCAGCCTTTACATAAACCTGCTCATTCAGGCAGATCTCCTTCAGCTCTTTGTTCAGACGGCCAATCAGCATCTTCTCAATGATCTGCTGCGGCTTTCTCTTGTCTTCAGGAAGTTCATTGTTCTCGTTCAGCGCCTGAGCAAGAAGAATTTCCTTCTCATGATTTCTGTATTCTTCAGAAACATCGTTCATATCAACATACTTCGGATTCAGAGCTGCAACCTGCATTGCTACATTCTTCATTGCTTCCTTGATGTCATCATTGACAACATCAGTCTCGGCTTCTACAAGAACTGCAATTCTGCCTGCACCGTGAAGATAAGGAACAACAATACCATTGGATGCTGTGATCTTCTCAAAACGACGGATGCTCAGCTTCTCGCTGATTACTGCTGTGATCTCCACAAGAGCCTCCTGAACTGTTTCTTCAGAATTCTGCTCCCATTTCTCAGCCATGAATGCATCCATATCTGCTGCATCGCCGTCAACAGCCTGCTTTGCAACTGCTTCAACAAATGCCTGGAATTTTTCATTCTGTGCAACGAAATCTGTCTCGGAATTA
Source organism: Butyrivibrio sp. (assembly GCA_022486625.1). Taxonomy (GTDB): domain Bacteria; phylum Bacillota; class Clostridia; order Lachnospirales; family Lachnospiraceae; genus Butyrivibrio. The sequence goes on along the minus strand of JAKVKH010000027.1, from coordinate 28,228 downwards.
ACCTCAACAACTGCTGCTGTCTTATCATCCTTCACAGCAATTCTTGTAAGACCTTCTGCTGCGATTCTGCTTGCCTTTTTCTCAGCCTTTGCCTGACCGTTCTTTCTCAGGAACTCAACTGCCTCGTCCATATTTCCGTCTGTCTCAGTCAGTGCCTTTTTGCATTCCATCATGCCGGCACCGGTTGACTCACGTAATTCTTTTACCATTGCTGCTGTGATAGCCATTATACTGTTCCTCTCTATATCAATGAAATATTCGTCAATTAGTTGTTTTCAACTGCTTCTGCTTCTTCAGAAACTTCTTCCTGAGCTGTTGCAGCTTCAGCACCCTGCTTAGCTTCGATTACAGCATCTGCCATCTTGCCAACGATCAGTTTAACGGCTCTGATTGCATCATCGTTACCAGGGATGATATAGTCAAGTTCTTCAGGATCACAGTTAGTATCACCGATACCGATCAGTGTGATTCCAAGTGTCTGAGCTTCCTGTACGCAGATTCTTTCCTTCTTGGGATCTACAACAAAGATTGCGTCCGGAATTCTCTTCATGTCTCTGATACCGCCAAGGTTCTTGCTCAGTTTGTCAAGTTCCTTCTTGAGTCCGGCTACTTCCTTCTTCGGCAGAACATCAAATGTTCCGTCTTCCTGCATCTTCTCGATCTTCTTAAGTCTCTCGATTCTGCTCTGGATGGTTCTGAAGTTGGTCAGCATACCGCCAAGCCATCTTTCATTTACATAGTACATACCGCAACGCTCAGCTTCTGTCTTAACAGCATCCTGCGCCTGCTTCTTTGTTCCAACAAAAAGGATTGTACCGCCCTGCTCAGCAATTTCAAAAACTGCTTTGTAAGCTTCGTCAACCTTTACAACTGACTTCTGAAGATCAATGATATGAATACCATTTCTCTCTGTGAAGATATAAGGAGCCATTTTAGGGTTCCATCTTCTGGTCTGATGTCCGAAATGAACACCTGCTTCAAGTAACTGCTTCATACTAACAACGCTCATGATATTACCTCCATGTGGTTTTTCTTCCGTATGTCCTTGGCTTATCTGTCTGCAAAAGGGCGTTACCTCTGCAGTAAGCTCTGTTTTGATTGCACGCTTCGTGCAACACCGGAAACAGAACGGTACATACGTGATTTCTATGTTCTGTCAATTTGACAGACTGCGACCTTTGTCACAGCTTTTCCATATTATCACAAAGTAAAAAAGATGACAAGCATTTTTTACTGATCATGCCTGTCATCCGTACTCATCTGGTTATGATGGATGCAATGTCTTCATACGTTGCACCTGCAGGAATTGTCTTGGTTCCCGACTTGATTTTTCTGTCCAGTCCCCTGTCAATCAGGTAACGGTTGAATGTATTTCCTGAATCAATCACCCCTGCACTCTCAAGCGTACTGCATACACTGTCTGAACCTGCTCCGCCCGGAATCACGACTTTGGTTTCCGAAGGTTCTTCAGAAGCTGTACTTTCAGCCGTTTTACCTGTGGATACGACCTGTGAACGGTCTTCTCCAGCCGCAGAAACCGCAGAACTTTCTGAAGCAGATTCCGATGCTCCTGACTGCGTCTGCGTTTCCGAAGCCATTTCTGAAGCAGATGCAGCTGATACAGACTGCCCTTTGTTGTTTTCTTCAGATACTTCTTTTCCTGCCGTATCCACCGTCTGAGCGGATGAAGCGTCATCTTTGTGCGATTCACCTGCATTCCCTCCGTCTGCCTGATCCGAAAGCATCGCTCCATCTATCATCCCCAGCGCCTCTGCTCTTTGTCTGATTTCCGCATCAGACGGTGAGGATGAGCTGCTTCCTGAATGAATTCCCATCACAATTGTCGCTATAATAAGCCCTATGCCAAGACCTCGAAGATAATATTTAAGTTTCATTCTGTTTATCTTACCTTTTTATGCTTTTTTGACAGATCAATCACCAGACCGACCTCTCCTATACCCAGGCCAAGTTCCCTCGCTATCACCATATTGGATTTTCCTGCTTTATGCATCTCGAGAATCTGTCTGTTCTGAGAACCGGGATCCGTCCCTGTGTCTGCCTCCCTGTCAGGTTCTTCTTCATTGTTTTTCCTGCTTTCATTACGTTGAACCTCTGAAAGCTGAACTACCTTCGCCTTTTCCGGTTCTTTCTCCGGTTCCCTGTTCTGTACAGATTCCGTTTCAGCCGCAGCGCCTGCGCTTCCGATCACGTGTTGCTCATTTTCCGCATCCCCGACTGCCGTATCCGGTATAAGTGGTATGAACTGATCCGCGTTCATTTTATCCGTTGCCAGTTTTGCCTGCTTCGCCGTGATCTCCGCATCCAGAATGGTCTGTTTTGCCTGTTCTGCCTGTCTGGTCACTTCCGATACCGTATCCGTCAGACTTTTATGCTTATCATTGAGCATATCGTACATGAATACCACTTCATCATGATTTTTGTGAATATCATTCAGCACCGTATCCGCATACTCACTGATTGCCGTGATCTTTTCATTTGTAATTCGTTCAAGTCCACGTTCCGACTTGGCGAGCGACGATTCTATTGTATCATCCACCCGGCTTTGAATTTCTTCCTGTGCATCTTCTACGCTCCGTCTTACCATGTCATGCACATTCCGTTCCGTCACTGCTTTTGTCTGTGAATCTGCAGCATGCCCAGCAGGGATCAGATATCCGGTCACAATTGCCACAACTCCGACAATCATCAGCAATATTTCAGCTATACTCATTGTTTCTCCTGCTTATATTTTAAAATCAAAAGTTGAAGTACCGTCCATACTGACTTTTTTTCCATCCGGCCCGAATATCCCGTTTTCCTTCTTCTCTGAAGTATCCTTATTTCTGGATTTTCCGCCATTACCGCTGTACTCGTTTTTGCCTTTTTCCCTGGCATCAAACTTGAACTGTTGCTGTTGCGTATTTTTGGGTTCAGTCACCGTATTGCTTTTGTTATCAATTTCCTTTGAAAACTGCGTCTGGAAATTGGTCTGATCAACCTGCCCCTTATTGTCTTCATTCTGTTTGATTGTGGAGAAATCTGCCGTTCTGGCAAGTGCCCCCTGAAAATCAATCCGGTTAATCGACATGCGATCACCTCCTGCCGCAAAATGCTCCGTCTGTTTCAGATAGGTGCAAGCTTCACATCCCCGTCTCTGACAACAAAGCGGCTGTATTTCACTGTTTTCTTTATCACCATGGATAATTCACCGATAGATACCGTTGTTCCCGGATAGGCATTCTCCATTACCACAACTTCCGCGCTGTGAGCTTCGGAAAGTTTATTCTGAAGATCAGTGACTGTTACCATTTTATCATTAATTTCAGTTGAAAGCTTTTTATTCAGTTCCAGTAACTGCTGCGCATATTTTACCTGATCAGGCGTCAGTTTCACACCGTTTTTTAATTTCTGTGTGATGCTGTCCAACGTCGGTTTTATGGTATCCAACGTCTTCTTCGCGGTCATCACGTCTTTCTGAAGATCCCGAAGATGATTTTTGGTCTGTGGATCCACACCGACATCAATCTGTGTGCTGGCACCCATCTCTGAACCCAGTGTTCTTGCCACGATTTTTTCGGCTGCCACTACATGTCCTCCGGCAATAAAACCCTTTTTGCCTTCCACATGAATCTCTGTTCCGGACTCCACATTCGCATGAATCATGGATTCTGCAGTCACAGATCCACCCGCGGATATTCTGGCATTTTCAATAAACTTGGTAACCACATTGCCACCGGCCTGCACTGTGCCTCTGCCCATGCCATTGATTCCGCGCTCCAGAATCACATCCGCACCGGCTTCCAGCTGCGCACCTTCCACATTCCCCTTTACCAGTATGTTCCCACCCGCCTTAATGGAAAAATTAGCTGCAACATCACCGCCTACTTCCACACTGCCGTCATATTCAATATTTCCCGTGGAAACATCCACATTCTGAATACTCAGTACATTTGATACGACAACCTTTCCTTCCTGCAGACTGACATGCCCATCCGTTGCAGCACTGATTGAAAGTTTGTCTTCACTGAGAATCACATTTTTACCATAATGCAGATTCATGATCTTCACTGCATGTGGCTTTACAACTTCACCATATATGCTCTGACCTGCTTCACCAAGATCCGCCGGTGTCAGCGTTGCCAGAAGATCTCCCTCATGACAGTGATTGATCAGATTCAGATGAAAATAATCTACGCTGCCGTCTTCTTTCATTGTCGGTCTGGCATGCAGATTTGAAGAAAAATGGTACTCCACCACAGCGTCTTTCCCCTGTCTTGGAGGTTTTCCCTGTGCCACCACAACTGGTTTGCAGTATTCTCTTCTGGCAAAAAAAGCTTCGATATTTTCCTTCTGAATTCCAACACGGATCTTTTTAAAGATCAGATCCTTCAGTAGCTCATCCACCGTCATCAGCTCTGCACCTTCCGATGGTGCATAAAAAAATGCTGTGGCCTGCATCCGGTCATCAGAAATATCCAGTCTGTATGATTCCCGTTCTGGTCGCAGCTGACTTGTCGTAAAAAGAACAACCTGTCCATCTGCACTTTTTACTGCATTGTTTACTGAGACAATATCATATTCCATTTTATGAAAATCCAGGTATTCCAGTGTATCTTCCACACGAAGAGGCTCTCCCCCTTCCGTTGGTGCATAGACTCTGATTCCAGTTCCCTTCTGCGTTGTTACCAGTTGAAAATATCCGTTCATAGCGCTCTCCGTTTCAGTTTCTTTCTGTCAGAATTCCCATGTATCTGCCCATCTTCTGCTTCATTTTGACCAGCGCTCTTGTATGCAGCTGTGAAACTCTGGACTCTGAAACATCCATTACATTGCTGATTTCTCTCAGTGTCAGTTCTTCATAATAATAAAGCAGGATCACTTTCCGCTCTTTTTCCGTCAACAACTCCAGCGCTTCTGAAAGCATCTTTTTCAGTTCTGCCTTCTCTACCACCTCTTCCGGCTTTTCAAATCTGGCATTTCTGGAAGAATCTTCCGGAATATCACTACCCTGCTCCATAAATTCATTCAGGGAAACCACATTGGTAACCTTCATCTGGCTCTGCCAGTTCAGATATTCTTCTTCTGAGATTTTCATTCTGGCTGCAACTTCCGCATCTGTAGCAACATGGCCGCTCTCTGACTCAATTTCATGAATTGCAGCATCAATTTTCTTCTGTCTGTCACGGACCGTTCTCGGAATCCAGTCCATTTTACGGATCTGATCCAGAATTGCCCCTCTGATTCTGAGACTTGCGTAAGTTTCGAACTTTACATCCTTCATCATGTCGAACTTGTCTATTGCATCGATCAATCCGAAAATACCATAACCGACAAGATCATCATATTCCACATTAAAACCCAGATACATGGAAAGTCTGCCTGCCACCAGTTTCACTAGCGGTGCATACTCAAGAATCAGCTTTTCACGTATCTGTGGAGATTTATCTTTCTCATATTCTTTCCATAACTTACTTCTGGCTGCTTCATCCATAACAGGTTATCTCCAGACTCATCAGCCCTGCGATCATCCCTGATCTGCCTGATGATTATTTCCGGCATCAGTGCCGGTCTGTTCCTTATCCTGTGCTTCAGACTCCGCTTGCGCGGCTCTTTCCGCTTCTTCCTTCTCGAAATTTGTTTTTTCAAAATGCTCAATCATCTTTTCAAGAATCAAACCGATGATCAGAAACAGCACCATTGTACCCAGCACAATTACGAGCCATCTGCCGATCGGATACTTCTGCAGATAGGTATAAATTGCAACAATCGCAGTTGCCGACAGCATGACAATCGGAGCAATCAGTCTACTGCCACTGCTGATGCCATTTTTTCTTACTGCTTTGATTGTCTTTTTTTCTTTTTTCCCTTTTTTATCTTCTTTTTCGCCGCTCATATTACTTTCTCCGGCTTTCCTACCGCCCTGATGACAAAATCACCGGTCTCCGGATAAAAAATTACCGTTCTGCCATAAGAATCTCCGGTATCCTGTGCCAGAACCCTGATATTCAGTTCTTTGAGCGTCTTCAGTGTTGCTGCAACATTACGGTCACCCACACGCATGTTCGAATTTGTGTTCTGAAATGCAAACATCTGCGCTCCACCTGCAATTTTGGCTACCAGCCTGTCCCTCGCCGCACCTTTTGCCACAATCTGCCGGATCAGTTCATTAATGCCTGTATCCGCAAATTTTGGTATATTCGTGCTGTTCCTGATTTCGTGCGAATCAGGCAGCATAATATGTGCAAGACCCCCGATTTTGGTAACCGGGTCGCGAATTGCTATGCCAACGCAGGAGCCGAGTCCTAACGTAGTAATGCCGTCAGGGCTGACGCAAATATTCAGATCAGCCATGCCAACCTTTATTATCTGTCCCATGTTTTATGGCTCCAATCATCAACTCTGATTATATATTGCTTATACCCAGTGACGTCAGTATCTTCTTATAGCCTTCCAGATCCGGCAGCAATATAAAATAGCCGCTCAGCTTGATCTCATCAAAAAACTGCGTTTCAATCAGCAGAATCTTATCTCCCATCATTCCAAACTCGATCGCAGGAACACTTAAAATCGCGCCGGCCATATCTACCGTTACATACGGAATGGAAGGAATCATCTTCAGACTTGTCATGGTAGAAAGTGAATTAAGATAGGAACCTGTAATAATGTTTCCTACCTCTTTCAGTGCAGAAAGCTCTATATCCGTAAATTCCTGGCTCTCGCTGTCCTGCATCATCAGCTTATTGACCAGATGTCTTGCTTCCTGTATTCCCACCAGGAACATAATGCTGCCATTAATGTCCCCTTCAACGCTTAAGTAGATGCCGGCCATAATCTGGTCGGCACCTCCCATAAGATCACCAACATCTTTAAACTCCAGAAGTCTTACCTGAGGAACAGACATATCCACCTTGCTGTTGAGCATCTGTGCAAGAGCTGTTGTCGCATTTCCGGCGCCGATATTTCCAAGTTCCTTCAGTACATCAAAATATTGATTGGACAGATCGTCCAGATTCATTTCAGACACAGGTTTTTCCTCCTGATCAGTCTTTCTTATCCTTTTTGTCTTTTGTGTCCAGTTCCAACGTGGAAAGATCCAGTATGGATACAAGTCCACCTTCATACTTGCCTACTCCGCTGATAAAGCTGTTGCCGGCCTTCTGATTCTTATCATCATAACGCACCTTTTCAACATCCGTTGTGCTCAGTGTCAGCACCTGATTGACCTGATCAACAATAATGCCGATAAGGTCACCGCTTTCAAGTCTTAAGATAATAATCCGGCTCTTGGAGGTAATTTCATCTTCTTTGATTCCCATCTTCAGCCGCAGGCTCATGACAGGAACTATTTCACCACGGATATTGATTACTCCTTTGAGAAAATGTTCTACTTTCGGTACTCTGGTAATCTGCTGCATTCTGACAATATTGTCAATGTATTTGATATCTATGCCGTACTGCTCATCTCCCAGTTTAATAACAATATACTGAATCAGTTCACCGGCATCCTGTGTATTTCTAAGCTCATTCATATCTGTTCACCCTTCCTTTAAAGTAATCATAATGTATCAGATTGACAGCTTCCTCATCAGACAAGTGCGTTGGTATCAAGGATCAGGGCAATTTCTCCATCACCCAGTATTGTTGCACCACTGATGAACTTACATTTATTGATATACTTTCCAAGAGGCTTGATTACGATTTCCTGCTGTCCCATGAGCTCATCAATGACAAGACCCACCAGCTGTTCACCCTTTTTAACAATAACAACAACCAGATCTTCATCCGCTGTCTTCTTGCTCTCAATATCCAGCGCTTCATTCATACGTACCAGTCTCGTTACATTGCCACGGAGATTGATCACTTCACGATTGGATACGAGTTTGATATCTGTCGGCGGAATATTTTCAATACTCTGAATGGAATCCAGCGGAATTGCATACTTCTCTCCGCCGATCACTACCATAAGTGCCTGAATAATTGCCAGTGTCAGAGGCAGGCGGATGGTCCATGTGGAACCGACGCCCAGCTTTGTTTTTACATCCACTTCACCACTTAAGGACTCTACCTTTGATTTTACAACATCAAGACCAACACCTCGTCCTGAAATTTCTGAAACCTGTTTGGCAGTTGAAAATCCCGGATGGAACAGAAGCTCTATACACTGCTTCTCACTCATTGTTTCTGCCTGCTCCGGTGTCACAACACCTTTCTCAATTGCCTTCTGCTTTACAACCTCTGCATCAATACCATTGCCGTCATCACCAACCTCAATGACAACACTGTTGCCATCCTGATATGCATGCAGGAAGATCTGTCCTACTTCCGGTTTTCCGCGTTCTGCACGAACCTCTGCAGGTTCAATTCCATGGTCGGCGCTGTTCCTGAGCAAATGCATCAGAGGATCACCGATTTCATCTACAACTGTACGATCCATTTCTGTATCTTCACCGGTCATGGTCAGTTCCATCTTTTTACCAAGGCTCTTATTCAGATCACGGATCATTCTCGGGAATTTCTGAAGTACACTTTCAATAGGGACCATTCGAACCTTCATTACAGACTCATGAAGATTTGTCGTTACACTTTCAAGATATTCAATCTGTTCATCAACCGCACTGTTGGTTGCACCCGAAGATGTTGTGGCAGAGATCAGAGAATTCTTGGCGATGATCAACTCACTCACAAGATTCATCAGTACATCCAGCTTATCAATATCTACACGGACAGTTCTGTTTACTACCGGCTTACCGACAGGCTTTTTACCGCCCGCTGCTGCAGGTGCTGCTGCAGTTTTGGCTGCAGGTGCAGAAGTTACCGCCGGAGCTGCCTTTGGTGCTTCCCTGATTTCAGGTGCCGGAGCCGTATCTTCCTTATCTTCTGTGCTCTTCGCATTCTTTACGTCAAACTCTCCAATGTCCACTGATTCAATCTCCGATACATTCTTCGCAATGCCGGAAACCTTGTCCATATCAGCATCAGTAATCACCACAAGGCTGAAGGTGAAATCAAACTTTTCATCCTCAATATCCTGTGTGGAAGGTTCTGATACCGCAATTTCACCAACATCTTCAATTCCCTTGAATACAAGGAATGCACGTGCTGCTTTCAGAATACAGCTGTCCTGAATCTGAACAGTCAGTCCATAGATCTTCTTGCCCTCTTCCGCCGCACTCTCCAGTGTGGAACGAACTGACGGTTCCAGACGGATCTCCTTCCATGATGTTCCCGTCGCAGGTGCTGCATCTGCTTTTGGAGCATCTGCTGTCTTAGGCGCCTCTGCTGCCTGCTCCGAAGAAGCCGCACCACTCTTTCCGGCCCTGATGTCTGCCAGCGCCTTAATCAGATGGGCATTATCTTCAGTACCTTCATCCTGTGTTTCTGTAATCTTATCGACATATGCCTGTACGGCATCCAGACACTGAAACAGCGTATCTGTCATATTACTGTCAACTTTCAGAGAGCCCGCACGTACATCGGAAAAGACATCTTCCATGTCGTGAGTCAGCTGCTGCATACGCTTGTATCCCATTGTGCCGGCCATTCCCTTCATGGAATGTGCTGCTCTGAAGATCTCATTGATACAGTCCTCATTTGTAGGATCCTGTTCAAGTGCCATGATATTGTCGTTCAGACTCTGAATATGTTCCTTTGCTTCATCCAGAAAGACACCAAGATACTGAGAAACATCCATACTCTTATACCTCCACTATTTGCTGCGCCATCACCTGACGCCAACATTCATGATAATCTCCTGAGCCACATCATCCAGCTTCACAACCTGATCTGAAAGTCCTGCCTGCGCAACTGCGCGGGGCATTCCATATACGGTGCAGGACGATGCTTCCTGAGAAATAACATGTACCTTTTTCTGCTTCTTCAGATTCTCGATTCCTTCAGTTCCGTCAGCACCCATTCCGGTAAGAACCACACATACTACTTCATCATATCCGCTTGCGGCAAGTGATTCATACATGAAGTTCGCACAGGGTTTAACTCCTTCTCTGTTCGGTCCGTCTTCGAAATGAATCATATGCCTGCCGCCGGAATATCTGACGTGCATGTGAATACCGCCTCTCGCAATATAGACGGTTCCAGCCTCCAGAACATCTCCTTCGGCTGCCTCCTTGACATGAATCTCACTCAATGAGTCAAGTCTTTCAGCGAGAGATGCCGTAAAGCCAACCGGCATATGCTGTACCAGTACAACTGGTGCTTTCAGATTTTTGGGAAGTTTGGGAATAACTGACTGCAGTGCTCTTGGGCCTCCTGTAGAACTGGCAATCGCTACAATCTTATTGCCTGTTACCTGTGACGAATGTTTTTCCACCAGCTGTATCATCTTTCTTGATGCCTGAATCTCGGTAATGGAAAAAGCCTTTGTCACTGTCGGAAGCTGACCCGCACATACCGCAGCAAGAGTATCAATAAATTCTCTTGTAAAATCTTCATTTCTGCAGGCACTAGCTCTGTCAGGTTTATGAACGAAATCGATAGCTCCCAGTTCCAGCGCATCCAGTGTAACCTTCGCACCTTCCGTGGTATCTGTGCTGGCCATCATGACTTTCACAGCAATTCTGTTCTTTTGCAGCTCACGCAGCAACTGTATTCCATCCATCCGTGGCATATTAACGTCCAGAACTACTGCGTCATATGTCTTTCGCTTCAGAATATCCAGTGCTTCGACTCCGTCTGCCGCCCTGTCTTCCACGTGAAATCTTGAATCTGCATTAATAATATCACTGAGTACGCTTCTCATGAGTGCAGAGTCATCAACCAGCAAGATTTTTTTCATATTTTTCCCAGCTTTCTGACGTTTATCCGTCATTTATCTCTATTCGATTATTAATCCTGTTTTTTTCTGATCCTTCGTTCTTCTTCAAATATGTAGTGAATAATATCCTCCCTCTCACTATCACTGATTTTCAGAAACTGTACCCGATGTTCAAAGAGCCCATCTCTGTTTTCAAGCGGTTGCACCCGAAGTACCTTTCCAGTTACCTTAAAATCATGTTCTCCGCCCGCAAGCTTCAGCGGAAAGGAAACATAGATCCGATCTTCCGCTTCATAACGGCCAGGAGATACGAACCTCACACCACCGCCGCTGATATTCACAATAACAGCCTTGTGCATCTCTTCATTCGGATTCGGTACGAAAGCCGGATTACTTTTAAGTGCCATATTTTCATACTCCGTAAGGAGTCTGGATTTCATTTCCACTGCGCAGCTGAGTCTGAAATATTCTCTTCGCTGCAGTTTCTGAAGACTGCTGGTCAGATCCATGGAGAGAATATACATATTATTGCTGCGATATCTGTCCGCCACGCGTGCATTGCACTGATAAAGTCCCTTCTGAGAATAGAACGCAATATTGTATTCTCCATTCACAGGAAGCAGAATCAGCTTGCCCTGCTCCATCGGCATCATGACATCAATCCGGTCTTCCGAAACGACATCATAGATTTCACTGACATAGGACCTGTTCTCTTCATTTTGCTGAAGCCAGGTATCCGCATTCGATTTTATTTCAATTCTGTTCCCCGGTATGATATAATCCGTCAACATTTTTTTCCTCACGTCTGTGGCGATTTTTCAAGTTTTCTTCCTGTAATGATATGTGAAAAGAATGCTGCCATTCCTCTCGGCGGCACAACTGGAGTTCCTTCTCTGCCAGTCAGTTCCTGTGCAATCGTTTCAAATGCATGAACGGATCTGGCTGCCGGATACTGCAGTGAAACCGGTGACTGCTGCATTACGCTTCTGGCCAGCAGTTGGTCCTGCGGTATGGCACCCAGATAGGTCAGCGGGAGCTTCAAATACCTTGCAACTACTGCATTAAGCTTATGAAACAGCTGCTCTCCCTCTTCCGCGGACGATACCCTGTTGGATACCACCTTGATTGCCGTATTTTCTCTGGAAAAGCGCGGATACTGATTCAATGCTTTCAAAAGCGAATAAGAATCCGTAATGGAAGTCGGTTCCGGCGTAGTTACCAGAATCACTTCTCCGCTTGCCACCAGAAATTCCATCACCGCATTGGAAATTCCTGCTCCCGTATCCACAATAATGGTATCGGCAATTGCATCAAGTTCAGCAAGATTCACAATAATATATACCAGATAATCTCTGCTGAGATTATACATTCCGGAGATTCCCGAACCGCCGGAAATGAATCCGACGCCCATTGGTCCCCAGGTAATAATTTCCTTGATGTTTTTCCCCTGATAGATCAGATCACAGAGATTATGTTTCGGCACTGTGCCAAACATGATCTCAATATTTGCCAGTCCGAAATCGGCATCCAGAATAATAACCTTCTGCCCCATTTTACGAAACTGAATCGCCAGATTGATTGCCACATTTGATTTACCGACACCGCCCTTACCGCTTGTAATCGTAATGATTCTTGCCTTGGGACGCTGCGGCGTATTCTCTTTTTTAATAATATTTCTAAGCTGTTCTGCCTGATCCATATAGCACCATGTCCTCAGAGTCTGGCCGGAGGAACCCGGTCATATTACTTTTTTCCGCCTAAAAGCCCTTTTACAATACGCTGTGCATCAAAAACCGCAATATCATCCGGCACATTCTGTCCGTCTGTGATATATGACATCGGTGCGCCTGTATGCATTCTGATATTATAAAGATTTCCCGCAGCACCGGTTTCATCCATTTTGGTAAAAATAAGTCTGTATTTCACAATCTCTGAATAAGAATCTGCAATTTCCAGCAAATCCCTGTATTTCGTTGTCGCACTGAGTACCAAAAACACATCGCTTTCCATGGCATCCGAAAGCACATGAATAAATTCATTGATATTCTTTTTCTGATCTTCGTTATGAAGAGAATGTCCTGCAGTATCGACCATCAGGTAATCGTAATCCTTAAAATCCTCTGCCGCCTGCTTCATCTCTTCCACGGAATAAATGACACGGAACGGAATTTCCAGAATGGATGCATAGGTACGCAGCTGCTCTGCCGCTGCAATCCTATAGGTATCCATGGTCAGAAGTGCTACCTTTTTTTTGTTCATGATGTGCAGCATGGACGCCAGCTTGGCAATCGTAGTCGTCTTACCAACGCCTGTGGGACCGATGAAAATCTCTGCCTTCGGGCCATCTGCTGCCGGCTGAATTGTCTCCGACTTGCCGAATTTCAACACCATTTTCTGATATACATTGGACAGTGCATATTCAAACGGCATATTGGGCTTACTGATCTTCTCCACTTCATCTGTAAGCTCATTGGCATACCTTTCATCCACTTCATTTTCCAACAATGTATTATACAACAGTTTGATGAAAGAAAGAATTTCATCCGAAGCCTTTTCCTTTTCCGGCTTCGCAGAGAGTTTTTCAAGTGCCGACTTCGGCTGTACTGTACTTCCATTCTCTTTTTCCTGCTCCGGGCGGATCATGTTCTGCTCCAGAAGTGAATGCAGATTGTCCAGTTTTTCTTCAATTACGCTGTTTTCATTCTGCGTAGTTGCAGTCGCCTTTATTTCCGGATCCGGCCCGACCTTAAGCGGCGGAATTACCCCTTCTGCCGTTGCTCTTGCCAGCTGTTGCCCTGCCGGGAGCACTTTTTTTTCCTGCGCAGATATGGACGCAGGCATAACGATCGCCCTGCCTTGCGGCTGCTGCTGGACATCTTCATGCTCGTCTTCAAGTGCAACCGTGACCTCAGTCTTCTGCGGCTTCATGAAAGACAGAAACCCGGTTCTTTTCACCGGTCTGACATTCATGATCACAATATTCGAACCAAGCTCTTTACGCGCAGCTTCTGTTGCCTCTTCTTCTGTTTTCCCCAAAAACTTTTTAATGATCATCTTATGCTGTCACCATCCCGACTGACTGTAGCTCTATGTTCGGCTCCACTTCATTATATGAAATTACAATCAGATCTTTATAATAATCCTCTGTCATACGCTTAAAGTACATTCTGACAATCGGCGAAGTCATGACAATCGGATTCTTTCCGGCGTCTTCCAGCTTTCTGGTCTCTGAACCGACTGATTTCAGAATGGCCTTCGTTCTGTCCGGATCCAGAGTCAGGTAAGCACCCGTTTCCGTCTGTTTGACACTGCCCATAATGTCCTGCTCCAGTTTGGGATCAAGCGTAACCACACTGGTCGTCTCCCCGGAAGTAAAATACTTGTTGGAAATTGCTCTCTTAAGGCTCTGCCGCACATACTCCGTCAGAATATCCGTATCGTGCGTTGTCGGCGCATAATCTGCCAGTGTTTCAAATATCGTCACCAGATCTCTGATGGAAATACCTTCCTTCAGCAGATTCTGAAGCACTTTTTCGATTTCACCAAGGCTCATCAGCTTGGGTACAAGTTCATCCACAAGTGCCTGATTGTTATCCTTCAGGTTATTCACAAGGTTCTGCACATCCTGTCTGGTCAGCAGTTCCGAAATATGCTCACGAATAACTTCTGTCAGATGGGTTGCAATAATGGACGGCGGATCAACAACCGTATATCCAAGACTCTCCGCACGTTCTCTCTGCCCCTCCGTAATCCAGATCGCCGGCAGATGGAACGACGGTTCAAATGTCGGAATACCTGTGATCTCATCCTCTACATGTCCGGGATTCATGGCCATATAATGATCAAACAGAATCTCTCCTTCACTGATCTGGATTCCCTTGATCTTGATAATATACTGATTCGGATTCAGCTGAATATTATCACGCAGACGGATAATCGGCACCACAGTACCAAGTTCCAGCGCGACCTGCCTTCTGATCATGACGACACGATCCAGAAGATCCCCTCCCTGATTGACATCTGCAAGCGGTATGATGCCATAACCGAATTCAAGTTCAATCGGATCCACCTGCAGCAGGCTGTTGACATTCTCAGGCTGCCGTATTTCTTCCGCCTTTGTTTCTTCTGTTGTTGCAGCCTCCTGTACCTTTGTTGTCTCTATGGTACCCTGTGTAACACGCGCACTGACGATAAAACAGATCCCGATGCCGACATAGATCACCGTTGGAAGCGGTGTCATGATTCCAAGCGCCGCAATTACAGTACCTACCAGATACAGCACTTTGGGCATTCCGAACAGCTGACTGATCAGCACATGACCAAAATCAGATTCCTTGGAGCCTTTGGTAACCAGAATACCTGTTGCCAGAGAGATAAGGAGAGAAGGAATGGAACTGACAAGTCCGTCACCGATGGTCAGGATCGTATACTTGTTCATGGCTGCATTGATATCCATACCCTGCCGCAGCATACCCATTGCAATACCGCCGATAATGTTGACGCCTGTAATGATCAGCCCAGCGGCTGCATCTCCCTTTACATACTTGGAAGCACCATCCATAGAGCCAAAGAAGCTTGCTTCCTCCTGAATCTTCTCACGTCTGCGTCTGGCTTCCTTGTCATCAATTGCTCCGGTGTTCAGATCCGCATCAATGGCCATCTGTTTACCGGGCATGGCGTCAAGGGTGAATCTTGCGGTTACTTCAGCCACACGTTCAGAACCTTTATTGATAACAACGAACTGTACAATGATAATAATGATATAAACAATAATACCGACGATCAGATCACCGCCGCCGACGAAATTACCGAATGTTTCAATTACCTGTCCGGGATTTCCCGTCGTCAGAATCAGTCTGGTGGAAGATACATTCAGTGCAATTCTGAAAATTGTGGTAAACAGCAGGATGGAAGGGAAAAAAGACATATCCAGAACTTCAGTAACAAACATTGCTGTAAACAGAATAGCAAAGGAAAGCGCCATATCAAAAGACAGCAGCACATCCATCAAAAGCGCCGGAATGGGGATAATCAGCATGACAATTGCGGAAACAAGATATAACGCAACGCCATAATCATATATCCGGTTGATGATCTTGTTTCTGTTCATACTTTTTTTCCTCCTTCCCTGAAAAAATTTTATAAATATATCATAGCAGAAAAACGGATGTCTTTCACCTTATACTTTTCCCTTCAGATGATAAACAAATGCCAGTACTTCGGCAACCGCCTTATATAATTCCGGTGGAATTACCGCCCCGATCTCCACATTGGCATACAGCATTCTGGCAAGCGGCTTGTTTTCTACAATTTCGACATCATTTTCCTTAGCAATCTCCTTGATTTTTTTAGCCAGATAATCTGCTCCCTTGGCCAGAACAATCGGTGCATTATACTTCTCCTGATCATATTGAATGGCTACAGCATAATGCGTAGGATTTGTGATCACCACATCTGCTTTTGGAAGTTCCTGCATCATTCTGCGCTGAGAAGCCTCTCTCATCCGCTGTCTCTGCTTGGACTTGACCTGCGGATCTCCCTCTGACTCCTTCATTTCATCCTTAACTTCCTGCTTGGTCATCATCATATCCGTATGAAATTTTCGTTTCTGATAAATAAAGTCTGCCAGCGCAATAATCATATAAACCGCTGCCACACGAATTCCCATATTGATCGTCAGATTTCCCATAAGTGCAATTCCCTGACGCAAAGACATATCATATAACAGATAAATGGAACTCTTCTCACTTTTAAAGTACGAATAAACCACGTAACCGATCAAAACAATCTTGGCAATTGACTTCAGCAGTTCAAACACAGACTGCATGGAAAAAAGCTTCTGAATCCCCTGAAGCGGATTCATCTTGCTGAAATTAGGTCTGAGCGGTTCTGTCGCAACCTTGAACCCTACCTGCAGAATATTGCAGATCAGTGCAATCACAACACCTGCAATCAGAAACGGCATCATGATCGTAAGTGTCTGCATCAGCATATTGCTGACCACCGCATGAATCGCAGCCTCCGGTACCTGACCTCCCACCATCTTAATCGTACTGGGGATCTGCTGATAAACAGTTGCAAAAAAGCTCTCAAAGTGCTGACCAATGGAATCTACATAAACTCTCAGCAATATAAAAAAAGCGAGTAGCTCTACAGCCATCGAAATTTCACGGCTCTTTGCCACCTGTCCTTTTTTTCTGGCATCATCAAGCTTTTTGCCGGTAGGTTCCTCAGTTTTCTCCCCTCCGGGGCCTTCCTTAGCAAAAAACTGCAGATCATATTCAATTATGAGCCGCTTTTTTTCTTCCAAATCAGACCATCCCTCTGGCAAATTCCTGCATCAGCGTTTTCATATTCTGAAAAATAAAATCAGCAGCACCGGAAAGCATACTGCAGGTAAGGTACATTACACTCAATCCCACCAGAATTTTCAGCTCGATTCCTACCGCAAACATATTCAGCTGCGGAGATACCTTCGCCAGTATGCCCAGTACCATATTCAGAATAAAGGTGACAACAAAAACCGGAAGACAGATTCTGAATCCGATTATGAGATAATCTGACATGAATGTCAGCATTGACTGCAGTATCCGGTCCGTATGAAATACTGCGCCGTTCACAGGAATCAGCTGAAACGAATCTACCAGTGCACGGATAATAAAGCGGTACATTCCGCTGACAACCAGCATTGCCATCATAACATACTGATACAGTGCGCCTGTGATTGTCACATTATCATTGGAATTGGGATCAAAGATCGTTACCATGGAAAGACCGGTCTGCATATCTACAATTTCACCGGCAAAAGATGTAATCGTATTACAGATCATTGCACCATAACCGATCAACAGACCTGTCGCTGCCTCTTTAAGTACAATGATGGTATAGCCAATCACCGTATTATAGGTCAGTGGGTCTCTCTTTACTACTCCATACAGAAGAAAAGAAAGAAAAATACTGAAACCGACCTTCACCCGGTTGGGTATCCCTCTTACACTGAAAAACGGGGCCACATAAACAAAACATGTGACCCTGACCAGTATCAGGAGAAAATATTCAAGATTGCCATAAGTAAATGTATAATCAATCATAGCTTACCGTATGTACAGGCTGAAATCCGACCAGAGTTTTGTCATATATTCCGTAATACTCGTGGCCATCCAGTTGCCCAGAACAATGATCCCAAGAAATGTCAGAATTACCTTTGGTACAAAGGTCAGTGTCTGCTCCTGAATTGATGTAACCGTCTGAAATATGGATACAATCAGTCCGACTGCAAGTGATATCAGCAGAATCGGGGCTGATACCTTAATGACAAGATACAGTGCCTGTGATGTAATCTGTGTTACCTCTCCAACTGTCATCCCTGCACCTCCCTTTCAGCAGTTCTGCTAATAAAAAGTCTTGACAAGACTTCCGATAATCAGGTTCCATCCATCCGCCAGGATAAACAGAAGAATCTTGAACGGCATGGAAATTGTCGTCGGCGGAAGCATCATCATACCCATGCTCATCAGTACAGAAGCCACTACCATATCAATCACAATAAACGGTATGTAAATCAGGAAGCCGATAATAAAGGCTGTTCTGAGTTCACTCACAATAAAGCTGGGAACCAGCACCATATTCGGAATACTGTCCAGCTTGCCATCCCAGGTTTTCCCGCTGATCTCCATAAACAGGATCACATCTTTTTTCTGTGTCTGCGGGTACATGAAATTGCGGATCGGCTTCATTGCGGTTTCATAAGCCTCCCGCTGATCCAGCTGTCCCGCTTCAAACGGAACGACTGCCTCCTTATACACCTGCGTCATTGTGGGCTGCATAATAAAGAAAGTCAGAAAAAGAGCCAGTCCGATCAGTACCTGGTTCGGCGGAACTGTCTGTGTATTCAACGCAGTTCTTGTAAAATGAAGCACAATGATAATTCTGGTGAAAGAAGTCATCATCATGATCAGCGTCGGCGCAAGTGAAATCAGCGTCAGTGTAATCAGAATACGAAGTGCACCGCTGAGGCTTCCATTGCCGTTATCATAGGTCACGGTAACAGAATTGGCAATATTGAGCTTTTTCAGATCATCGGCAGAATTCGATGAGCCGGGCTGTGTCACATTTGTTCTTTTTTCATTCGTTCCTGTCAGATTGGAGCTGATCCCTGTTGTGGGATCCGTTGTGCTGGTATCATCTACGGAATAAGTACCGTTCTCTGTGGCTCCTGCCGTCACAGGTGTAACCACAAAAAGAAAAGACAACATTGCCGCTGCCAGAAAGGTACTGATAATTGCTCTTCTCTTCAGCTTTTTAATGTTGTCTTTCCCCTGAGTTCGTTTCATTTTCCGTCGCCAGTCCCACTTTTATTTTTCTTTTTCATGAGATCCAGGACCTCCTGAAAACTTTTCGTGCTCCCACCTGTCTGCTCCATCTGATGAATCTCATCCTTAGACAGCTCTGCCAGTTTGGTTACCGTATCTTTACACACTGCAACAGCAACATACGTATCGCCGACACGAAGAATCTGTACATACTTCGCTCCTGCGATCCTGTATGTTTCCACCACTTCTATATTGGTTCCGATATTTCTACCCTTCTGATATCCGGCGATCCACTTTGTTACAAAGTAAGTCAGCGCCAGTACAATCAGGAAGAGAAATATCACAGTACAGAACTGTGCAAATGCATCTGCTGTAAGCATTATCCGATAACCTTTTTCACAGCCTCAAGCACACGGTCAGCCTGGAAAGGCTTTACGATAAAGTCACGGGCACCTGCCTGAATGGATTCAATTACCATTGCCTGCTGTCCCATTGCCGAGCACATGATAACAGTTGCCTTGGGATCGCCTTCCTTTATCTTCTTCAGTGCCTGAATACCATCCATCTCAGGCATGGTGATGTCCATCAGAACAAGATCGGGCTTGAGCTCATTGTACTTTTCTACCGCCTTCATCCCGTTTTCTGCTTCACCTGCGATATTGTAGCCGTTCTTGGTCAGAATGTCCTTAATCATCATTCTCATAAATGCTGCATCATCACAAACCAAAACATTTCTTGCCATCGTCTTTTCTCCATTCTTATTTAATGATTTCGGTTACACGTACACCAAAGCTCTCTTCAATAACTACTACTTCACCTTTTGCAACAAACTTACCATTAACGAGCACGTCAACAGGCTCGCCTGCTACCTTATCCAGTTCAATGATGGTTCCCGGAGCAAAATCCAGTATATCAGAAATCGGTTTAGCTGTCCTGCCAAGCTCAACGGTTACCTCAAGCGGTACATCCTTGATCAGCCCAATGTTTTCTCCGGCCGCCATGGTCTGCATATCCGGACTGAAAGTCTGGAACTGTGCCGGCTGCACATTCATGCTCTGCATCATCTGCGGCTGTGCCATCATCTGCGGCTGCGCCATCACCTGCGGCTGCGCCATCATCTGCGGCTGCGCCATCATCTGCGGCTGCGCTGCCGGCTGCGGTTGTGGTGAAGGCGCGGGAGCGGGCTGCGGTGGAACTGCCAACTGATCTTCTTTGGTGCTTGTAATAAAAGTATCGTACAAACTCTTTGCAAAGTCAATCGGGTATAATTGCATCAGCATGGAATCTACCAGATCGGCAATCTGCATCTTAAAGGAAATTTTCACAAAAGTACCTGCCAGAAATTCAGCAATTTCTGACGGATTCTGAGTCACCATATTCAGAAGTGTCGCCTGTGGCGGGCTGATATCCACCTTTTTTCCAATCATCGTAGAAAGTGAAGTTGCAGAAGCACCCATCATCTGGTTCATTGCCTCTGAAATTGCTGACAGCTGCAGTTCCCCGATCTCTCCCTCTGTATTGGTCCCGTCACCGCCCATCATCAGATCGGTGATGACCATGACATCGTGTTCTTTTAAAATCAGGATATTAGTTCCGTCAAGACCTACCGTATATTTGATCTGAATAAAAACACAGGGTCTCTCATAATTGACTGTTGTAGATTCCCAATTGGCCAGTTCTACAACAGGAGTGGTAATATTTACTTTCTGATTAACAAGTGAATACAGTGTTGTTGCAGAAGATCCCATACTGATATTGGCAACTTCACCGATTGCATCTCTTTCCACATCTGTCAGAAGCGATTCATCAATCTCTCCTGCAGCCCCCGCCTCAGATGCAGCGGGACTCCCCCCAGCGTCTGATCCTCCATCGGCCGGAGTCCCGGATGTATCCATACCGTTCAGGAGCGCGTTAATTTCATCCTGCGATAGCATTCCGTCCATGCTCCTATTCCTCCTCTCTAATCACCGACGTTACTCTGACGGCGTATTTATCTTTCGATGTCCCCGGCATCGCCGTAAACTTATCGATATTTCCGACATAAACATGCATTTCCGTATTTACATGATTGTCGAGCCTTATGATATCCCCCTGCTGCAAATGAACAAAGTCATTTACAGATACCTGACATTTTCCTAAAATTGCCTTAATCGGTACATCTACTCTTCTGACCAGTGATTCCAGATGATCTTCATAATTTTCATCATTATGCTTCTGCATTGTGGAGAACCAGTACTTGGTATTGAGCTTATCCATAATGCTTTCCAATGTAAAATAGGGCAGACAGATATTCATCAGTCCCTCCGTATCGCCGATCTTGATATTGAGTGTAACAATTGCGATCATATCGGTCGGTGAAATTACCTGCGCAAACTGCGGATTAGTCTCAATTCTCTCCAGCAGCGGATCAATTGCCAGTACATTCTCCCACGGTTCTACCATCTGCTGTACACAGATTCCCACCAGTTTTTCAATCAGCGGCATCTCGATATCCGTAAATGGACGCGGCCTGTCAATGCTGGTACCTTCACCTCCAAGCATACGGTCAATAAATGAAAACCCGATATTGGCCTGCAATTCCAGAATAATCTGTCCCTGCAGCGGTTGAAAATTTACAATTCCAAGAATTACCGGGTTGGAAAGTGCATTACTGAATTCAGAATAGGTAACAGTTTCCGAATTGGCCACTGTAATCGTAACATTTTTTCTCAGGTAAAGAGGTAATGTCGTTGACAGAATCCGCCCATAATGCTCATATATAATTTCCAGTGTACGCAGATGCTCTTTAGAGAACTTTGCAGGACGACGGAAATCATAATCCTTTACCTTCTTGTCATCCGCATTCTGCATCTGGTCCACATCCAGCTCGCCAGTACTGAGGGCTGCTAGCAGATTATCAATCTCGTTCTGAGACAGTACCTCACTCAAAAAAGATCACCTCTCTTACTGACATAAGAACTTACTGAATGATACATCATAGATGAAGTCTGAGCCATACATCGACTGCAGCTGTTTCAGAATTTCCTTCTTAATGGCATCCTCATTGTTCTTTGCATCATCCATTGTATATCCACCGACAACATTCTGAACAACGGACTTCATTTTGCCCTTAAGTGTTGTCAGAGACTCACTTGTTCCATAAGTTGCATAATCTGCATTGGTTGTATCCATGGACAATACCAGATCCACCAGTGCATAATGCTGTGTTCCGTCTGCCCCGACTTTCAATGCAATTGTCATCTCATCATCGCCGGAAAGTTCATAATATGCAGACTGAGATACGGAAATATCTCCGCTCTCTTTTCCAAACCCTGAAGAATCACTCTGTGCTCCTCCTGCTTCCAGTTCCAGTGCAGCCGATATGTCAGATATGATCTTTGCAGTTTTATTATTGGTTGTCATTACGGACAACAACATAAATGCATTCATCGCCAGATTGACCACCAGAAGTGCAAGGATCAGGATGGACAGCATATTTCTTTTCATTACCAAATACCTCCATGGTTCAATATTGTGCACTGAGCGGGTTATAAATCCGAATCTCTACCCGCCTGTTCTTGGCTCTTCCCTCGGGTGAGGAATTGTCCGCAACAGGATCATACTCGCCCCGTCCTGTATGCATGATGTTGGCCGGATCCAATGAAGTATGCTCCACCAGATAATAAAAAACAGATAACGCACGTCCGTCACTCAGTTCATCATTATTGGAATATTTTGATCCCGACATCGGAACATTATCTGTATGACCTTCAATTTCAATTGTTCCACCTGCAAATGTCTCCAGAATGGAACCTACCTTATCCAGAATCGGATATGCATCTTTCTTTATATCTACGCTCCCTGAGTCGAACAGAATTGCTCCCTGAAGTGTCAACTGCACATATTGACTGGTATAATTCAGTTCAATATCATTTTCTACCTTAGCTTCCTCCATGGCTTTCTGAATGTTCTCTGCCATAGATTCAGATGCCGCCATCTGCTGGGATTCCACTTCCTGTGCTGCACTGCTGGAAGCATTGGTATTGCTCTGGGTATCTCCCTGCGTAGAAAGGCCCATGGAATTCACATAATTTCCAAGCTCTGTCAACTGTGATACACCGTCTCCGATCAATGCACCTGTTCCAAAAGAGCTGGAACCTCCGCTGAAAATACCAAAGGCCGTGCTAAAAGATGCCGCTACCTGTTCAAATTTTGCCGCATCAACTGAAGACATGGCGTAAAGTAATACGAAGAAGCAAAGCAGCAGATTCATCAGATCGCCAAAGGTTGCAGTCCACGCCGGCGCACCAGGTGCAGGTGCATCCTCTTTCTGTTTGCCCATCAGCCTTCACCACCTTCGCCGCCGCTGCTTCCGTCACCATTTGCTGCCTCATATGCTGTCTTATCCTGTGGTGACATGAATGATTTCAGCTTTTCTTCTGTAACTCTCGGGTTTTCTCCTGCCTGAATCGACAGAATGCCCTCTACCATGATACTCTTTACCATATACTCTTCGCTGTTACGGCCTTTAAGCTTATTGGACACAGGCGCGCAAAGATAGTTTGCAAGGAATGATCCATAAAACGTGGTAATCAGAGCTACTGCCATGGACGGTCCAAGCGAAGCCGAATCAGACATGTTCTTCAGCATGTTAACCAGTCCGATCAGGGTACCGATCATACCCCAGGCAGGGCCCTGACTTCCGATATCCTCCCACACCTTGATACGTCCTTTATGACGTGCATCAATGGAATCAATCTCTGCTTCCATAATACTCTTTACCAGTTCCGGTTCCGTGCCATCTACAATCAGTAGCAGACCTTTCTTCAAAAACGGATCTTCGATCTGCCCTGCAGCCTCTTCAAGTGCCAGAAGTCCTTCTTTACGAGCCGTATTCGACAGATCCACAATCTGCTTGACAATACCACCGACGTTGTTATCCGGTACTTTAAAAATCAGGCTGAACGTTTTAAGTCCGGCAACATAATCCTCCATGGAATTAAATCCGAGTACACAGACAAATGCTCCGCCGAATGTGATAAATACAGAAGGAATATCTATAAAGTTTGTAATCGTCTGGATACCGCCACTTGTTGCGATACCAATCAGCATTACGGTAAGTCCGCCGACCAGTTCGATTATCGATGCAAGATCCACGATTTTTCCTCCCCTTCAGCTTATATTATTCTATTTCATTATCATTGATTTTACTAAGTTCTGAATGTCCTGTCTGCCTTCTTTTACAATCAGTTTACGCCCTGTGGTAAGCGTAATCACTGTATCCGGCGTTTCTTCTACGGTCTCCATGAGGTTCGGATTCAACAGAATCTTCTTCCCGTCCATTTTGGTCACTTCAATCATATCTGCCCTCCGGCACAATTGTGCCAAGATTATCTATAAAACATATTTTATCACTTTTCATTATATTTGTCTGTTGCTTTTTCACAAAAGAGTCGCATTTATTTTAACCATTTTTTCAAAAATGTCCTAAACAGCCGTTCTGTCTGTAAATTCGATAAATTTTCATCTCTTTTTATGCAATTTGCATATCTTTTATCCGTTTTTCTTTACTTTCTGCCGGTACACTGACCCCAAAATGGCTCTGCCGGTACTCTGCAATCTCCGTAAAAAAGGAGCCATACCCAGGGAATACCGAAAGTATGGCTCCAAAAATGCATTCTGAATTACTTCTGCCCCTTATCGCTTAAGGTTGGTCAGTTCCTCAAGCAGTGTATCGGATACGGTAATGATACGGCTGTTCGCCTGGAAACCTCTCTGTGCTGTAATCATGTTTGTAAACTCATTTGACAGATCGACGTTACTCATTTCCAGAACGCCGGTGGAAATGGAACCCGCATCTGACGTTACATCCTGAACCGTCGGATCTCCGGAGTTCAGTGTCGAACTGTACAGGTTATCGCCTGCCTTCTCAAGTCCTGATGCATTGGCAAACTCTGCAACTGCAATCTGTCCCAGAAGTCTTGTCTGGCCGTTACTGTAAGTGGCATTGATTTTGCCATCTGTTGCAACCGTGATTCCGGTCATGGTACCAAGTTTACGCCCGGTATTATTATTCTTCAGATCACCCTTGGACGCCTGGATGGTAGAAGTTCCGGATGAGTTCAGGTTGGTGGTCGTGGAAAGGTCGATATCAATATCAGTAAACGCCTTTAGCCCTGAGCCCACATCATTCACGAAATCCATTGATACTTTTGCTGTCGGAGAAGATATTTTTCCCGTTGTCGGATTGTAGTTAAGTGTAACTGTTTTGTCCGTTGTTGCATTATAAAATGTAATACTTCCATCCTTTGAAATATTGTACTTATCATCCGTATATGCACTAAGATCCGACTGACCATATATCTTCTGTAAATTTGCAAGATTGGTCGTATCAACTGTTCCCGTACTTGTCACCGTAGCCGCTCCAGTTCCGGTAAACACAACATTTCCCGCCGGATCGTAAGTACTTACAGAAGTTCCTGATGCCATGGAATAAGAATCTCCCAGTTTTATATTGCCAAGCTGATCCGTTCCGACTGTTTTTCCTGTAGAATCCAAAACATCCGTAAGCGCCAGTGTATATTGGTTATCCTTTGCAGTATTCTTCAGTGTAAACTCCGCGGTATACAGATAACCAAGATTATCATAGAACTCCAACGTTACCGTCTTACCTGCTGACGAAGTGACATTGGCATCCTTGGCATCAATATTGCCGCTGATAACTGCCGCTGTTGTTCCTTCCGGTGCATAGGTCATGAATTCCTTGCTCATCACCTGAAGTTTGCCAAGGCCGCTGTTCTGATTGATGCTGGTCACACCGGTTGTGGCGTCGGTCTGCGCCGTCCAGCCATATACATAATAACCGGTAGACTGCATGGCCAGATTGCCGGAACCATCTACATAAAAGGAACCGTCTCTGGTATATTCATCCGAGGTACCGTTATTGACAACAAAAAATGATTTCCCTGTAATCATCAGGTCAAACGGGTTATTCGTTGTCTGTGTGGCACCCTGTGTGGAAATAGCTGTGGAAATGGCACCTGACTTGGCACCAAGACCGATCTGTCTGGCATTGACACCACCGGTAGTTGCCGTGGCGCCTGATGCATTCTGCGTTGTCTGATACATCAGATCACTGAAGGAGATGGACTGCGACTTGTATGAAGTCGTATTGACGTTGGCAATATTATTACCGATTACGTCCATCTTGGTCTGGTGTGTTTTAAGTCCGGCAACGCCGGCGTACATTGATCTTAACATATACTTGTCCTCCTTGCTGTCAGTGACAGAACTCTTATCATAAGTTCTGCAAACGAGGACGGATTTCATTTTGTGGAATTCCTTCTGTCAGTCGGGAATTCCATGGCCCCCTGATCAGCACATGTGCTGACTTTGGTCCGGTCATGCGATGACTGCTCCGTCGATGTTAGTAAATACCTGATTACTCTGTTCTTTCTGATCCATTGCTGTTACCACCGTATTGTTCGGAACATTTACGATGAATGCCAGCTGATCCACCAGAATCAGTGATTCATTAATTCCCTTTTCACCTGCCTGGATCGTACCCTGATTCAGTCTGTCCATCTGATCCTGCGTCAGTTCTATATTTCTGTCATTCAGACGATTGGCTGCATGCTTGGAGAACTTCACCGTTTCCTGTGAACTATTTACCTGATCCAGAATCTGCTGAAAAGAAGCGGTATCTCCTGTCTGTGCTTTCTGCACCTGTGCTGAACCATTCAGATATCTGTCCTGCACCTGCCCGATGGAAAGGAACTGACCATTCTGTATTGTCATATTCGTTCTCCTCCGTGAGAATTTCTTCAGGCTGTTTTATGTTGCAGATGTTTCCGTAGCTGATGATGTTGATGAATCCGAAGCGGCTGTACTGTCAGAACTGCTCTTTTCCGACTGCAGTTCCTTGATTCTGGCTACATACTGCTCCAGTGCTGTCACATAATTACTCTTGATATAGCTCTTTGTTGTGGAATCCAGTCCTTCATATACTTTTTCAATGTTATTGATACTCGTTGCATCACTTAAGGTGATTTCCTGAAGACTTCCCAGCTTGTCAATTTCATCCATCACCGCCTGCGCTGCATCTGTCTGTGTCTTATAGGTACTGTCCACAACTGCCGACACATTATCCGCACTGTAACTGTTACCGTTGATGTTTACATATGCTGCACCGGAGCTGTAGGTTACATAATCAACCTTGCCCTCCACCTGTGATGTTGTTCCATCGGCATTCGTTGTATTGACGATTACGGTCTTGCCAACCATATCTGATGCTCTTGAAAGAGACATATTCTGGCTCATGTTCTGCATCTGTTCCAGTTCTGAAAACGTTGAATACTGCTGAATATATTCAGTATTTGATGTCGGCTCCAGCGGATCCTGATATTTCATCTGAGCAACCAGCAGCTTCATGAACTGATCTTTCTGACCTGAAATGGAGCTTGCCGAGGAGCTGCCTGTTGTAGAAGAGCTTGAACTGCTTGAACTTGTTTCATTTACAACCTTGCCATCTTTTATTATTGCACTGACACTCATTCTTTTCTCCTTTCCTCAGGCCGTGTAATCAACGGTATTCCCGTTCACTGCCATCATCTGTGCGGTAAGCCTGCTGTCATCATCCAAATCTTCCAGTCCTTCGCTTTCCTGGTTCATTTCTCCCAGATTAATTCTGTGAACCGTTCTTGTACTGCCTTTTCCCGCATTCTGTGCCTCTGCCTGCTGCTGTGCATTCTGCTGGAAATTCTGTTCGAACTGATGGCTCTGTACTGTAACTTCAACAGCATCAATCTTGATTCCCTGTTCGTCAAATCTCTGCTGGAGCTGTGCAACCTGACTTTCCAGCGCTGCCTTCACCGTTTCATTCTGTGCGGTGAACTGTGCAACTACTCCGCCATCTTTCCCCGCTGTTACGATCACGTTGACATTACCAAGGCTCTGCGGATGAAGCTGCAATTCCATGGAAGTCATATCGGGTTTGAGCTGTACCTTCATGTAATCTGTAATCTGACTGATAATTGACTGCATGTCTGCAGTCTGCCCGGTCTGCTGCGTCATCGCACTCTGGAAAGTACTCTGTGTCTGTGATATGTCTGTTGTCGCCTTGCTCAGTCCATCCACAATCTGATTCAGAAGATTCTGTCCGGCGCCG
>JAKVKH010000026.1 GCA_022486625.1 Butyrivibrio sp. | reverse complement strand
CGTACGGTTGTAAAGCTGGCCGCGTACCTCAATATATGCGTGTCCCGGATACAGGGTGAAACTGACCTTGCCCTTCGTGCCATACATCTGGTCAACCTCACTGCATTCTGCCGTGCAACTCCCATCGCTGTTCTCCCGGATCTGATAATCCGTCGGTGCAAACGTCGTCGGACGATGGTGCTGCGGCCAGTTAAACTCGATTCCCCCGCTGATCCAGGGGCCTGTCAGGCCGACCAGCGCCGGCTTTATCACTTCATTGTAATATACAAAATCATAATGATCTGTCTTATCAAAGGCGCGCTGGATCCGCCCTCCCAGTTCCGGCAGAATCATGACCTTCAGGTATTCATTTTCCAGGTATACTGCAGTGTACGTTTTATCCACTTTTGTATCACTGATTTTTTCCACCACAGGATACGGATATACTTTGCCTGAACTGCCCTGATATACTCTTTTTTCAATAAAAACAGGATTTTTCTCCGCCTGACCAATTTCATAGGTGGGGATGGTTACACTTTCCGTCCATACTTTTGCCTTGCACATCTGTTATCCCTCCGACTGGTTCCGTTAACTTTATTACTTACTGTATTCAATATACTGTTCCTTTTTCTGAAAAGCATTACACGCATTTGCTGTTTCATTTATATTTCCTGCTATTGCTTTTTTCTTTCAGATTCGCTACAATTTCAGTAATTGCAATACATATGGGGGTATCAGTTTTGAAATCCTGCGAAAAGCTTATTTCAGAAAAATCAGATTATTATATTTATACGCCAAGCCTCACCGCAAAGGAAATGTTCTTTTACCCACTCTATGTCGGCCGCTTTTTTTATGAAAAGGGATATTCTCTCCAGCGTGATTCCTATGACAGCTTTCTTCTCATGTACATCAGAAACGGCAGCCTGACTCTCGATTATCATGAGAGTACCACGACTGCCGTTTCCGGTAACTGTATTCTGATTGACTGCTACAGGCCGCATGCCTATCACAGTGAAGAAAACTGCGAATGTCTCTGGTGTCACTTCGACGGACCGCTTGCCCGCAGATACTACGAAATGATTGTCCAGCGTCTTGGAAATGTTTTTTCCATCGCTGAAGCACCTTATATTGCCGGCTGTCTTGAAAAAATATACCTGCCCTTCCATCAGGGAAAGGCGATCCGCGAAGCACAGATTTCCAGATATCTTACCGATCTGCTGTCCTGTCTTCTGCTGACTCAAAAAGAGCAGACAGATGGTGGCAACTATGAAATCATGTCAGAAGAAGTCATTGCCTATATCAATGAGCATTTTGCAGAGGAAATCAGCAATGAAGATCTGGCTGCAATCGCCGGTCTCAGTCAGTTCCACTTTATTCGTACCTTCCGGAAAATTACCGGGCTTACGCCTCATGAATACATTATCAGTACCCGGATCAATACTGCCAGATATATGCTCAAAAACACATCTCTTTCCGTAAAAGATATCTGCTATCGCTGCGGCTTTTCCTGCGAGAGCGTTTTCTGCAGCTCTTTTAAGAAGAACACCGGAAACACACCTGCGCAGTACCGGAGTTCTGAAGAACGCTGATCATCTCACATCAATCACCTGATCAAACTCTGTCTTACTGCCGCTGATCTCCGATGCCGGTCCGATCACCCAGACCGTAGATTTTGAAATGGCATCCCGGAGTCTGTCCGCTGCACCCCGGACATCACTGTCTGTTACCTGCCGGAGATCACTTACATATTCCTGCTGGAACGGTACAGTGATGCCTCTCATTCCATATATCATCTGCTGCATGGCATCGTTGAGATTTCCCGCAGGCGTCACTGCATCTGAAATTGCAGAAAGTTTATAGCTGTTCATCTGATCTGCCGTCAGCGTTGTATCTGCAAGAACATCCGGAAGGGTTTTCAGACTCTGCAGAAATGTCCTTCCCGAAGGCGCCCGGTAAAGGCTTTCCGAAATTTTCCCGGTAATTGTACTGCCTGCAGACGCTCCATATGCACCTTCCCCGTAGCGGAAGGCCGGCATCATATACTGATCTCCAAGTATGGCAGTCGCCACTTTCATCACTGCATTGTCTCTGGTGGTTCCGGTTCCTGCTGCATTATAGCCGCATACTACATATGAGGAATCAGAATTCACCTGAAAGCCGATGGTCTGCGCAAAATCGCCAGCAGAATCTGCAATTTTCTGATCCACTGCAATTTTCTTTTCTGTTGCTCCCGCCAATGAACCTGCTGCATTTTCTGCAACACTTCCTTCATTCCCGCCGGTCACCGCCTGCAGCTGCTCCAGCATGGTCTGCGACACATTTTCCGTATCTGCGCCGTTTCCTGCCACCAGAATCGCTGCATTCTGCGAATGCTTGATCTTATCACGGATTTCTGCCATCTCTGCCGCGGCAGCAGCCGGATCTTTCCTGAAAATCGCCGCATAACTGTCCAGGAACCTGTACCAGCGGACACCGTTCAGTTCATCATACAGCCTGCAGGTATCATCACTGTCTGCATATACAGCAGTTCCTCCGACATTGTACAGATTCTCTGCATCCTTCAGATCAGAAACAGCATTTTCAATATCCATTCCCAGCTGCGAAAGATTATCTGTATCTGTCATATCTGTCAGAAACGCCGTTTCAAGTGCAGTCTGCGCAGCTGCCTGTGCTTTGCCGTCAGCTGCATAATAACTGATTTCAAGCCATGGTGCAGCAGTATCCCCGATCCGGTATGGTTGCACGGAAACAGAACCGTCATACAGATTTCTTCCGGTCAGCTCCGACATTTCATCCTGTGAATGAAGCGTCGTTGCACGGCCGCTCAGCCCGCAGTACAGAGAAAGCTTCTGCATTTCTTCCTCTGACAGTGCCGACAGATTAATGAGATATCTGCATTTTGCCACATCTTCCTTTCCGGCATCTGCAGTCAGAATCGTAACACCATCCTGTATTCTGCCGTTTTCCCGGTACTGCGGCACCTGCGCCTGCACGGTTTTCGCATCCACCACCTGCAGCTTCTTCATTGTGGATTCCGGTACGCCCTGATCATTCCAGGCTGCAAATTCCGCCGTTTCCTTTACCAGGCTGCTGATCTCCTGCGGCGTCATGGACGCTTTGATCTGTGCAAGTTCCTTTTCCTCTGCCTTCGCAGCGGCTTCCTGCAGTCCCTTTTTCGGATTTTCCGTAATCAGACATGCCAGCGTATTATCCAGAATCTGTGATTGCAGCAGCTGTTCACAGAGACCGCTTTGTGCCTGCTGATACGCCCTGGTGTAATAAATTCCCGGATCGAGCAGCTCCGGCCGGTTGCAGTTCACTGCATAGGTCAGTGCATTTCCCATATTGATTCCGACATCCGCTGCATTTCTCGTCAGTTTCTCTGTCATCTGATCCGTTGTATAGACATTCTGCAAGAGGCTCCTGCTAAGTCCCTGCGAGGCTGCCTGCTGCACACTGTCCATGACGATTTTGCGAAATTCCTCTTTTCTGGAGGCATCTGCATTCTCTGCCGTAAAGGTGCAGACGAGCTGCGGTCCGATATAATCACTTTCCACCGAATAGTCCGTCCCGATTCCGCTCTTATTAAGTGCCTGCATCAGAATACTGGATGGATCAGCCAGCACGGCAACCGCCATCTGCAATGCGCTTTCATTTACAAAGCCAAGACTTTCCGGCACCGCTGCCGCATAGATGATTTCGGATCCTGTATCCTCTGCTTCCCCGTCTGCCGGAAAATCAAAATCCGCTTCCCGGCAGCATGCAAACGGCTGCTGCGTCTGTATGCCGCCGGACGCTGTACCCGTATTATCATAATCCCTGAAATAGCTGTCAAACAGCTTCAGAAACCTGTCCACATTTACATCACCATACATCAGCGTCGTTGAATTAGAAGGCTGATAGCACTGCTGATAGAAGCTGATCAGATCGCTGTACTGCAGTTTCACAATGTCCTGCGGCCTGCCGCCCGCGTCATACTGCATCGCGGTATCCGGAAACAATGTCTTCTTCATATCCGCGTATGCTGCGCTGTCAATGTCTCCGTACACACCCTTCATCTCGTTGTACACGACACCTGTCCGCGTCAGCGGTGCATCCGCATCTGCCAGTTCATATCGCCATGCTTCACTTTTAAAGTAATTCGGCTCTGTCAGAATTGCAGAATGAAATGCACAGTCCATATAGAAATCCGCCATCGTCTCCAGCTGATCTTCATCCAGTGACGCTGCCAGATAATTTGTTGCATTATCAAACGTGGTTGCATTCAAAAAGGTCAGATAGCAGCCGCTGTCTGCCGCAAAAAAGACATCTCTTCCCGGGTACTTCTCACTTGCCGCACTTTCCGCATGCTCGAGTACATGAAGCTTACCGGTATTGTCTGTCGGCGCTGTCTGGAAAATTGTGGTAAATGTCTTTTCCGGATCATCATTCAATAAAAAGATAACCTTTGCACCGGTTTTATCATGTGTAAAATCAAGTTCTCTGGCATCAACCGCCTCAATTCTGCCGACTGACTGCAGCGTAAACCCATCGAGCTGATATCCTTTACTATAGGCTGCGCGGTTTGGCCGATCGCCGTTCTCCGCTGCCTGTACATTCATATTCTGCGTACAACCTCCCCAGATCATTTCAACCCCCAAAATACCACATAATAAAACATTTCGAATTCTGCTGCCGGAACGTGATTGTCTCATGTTTTTTCCCCAGGAATCAAAGTTTCAGTTTTCTTATGCTGCAGTTTCTCTTTCAAGTTTTTATTATACGTTATATTCATCTTTTATGGATTTTTTTATCGAAAAGTTAAAATTATTTTCCGTTTTAATTATCTCAATTGGTACGTTTTTTCTAAATATTCAGACTTTTATTTAATTTTTCCGGTAATTTTCCTTTAATTTTTACCGTCGTCCGACAGCAGGATTTATGACAGAATATAGCAGACACAGGCGCCGTGGGAAAGCGCTTTCCGGGGCGCAAAACTTATTTTTAAAATTGGGAGGAAATATATGAATTTCAAACGAATCATTTCTACAGCCCTTGTGACTGCGCTTGCAGTGACATCGGTTTCTCTTGGCATTCCGTCAGCAGCTTCGACAGTTCATGCCGAAGCACTTACAAAATCCGAAGCGTATGCAGCCAGAATGGGACATGGCTGGAACCTCGGCAATTCCTTTGACGGCTTTGACACCGGCAATTCCAATCTGGGCGGAGGTGAAACAGCCTGGGGCAATCCGGTTGTCACAAAACAGCTTCTGGAAGAAGTCAAAGATAAAGGTTATGACAGCATCCGTATGCCCTTTACCGTAAATATGCGCTATACCGAAGACAATGGAACCTACACCATCAGCAGCGCCTGGCTCTCCAGATATAAAGAAGTCGTAGACTGGGCAAGTGATCTTGGCCTGTATGTTGTGATCAATATGCATCATGATTCCTGGGCATGGTTATCCTCATGGGATGGAAAAAAAGATTCAAAAGAATATCAGATGTACACGCAGTTTTATCAGCAGATTGCAGATTATTTCAAAGATGAAGGGGACAATGTGGCCTTCGAAACCATTAATGAACCCACATTCTCGGCTACCGGAAGTATCACAGCAGAAGACAAGCTTGAAATGATCAATTCCGCAGCCTATGATATCATCCGTAAATCCGGCGGCAATAACGAAACCCGTATGATTCTCATGCCCTCTCTCAATACCAATCATGAAGAATCCAAGACCGGCCCGCTTTCCGATTTCATCAGATCTCTGAATGATGAGAATGTCATTGCCACCGTTCATTACTACAGTGACTGGGTATACAGCGCAAACCTTGGAGAAACAGGCTTTGATGAATCCATCAACGGCGGAAGTACGCCAAGACAGTCTGCCGACTCCTTCTTTTCCATTCTGCAAAAAGAATTTACTGACAACGGAATCGGTGTTGTTGTCGGCGAATATGGTCTCCTCGGCTATGATTCCGGTTCTTCCATCCTCCAGAAGGGTGAAGAACTCAAGTATTACGAATACATGAACAGTAAAGCAGATGATGCAGGAATCTGTCTGATGTTCTGGGACAATGGTTCCGGCATTGACCGTTCCACAGGAGAGTTCAAAGACGCCCAGGTCGGCAGCATGCTGGAAGCCTGCAACCGCAGTGAGTGTTCTTCCTATACCACAGGACTTGATACCATATACTTCACGAAATCACCAGATCGGCAGACACTTCTTCCGCTGACCCTGAACGGCAACACCTTCACCGGAATCAGAGAATTAACCCGTGGCAGTGACTATTCCTACCGTAAATCCGCAGATGCTGTTGTTCTGAAGGAATCCACCGTTGCCCGTCTGATGGATGGTGCTTCAGACGGAACTTTTGCCACACTGACGCTTCAGTTTTCATCCGGTTCTGACTGCATTGTAAAACTGGTAAAATGCGAAACTCCTGTTTACGAAGCAGCAACCGGTTCAAAGTCAGACGGCATCACAATTCCCGTATCCTATAACGGAAATGATATCCGCAGAATCTCCGCAACCAGTAACGGCACAGCCGTCGGCCCGAATTCCAGCTGGTGGAAATATCTGCAATATGGCACTGCCTATGTTGTAAATACCTCTGCCGGAACGCTTCAGATGAAGAACACATTCTTCTCTGACAGTTCTGTTTCAAATGGCAGCACCGTAACGCTCAGCATCGAATACTACAATGGAGAAACCGGCACCTATACACTGCAGATCGGCAGTGACGGATCCGTCACAGGAAATAACTGATTTCAGATTGCATAGCTCCCCCATATCAGCCTCTTACCGGACAGCCGCTTTTGCAGCCCGGTAAGAGGCTTTTTCCTGCCCCGGACATCTGCATTCATGATATTGTGATAAAATAAAATCAGCGGAGGAATACAGATGCTTTTCAGACAGAAAAAATTGAAATCTCTCACCTATCAATCCTATGACAGAGAAAACCAGCGGCCCGTTCTTCACTGCAGTATCTGCAATGGCGAACAGGTCGCCGGTTTTAAAAACATCCGCACTGGAGCATTCGAAGAAGTCATGCTGATCCGGTCTGATGCTGATCTTGAGTTATTCAGAAAAACATATGGCATTACAGAGCCTGTGGAAAAAGAATACTGACTTTCTTCCTCACACCCTGATCTCGCACCGTCCATCCGGCATCGCAGTCGTTTTCGTGGTTCCATCTGCCAGGTGCACAGTGCAGGTAAACTCCGCGGCCTTTTCTGCTGCCTTCCCGGAGGTTTCCACAGACAGAACCTTTCCGTCTTCCGAAAGTCCGGCCGATATCGTCAATACCGTTTCTCCATGCAGATCCGGTACGCTGCGCTGCAGGCGCGCTCCTGCCTTCGGAACATAAATATGAAATGCCAGATGATCCGTATAATCATAATCCGGTACATCTCTGTGACTGCCGATCGGCAGAATCGTATTCTCCTTCACAAACAAAGGCAGATGAAAATAATCATACTGCTCCGTATACCAGCGTCCGCCGGTTCTGACCTGTCCGTCCAGAAGCCCCGTCCATGTGCCCTCCGGCAGATAGTACTGTCCTTCCCCGCGGTCATTGAAAATCGGTGCCACCAGAAGGGAATCTCCCAGCATATACTGAAGATCCAGATATCTGCAGCCCGGATCCTGCGGCCAGGCAAACGGCATCGGCCGCAGCACCGGCGTTCCCTTTTCATGCGCGATCACCGCCATCCGATACAGATATGGCATCAGCGTGCACTTCAGTTCAGTAAAATACTTGAGTACTTCACATGCCTCATCGCCGAACAGCCACGGTGCTCTGTAGGTATCAGACCCGTGCAGCCTGCTGTGTGAAGACAGCAGGCCGAACTGTACCCATCTCTTATACAGATCCGGCGTCGCCGTACTTTCAAATCCGGAGATATCATGACTCCAGAAGGAAAATCCAGACATGGCAAAAGAAAGTCCGCCCCGCAGCGTTTCTGCCATGGAAGCATAATTAGCAAAGCTGTCTCCGCCCCAGTGAACAGGGAACTGCTGAGAACCTGCCGTTGCACTCCTTGCAAAAAGGACTGCCTCATCCTTTCCTTTTTCTCTCTGCAGAAGTTCGAATACCGCCTTATTATACAGAAACGTATAATAGTTATGCATACACTTCGGATCACTTCCGTCGTGATAAGTCACATCAATCGGAATCCGCTCTCCGAAATCCGTCTTGAAACAGTCTACCCCTGCGTCCAGCACTTCCTTAAGTTTATCCGTATACCAGTTCACTGCATCCGGATTTGTGAAATCCACAAGTGCCATGCCCGGCTGCCAGTTGTCAATCTGCTTGACGCCATGCCCGTCCGCCCGCATCAGGAAATAGCCGTTTTGTACACCTTCAGCAAAAAATTTCGTATTCTGTGCAATATAAGGATTGATCCATGCACAGATCTTAATGCCCTTTGCATGATATCTTTCCAGCATTCCCTTTACGTCTGTAAACTGCTGCTCATCCCATTCAAAGTCGCACCAGTGCAGTGCCTTCATCCAATAGCAGTCAAAATGAAAGACACGCAGCGGAATCTTTCTGTCCAGCATTCCATCAATCAGTCCTGCAACCGTCTTCTCATCATAACTGGGCTTGAAGGAAGTGGTCAGCCACAGGCCAAACGTCCAGGCAGGTACAAGCGCGGGTCTTCCGGTCAGCGCAGTATACGCTTCCAGAATATCCGCAGGCGTCTTCCCGCAAATCAGATGATAACGCAGCTGTTCGCCTTCCACGCTCATTCCGACATACTCCACCTTTTCGCTGGCCACCTCAAAGGATACGCTGTCCGTATGATCAACGAATACGCCATAGCCCTCACTCGTCATATAGAAAGGAATGTTCTTATAGGACTTTTCAGAGGCTGTACCGCCATCCTCATTCCACATATCCACGCTCTGACCGTTTTTCACAAATGCGGTAAAACGCTCGCCAAGCCCGTATACGCATTCGCCCGGTTTAAGCGACAGTTCATTTACCATATAGGGCGTATATTCCTGCTGAAAATAATCTGCGCCGGCGGAAAGACTGACAGGCTTCTTATCCACTCTCATATAGGCAAGATTGCGGAAACCGGAAGATGTCAGGATTCTGCCGCCTGCTTCAAACTGATAGGACCAGCGCTCACGGTCTACCCGGACAGTCACATCCCCCGCCGTCATCACTGCTTCCTGCGGCGTCACCTGTACCCAAACTTCATCCGGATGCTCCGTCAGTACAAACCGCGGTTCATGACTGTCATATGCCATATAATGTGTCGCCGTGACTGCAATATCATTATGCCCGGCAGAAACGAAGTCCACGACCAATACGGTAAGGTCCAGTGCATCCGCTCTTGAGAGAATCGGCCTCTCCGGTGCCGTAATGCGCATTCCATGTGGAATCTCCTCCACGGTAAAGCCCTGTGTCGCATAAGACGGCTGCACATTTTCCTTCCGCAGCCAGTAGCCTTCATTAAATTTCATATAAGCAACCTCCTGTGCCTGTTAAAATCGTTTCCGGGAATGCACATAAAATCTCCCTTTATTCAGATTTTACTCTGATCAGTTCCGCACATCAAGCAGTATCCAGATCTCTTTCCCGTTCAGAAACGCACACATACCATCAGTCCTTATATCAATACCTCCGCAGCTGTCAGTTCATTGCAGCTTTACTCGAAACGCAGTGCATGCATCGGGCAGAATCTTGTACATTTGCCGCATTTGATACATTTCTTCTGATCCACGACCGGCGCATGATAGCCATTCTGGCTCAGTGCCCCGACAGGACATACCCGGACAGACGGACACGCATGGCTTTGCGGACACCTTGTAAGACTCACCTTCAGTGTTTTATTTTCATTGTTTTCTTCTTTTTTTCCAAATCCCAGAAACATTGCAATATCCTCCTTTGATGGAGAAATTGTACCTCCCGGAGAGCGGAAGTTCTGTGACCGGATTACACTTTGCGATAATCTTTTCGGATAAATGGCGGTTCAATTCTTTCCTCTGTCAGCATATGGTATTTATCCGGATGCCGGTAAGCATTTCCATGTACCTCATAGCTGCGATACCTGCGAATCAGATCCATGTCAAACTCCGCCATGTAAACACCTTCCTCCGTTCCCGCCTCCATAATGCAGGTGTCACGCGATTCCGCCTGATCCGGCAGATAGGCAACACCGTCAAAAGCAGCCGAATGTCCGTTGCAGTCATTTTTTTCAGAAGGATAATTGCAGACAGCGATTCCAAGCATGTTTTCATATGCACGCCCTCTGAGCTGTGACAGTCTGTTGATTTCCAGCGGACATGCATTCGGTACCAGTATAATTTCCGCGCCCTGCAGCATAAGAATTCTGGCGCTTTCCGGAAACTCACGATCAAAACAGATCATGGCTCCCGTTCTGATTCTCCCGGCTTTTGTTTCCAGCTCTGCAGTATAAAAATCATCTCCTGCCATCAGCTTCTTTTCATCTCCGAAATCGCAGGTATGAACCTTTGCATATTTCAGCACTGCCCTTCCTTTGCTGTCAAAAAGGCTGAGTGTATTTCTCGGCAACGGATCATTTTTCTCAAGATAGGTTACCGCAATTGCCACATGAAGTTCTGATGCAAGTTTTCCAAAAGACTGCACAAATTCATTATCCGAAGAAACTGCCATCTTTTCCAGTTCTTCCAGCGGTTTCTGCATATCATATCCCGTGCTCCACATTTCCGGAAACAGTACCACATCTGCGCCTTTTTCTGCAGCAGTCCGGCATGCCTTATCACCTTTTTCCCTGTTTTCCTGAAGCGATATGCCGGGCATGATCTGAAGCAGCGCCACTTTCAGTTTATGATCACTCATTCGTTCTCCTGATTTTCCGTTTCATCATCTTTTCAAAAGACCATGTAAAGCTGACAAAATCTCCGCGCATGTCCGGATTTTCTCCGTCTTCTGAAACTCTCAGTCCTGCATACATGAGTTCTTCTGCGCTATAACAGTTTCCTGTTTCCACACATCTGTAGCTACAGCCTTCCTTCAGCCCCTGCAGAAAAATTCTTTTTTCCGGCATATTCGCCCGTTCCATCATTCGAATACAGTTTACCAGACATTGATTTCCGCTTTCAGATACAAACATCCACGCTCCATAATTTCCGCAGAATGGATTTTCCAGCCTGTACAGATCCGCAGCCGGCAGCCACATGCGAAGCCTCTTATACCTCTGTACCTGTTTTTTCACCACATTCGTTTCCATGGCTGTCAATCCTGTAAGATCAAGTTCATATCCAAATGCCCCTGTCATTGCCACATCCCCTCTCGTTTTCCACGGGGTTACTCTGTGTACCTGATGGTTTGGAACCGTCGATACATGTGCTCCCATTGTGCAAAACGGATATGCATAGCTTGTCCCATACTGAATGTACACTCTTTCTGCAGCATCTGTATCATCACTTGTCCAGATCTGCGGCATGTAATACAGCATACCTGGATCAAATCTTCCTCCTCCGCTCGAGCAGCTTTCAAACAATACATCCGGATGTCCGGAAATTATCTCATCCATCACGTGATATAGTCCCAACATATAGCGGTGACACAGTTCAGACTGACCGGATGAACCACGCCCCGCAGAATAGTATTCCGTAATATGCCTGTTCATATCCCATTTGACATAATCAATTCCGGCACTGTCCAGTATCTGTGATACTGCATCAATCACATAACTGCAGACTTCCCCTCTGCTCAGATCCAGCACCATCTGATTCCTGCATTCCATCGGTTCTCTTCCCGGTACATGAATACACCAGTCCGGATGCTGACGATACAGGTTACTGTCTTTGGATATCATTTCCGGTTCAAACCACAACCCGAATTTTAATCCCCGCAGATGAACTGCTTTCGCCAGTCCTGTAATTCCATCCGGAAGTTTTCTCTGATCTGCATACCAGTCTCCCAGTGATGAAGTATCATCATCCCGTTTGCCAAACCATCCGTCATCCAGTACCAGCATTTCGATTCCCAGCTCCGCTGCTTTATCTGCAATAGCCAGTATCTTTTTCTGATTAAAATCAAAATAAGTGCCTTCCCAGTTATTTACCAGTACCGGCCTGCCGGCGTCCCTGTATTTTCCTCTGCACAGCCTCCTTCTGTATATTCTGTGATATATTCTGGATAATTCCCCAAGACCACGATCCGTATATACCATTACTGTTTCCGGTGTCTGAAAACATGACCCGGGTTCCAGATTCCATTGAAACAGGTCTTCATGAATTCCCATATATGCTCTGCTGGCAGCACTTTGATCTACTTCAACCCCTGCAATAAAATTTCCGCTGTACACAAAGCTGAATCCATATGCATCTCCTGTTTTCTCCGTTGTATCTTCTCTGAGCAATGCAATAAAAGGATTTTCCTGATGGCTGCTGGCACCACGTACACTGCCGATGGTCTGATTTCCTCTGCGAAGTTTTACACGTTCCGGGTATCTTTCTCTTCCCCATGCACCATTTAATGTCAGCATATCAAAAGAATCAGAATTAAAATCCACACTGGCGCTGTATGCTTTATTCAGGACCACCCTGGCGCTGCTTCTGTTTATGATGCATACGCTTCGTGTCAGAACATCCATCTGTGAAAAAACGCTGTAGGATAGTTTCACTTCCAGTCCCGTACGTCTGTCTGCACAGGTAATTTCCAATGTCCATACATCATCGCCTTCTTCTGCATACGTTGCTGGAAGTTCTTTCAAAAGCGGCTTACCCTTAATCACCCGATACGATTCATAAAACAGTTCTGTCAGAATACTGCCATCCGCATATTCTGTTTCAAGCGCCGCTCTTCGATAATCAGCCGCCCCCTGTGTCGGATACTCCTGTGGAAGAAGATCCAGCGTGTAGGTTTTATCTGTTTCGTCAGGGTTTGCCGAACAGCATAATCCATGAAAAGAAAGAAGTCGTTCCGGATATATCTTCGTCAGCTTTTTCCCCCAATACAGATGGCACAGATATTTGCCCTTTACCACCTGCATAATATAACTGGTATGTTCCGTTTCAAGATAAAAAATCAGATTCTGGTCATCAATTCGAACGGCCATCAGTCAGCCCTCGCTTTCCCGAAGATCAAGTTCCGGTTCATCATCCACATCAAATTCAACAGGCCTTATCATTGCGCATCTGGGTGAACAGCTGTCTGTATGTGCATGATAACAGTTCCAGACCGCTCCAGCCGCATCGGTTACAAACGCATTATGTCCCGGGCCATATTCTCCGTCATGAGAAAAAGAAGTCTGCAGCGGATAATTATTCTTACGCCAGGATGAAGGATCAAGTAAATCAGCTTCGATTTCCGCAGTCAGAAGTCCAATTGTATACGTGGTATCAATTGCTGCCGCCGAATACGTCACGCAGACTTTATGCTTCCGGACAAGTGCATATGGTCCCTCAACCACAAAGGTATGATTATTCTCCCACGCATATTCCGGAACTGTCAGGAGTACCGGATCGCTCTGCAGTTCCCATGGATGCATTCTGTCCATCTGTGCAATATAAAGAAATGCCCCTGTATCTACCGGATTAAGCTGTCTCTGGCTCCATATCGCATACAGTTTTCCCTGCACCTCAAAGCAGGTAAGATCCAGTGTGATTCCCTCCGCACCATATAATGGGCTGCCATCCTTTCTGACAATCTGCCGTGGTGCCTCCCAGTCTGACGCACATGTCATATTTCCGCCGGTTTCCAGTTTTGTCACCATGCACTGCTCCTGCTCAAAACCTGCGGCGGTTCCGCCGTGATACAGATACATTTCTCCGTCAATCTCATGAAATTCCGGTGCCCAGAGAAGTCCCTTCAGATGTGGATATGTCTGTGCATCCAGAATTTTATATTCTTCTGCCTGTGTCAGATTCTGCATGGAATCCGCACATCTGATATACAGAGATCTGTTGTCATCTGCATCATTGGTGGCAATAAAATAATATTTTCCGTTCCACAGTGTAACGCAGGGATCTGCACGCCACTCTGCAATCGGAAACGTAAAACGGCTGTATTTCACATCTGTTTTTGAAGGTAGCAGTTTATCACAGATGTACTGCATTTTCCGTTCCGGTAATGTTATACTGTTTCGCATTTCAATGTCTGTTCTTGTACTTTTCTCTGTGGTCATGTTTTCCGGATATTTCTCTATCCGCTTTACTGCAGAATGTATTCTGTCTTTCAACGGATGAATCACCTTTGTCGAGAAGATTTTTCCATCCAGACTTTTCCAGAAAAAGCTGATGCTGTCTTCCATTTCATCATAACAGCAGCTGACATCCCGTACAAATGCACCTATGCAGAATTCCAGCATTTCATGTTCTTCAAAATGGACAAAATCTTCTGTCGTAAAAAAGAGTGCTTTCCCTCTCTCCTCATCATTCAGACTGCCATCCGTACGGCAGACAAGTGCAATCACGCCATAACCGTTTCCCATTTGAAATATCCATGGCTTGCCAAGGCTTCGTGCATCAAGGCATTCGTTTTCCATCCGCTTCGCTTTGGGAAACAGTATCCCGTAATCATGATTCAGTGATACCATACTGCCATCCGTCAGCATAATGCCAAGATGCATACTGTATGCGAGTCTTGCCGCATAGATTTCATCAGCAAGCGGATATCTTGTATAGCATACCAGTTTGCCGTGTTTAAGTTCCTCTGCTATTTCCATTTGTGCTTCCCGCTTTCCCCATTTACATGATTTCTTCCAGTTTTACGTTTTCCCCGCCTTCTAATTTCAGATGCACCGTCTTCTCATTGATTATCAGAAAAAACTCTGCTTTCTTTTCAGCCCTGAGTATACCTTCCGTAACTTTTCCGTTCCGCCAGCGCATGGACAGTTCCATCAGATTTCTGAGCCTGAGTCCCGAAACGGATCCGTCCGCATACTCATCCGGCAATGCCGGTAACAGTTTCACCACATCATGATGACTCTGCACCAGCATTTCAAAAACTGCAGCAGTCAGTCCCAGGTTGCCGTCAATCTGAAATACAACTGCATTTTTCAGCATATGTCTTCCGTTAAGTAGGTTGTCAAAGCTGGATTCTCCGATCTGTGATCTGATCAGTGGATACATTTCATTTTTTTTGCCCAATCTTGCAAGAAGTGCAACCGCCCATGCACAGCTCCAACCTTCAGCTCCGCTTCCGCTGCGGATTCGTTTCATCACCGTTTTTTCCGCTGCCCGGTATAGTTCCGGTGTATCCTTCATGTTTATGTTCTCTCCCGGATAAAGACCAAACACAGGTGAAAAGTGTCTGTGCCCCGGTTCACTTTCTGTTTTCGGAGTACGCCACTCTGCAATTGTTCCATCCGCATTTATCTCTACAGGTGCCAGCTGATGATGATGTTCCCCCTCTCCCTTTACAGGCTTTTTCCCCAGAATCTCACAGGACTTCTCATATATCGTAAAGAGCCCGTCCAGAACTTCGCTGTCCATTGCTGTTCCGCTGCAGAT
The DNA here is from genome assembly GCA_022486625.1 of Butyrivibrio sp. Taxonomy (GTDB): domain Bacteria; phylum Bacillota; class Clostridia; order Lachnospirales; family Lachnospiraceae; genus Butyrivibrio. Next base: position 41,956 of record JAKVKH010000026.1, on the reverse strand, counting down.
TGCATGCTCATTTCCGTTTTGGTCCAGATAAGAATTCTCCGGAGAAACACTCGGGCTTATCACATACCTGTCATTTTCATCTTTCACCATATAATCGACAAAAAACTGCACCTGATCTTCTATGATTTCAAAATTATTTTCCAGAAAATTCCTGTCTCCATTATAGCTGTAATGCTCCCAGATGTGATAACACATCCATGCATTTCCAAGTACCCATATCGTTGCCGGATTCCAGTGATCCTGCGGCGCAGTATCTCCATACAGATCCGTGTTATGGTGACAGACACTGCCCCTGCATCCATACATTTTCCGCGCTGTGATTTTCCCCTTCTGATTCATTTCCTTCATCAGTTCCCAGAGAGGCGCCGTGCATTCTGTCAGATTTCCGTTTTCTGCGAACCAGTAATTCATCTGTATATTAATATTGGTTGTATACTTTGCATCCCACGCCGGCGTATATTCATTGCACCATATTCCCTGAAGATTCGCAGGAAGTGATCCCTTTCTGCTGGATGCAATCAAAAGGTATCTTCCAAACTGTGTATAAAGTGCCAGCAGTCCCGGATCCCGTTTTCCTTCCCGGACATTCCGGATTCTTCTGTCTGTCGGAATCTTCTCCTGCCTGTCATCATCTCCCAGTCTGAATTCAACTCTTTTATACAGACTGCGGTAATCAGAAATATGATCTTCCCGGATTTTCCCATAGCCTTTTTTAACTGCCGCGTCCAGAATTTTTCTGCACTGTTCTTCCGGATCTTTCGACCGGAAAGAAGTCACTGCCGTAAAATACAGCTGCGCGCTGCCTGCTCTCGTAATCACCAGGCTTTCCCCGATTGCATTTACCTCGCCATCTGATACTGCCTGCAGCATAGCACAATAACGGATCCCGTTTTCTCCGGTTACACCTGCCATTGCAATCCGGTCATTTCCCTCCCTCATGATACTATCCATGTTCAGTTTTCTGAAAAGTGACGCATCAAAAGAAATGCTTTTTCCCTCCTGCACACAGAAAGACATTGCCATAACATGATCCGGACAGGAAACAAACGCTTCTCTTTCATAATGGCCTTCCGGTGTTCCAAACTTTACCTGCAAAAGCGCATCATCCAGAGACAGGCATCTGCTGTATCCGCTGATCTCCTTTTCCTTATTCCAAAAATGCAGTTCAAGATTTCCAAGCGTCTGATAGCAGCGCTGAGACTGCGGTGTTCCATGCATCGAAAGCCTGGAAAGTCTTTCTGCTTCCTCAAATTTCTCTTCTGCAATCAGTTCTCTGATTTCCGTAAGGTGCTCTCTGCAATCCGGATTATTTCTGTCGATATAGCCTCCCGACCATACCGAATCTTCATTCAGTTCAATCAGCTCATCAAACGGCCTGCCATAGAACAGCCCGCCTAAAATTCCATTTCCCATCGGCAGTGCCTGTGTCCAGTCTTCTGCCGCTTCCTTATACCACAGTTTCATCTCTGTACCTCAATCAGTAATCCGACTTTTCCTTTCCTCAATAATTTATTTCATTCTTTTTATGCAGGATCAGTACATTTGCAGAAAATGGTGGTGCCTCAAATACAAATTCTTTGGCTGCACCGCTGACAAGACAGTTTACATCCGCGATATGCTCCGGGAATTCAAAGGTATTTTCCCCCTCTTTTTCTCCCTTTACACATATTGTTTCATACATATGTGCAATTTCACAGTCGCATCTGATCCTCACCGGATCTGCAACGGCTGAAAGATTCACAATTTTAAGAATAATATCCTCCTGCGAAGTCTCTGCAACGGCAAACAATGTCGGGAATTTCGGAATGTCAACTGTATGAATCAGTTCTCCATTGAGATAAAAGCTGATTTTATCTCCTGCTGCCTTATACATAAACTCATTAAAATCATTTTCCTTAAGAGCCACCTGCTCTTCTTTGCAGCACATTCCCTCTCTGCCTGATTCACCCGGACGATAAACCGTGCTCTTCCCATTCAGAATGCACCATCTGAACGGCTGCACATTTTCAGGATTAAACTCTCTCGGCGGATTTGTTTCATCCGGCACATACACGCCTTTCGGTATTCTTGAACTGTATGCACCGATCATGATTTCCTTTCCCGGCAGATTTTCCACCTCAACCGAGAAAGTACCTTCTGTCACAGTTTCCTCACCAAATACAATAAATGCACGCGCCAGGTCAACATCGCTCAGCATCGCTCCCTCTGCAAGCTGTTCCTGCGTTGCCTGCATCAGCTCCATATCATCCCCGCTCTGTTTTACCTGTCCCATCAGTTCATGCGTGACACTGACTTTCCGGCCATTCCATTTCGCATTTCTGAATTTCTGTCCGTATGCTCCCATCAAAGATCCCATTCCTTTTACCGGGACACTCTGTCTGCCGGTTTCCAGCTGTGTCTGTATGACATTCTCTCCCCGATGAGCTGCAAACATTTTCCATACATAATATGATGGAATTCCAATGCTCTCACTTCCATTAAAACGGATCAGATTTGGCCTCCATGCATTAAAATTCACATTTTCCAGAAGCGGCGCATATGCAACAAAAGAGATTACATCCTGATTTTTCTCAATTCCTGTCAGCAGTGCGGCTTCTCCAAGTGCTCCGTACAGCTGCCCGATATATCCTCTGACCACCGACACCTCTCCCAGCATAATCTGCGGCCCGCTTCTGCTGTATCCATCAAATCTGTCTGCTGTCTGTGCAAATGATTCTGTTGTTTCATAATAATGTTCATCTACAAAATCTGCTTTATATCCGTTTTTTTCAACGTGCGCATTGGCAATAAACTTTATTTCGGGGAATTTATCATGAATTGCCTTTCTGCATTTTTCATATCTTTCTTCGTAATCTTTTCCCCAGTTTTCATTTCCGATTTCTACATAAGTCAGATGAAAAGGATCCTGATGTCCTCTTACTGCTCTTATTTTTCCCCATGTTCCTGTTGCCGGTTCATTCGCATATGCAATGGCATCCAGTGTATCCTGAATCATTTCCTGCTGTCCTTCTGAAGACAGATTTACGGATTTTCTTGCCTGGCAGGTCATTCCGCAGTTACATACATAAATCGGCTGTGCTCCCAGATCCTCGCACATCTGAAGGTATTCATGATAACCAAGCCCAGTAGTTGTCCGGTAATGCCACATCAGCAAATGTCCCGGTCTTTCCCATGCGTCTCCGATTGTTTTCCTGAATGTCATTACGGTATCCGGCGTAATTCCTTCCACAACGCAGCCGCCCGGAAAGCGGACGAATCCAGGCTGCAGCGCTTTCAGCTTTTCCATGAGGTCTATTCTGAGGCCATGTCCCAGATATGTATCCGCAGGCATCAGCGAACAATATCCAAACCGGATACAACGTTTCTCCTGTGACCTGATTACAAAATGTGCCCCTCTTGCCGAAGCTTCTGCCGTCAATGTACACTCATACTTTCCATAGTTTCCGGCATTAACGATAATTTCATTACTGCATACAATATGCCTTCCATCTTCAATATATAATTTCAGTGGTGCATTTTCCTGCGTTTCAGCAAATAGCACAACCCTGTATTCTTCATTTTTGATCACATCAATTCCGGAATATCCGATATTAACAATCTTCCCGTTTTCCTCAAAACTGACCAGAAGCGAAACGCTCCGGTTTTCATTCAATGTGTCTTTCCGATCCAGTTCCATATGGGCATGATCCGTATACCATGCCGGAATCTCCGTTTCAGCGGTTTGATTTTCTCTGACCCATCTGGACAGACCTTCTCCATGGTTAAATTCATCTTTCCACCCACTCGGCGTTACCAGCTTATACCCGTTCTGATCTGTCTTCACCCCGGATGGCAATATGGAATCTTCAAATGTCCTGTTTCTGATCATTTCCGGATAAAGTCCTCCATCCATCGCCCGGTTTATATCCTCGATAAAAACTCCATACAGACTTTTATTTACCGGAATCTTCACATTTTTTGTTTCTACATTCAAAGAACTCATCCGTTTTCTCCCATCTTACAAGTTAATCAGATCAAAATACCCGTTATGTATAACAGGCAGGAACCGGTCTTTACCAGATCCTGCCTGTCAGAGTTGTAACTATTGTTACTGTGCTGCTTTTCTTGCATCAACCACTACCTGATACTTTTCTGTATCAAATTTCACCAGCTGATCCCATCCAAGTCCGTTTACCTGCGTGCACATATTGTCCCACATCTTGTTAAATTCATCTTCGCTGGATGCAAATACCATTTTCCAGGAATCTGCACAGATTTCTTTTCCGCACTGGCTTCGGATCAGCGCCGTGTCCGTGTCATCAATAGTAAGTGGTTTGTTGATACTTGCCACAATTTTCATCTGGCCTTTATCTTCCAGATACTTCACCTCATTTTCAGCTCCGAACTTCTGCTGCCATTCATTTGTGGTCTTGGTCTTATTCGCTTCAATCGTAGACTTCCAGAGATCAGATGTATATGGCTCCTTTGTATTTGGGTTGATTTCATAAGAAGAAACAATCCACTGATTGATCTGGTCATTTCCGTCCTGCCACATACCGCCGCCCATATCATCCGGAATCGTAATATCCTGACTGTATCTGTTCAGTCCGTCCTTTGTCATTGTATAGGTTCCATCACTGTTTACTGTATAGATCAGTCCTTCAGTACCATCATGCTGAATTGTCAGTCCTTCAGGAGATGCCAGCCAGTCAAGAAATTCCATGATTCTTGCTTTCTTCTCAGCATCTACGCCAGAACCGATTCCCCATACACGTCCATCACCGTAATAGGTATCAGATGCCTGATATTCATTCATGTCTGCCAGAGGAATCGCTGCATAATTTTCTCCCTTGGCTCCTTTTTCGGGTGAATTTGTAAATCCATACTGCCAGCTGTACCATAACAGGCCGACACGTCCCTGTTTCATCTTGTCACATGCTGTGCTCCAGTCCTGCGTTGCAGAATCAGGATCTACAAGTCCCATCTTCTGTGCCTGGAACAGGAAATGCAGCATCTTGTAATATGCTCCGTTTTTATCTGTCAGCGGCGTAATGGAATTATCCGTTCCAAGAAGAATTGAACCGTTTACTTCCTGCCCATACCATTTTGTCAGCTGATTTACACATTCCATGCTGGTTCCGTCCCAATCCGGCCAAAGCGTGATTGCATAGGCATTATCACCATTGCTGTTCTTGGGATGTGCGGTCTGGATTTTCTGCAGAAGAGAGAGCAGATCATCCAGATTCTTCAGATCCGGGCTTCCCTGCTCTGTATAGTAATTCCAGAGAACTCTCGGACATGTATATACCGTATTTTCCATATAGGCTGTCGGTCCGTTGGAATTCATCTCGCAGGGAATCGCATAGACATTTCCTGCATCGACGCCTTCCATTGCCTGATTAAAGGTGTTAATCTGCTCTGTATATTTTGCCAGATTCGGATAGCTGCCGATATCCTTGCTGATATCTGCAATGAGTCCCGCCTGAATACAGTCCTGCATATCTGAATTATCCAGTATTACAATATCACCCAGATTTCCTGATGCGCATCTGGTCTGGTAGACTGACGAAGCATCCCCTGCCACCTGCGGAGCAACAATATTCAGTTTGATATTAAATTTGTCCTTGAGGATCTTGGCAAACCATCCGGTCTGTTCTCCCTGAAAATTGGATGCCACATCATAAATCTCAAATTCCATCTCCTTGTCATGTGAGATCGCAGGTGCTGCAGCTGCAGATGTTCCGGAAACAGATGCCGTATCCGTCGTTGTACCCGTTGTTTTGCTATCGCTGCCGGCAGATGATGCTGCTCCGGAGCCGCATCCGGTCAGTACTGTTGCTGCTGTCATGCTGACTGTCGTTACTATTGCCAGCATTTTTTTCAACTTCCCATTCATCATGTTTTAACCTCCCATTTTTTATATCATCAGCCTCTGCTTATGCTTCAGCCTTTTACTGCCCCAATCATAATGCCTTTTACAAAATACCTCTGGAAGATCGGATATACGAGCATAATAGGAATTACAACAATAATTGTAATTGTCATCCTGATGCTTGTAGCCGTCTGTGTCGTTGCTACTGCGTTTGCCAGTGAAGAAGAGCTGCTGTTATTTGCCATACTGGAAAGAGAACTTGCCTGGTTCAGATACTGATAAAGTATGAACTGCAGGCTGTAAAGCTTTGTGTCTGTCATCAGCAGTAATGTATCCTGAAATGCATTCCATTGTCCGACTGCGGAAAAAATTGCCACAGTCGCCAGAATCGGTTGCATGACAGGCAGCATTATTCTGGTGAAGATCTGAAGTACACTGGCACCGTCAAGCTGTGCTGCTTCCGGAAGTGCTTTCGGAATGGATTCTACAAATGTCTTGGTCAGAATAATGTAAAAAGGTGACACAACAGCCGGAAGAATATACCCCCAGAAATTATTGGTCAGATGAAGATTTCTCATCGTCAGATACCATGGAATAATTCCTGCATTAAAATACATCGTTGCAACAATCATCCGATACCACAGTTTACGATGCCACATATTTTCCTGTGTAAACATATATCCTAAAAACGCAGCAACCGATACTGTCAGTACTGTCCCGATTACCGTCCTCGCAACTGAAACTTCCGCTGCCAGTGCCAGCCCGTCTACTCTGAGCGCACTTACATAGTTATGGAAATGAATTCCCTGAGGCCAGAACAGAATCTTTCCTCTGGCACTCAGATCATTCGCACTTATTGTATTGATAAACACATAATAGAACGGGTATACACACAGCACTGCGCAGATCGTGAAAATGATATAACAGATCACCGACAGTGTCCTGTCTCCGGCGCTTTCTCTGACCTTTCCCCTTTTTGTTTTCCTTATCATCACCATTACCCCGTTTCTAGAGAATACTTTCACCACGAATCAGCTTGGACATTCCATTTGCAAAAAACAGTAAAATCACACTGATTACGCTCTTCAGCATACTGAGTGCAACGGATACCGAATAACTTCCGCTTCCCATTGCCAGATTGTACACGTACAGATCAAGTACCTGAATATAGTCTTTATTAAACGCATTCTGAAATACGTAATACTGCTCCATTCCGTTGGAAAGGAAATTTGCAATGTTAAGCATCAGCAAAACGAAATAAGTAGGCAGGAGACTTGGAAGCGTAATAAAATTAATGATCTGAAATCTGCTGGCGCCATCCACTCTGGCTGCTTCATACATTTCCTCATCGATTCCGGATATGGCTGCAATATACATAATGGCGGCCCATCCAAGATTTTTCCACGTCAGCCACAACCACTGTGTAAACCAGACATGATTTGTTGATTGCAGGAACAGAACCGGTTCTTTAATCCATCCGATATTCATCAGAAAAGAATTCATCATTCCGGTGCTGTTAAACAGACAAAAAGCAATGGAATACACAAGCACCCAGCTGATGAAATTCGGAAGTGTTGTTACCGTCTGAACAAACTTTCGGAACTTTACGCTCCTGATCTCATTCAGAAAAACCGCAAACAGCATTGGAAGCCATGATGTGCCAAGTGTAAGGCCGCTCATGGCAAACGTATTCTCCAGAACCTGAACAATCTGCTGTACCTTCACCGGATTGCTTACCAGTGAGCGAAACCATTTAAATCCTACAAATGCACACTTTGCAAGTGACTTTGGTGGACGATAATCAAAAAAAGCATATACCCATCCATACAGCGGATAGTACGAAAAAATCAGTACCATAGCCAAAAACGGAAGAATATACAGAAACATTTTAAATGAGTCCCATTTCTTCCGGTCTTTCAAAATCCCCATAGCCTTTCCTCCTTGTTTATCGTTAAACCTTACAATTAATGATAATATGTTATTTGTTTCATGTTGTCAATAAATTTGAGTCAATATTTATAAAATACGTACATATTTAATATATTTATCAATAGTTTTTTATGCATATTTTACTTTGTTTATCGTTAAATGCTTGTAATAGTCAGAGAATGTAACTGCTGCGATGCAGAACTGCATCATTACGGATCATGGAAATTATTTATATACATAAAAAAAGCGCTATGAAAATGGACTTTCCCGTCCATTCCATAACGCACTTTTACATCTGTCTCTATTCTTTTATCCTGTCAGATTTTTCTTACCGAACTTCGAATCACCATTTTGCATGGAATACTGAACGTTCTGCCGTGATCCGTCGCTTCATCATGCTGCTCCAGTCTGCCAAGCAGCAGTTCTGCAGCCCTGGTACCGATTTCCGTAAGCGGCAGTTGCATTGTAGTCAGACCGGGTCTGAAATACTCTGCCATATCCTGATTATCATAACCGACAACAGAAATATCCCGTCCTGCCTTTAACTCATGCTCTTCCAGATAATCATATGCCCCTCCGGCAGACCTGTCTGTCATACAGAACAGCGCTGTAGCACCGGAATTAATCAACGGGCCTGCTCCTTCATAACCGCCTTCCCTCTGCCAGTCCCCATAAAATACCATGCCAGGATTATAGGGAATATGTGCTTCATACAACGCCTTCTGATACCCCAGAAGTCTTTTCTGTGTATGAATGTTATCCGCACGCCCGGCAATTACGCCGATGTTATGATGTCCCATTCCGATCAGATACTTTACAATTTCATATCCGCCTTTTTCATCATCGATTACTACAGACGGGATATTCTTATTTTCCGCATATGCGTATGCCATCACAGTCGGAATTGAAAAGTCTTCCGGAAACCCTCTGATAATTCTTGCATGACCTGCAATATACAACAGGCCGTCGACCTTAATTGACAAAGCTTCCTGTAATGCTGCATCAAAAACTGAATGGTACTCTTCCTCGTTATAATACCATTCTTCTTTCCACCTGGCATACAGGCGGAGGTTCTGTACAATTGTACGGTATCCGTTTTTTTCAAAACACGCCATAACACTCTCGATAATTCCAGGTGTTGAAAACTGCGCAATATCCTCTGCAATAATCCCGATCATCTGGGATTTCTGACGCCTGAGTCCCTGCGCAATATAATTCGGCTGATAGCCTGTACGCCTGACCGTTTCCAGAACACGCTCTCTGGTCTGTTCGCTGACCTTTGGCTTTCCATTCAGTATATTGGATACTGTAGTTGCTGAAACATTGCATTCTTTTGCTATGTCCTTGAGTGTTACCATATCATCCCCCTGTCGGCGGTTGTTAATCGTTAAACATATTTCTCAGCATAGTTTATTTTAAATCCAATGTCAATGCAGAAAAGTCTGTCTTATTCGCTGAATAAAGCATTGAAAACAGCATCCCCGATTTCTCCATTTGGAAAAATAACTGCTTTGGCAATGTCAGTCACTTCAGCTTTGGGCTGTGCAATCACTGCCATCCTGTAATCAGCGCCGGTATAACCCAGCACCCAGATATCGGAGGTTCCGTTTTTATATACTGCGACCTTATCCGGTGTTCCAAACTGCGCCGCATTCTCTTCCGCACTCGCTTTTATCTCTGCACAGCTGTCACTTTTAAAGCACATGCCATACACTGATGCAATTCCTGCAGCTTCTTCCTCTGACAGCTCTTTTCCTGCAGTGATTCCTTTATTCTCTGTTACTTCCGGTGTCTGGATCAACGCAAGATATGGATTGGGTGTCCCCAGCGCAACTGATATAAATGAGAGCGAATCCGTTTGCGTATCTCCGGTGAAAACTGCTGCGCCATAAGAATACAGATCTGAGAGGCTGAAAGATACAGGCACTTTGGTTTTGCTTCCATCAGCTACCGTAACCGTAAAGCTCCCTGTGTAACTGCCTTCCGGATTTTCTGATGCAGCCTCAGTACATTTCTGCATTACATCCAGAGTCACCTTGCCGTCATTTACAAACGTTGCAAGTCCGTTGCCCACCATCTGCTTTCCGATTTTTCTGGCATATCCGGTGTTCATCGTAAACGCAGTACTTGTCGTATCTGTATACTCCCAACCGGTTTTCGTCTGCTGATCCGTAACATTTGCTGCGGCCATCAGTTCTTCCTGGTTGAAAACTCCGTCCGGCGAACTTGCCGTCACAGAAATGGCCGCTGCGTCAGATGCTTCCGCAGAAGATTCCTGTATTGATTGTCCCGTTGTGCTTTCTGTCATGCTCACGGCTGCATTCTCTGCTGAGGCTGATGCAGACGCCTCACTTACTGCATGTGTACTTTCTTCATTTCCTGACTGTGCTCCAGCTCCGCAAGCGCTCAGAACTGTTGTTGCCGCAACCATTGCAGCTGCTGTTCTTACCCAATGCCTCATTCTTTTTCTCCCCACATTTCACTGTATTTTGTATCATTCTCTAAGGATAATATCATTTTACTCTGCTCCGTGACAATCGGTTTGCGCAGCGTCCAAATCTCGTTCGAATCTGAAAAGATGCTTTTACAACGCAATTCCACCGATATATAATTGATTTAAGACAATATAGTCAGCGTCTTCTTTACAAAGGAGTCTGTCATGAGTAATTATTCCATTGTTTATCGCCTGGAAAAAAATTTCAAAAATGAACTGATTCGCTGGATGTTTATTTTCACCTATGCATTTGCAGCAATCGATTTATGCTTTTTTATCTCCTATCAGGTTTCCGGTGTCATCGCAGACAGAACAGTGCGGTATTTTCTGCTGCGTGTGCTGCTTCCCTTTATTCTGAATCTGTTGATTTCCTTTGTTTCAGACCACTGCAACAAAGATACTTCACTGACTCTCTCGGAATCAAATCTGCGGATTGCCTTTGGCATTGTTTCCATAGCAGGTATCATGGCCTGTGTGCATAATTACTTCGAAGTATTATGGTGCGGTCCTGCAATCACGCTGGTAATTGTAAGCGCTTTCGTCAATCAAGACATTCTGCGCAAAATGTTTCTATACTGTTTTTCACTTGAAGCCCTTGCTTTTCTGATTTCCATCGGCGAGCATCCGGAAGAACTCAGTTTTCGCCTTCAGAACCTGATCGTTGCCTTTATGGTCACCATATTCGCCTATGGTCTGATCAAACTCGTACAAAAATATTACCTGAAAATTCTGGAAGCAACCAAAGATCTCGCTGAAGAAAAACTGCAGGCTGAACATAATTTTCACTACGATTATCTGACCGGTGTTTATTCCAGAGCTCACTTCATGGAATCTGCCGAACGTATGCTGGCAAAATCTCCCAAAGCCAGACATATTGGCGTGGCAATGATGGATATTGATGACTTTAAGAAAATTAATGACACCTATGGCCATGAATACGGAGATATTGTCCTGAAAGATCTTGGTGACCTTCTGCAGAACACTATACATGGTTATGGTATTACCGGACGATACGGCGGAGAAGAATTCACAATTCTGCTGCTTGACCAGCCCTCTGCAGTCTACGATCAGCTTCTTGAGAAGATCCGCGCCGATTTCGAGAACATACATTACAGTTTCACTGATCAGAAAATCACTCTCAGTATCGGCCTAGTTGAAAGCAGCAATACTGCCACACTGGAGGACATGATCAGTTCTGCAGATGAAGCGCTCTACCAGGCAAAAAGAGAAGGCAAAAACCGGGTGAACAGATAATGCCGGTATAGCTTACCTGTATATCCGGGCATTTTCGGCCTGTATCTCAAACCTGCGCCTGCCATCCTTCCAGATGCTCAGCAGTTCATCCAGTTCGAGTTCCCCTTCCAGAAAACGCTCCGTATCTTTTGAACCGGTCAGCGCAGCCAGATTGTTCTCCTGTTCTGCTCCGGTTTTCAGAACCAGCTGCTCCGGATACAGTTCTTTTACAATATGCAGAAACTGCAGCATTACCGGAATGAAATCCAGATCTTCCTCCAAAGGCGCAAACTCCAGCCCATAGCATACCTGCCCCGCGTATTTTGAAGTCTGCGGAACAAATGCCCGCTTCCGAAATGTAACCTTATCTTCTCTGACACACTCCCGCATTCTTTTGCAGACAGTATCCATATTCAGAAATGGCGCACCATAAATCTGAAAAGGCTTTGCCGTCCCTCTTCCTTCCGACAGATTCGTAGCTTCCGCAAAACAGCCTCCGCTATAGCAGATCACGCTTTCAAAGCTCCCAAGTGCCGGAGACGGAACATTCCACAGCAGTCCGGTATCCGGATAGAACATATGTCGGTCATAATTCTGCATCGGAACCACCCGATAATCCAGTTCCAGTTTTTGCTGTTGCATGAAATATTTCCCGAATTCTCCGATTGTAAGTCCATAGCGTACGGGTAGCCCATAATTTCCGACAAAAGAGACATATGCCGGCTGGATGCAGCCCCCTGCTGTCAGGTTGCCGGATAACGGGTTGGGTCTGTCCAGTACTATGAAAGGAATCCCCTTTCCGGCTGCCGCTTCCATACAGCCCGTCAGTGTATACAGGAAAGTATAATAACGCAGTCCCACATCCTGCAGGTCGAACACCATCAGGTCCAGATCCTGCAGATCAGCTGCAGATGGTGTTCTGCTTTCTCCATACAGTGAAATAACCGGCATCCCATACTGCGGATGGACAAGATTCTCCACCCTGATTCCATCCGGACAGCCATACAGTCCATGCTCCGGCGTAAATATTTTCTGAAGCAGCCAGCCTCTTTGCATCATCAGATCAATATTTTCGCGCCAGAATGAATCCACCCCTGAATAATTGGTCACAAGCCCGATTTTTTTTCCCCGAAAAAGGAAATCATATACATCCAGCTGATCAATCCCCAGAATTGTCTTCGTCAAAGTCACTCCTTTCGATAAAAAGTGCCGCACCATATGCCGCATCATGCAGCGGCTCTGATACCTCTGCAAAAGGAACGCGCAGCTGTATCTCACGGATCACTGCATTACGGATATGCGCATTGTTCTTCATTACTCCGCCGCCCAGTATCAGTGGAATCTGGGCTGTGTCCTTCTGAATTTTCTGTGCCGCTGCCGTCACCAGCCTTACCAGTTCATTTACTGCCCGGCCTTCGATTTTTTCTGCAACATAATCCTGCTGCTCCAGGGCAGGCTCCAGAAACCGTGAAAAAGCTGCAATTTCTCTTTTTCCTGTTCCCGCAGCATATACATATGCCACCAGATCATGGATATCCTGCCATCCCAACTGCTTCATCACCATCTCTGTCAGCACTGTCTCCTCTGACCTTCCATCAAGTGCATGGACAATTCCTGACAGAATATCTCTTCCGATCGCATAGGCACTTCCACAGTCATCAATCACATGTCCCCAGCCGCCAACACGAAGCTTTTGTCCATACGTATCCAGTGCCAGACAGACAGAGCCGGTTCCTGCAATCAGCAAAATACCAGGTGCCCCTTCCGTTGCTCCCAGAAGCGCAGCCTCATCATCGCCTTTCACGATGCACGGACAATCGTATCCGATTTTTCTGACACAGGATTGGAGAAAAGGGGCTGCCTCCGGATTGCTGACTCCTGCTGCCCCGATTCCGATCCCTGATAATTTCACAATTTTTCCGGTCAGCCCACAGATTTTTCCCGGAATTTCCGCAAATGCATCTGTGATCTGTTCTTTTCGAAAACTATTATAGTTAATCCCCGGAATCTCAATTTCTCCTGCTTCCGTGCGCTCTCCGCCTGCCTTTTTACAAATAAGAACACAGGCTGTCTTCGTTCCGCCGCCATCCATTCCAAGATAGTATCTGTCCATCATATTCTGCATTTCCCCTATTGGCTTATTCTCCCCAGTATAACCGGATGTGCGGCTCCTGTTACTGATGGAATATTACCGCACATTCCATTAATCGTCTCATTTGCCAGAATTGCAAATGCAACTGCTTCCTTGGCATCACCGTTATACCCCAGGTCTTCATTTGTTACAACTTCCATCTCCGGAAGCCTTCTTCTGATCTGCCTCATCAGTTCCTTGTTATAGCTTCCTCCGCCTCCAATTATCAGACGGTCAATCACACAAGGCAAATCATAATGTACTGCATATGCAATTGTTTCAGCTGTATATGCAGTAAGTGAAGCCACAACATTTCCATCACTGATTCTCTCTTCTTTTGCCTTTTGGAGTATCCGATCCATGAATCTGTCATCGTACCGCTCTCTTCCTGTAGATTTTGGTGGTTTCATTGTAATATACGGTTCTTGCATCAGCCAGTTCAGAAGTCCGTCATCCACCTGATGCGCAGCTGCTGTTTCTCCGTTTCTGTCATATTGCTGCCGACCTCCGGTCATCCGGAAAATCATTGCATCAATCAGCATATTTCCCGGACCGGTATCAAACGCAAGCATCTCATCTGCACTACACCCCGCGGGAATCATAGTAATATTTCCAATTCCTCCTATATTCTGTAATGCAATGTTTCGTTTGGCATCCCTGTACAAAAAATATTCTGTATATGGTACAAGCGGAGCCCCCTGACCTCCCGCTGCCATATCCCTCATTCGGAAGTCAGATACACATACTGTATTCATTGCCTCACAGATTGGTGATACATCACCGATCTGCAATGTTGATGTCACGGAATATCTCAGAAAGTCTGCCGGTTGAGGCTGATGCCATATCGTTTGTCCATGGCTGCCAACCAGATCAATGTTCTCTGGCTTCACACCTGCCTTTTGGCATAGCAAAAGGCAGGCATGAAGATAGCATTTTCCCAGCAGCACATTCATTTCACAAATCTCTCCCGCTGTAACACTTTTCCCGCCTGCAATCTTTAATACTTCTTTTCTGACCGCATCCTCATATGGAATCGTAATATAATCCACTATCTGCACTTGTGTATCCACACCGCTTCCTGCGATTTTTACGAGTGCTGCATCAATTCCATCTGCAGAGGTTCCGCTCATAAGTCCGATAACCAGTCTCTCCTTTTTTTGCATCAGTGTCTGAAGTCTCATCATTCCCTCTTGAATTAATCCACTGCTCTGCTGTTATTTGATGTTTTTATCCACATTCTCGCTTCTGTGCTTCTGACATATCTTATAGCTGTTCTCAAGAGGCTGCCTGATCCTGTCATAATCAGCACTGGCAATAATTGTAAAAAGAACGTCTACCACCATCAGCTGCGCAATACGACTGCTCATTGCCCCGCTTCTGATATATGCTTCCGGAGAAGAGGTATAAAGAAGAATATCGCAGGATCTTGATAACGTGCTCTTCGAATATCTTGTAATTCCTATTGTTGTACAGCCATGCCTGCGGGCCTCCTGCAATGCCTGCAGAATTTCCTGTGTCTGCCCTTTATCTGAAATAAATATTGCAACACTCTTCTTTGTAAGTGTCGAACTGTATCCGAGCTGAATATGTGAATCCTTACTGAATACCGCATTAGTCCCAATACGCAGCAGCTTATTATAAAAATCTTCCGCCACCAGAGATGAAGCTCCCATCCCGAACATCCTGACAGAATCAGCCCGTTTTATTGCATCTGCCGCTTTCTCAAGTGCATCCGGCTGCAGAATTCTGGCTGTATTAAGTACCGCTTTCTCTGTTATGGACGCAACTGACTGCAAAATCTGCTCTGAGGATGCTCCTTCGTTCAGATCTGAAAAAATTTCTTTACCTGAACCCTCTTTATGCTTCTGTATATCGCGATTCTGATCGTCAAACAGCTGATGTCTGAGATCCTTAAGTCCCTCATACCCGATTGATTTGCATAACCGTATCCATGCCGCACTGCTGACTCCGGAATTTTCAGCCAGTGTACTGACGGGCATACTTACAACATCCATAGGGTTTTTCAGAAAATAATCTGCCGCCTTTTTCTCCGCTTCACTGAGTGACTCATATTTTCCTTTGATTCGAATCTCGATATTTGTCATTTTCTCTGCCCATTCCTTAATGTTTAAATCACGTCATTATAACTCAGGAATTTCCATAACTGTCTGAACTGTGTCTGACTGTATTCCCAGCCCATTATGCCCATTACATTCTCCGGCATGAATCTCAGATCATAAGGATCTCGAAGTGTAACCGCAATCATTGGTATTCTTCTCTCCTGAGCCACTGCCGCCAATGCCTGTCCAAGCGCCAACTGCCCTCTCTTTATATGTCCATTATACATGCCATACACAACTGACGTACAGCCCTGTCTGCTTCTAAACAGACTTACTGCCTGCGAAATTTTTCTTCCGTCAGGATCCTGATCCGTAACGAATGCCGTACCGCAACCAGCGTATTTCTTCATTGATTCCGGGAACGTACCAGTACTGTCTTTCTGATCGGACACAAGTGCTGTTCTGTAATCTGCGCATCCGATAAAAAGCGGCTCTGTCCCAAGCCATATATCATTGTGGTCCTGCTTATACCATTGAATTGTTCTATATCTCATTGTCGCAATTTCTTTTTTAAATACAGCATTCTGTTCTGATGTCAATTCTTTTGTCATATTTTTCCGACATTTCGCCTTGACTGCATCGATTCGTTCCGCTGCCTGCCTCATTTCATCCTGTGAAATCTCTGCATCCTGTACACAGTCATATATTTTTTCTGCAGCCTTTGCTGCCAGTGAAGCCGTATGTGAAATGCAGATCAGATCGACTCCTGCCTTTATCCCCGCAACTGCACCTTCTACCGTTCCATAATATTTTTGGATTGCCTGCATCTCCATGCAATCAGAAATGATCAGACCGTTAAATTTCATCTGTTTACGCAGAAGTCCCGTCATAATTTCCCGGGACATGGTTGCCGGAATATTTTCTTTTTCAAGCTGTGGGAAGAGAATATGGGTTGTCATTACAGCCGGTGCCCCTGCAAGAATTGCCTGTGCAAACGGCATCAGTTCTCTTTCCTTCAGTTCATCCAAAGACCTGTCTATTAATGGTAAACCCAGATGTGAATCCACCGCTGTGTCTCCATGCCCCGGAAAATGTTTCAGGCAGCACAGAAAATTTTCATCAAGATATCCCTGAACTGCATTTACGCCACATTCTGTAACTTCCTGTGCATACTCCCCATAGCTTCTTGCCCCGATAACCGGATTATCTGGATTAGAATTTACATCCAGTACCGGTGCCAGATTCAGATTAATCCCACAGCTCATAAGTTCCTGTGCTGTTATCTGTGCGGCACGTCTGATAAGCTGCATATCCCTCGTCTCCGCAAGCGCCATTTCTCCGGGCACATTGAGTTCATCATTATTCAGTCTTGATACTGTACCGCCCTCCTGATCAATCATGATAAAAGGTATCTGTCCGGTCTGCTGCCAGATAAATTCTCTGATCTGTCCGCATAACCTGCGCAATTGCCCGAAATTCTGCACATTACGTGAAAACAGAATTACATTCCCGATTTTAAATTCTCTGACAATATCCATAAATTCCTGATCCATAGAATAACCGTGAAAGCCAGTTACAAAACGTTGTCCGACTTGTCTTAAAAGTTCCGGATTTTTGTCCATCAGTCCTGTTGCACCTCAATTCTATCTGATTGCATCATAGATATGTCCGTCTGCCTGTGCAAGGCGTTTACCCGCAGTTTCTTCATCACAGTTACATAATTGCATGACAATTGCCGTTTTGGGACGGTTATCACTTCTTACAAGCAGCTCCTTTGCCTGTTCTTCCCTGCATCCGGTTGCCGCACAGATAATGGAAATGCACCTCTGCATGAGTTTTTCATTTGAAGGATTTACATCAACCATAAGATTGCCATATACCTTGCCAAGTTTTATCATCGTGCAGGTTGTCAGCATATTCAATACCATCTTCTGTGCCGTTCCGCACTTCATCCGGGTAGATCCCGTAATTACTTCCGGCCCCGGATATGGCGCAATTCCTATATCTGCTGCCTTATCAATTTTGCTTCCCGGACTGCATGTTACGGCAATAACCGGAGCCCCCTGTTTTTTGGCATATTGCATTGCTCCCATAACATAAGGTGTTCTTCCGCTTGCAGCAACTCCCACGAGTACATCCTTATCTGAGAACAGAATCTCCTGAAGATCCTTCTTTCCAAGCTTCACATCATCCTCGGCACCTTCTACTGCGCGAAAGATTGCTGTCTCCCCTCCTGCAATAAGCCCCTGTATCATCTCCGGATCCGTTGAATATGTTGGCGGACATTCTACCGCATCCAGTATTCCAAGTCTCCCACTGGTTCCTGCTCCGCAGTAGATCAGTCTTCCCCCCGTATGAAGCTGCCTGTATATAACATCAATTGCCTGTGCAATATGTTCTTTTTCCAATCCGACAGCTTCCGCTACCTTACTGTCTTCGCTGTTAATCAGTTCTACCATCTCCATCACCGACATACTGTCAATCTGCGCTGATCTTGGATTCGACTGTTCTGTCGGCATTCTGTCTATCTCTACCATCTGTGCCTCCCTCATTTCATTAGCCTTTAACTGCACCAACTGTAACACCTTCCAGGAAATACTTCTGAAGGCTGAAAAACAGAATGAACATCGGAACAGCAGAAATCGTAGCTCCTGCCATCATCGGCCCGAACATTGTCGTATTGGCAAACTTGAACTGCTTAAGACCCACCTGAATCGTGAACATACTCTCATGGGATGTTACAAGAAACGGCCAGAAAAATGTATTCCAGCTGGAAAGAAATGTCGTAATGGCCAGTACTGCAAGTACCGTTTTTGACAACGGCACAATAATTCTGACAAATACTCCCATTTGTGAACATCCGTCAAGCTTACCGCTTTCGATCAATTCTGTCGGTATTCCTGTAAAAAACTGTTTTGTCAGAAAAATGTTGTAAGCGGTTACCATCCCCGGAAGGATTAACGCCAGATAAGTATTGGAAAGTCTGAACTTATTTACCATCAGAATGTAAAGCGGAACCTGTGTCACCTGATAAGGAATCATCATTCCTACCATGATCAGATAAAAGAGCAGATTTTTCCCTCTGAATTTCATCTTGGCAAATGCATAACCTGCCATACTTGCAAATACTACGTTGCCTATTACCTGCGCAACAGAAGACACAAAGCTGTTCAAAAGCCACCTGCCGCTGAACTCACTGAATGCAAAAAAGGCCTTATAGGAATCCAGCGTAAATTTTGCAGGCATAATACTTCTGCCTGCCCCTGCTGCCTCTACCGCAGGTCCGAATGAATTCAGAATCATATAGATCAACGGAAACAGACAGATAAATGCCATAAAGAATAACAATGCAGCCAGAATTATATTTCTTATGTAATATACCTTCCGGTTATTCGCATGCCTGGAATATAAACCAGTCATTTTTCCACCTCCCGTACAACATACTGTCAATATTCCACTTCAGAGCCTGCCAGCTTGAATTGCAGGAACGAAATAAAAGCAATGATAATTGTCAGAATAATTGCCTGTGCACAGGCAAGTCCGTATTTATTATATTTAAATGCATTATTGAAGATCAGAAGACCAATCATTGTCGTATTATTATTTGGTCCGCCCCCTGTCATCATATATGCATTCATGAACACCTGAAACGACCCGATAATTCCTGTGACCAGCAGAAAAAGAGTTGTTGGTCTTACAAGCGGAAATACAATATAGCGTACATTCTGCAGGAATGTTGCTCCGTCCAGCTGTGAAGCTTCAAAATAAGTGTTATCGATTCCAAGAAGTGCTGCCGTATATATAATTATGTTCTGTCCCTGCCCTGAAAGGATTGCCATCAGCATCAAAGACAGAAGTGCTGTTTTGCTTGATCCCAACCAGTTCTGCACCGGAAGATGCAATGCTGTCAGAAGCTGATTGAAAAGTCCTGACGGTGATGAATCATAAATCCACAGCCATACCACGGAAAGGGCTATTCCCGATGCAACTGCCGGAAGATAATAAGCTGCCTTGAAAACCGACTGAAGTTTCCTGTTAAATGGCATGATCATCAATGCAATTACAAAGGAAAAAAGAATGGAAATCGGAACTACAATTGCGGTATAAACCAATGTGTTCCGAAGCGATTTCCAGAAAAGTGCATTCTGAAATGTATTAATATAATTTTTAGCCCCGACGAAATCCGATCCGAAGGGCTTATATAGCTGGAGGCTTGTTATAACCGCTGATACCAGCGGATAAATTGTGAATACCAGAAAAAACAGCACAGCTACCAATACAAATAAATATCCTGAAATATCATCCTTTGTAATTAATGGTTCCCTGCGCGTTATTTTATTCTGTTTCTCAGAATTGTCTGCTCCCATATGCCTGCTCTGTGTCATGCTTTTACTCCTTATAGCCACAACCGCAATACCGTTTTGATAAATGGAGCGGGTAACCTCTCTTACCCGCTCCCCTATCAATTTTCCTCACCAGTTTAATCCAGAACACATCCATCTTCTCCGAATGCATCTTTTGCTGCTGACACAATTGCATCATACATATCCTGAGCAGTTGTTTCTCCTGCAAGAAGTGCCTGCATCTGTGGAACAATCACTTCATCCATCATCTGAGCTGCTGCTGCGCTCTGATCTGCCGTCATTCCTGTCGGAGGAGCACTTACTTCACTGATCAGCCGGTCTGCACAGTCTTTATTTCCCTGATCACGATCTGTAGATTCGAACTGAGAAATGGCATCTCTTGATGTCTGACAGACACCGTTAAGACATGTTGCCGCATCAACATATGCTGCACGTTCTCCCGATGATAAGAAATAAAGAGCCGTCATCACATTTTTCAAGTGCTCATCTGTTGAATTATTATTCTTAAATGCCACCATTCCATCTACAGTACCAAAGCAGCTCTCACTCACGCCGTCCATTGTCGGTACCGGCAGAAAAGCATATGTAATCTTTTTCGAATCTTCAACTGCCGATCCGTCACTCGCATCAATTGCTGCATTATTTTTTTTGATACTGTTTTCAAATAAAGGCATTGCCTTACCGAAAATCATTGCATTTCCGGTTTCACACATTACCATTCTCTGAGAAGCTTCCACTCCGTAGTTTGGCATATATCCTGATTTTGTCATGTTCTCAATCGCCTGCAGCAATGTCAGCATCTTTTTCCCTGAGTAGGTATATTTGAGATTGCTGTCAAATGCATTCGTAATTCCTGCTGTTGCCCCGAAAATGTTAATGAAATCGGATGCTGTTACTCCGGAATTGGCAAACACAAATCCAAATGTATCTCCCTTTGTACCTGCCTTGATTGCACTGAGAAACTGATCATATGTCCAGCCATCTGCCTGTACCTTTGCGACATCAACTCCTGCCGCCTCCAGCATATCCTTATTGCCTCCGAGCGCCTGAATCGTAATATAAAGCGGAAGGCCGTATGTTGCCCCATCAAGGGTCATATAATCGAGTGCATTCTGGTCATAATCCTTCAGCATATCTGCATCCATATATTTCGTAATATCAACCGCCGTCCCATTGCTGACATAGGTTCCGATATTGGAATAACTCAGCTCTGCAATATCCGGAGCCTCTCCCGCCTGCGCCATGGTGGATAACTTGGTATTGTGATCATCCCATGAGGTATTGATCACTTCCAGTGTCAGGTTGGGATACTTCGTATGAAACTCATCCGCCCATTCTGTCATTTTATCTGCATAATCATTCGTTACCGGCGGCACCATAACAGTAATCGTATCTGTGGCACCTGATGATGCACTGCTGCCCGCAGCAACCTCTGCTGTGGAAGCTGCCGACGTAACCGGTTCACTGTTTTCTGACGAAGCTGACGTCCCATTGGAAGCGCTCTGTCCGCATCCCGCCAGCATTGAAACTGTTACAAACCCAATTAAAGCAACTGACAACCTTCTCTTCATATTTTCCCCATTTCTGAGCAGCCATCAAGGCTATTTGTCTGTGCTCTGAAACAAATAGCCGTGTGAAAAAATGCCATCAGGCAGATTTTCACACTACCCTCCTTGTAATGATATAATTAACTGTATTAAGTGTATTATTATTTCACATATATGTCAATATTTATGAAATTTTATTTCACATAAAATCAAAAAATCCACTGCTCATCAAATGTCATTACGAAAAAAGCCGGCTGATCTTTTCCCTGATCAGCCGGCTTCTCACCTTTTTTGTTTGCCGTTGTGTATTTGGCTTTATGATTCAGCCCGTCACTCTGCAAGCGGAATCTGTACCGTTTCCTGCCTTGCTTCATCTTTTACCGTTACGGTCACTGGACCTGTACCGTCTGCCTGCACTACGGCAAGTGCGCGTCCGTAATAGGTTCCGGTATTGTCCTTATCGTATCCGTCCGGATTATATGGACAGGCATTTCCAAGTCCTTTTAATATACCGTTCTGCACGGTGACCTGAATGTGATGCTTCTCCATCGGTTTCCAGATTCCGTTTGCATCCGTATATTTCACCTGTATATATGTCAGTCCCTCTTTCACCGTGCCGGAAGACTCCGGTGTCAGCATCAGACAGGTTTCATCTCCTGCTGAAGACAGACTGGTTTCCCGGATCTTCTTCCCGTCCTGATCGTATGCGACTGCTCTGAGGACGCCAGGTTCATAGGCTGCACGGAAGATCGCTCTGCAGGTATTCTTCATGCGCTTTCTGCCGATACTCCTGTCATTCAGGAATACTTCCACTTCCGCTGCTCTTGCATAAACTTCAATCACTGCCTGTGTTCCCTCACATCCGGGATAAGACCAGGAAGCTTCCGCTTCCGTCATTTTCCAGGCGGACGGCGAATGCTTTCCCTTCTGATAAACCGGCTTCACTGCCAGATAAATATCCTGCGTCTGTTCAAAGGCAACCTTCGTATAAAGTGCTTCTCCGTTTGTATTACCGACAATATCAATTCTGCCGCTGCCGCCGGTCAGCCATCCGGCCTCGTCCGCATCTGCCGGAGCATAATCTTCATACTCCCAGGAGCCGATTCCTGCTTCTCCGATATAATCCACGCCGGCCCAGACAAAATCACCGACAATTCCCGGATGATTTCTGGCCTTTTCCCAGAACAGATAGGCATCTTTACAGAACGTCTCACTTCCGAGAATCAGACGGTCCGGATATTTCCTGAGGTCGTGCAGATAGCGGAAGATTCCGTAGTTATACCCTGCAATATCCATGCCTGCATAGGCATCACGTGTTCTGACATCACAGCCGTGAAGCGTTGCGCCAAGCTTCATGGTATAATCGCCGAACATTCCCGCAAGCGTATTATAGAATTCGCTTCCGACCGGCTTTTTCTTTTTTTCCTTCCCTGCGCTTCTGGCTGATTTCTCTGCATCCTTTTTCGCTTTGTCATCACTGTAAACGCCGAATCCGATCGAGCTTAAGAAGTTAAAAAAGATATTGATTCCGCAGCTCACAGGGCGCGACGCATCCAGTTCATGCAGATACGCTGTCATCTCCTTCGTCAGAGCGATTCCGCGCTTCTGCCCGGTCTCCGCGACTTCATTCCCGGTAGAATACAGGATAACGCACGGGTGGTTATAATCCTTCTGTACAAGTTCTCTTAAGTCCGTCTTCCACCACTGGTCCACAAAATCTGCATAGTCATGCTCTGTCTTATGAATGTACCAGACATCGACATATTCATCCATCATCAGCATGCCCAGTCTGTCACAGGCGTCCAGAAGCGCCTTTGAACAGGGATTGTGCGCCGAACGGACTGCATTATATCCGTTCTCCTTCAGAAGCCTTATTTTACGTTCCTCCGCTTCCGGAAACGCACATGCTCCCAGAACACCGTTATCATGATGAATGCAGGCGCCGCGCAGAATTACTCTTTTGCCATTGACGGCTATGCCGCTTTGCCTGTCCCAGGTAAGACTGCGGATTCCAAAAGATACTTCCTGCAGATCTGACATAAATGTCACTCTGCAGCGGTACAGATGCGGTGTATCCATACTCCAGAGCTTTGCACCCGGAACTGCCATCTTCAGCACTGCGATTCCCTGTGTCTCTGAACCATCCCTGCAGCTGCCCAGCCCGTTATCTGTTTCCGGAATTCCCGCAGCCGGAGTTGTTTCCGTCTGCGCCTGCAGCACAATACGGTCTCCGTCCAGTATCTGCACATTCACTGTGCCCGTGCCGCCGGTGCGTACTGTTACCTGAATCTCCGCCGGATCCGTCTTCAGCGTTTCCACCTGAATTCCGTTTAACAGAATGTGCTCCTGATCTGCCACATACAGATGCACCGGACGATACAGTCCCGTGCCTGAATACCAGCGGCTGTTCGGCTGATCGGCATTCTCCGTACGGATTTCAATCTCATTCTCTTCTCCGAACCGGATCTGCTCCGTTGCATCCAGATAGAAGTCACTGTACCCGTAAGGGCGGTATCCGATCTGCGTGCCGTTCACATATATTTTCGCAAGATGATAAGCTCCTTCAATCTCGAAAAAGATCTTCTTCCCTGCGTCCTGTGCCGGCAGTGTAAACTTCTTCGTATAGCTGTAGTCTCCGGCTTCAAACCATCCGATATTTTTCCCGCCCAGACTTTTCCCGGATCTTTTCTCCGTAATCATCGCATCATGCGGAAGCGTTACTGCTATCCCCTGCTGATCAGAACCCTGTCTCGTACAGATCCAGCCGTGGTTAAATTCAATTTCTCTCATGATCAGTGTTTTCCTTTCCTTTTCCCTGCTTCCAGCTTTACCTGATACCGTGCCTCTTCCTCGTCAAAATTCAGACCCTTTTTCCTGCATTTTTCACGAAGTTCTTCTCTGCGGGCTTCCTCCGCTGCAAGATCAGCTGCTTCCTGCTCCATCCGCAGCCTCTCGGAAGGTTCAATCCATTCCCCTCCTGAAGCAAGGACACGCGCCTTCTGATTCTCAAGGATGATCCTGTGATCTTCTTCGACATGTTTCTCCACATTCAGGAACAGAAGCATGACTGCAATTATCGCATAGCAGATCAGCTCAATTGCAAGGTAACAGATGACCAGTGCATCCTGCGTTCCTGCACTCTGCACAGAAAGTGATGCGTTATAGCCGCCTGCACTGAGCAGTCCGTTGATAACCGCACTGCCAAGTCCCGTCATGCCGACCATGATCGCGCCATACACCGACATGGTGAATCCGTCACAGCGAAAGCCGTTCTTTGCTTCCAGATGATCCTGCACATCGGAGAGAAGGGCAAGTGTGACATACATTGCAGGAATCGATCCGATTCCCTTGAGTACCACGCCTGCACAGACAAAGAAGAAACTGTGCACATTGATAAAACTGACCAGTCCTCCCAGTACTGCGATGAACATCCCGGCAGAAACAGCCCGGCGCTTTCCGAACTTCTTCGCAATCGGCCATGCAACGAACATCCCGATGGTCGTCGGAATACCGCCGATCATGCCGAGCGCTGCCTGATAACTGCCGGCGGCGGCTTCACCTGACGCCCCGAACATCCAGCGGCAGTAGTAGGTCATTGATCCGTTTTTAACAAGTCCTCCGAACTGAAACAGCAGGAAGTACAGAATAATCAGCCACCAGTAGGAATCTGTCACAACAGCTCTCATCTGTCTGCCGATGGAGACCTTTTCCTGCTGGATGTTCAGCTTCATGTTTTCCTCTGTGATCCGTTCTCTGGTAAAAAAATATTCCAGTACAATTCCGCAGAAGGTAAGAATACACAGGATGATCATAAATCCGCGCCATGCCGCATAGCTGGCTGTCGGGTCTACGCCGCCTCCCCTGGTCACAAATAAAAGTCCCTGGAACAGCGGAAATATAATGCTCGCACCAAATCCTGTCGCTGCAACGCCTGCCGCATTGGAGAACGTCGCCAGCAGACCTCTGTGCGCGGAATTGCGCGTTGAAAGTGATACCATGGAACTGTGACTGGTGTAATACATCGGATAAGCCAGTGCATAGTACAGATTGTAGGATACTGCAATCCAGATCAGCGTACGGATCGATCCATCATTCGGAGACAGGAACAGAAGTGCAATGGCGATCACGATCACCGGTGCCGACATGAGCAGAAACGGTCTCGCCTTCCCCTGACTGGTTCTGGTTCTCTCAATCAGCTGCCCGATAATCAGATTTCCGATGATGACAAAGATAACCGAAATCATCGGCATCAGCATTGCAAATGCCGGTGCCCAGGTCGTTGTGCCAAGCACATCCGTATAATAGCGGTTCAGGTAGGAACCGAAGATCGCATTGGAGATCAGTGCAATAAACGGTCCGATGAAATACCCGAGTACCATCTCTGTCCGGTGAACATTTGCCGAAGTAATCTTCGTCTTCAGCAGACTGTTCTCAAATAACGTATGTTTCATTAATCAATATTCCTTTCCATTACGCAGTCAAAGCTGAATGCTCCGCTCTGCATCTCATGCCTGCTGCCATCCGGCAGCCGGACCTGACAGGTCGTTCCTGCCGGAACCTTTCCCTGCAGCATGAACCTGCCTTCTTTGATCTCCCATTCACAGGAGATCAGGCCGTAAGGTGTCTCCAGGCTGCCTTTTGCAAAGGTCAGGCCGCCGCCCGGTACGGGAGCCATCCGGAAGCGCCGGTATCCGGCTTCATCCGGTTCGATTCCGAGAACTCTCCGGTACAGAAAATCGCCGACTGCCCCGCTGGCATAATGATTATAGGAGATCATCAGATCCGTACCGTCATCTCCGATCGGACAGGTACCGTTTTCATCCAGACCGTCCCATCTTTCCCAGATCGTCGTTGCCCCCATCTTTACTTCATAAAGCCAGGACGGACATTTCCGGTTCAGCAGCATTTTATAGGCAATGTCCGCATAGCCGTTATCCGCAAGCGCGAACAGGATATAGGGCGTTCCCGGGAACCCGGTTCCGATACAGTAATCAGACTTTTTCACAAGGCGGACCAGATTTTCTGCCGCATTTTCTCTTTCTTTTCCGGAAAAAATATGGAAATAAAGCGGAAGAACATATGCCGTCTGAAATTCTTCCTTCAGTCTGCCGTTTCCATCCGTAAACACAGCTCTGTAGGCATCCGCCACACGTTCACTGAGCTGCCTGTATTGCTTCTGATCTTCCTGTTTTCCAAGAAGCGCCGCAATTTCAGCAACGATTCCGCTGGTATTTTTCAGACTGGCAGTGGCCGTCCACCTGCTTCTGCCCTGCCACTGACTCATCTTCGGTACATCCGGCGCTACCCAGTCTCCGAAATGGAATGCGGAAGGTGTGTTCCAGATATATCTCTTTTTACCGGTTCCCGTAAGTCCTGCCCAGAACCGGCAGGCATTTACATATTTTTTCATCATGGGGTAATACTGCCGCAGAACCCCGATGTCACCACCCGCCTGATAAAGTGCCCAGGGTACCAGCACACAGGCATCTCCCCAGAAATCAATTGCCATGGCCGGCATTGTGGCAGGAAAGCCGTATCCCTGTGAAGGCACCGTATTGGGAATTCCGCCTGTCGGGAGCTGCTCTGCCTGCACATCTTCAAGCCACTTCTCCAGGAATCTGCTCATATCAAAATCAAAGCATGCCGTCTGCGCAAATACTGCAATATCGCCGGTCCATCCCATGCGCTCATCGCGCTGCGGACAGTCGGTCGGAATATCCATAAAATTGGATTTTGCACTCCAGAGAATATTCTGCTGCAGACGGTTCAGCTGCGGGTCAGAGCATTCAAACCGCCCGGTCTGTCTCAGATCTGAATACAATGCCAGTGCGCTGACTTCAATGTCCTGCTCTGCAATTCCCTCAATACTGATATAGCGGAATCCCATGTAGGTAAATCTCGGAGAATAGACCTGTTCTCCATCTTTGCAGATATACTCCGCAGTTGCCTTTGCTGTCCGCAGAAAATCGGTATTCAGGGAGCCATCCGGCTTTAACAGTTCTGCATGTCTTACCGTAATTCTCTGTCCTTCTTTTCCATGCAGTTTCAGCTTTACAACGCCGGCAAAATTCTGCCCGAAATCATAAATCAGCCTGTCACCCGTATGCCGGCAGGATACCGGCAGCATTTCCTCATGTGCCGTCACCGGCGCGCTGTAATCTGCCAGAATCTGTGGATGAATACGAAGTTTTTCCTCTGCTGCCTTTCTGAATATTGCAAGGTCCGGATCAATCGTGGCATCATAGATTTCTCCGTCATACAGATCTGCCGCCTGACAGTTTCCGGATTCTGTCACACCCCAGTTTTCATCTGTCCCGATCAGTTCCTGTGTTCCGTCTTCATATGTCAGCCGGATTTCCATTAAAAGTGCCTGCCGGTCTGCCGTAATGCGGTTCTTTCTCGTAAACACAAAAGAACCCACGGCCCAGCCGCCTGCAACCGTCACGAAAATCGTATTGTTTTCTGCCAGCAGATCTGTAATATCATAGGTCTGATACTGCAGCTGCGTCTGATAGGAAGTAAAGCCCGGTGCAAAATATCTGTTTCCTGCCTTCTGCCCGTTTACCGTCAGTTCATATATTCCAAGTGCGGTTGCATAAGCCTTCGCACTGCTGATTTTTTTCTCAGCTTTGAACTTTCTGCGGAATGTCATCGGCCTGGGGGAAACTTTTCTTTCTGTAAAGGAATAGTCTGCATCGCTGATCCATTTTGCTTCCCAGGGAGTACCCATTCTCCCGGTTTCGAAGGTCAGCTCCGCTCCGGCAGTCTCGCCGTACTGATCTGTCACTGTCAGTTCTGCCCGGTACGTATGAAACGGCAGCAGCTCCGCTCCCCGGTATCGGATTCCGATCTGCTCCGCCACCTGAACGCTCCAGCCGTTTACGGATAAAAGCGCACTGCGGACGCCGTTCCCGTCGCGGTCACTTTCAAGGCAGTAGGAGAACCTTGGGCATACCGCATCGGTAACACATCCGGACTGTATATTTTCACATGTGAATCTCGTTATCTTCAGCATCGTTTTACTTTCCTGTTTATGTTCCTTAATTAAAAAAAATCGTAATGAGACTCCATTTCATCTCATTACGATTATAGAATAAAATCCGATCAATATCTTTTTCTGTCGCAAACGGTCACCGGAAAGGCGTCATTGGTTGCCGTTTTCTTCAAAACCGACCTGCGCAAGAACCCAGTCCAGCGTCTTTGAAGAGTAGAATCCGTCTGCTGCATGTCCATATCCCGGAAAAAGGCGATAGGAAACTTTGTCGTCTCCGAGCTGCGCTTTCAGAAGCTGTGCAAAATCAGAAGACTGCAGATACGGTACCGTCAGATCCGCATCACCATGCAGAATTACCGCCTTGAGGTCACTTTTCTGTGACAGATTCTCCTTCGCATATCCTGTAACTGCAACGGAGCGGCGCTCCTCATCCGTCATTTCAGAAGCCGGCTTTCCGATCCATACCTCTTCAACACTGGTCATTCCGGTTCCCTTTGTAATATCACTCAGCCAGTAATTGGCTGCTTTTCTGACCACCTTCGGAATACCCAGTTCTCTGAACTGATCATCAAATGTATAGAATTCAATACAGCCGTAGAAATCCACGAGTGCCTGCACCTTGCCCGATACCGGCGCTGCCAGCTGATCCTCTCCGATAAAATGAACATCTGAGAATTCACTGTCATTCGTACATGCCGCCATGCTGGCAAGATATCCGCCGGCAGACTCTCCCGCAACTGCAAAATGATCCGGATCAAGGCCATACTGATCTGCATTCGCACGAAGAAACCGCACTGCCGCCTTTACGTCTTCAATTGCCGCCGGATACTTTGCTTCCGATCCCAGGCGATAATTGATGGTGGCAACCGCATAGCCGTGATCCCTCACATACCGGTAAAAAAGCTGCGCCTGCCTCGTTTCCGGATCACCGAGAAAAAATCCTCCGCCATGAACAAAAATGTATAACGGAACTTTTGAATCAGAATCCGGAACATACAGATGCAGGTAATCGCTCGCGGAAACATCTGAATACTGCACGTTCTCGTAGCTTTTTCCGCCGTCCCAGTCCGCGGTTTCATCCAGTTTCACCTTCTCCGGAAACAGGTTGCTGATTACGAGCTTCGTGGTATGCAGATTGGTCAGAATCACAAGCAGGAAAATGCCGGTCAGAATCCCGGGTATGATCAGCAGCCTTCTCCGTTTCCCGTGTTTTTCCTTTTCTTTGTGATTCATTTACATTTCTCCTTTAGTCAAGAGAAAAGGAATAAAATGAAAAGCTTCCTTTCCCTTCGTATTCAAAGTACAGCGCCTGCCTGTCAGCTCTGCCTGTAAAACGGCTGCTGATACTGCTTTTCTTTTTTCCCGCAAGATGTACCGGGATTTCTGCCAGAATCTCCCCCTGCTGTGCATCCCGTACAAACAGTGTTCCGTCTGCCTTCCCGCAGACGTTTATCTCCAGTCTGTCCGGTCTGGCCGCAGCTGTATCAAAGTATTTGAAGACAACGACCGTACCGTTGCAAACGTTCGCAACATACTGGTCCTGTCCTGAATCTCTGTCTGAACCATCCTGTGTAAGATAAGGTCTTCCGTATTCCGGAAGTTTTATCATGGACAGGAAACGCGTTCCTTTTCTGCCATAAACATTGCAGGCAATGTAGGACGGATAATCCCCTCTGCCCCTCAGCGGACCATGATTCAATCCGCAGGATGTCATCTCCGCCTGATAGAATCTCCCGTTTTCAAACCGGATCTCTTCTGCACAGGCCTGTCTTGACGATTGTTTTCTGTTACTGTGTCTGTGATAAAAAACATAGTACCTGCCGTCCAGCCGGATCAGGCTGCCATGTGTATTACCGGTATCGTTACGTGCATGGCGCACATCCGGTACGCCGGGAAGGCCGATGTCTCCGCAGGAGACAAGCGTTCCTCCGTATGAAAACTCACGATCCGGATACCGGCTTACCGCATAGCACAGCTCATGACTCTGCATGGAACTGTAAATGTAATAGTACATACCATCAAATCTGCGCATGGAACTGGCTTCCAGAAATGCATGTCCTTCGTAGGCCGTCCCCGGTGCCTCTTTTTCGCCCGCTACCCCAATATATGAGGGACCTTTTACTACTGTCAGCATATCTGCCGGATCCAGTTCAAAGACCATCGGCCCGTGCAGAGATGGTTTTGCTCCCTGAAGCATGATCGGATTGTCTGAAAGACCGAACCCGGTATACAGATAGAGTCTCCCGTCATCATCCATGAATATGCCGGGGTCAAACTGCAGCGGTTCCTTTTTCTTCCCGATCGGAATACCGTCTGCATACCTGACATGTCCATGGAATCTGTATTTTCCGGCCGGCGTATCACACACAGCCACTGAGATCATCTTCGTTCCGCCTACAAAATAGTAGAGATAGAACCTGCCGTCTCTGCCCTGCACCATGTCCGGTGCAGCCATTCCGTTTAAAACTCTGCCTCCTCTGGCTGCGGGTTCCTGATCCCTTGTGAAGATCACACCCTCATACCGCCAGTCGCCAGGGTCTGACAACGGCGCCGACCAGCAGACATAGTCACCCATGCAGAAGGAAATCCCGTTAAAATGGTCATGTGAACCATATACATATACCCGATCTCCTACCACATGCGGCTCTGCGTCCGGAACATATTCCCAGCTCTTCATGTATGGATTAAACGCCTGTTTCATTTCCGTTCCTTATTTGCTGATCGGTGCCCAGTTATTGGCATCAATGGCTGCCTGTGCGATCAGCGGTGCATCTGTCTTCATAAATCCTGTCTTATCTGATGTTACCTTATAGGTATCACCATCTTTTTCTACTGTTACAAGCTGCTCATCACCATAGAAGTTGCAGTGAATCTCCATTGCGCTGTCATCTTCCTTGGAAGAAACGGTTACTGCAAAGGTTGCGCCTGCGCTCTCAATTGTGTACTCAAATACTGTGTACTTGTCATAATCTGCATTCGGTTCGAAATCTGCCTTCACTGCAAAGGAACCTGCTGCCACTGCTGCATCCGTTGATGCTGCTGCGGCTGTATCCGTGCCTGTTTCTGCAGCTGCTGTACTGTCCTGTGCTGCGCTCTCTGCAACGGCTGCGGTTGCTTCTGTTCCTGCTGTCTTGCCGGAAGCTGATCCGCATGCGGTCAAAGCGGATAAACCTACTGCTGCACATAATACTGCTGTCACAATTTTCTTTTTCATTTTTAAATTCTCCCTTTTTATAATAAGTTTTTTGCTGTTACCTTTTTTATGCGTTCTTTTCCTGCTTCATGAATGATGCAATGATGTTCAGCAGCATTGCAAGAACCGCTGCAATTTCAAAATAAATCAGTCCCATGATCGTACTCTTGTCATCAAGCTCTGCAATGACATAACCGATCTGATTGACCATAAGTGATACTGCCCATGCGCCTGCGCTTGCCATCAGTGCCGCATTGATAACGGGAAGTGCTCCGAATACCGCTCTGTGAATTCCCTTTATGGCACAGATCACTGTAATCAGCGTAAGCATGGCTGCCGCTGCGCAGAATACATATACTATGGTCAGCCGGTACATCACGCCGGGATATAATACCAGTCCCGCAATGGAAAGAAGTGCTGCTGCCAGTGTGAAATAAAAACCTGTTGCTTTCTCTTTCATCTTATTTCTCCCCCCTGATCCGTCATTGTTTCCACTTTGATCGAACTTTTCCTGCTCTTCTTCAGTCCGATTGCAATAAACAATACCGTAAGTACTGTAAATACTGCGTCCAGACTATAGATCAGAATCTGATACCAGGTCAGGACATGTCTGATTACGGTTGTGCTTGTTGTCCCGTTCATGGCATTACTGTCTGCCATCTGATACAGGAAGAATTTGATATTGTATTTCATCATCTGCTGGAACTTTGTATCTTTGGCAATCTTATCCTTTGATGCTGCCATCGTTCCGAGCTTGGATGTATCATACGCTGAAGTGGTCAGACAGTTTCCGCCGCCTCCTGCCGTAATATCGCGCCAGTTCATATAATCTGCGCCGTTGATCATGTCTGTGTTGTACCAGCCTTCATAACCCCATTCATTTCTGGCAATATTGATCAGAAGATTGCTGTATGCACCGACAAATTTCGTTCCTGCACGGTTGAATGCCGTCATGATACCGGAGCATGAATTGCTGCTCATCACACCCTGGAATGCCCGGAGTTCAGTTTCTCTTGCGCCCTGTTCTGATATAAAGGTGGAAACACCGGAACGGTTCGATTCCTGGTGATTAAATGCAAAGTGCTTGGGTTCCATCTCAAGTCCCTTGGCTTCTGCTCCCTTGCATACTGCAATACCTGCTGCAGAAGTCAGTACCGGATCTTCTGAATAGTATTCATGATTTCTGGCATTATAAGGTGTTCTGTGAATATTCATACCGGGTGCAAATAACGAACTCTCATTGGACCAGAGACCGTCTTCTGCAAACAGATCGCCTTCCTGTGTCTGCAGGTCTGCATTAAAGGTAGCAGCCACCACCGGATCAGTCGGCATGGTATTCATGGAATAATCTGCCTTGTCATCTGTCTGTGCAACATATGTTGCCTCACTGCTCATGCTCTTGGACCAGCGCATGTAATAGCCCGATACCTGATCATAGGTAAAGCCGAGAGGTCCGTCATTGGCATAAGTTCTGCCCAGCATGATGGAGTCGATGTTTTCTACATCATCTCCGCCTTTTTCAATGAACTGAATGGCTTCATCCAATGTCATCTGGTTCACCAGCTGATCCCAGATCGGATCATTCAGTGCCTTTACTCCTGTGAACTTGCCGGAATCATCAAAATTCATTGCATCAAAGATTGTGACACCACTGTCAACTCCCCATGCTGCGCCGTCTCCGTTTGCCGTCAGTTCATACAGGCTATTGTTTAAACCGACCATCATATCATCTGTCGGTGTGATGGCATCAATGGTCTTCCAGCCTTTGGTCCAGTCACTTCTGGTTGTATATTCCACGGTTCCCGGAATCTGCTTGTTGATATCCATATCCTGAAGCTGATTCTGTACATTTGCAGAATATGTCTCCATATCTGTCTGTGCCAGGTTCCACTTCTGCACATTCGCTGCATCAATGGTATCCTGTGCTGTTGTAGACACCAGCCTGTCTGTACTGCCGGTCTTATCTGCAATCACATTGTTCAATGCTTCATGTGCACCGTTTCCGACTGTGAAATAGTAATCTCCTGCTTCAAGAACCCATGCGCCTTCCGTGCCGTCTGCCTTGACTGCTGTTTCATCATAGCTGGCAAACAGATCCGCCGTGAAGCTGATCGTAAGTTCTGCAGATTCACCAGGCTTAAGAACATCTGTCTTGGCATATCCGACCAGCTGAATGGAGGACTTCTCAAGCCCGCCTTCTGTATAGGGTACCTGCACATAGAGCTGTGCTGCGGATTTGCCTGCAACACTTCCGGTATTGGTCACCTTCACCTTCGCTGTACTGTCTCCGCCCACTTTCACGTCAACAGATTCCAGCTGCTGTGAAAACGTCGTATAGGAGATACCGTATCCGAACGGATAGGATACTTCTGACGCATAGTTCCACGCACTTCCGGTAGAAGAACCATCTGCTGCAGTTGCCGATCCTTTGCCCAGAACGGAATCTTCATATCTTGTTTCGTAATATTTATAGCCGGTGTAGATTCCTTCTGACTCCACCACGAACCAGTCAGACTTGTTGTCTGCGTTCATGGCATCTGCTGCACCTGAAGCAGAATTGTTGGTGTAATTATAAACACCGAAATTCGTCATCGCAGGAGAAGAAGTGGAATCCACTGCATAGGTGTCCGTAAGATGCCCTGACGGATTCTCTGTACCATCAAGTACATCCGCTACGCCAAGGAATCCGTTTACCCCGGGATCACCGACCCAGACAATGGAATCAATTTCACTGTCTTTTTTCAGCTCGTCAATTTCAAGTGCATTGGAAGCATTGATCATCACGATCACTTTGGTGCTGTGCTTCTTGGCCAGAGCGATCATGGACTTCTCATAGTCAGAGAGTGCAAGCGGTGTCGTAAAGGAATCACCCTCCGTTGCATTCTTCATGCCCGGATTGTAATCTGCTGCTTCCGAACTGTCTCTTGAGATCACAACAATAGCTGCCGTCTGATCTGCTGAAGAAAGAACATCATCCGTATAGATGCTCGCCGGTGCCTCACCGACCCCATACGCGGACGGATTCTCATAGATCGGTCCGAAAGATGGCTGCAGTGCATGTCCGCCTTTTCTGGCATATGCCGTCACCGCATCACTGCTGTAAAGATCAATCATCTTCTGATTGACATCAAAACCCTTTGCCGCAAGTGCCGCTTCCAGTGAATAAGCGGTCTGTCCGTCTTCTGCAACTGCTGTGGATGACCCGATCATCCCGCCCAGTGTCGGATTATGAGAATTGAGTCCCCAGAGCGTTACTTTTTCACTCTTTGTGTTAATCGGGAGTGCCTGATTATCATTTTTGAGCAGAACGGTTCCTTCTGCTGCGATCTGTTCTGCGAGTGCATTCTTTGCATCGATTACATCTGACAGACTCGTATAGTCTGACTTGAAATAGGTTGAATCAGAAGTCCCATCTCCCTCATCAATATATTTGTAATTGGATGTTCCAAGCCGGCTGTTGATAAATGCAGCATTTACATTTACAATTCCGGTTCCGCCGACCATAATGGCCAGCAAAGAAGCTGTAATTGACGTAAGTCCCCGCCAGACTGTTCCGCTTTTCTTATTGCCCTTCATTATACAGTTGCCTCCCTTTTTTAGTGATCTTAACTTATCACACTCTCAGCCCGCGGATACACGCAAGGCGCCATCTGCATTTTTTCTGTCGTAAACGGTTGCCCTCATACAGAAAAGAGCACTGATCTGGCGCCGCCGCGTCGTATCAGTGCTCTTTCAGTGGAATCAGGATTCTCAGTTCAAACCATCCGTTCTCTGCCTGAATCGTTGTGGAACCCCCATACTTCTTCACGATATTCTCAATGCTTTTCATGCCAAAGCCATGATACTTCTTATTCTCTTTCGATGTGACAAGGACACCTTTCTCAAACTTCGGTTCCTCCTCATAACAGTTCTCCACACGGATTCGCAGGAATCCCTTCTGTCTGGCAATCGCCAGATGAATCAGTCTTTTTTCCTTCTGTTCAATCTTACTGACACTCTCGATTGCATTGTCCAGCATGTTTCCGAACAGAATACTGATGTCCATCGGATCCATGAAATCAATTGCATGCCCGTCTGCAACGGAAGTCAGCTCGATCCAGTTGCCCTGGCAGTAAAGGGATTTCCCCGTCAGAATCGTATCCAGGACCTTATTTCCGGTCTTATTCTGTGCTTCATAAGCCTTGATTTCCTGCTCCATCTGATCCAGATACCTGATGCCTTCTCCTGTACCTGCTTCAGCTTTCAGTACTGCAATCTGATACTTCAGATCATGATATTTCTGATCTACGGCACTGACACTCTGCCGGAGCATCTCATAATTATTCTGCTGCATCTCCAGAATATCCTGGAGCCTCTGCACTTCCAGCCTGGTATTAAGTTCCCCCATCTGCATATGGTAGGCATACAGGATCGCAACGCCCCCGAGATCCATCAGGGTACGAATGGTAAACAGCTGTGTAATTATAATTTCCGACAGATGTATCCGTTCAAAGATGTAGCTCAGATTACTGCTGGTATAAATGGCAAGCGCAATCAGTACAACCGATACCAGTTCTCTGCCATTGATCTGAATGCTTTCATTTACCGTACGGTTTCTTTTTTCCAGATGATACAGGATGAACGTCAGAATTCCGTCGATCACAATCAGACAGAGGAGATTCACCGGCCACGTCAGCGGAAGAAATCCCGGACGGGTCACATAGTAAAACACCTGAATCTCCATGGATGCAATGAATTCTCCGACAATAAAACTTCTGATGGTAAAATAAAGCGAAGTTGCCGGATTAAATCTGCACACAATCTGCATCATTCCCCACAGAATTGCAATGAACAGCATCATCAGCGGAATAAAAAACCACCGGTACATCCCGTGTAACAGTGTCATCGCAGTGACCAGTACTGTGCCGAAACAGGCAATGGTCAGAACTGTCTTTTTGAAGTCAAACCTTCTGGGGCAGTTGGCTGCCATGATACTGCATGCAAGTATATAACCAACGGCATAATACCATCCGGGTGTATCTGCCCAGTTCATCTGCATCACTTACTCACCTCATTCATATAATCATTGAGCGCATCCAGCAGTTCCTTTTTTCTGGCTCTGCTGACCTGTACCCTTTCGGTTCCCACCAGTACATCACTGCCTTCAAATCCGTTTACGCATTCGAGATTGATCAGATAACACTTGTTGCACCGGAAAAAAGGTTCGCCCTCCAGTGCCGTTTCCACTTCTTTCATTGCACCGCGCTGTATGTAAACCTCACCTTTGGTATGATAATAAAGATTGTGATCCTGTACTTCAATATAATAAATCGAGGATAATTCCAGCTTCAGATTTTTACCCTTATAGGTAATGCTCAGATGTTTCTTCTGCCGATGGCTCATCCGGCTGATGGCACGTGCAAGCTTCTGTGAAAATGCAAAATAATTCACCGGCTTCAGCACATAGTCAAGTGCTTCCACCTCATACCCGCGCATGGCATACTGCGGCGTCTGCGTAATAAAGATGATGACAACCTCAGAATCCACCTTACGGATTTCTTCCGCTGCCGCCATTCCGTTCATAAACTGCATCTCGATATCCATCAGGATAATGTCATAGACACCCTTATAATTCTCAACAATGTCCTCGCCGTCCTGGAATTCATAGACCTGAAAATGCTGATCACTTTCCTCTTCATAGCGGGAAATATATTTTTTCAGTATATCCGCATAATTCCTGTCATCTTCGACAACCGCAATACGTACCATCTCTGTATTCCTCTTTGAAAAAGCCTTCCGGCAACCGTGACGTCATACACTGATGATATTCTTAAAACCGTTCAGCAGTCAAGTTTCCTTTCCATGCGCATGTTCAGGAGCTGGTTTCCGATTGCCTCATACAGCAGCCGCAAAAGCCCGATAAACCAGAACCCTTTGGCTTCCATGACCAGACTGTCCGCCATGCCCATGTTGAATTTTCCGCCTGTCATTTTGGCCAGCGCACGAAGCGGCATGTTATAAATAAACAGCAGATTCAGATCCGGCTTTCCCTTCTTCTCCGAAAACTTCAGCATCAGTGTCAGGACACCCCACACAATCCAGAGCACAGGACTTCGCCCGTGAATCAGCTGACCGAACGTGATATTCCGGTCAAGCACAATTTTATCCTCAGGAATCTCATGCCCCAGAAGTGTACGGAATTCTTCATCCGGAAGCTTCTGAACGTCCGCTTTCCGGTACTGCGGCAGTCTCCCGCTGAACGGATCTTCAGAAGGTGCACCTTCCACACGGATCTCTTGCCGGAGGCGGATATCCCTGCTGCCTGCCCCCAGCTGAATTTCCCACAGGCCGCCCTCCTGTTTCCAGGTCTGATCCTTTATATCAAAATACCGGAAGGTCTTATCATCAAATAACACTGTGACTTTCTTTGTTTCTCCCTTTTTCAGTTCGACTCTGGCAAATCCTTTAAGTTCCTTCTCCGGGCGGATTACGCCATCCCCGGATACTCTGTGCACGTACAGCTGCACGATTTCCGCGCCGTCAAAATCCCCGGTATTCGTGATGCTGCAGGAGGCACCTTCCCGGCTGACCTGCAGATCCGTATAGTCGTATGCCGTATAGGACAGTCCGAATCCGAACGGGAATGTGACCTCTTTCTGTGCCGTATCATAATAACGGTATCCGATAAACATTCCTTCTCTGTACTCTGACGTTCTCTTTTCTCCCGGAAAATAATTGCAGGCCGGCGTTTCTTCATAGGACATGGCATAGGTTTCCGCAAGCTTTCCCGACGGATTTACGATTCCGGTCAGGACATCCGCCATTGCGCCCGCTCCTGCCTGTCCGCCAAGGTAGCCATGAAGAAGTGCACGGCACTCCGGCAGCCATGGCATTTCCACGGGACTCCCTGCACTCAGTACCACAATCACATTGGGATTTGCCTTTGCCACTTCATGAAGCAGATGCCTCTGATTGTCTGCAATTTTCATATTGCTTCTGTCAAGCCCTTCGCTTTCCTTCATTTCATCAAGGCCCATACAGAAAATAATATAATCCGCAGCGGTCGCAAGACGCAGCGCCTCTTCCTGCAGCGCTCTGTCTTCTCCGCCATGGCGCCTGTATCCGGCTGCAAATCCGCTCACCTTAAGTGTACTGCGTTCAAGCGCATCCAGGAGGTTCTCCACTTTCGTCGGATTGACCACGCTTGAGCCCGCACCCTGATATCTGGGCGTTCTGGCAAAATCTCCGATTACCGCAACACTCGTTCCTTTTTTCAGCGGCAGAATATGATCACGGTTTTTCAAAAGGACGATGCTTTCCGCTGCCGCCTGTCCTGCAAGTCTGTGATGCGCCTGCTCATCAAACCCGTCGCCTTTGCCCGCCAGTGCCTGATCAGTCTGCATCACCAGTTCCAGCAGTTCTTCCAGACGGTCATCGACTGCACTTTCCTCCAGCCCGCCGCGTTTTACCGCACGAATCAGTTCTCTGACAGAATCTCCCCCTGCCACAGGCATTTCCAGTGCAGACCCCTGCCTGACCCCTTCCGTATGACAGTCCGAACCGCCCCAGTCCGTAACGATGAGGCCGTCGAATCCCCATTCCTTCTTCAGAATGTCCCGAAGCAGATGTGCATTCTCATTCGCATATACGCCGTTGACTTTATTGTATGCACTCATGATTGCTCCGGGATGTCCCTCTTTTACCGCAATTTCAAAGCCGGTCAGATAGATTTCCCGCAAGGTTCTTTCATCCACAATGCTGTCACTCGACATTCTGATGTGTTCCTGATTATTGACTGCAAAATGCTTCGGACAGGCAGACAGCCCGTTCTTCTGAATTCCTCTGATATACCCTGCTGCCATTTTACCTGCCAAATAGGGATCTTCGGAAAAATATTCAAAATTCCGTCCGCATAAAGGGCTTCGTTTCATGTTCAGACCAGGTCCCAGCAGCACGCCGACCTCCTGCGCTGCAGCCTCTTCACCAAGTGCTTCTCCGATTTTCTCCCCCAGCTCCGGATCCCAGCTGCAGGCGATGGTTGCTGCTGTCGGGAAGCAGGTTGCTCTGACACTCTCACCAAGCCCCAGATGGTTTGCGCCGTTATCCTGCTTTCTGAGACCGTGAGGGCCGTCTGAAAGCTGCATCTCCGGTATTTTATATTTCTGATAACCCCTCGTTGAAAATGCTTTCTTCCCTGAAAGCATTGCGCACTTTTCTTCCAGTGTCATCCGGTCAATGATATTCTGATATTTCCTGTTCATTATTTTCCTCTGCGTGCAAACGTTTTTTCAACAGTACCTCCAGGTACTGTTCTGCTTATTTTATGCTATCACAGTTTTGTCAGCACTGCGCAGAGCTTTCATGAACGGTTATTTTTTGACCGTGAACCGTAAAAAGCTTCAATCACTGTTTAACAGTTGCAACGAGTTGTGCATATCTTGTCATTGGCGCATCGGCATGATCTTTTACCGTTAAAGTGATTACAAATGTATCCCCTGATTTTGCATCTTTCGGAACCGTAAATGCAGTATTAAGTTCAACCGGATCCCAGACCGTAAGATTTTTGGAATCTCCTGAATAACTTCCTTTATAAGGATCAATATTCCAATAGGCACTGCAACTGTCATTGTCAGGATCAGTGACCGTCGCCGCAAGTTTTATGACTTCTCCTGGCGTTACAACCAGATTACTTGCACTGACATTAATAACCGGTGCATGATTGCAGTAGTCATACCCTTTGACACACCAGTCTGCTCTGGCAGCCCACTCCTGCTGATAGGCAAGCAGGTATTTTTCAGTACTGTCTGAATTTTCTCCTGTTACAGCATTATAGTTATTATAAACAGCATTGGTTGAAGTCTGAGTCATCTTCTCTGCCATACTTCTGAAATCAGGTTCAACGTAAGAAACACTGCCTGCGAGTGTGTCGCAAAAACGATTCGACAATCCTGCAAGTCCAACCGGGATCAGTGCCATAAATCCACTGCTGTCGCCTTCTGCCAGGAAATCGTACTGATCAAAATCGGCTTTCATAAATCCCCAGTCAATTTTCTTCGTCAGCCCATACTGGTTTGCGGCCGGTTCGCCTTCATAGACTGTTCCGTCATCCATCAGTCCATATTTATTCATCAGTGATCCATGATCAAATTTAATATTCTTTTTCAGCCATGCACTCTGAAATGTATATCTGACGTTTTCCTGTGCATTTTTCGCTGTAAAATAACCGGCATATCCGTCACTTACATCCATAAGTTTCAAATCCGGATATAAGGAAACGATATAGTCTTTATAGGTGTTATCCTGCCCATATCCGCTGATTATAACCTTGTTATAAATTTTTTGCCTGATTTCTTCCCATTGTGCTGTATTCTTATAATCATCCGCAATGGAAAGTAACGCACGGGCTACCGTATTAAACCCTCCCCAGTTCATAAGATAAAGCTTACGTTCATCATTATCAAGAATTGCAGCTTTAATCTGATTGGATCCCTCAGTGTCATATCGCACATCTCCTTCAAATTCAATATTTCCGATTTTAGTAATCTTTGACAGTTCATCCGGTGTCGGATAATCAGGATCATTTTGAACCAGATATCTGTAACTTGCAGCATATTCATTCTGCCAAAGCTGATTAATCCAGTTTTCAGGAGCGGGACGGTAAGATGTAAGTGTTGCGGCAGAAGCATCTTCACATGCATAATCACTGTTTATCTGTGCAAGAGTATGCTGACCTCCATCACCGGAAAAATGAAATTGCGATGAAGTAAGCACAATTCCATCAAGATCAACATCATTAAAAAACAGTGAAAGATGAATCAGCGAATTCATATCATCACATTCCAGATCAGTTGTGATGATAACCCGTTTTAAATTGCTCTTATCAGTTTTTTCCGCAGCGTAAACACTATTGCCTCCTGATAAGTTTGTAAGTCCTTCTGCTGCAAGCAGCATGCACAGAATTGTTGCTATAACCCTCTTCTTCATTTTTTCCCTCCATTGCAAATTGTTATTTATATATGATAGAATTATTCAATCTAAATTCACATAATATATTTGAGGTAATTTCATAATTCATTTTCAATCCATGTGGATAACTTTTGAGAAAAAAGAGCGCACTACTCCAATTTCTTCTCAGACTGCTATCAATTGTGGATAACTGAATTATGATACCTCCATTTCAT
>JAKVKH010000025.1 GCA_022486625.1 Butyrivibrio sp. | reverse complement strand
ATATCACATCCTTCATCAAAAGTAAAGTCACTGAATGGATGATGTCTCAAGCCTCATTTATACAGGCTTTATTTGGAAATGTTTGCTGGGAAAGTTGAGATATTTACAATCAGGCAGAAATATTATAAAATGGGTATCGTATCGAAATCAGGTGCAATGGCATCTCATTTTACAGGAGGCAGGGGGGAAGCTTCTGTCATAAAATCAATATATTAAGAAAGCAGGAAAAAATTATGGCATTATTACAACAGTGGCGTGATATGGCTTATTCAGAGACCGCTAATAAGAATGAACTTCAGAAACTGTGGACACAGTATTTTCAGATAGAACGCAGTATATATGAGAAGCTTCTGACAAATCCGGATGAAGAAGTAAGAGGAACGGTCAAGGAGCTTGCAGAAAAGTATGATGTTGACATCATGACTATGACAGGATTTCTGGACGGCATTGATGAGAGCCTTAAGCTCCGCAATCCAATTGAAACCATGGAAGAAGATACAGAAGTCAATCTGGTATTTGACAGAGAGCTTCTGTACAAAAATATGGTAGCAGCAGGAGCTGACTGGCTGTATGGCCTTGAACAGTGGAAGAGCATCTTCTCAGAGGATAAACTGAAGGAACTCTACAGGGAACAGAAGAATTCCAAGACAGTCAGAAATTCAGTAAAGATTTATCCGAATGATCCCTGCCCGTGCGGAAGCGGCAAGAAGTATAAGAAGTGTCATGGCAGGATGAAGAACCAGGCAGAAGAGCAGTAAGCTGCTGTTTTTGAAAAGATGCTTTACAAAACAGGAAGACTGATTTACAATTCAGTCATCCGTAAATAAAAGATTCAAATCGTTGATGAGAAGAGTAAGACAGGAAAGAGCTACAGAGAATGGTGCACAGGCTGAGAGCACCACAGCCGCAGTAAGCGGAAGATCGCAGGATCTTTTCAGAACTGTCAGAAAACTAACTCTGAGAGACCCCAATCCGGTCCGGTGATTCCGTTATCATCACATTGAGCGGCCAGAAGTGAAACTTAAGTTTCAGATCCGGCAAGCAGGGTGGAACCGCGTGAGCAACGTCCCTTGCATTACAATTAATGTAGTGCAGGGGACTTTTTTGTGCGATCAGAAGAGCAACGCGGCCGAGAAAACGCAGGTGGCGTCTGCTGATCGAAACAAAGCAGAGTCAGGACCCGCACGAAGTTTCAAAGTAAGATGGAGGAAAAAAGATGACCAGAGAAGAATATCTTGAAGTTTACCGTCATTCCCTTTCACACATCCTTGCAAAGGCTGTGATTGAAATGTTCGGTAAGGAAAACGTACAGTATGCAATCGGACCGCAGATTGCAGATGGATTTTATTATGATTTCGTACTTCCCAGAACGCTGAATAAAGAGGATTTTGACAGCATTGAAAATAAGATGCGTGAAATCCTTAAGAGAAGAGAAGCATGGATCAGAAAAGAAGTTTCCAGGCAGGAAGCACTGGAAATCTTCAGGGATCAGAAATTTAAGACAGAACTGATTCAGGATCTTCCGGAAGATGAGAAGATTACCATCTATTATACCGGAGAGGATTATGTGGATCTGTGCAGAGGACCTCACGTGGAAAATTCTCAGGAACTGATGAATGCGGCATTCAAGATCAAATCCGTATCCGGTTCCTACTGGAGAGGTGATGAACACCGCGATCAGCTGCAGAGAATTTATGTATATGCATTCCCGTCCAAGGATGAACTCAAGGAGCATATCCGTCTGGTACAGGAAGCAATGGAACGTGATCATAAGAAAATCGGACCGCAGCTGGATCTGTTCATGTTCGATGAGACAGCACCCGGTATGCCGTACTGGCTTCCGAGAGGATGGAAGCTCTTCAATGCACTTGCAGATTTCTGGAGGGGCATCCACGAAGAACATGATTATCAGGAAATTTCCGCTCCGGTTATCAACAATAAGAAGCTGTGGGAGACCAGCGGACACTGGGCACATTATCAGGACAATATGTTCATTATCCCCGGTGACAATGCAGCAGAGGATGACAGTGACGTATATGCCTGCAAGCCGATGAACTGCCCGAATGCCATCATGGTCTATAAGAGACAGCCAAGATCCTATAAGGATCTTCCGCTTCGTTTCAGTGAGATGGATGTCATTCACAGAAAGGAAAAATCAGGAGAGCTTAACGGCCTGTTCCGTGTTCAGATGTTCCGTCAGGATGATGATCACACACTGTTGGCTGAAGAACAGATTGAAGACGAGATCGGTGATATCATGGATATCGCAGGCCAGATCTACGGAACCTTTGGACTGACCTATATCGCGGAACTGTCCACAAGACCGGATGACTTCATGGGAGATATTGAATTATGGAATCGTGCAGAGGCTTCTTTAAAGAATATTCTGAATAAGAAATACGGTGAAGGCAATTATGAGATTAATGAAGGTGACGGTGCGTTCTATGGTCCGAA
Source organism: Butyrivibrio sp. (assembly GCA_022486625.1). Taxonomy (GTDB): domain Bacteria; phylum Bacillota; class Clostridia; order Lachnospirales; family Lachnospiraceae; genus Butyrivibrio. Next base: position 54,963 of record JAKVKH010000025.1, on the reverse strand, counting down.
GATTGATCTGAAGATGAAAGATGCACTCGGAAGAGAATGGCAGATGGGTACAATCCAGCTGGACTTCCAGCTGCCGTTGAACTTTGGACTGAAGTATGTGGCAAGTGACGGCTCCTTAAAGCAGCCGGTTATGATCCATCGTGCAATATTCGGCTCCATGGAGCGTTTCATCGGTATTCTGATCGAGAACTTCAAGGGCGCGTTCCCGTTCTGGCTGTCTCCTTATCAGGTAGGTGTTGTACCGATTCGTACAGAGCACAATGATTATGCCAAAAAGGTTGTGGCACTTCTTCGTAAGAACCGTATCCGTGCAGAAGTGGATTATACGGATAACAATATGAAGGAAAAGATCAAGAAATATAAGAACTACAAGGATCCGTACATCATCGTTCTTGGTGACAAGGAAGCTGCTGAAAATACAGTATCCATCAACGTACGCGGTTCCAATAAGCAGATTCAGAATGTTCCGCTGGATCAGTTTGTTGCAATGTGCAGAAAGATGAATGAAGAATACAGCCTGGATCTGATTGACTCTGCAGAGTAATCAGTGCTAGATGTGAAAAAGGCGTTTGCTGAAAGGCAATCGCCTTTTTTTTATGAAAATATCATGTATAATAGAATCAGTATATATACAGGGAGAACAGATTAACTGATGGAAAAAAGATCCGAAGCAAACCGATCCGACCGTAAATGGAAATTCAGTATACCAGACAGTACAGGAGCAGCGCTCTTTCTTTTGACGGCTGTATTCCTGATCTGCTCCATGACGCTCTGTACCGGAAAAGATATCTGGTATGATGAACTTTTTACCATGGAATTTTCAGAAAGGCCTGTTGCACAGCTGATCAGTCTGACAGCACAGGATGTGCACCCGCCGCTATACTATATTCTGGTCCGGGCAGCTCTTCTTACAGGCAAAGCCTTCGTCCCGGCAGCAAATCCCATTGTCATTGCAAAACTTACTTCAGTGCTTCCGTTTTGGCTTATTTTGCTGTATTCGCTGATGCTGCTTCGCAGAAATTTCGGATGGCTGACTGCCGGACTTTTCTCTTTCTGTGTGGTGACTATGCCTCAGATGGCTGATTACACGGTAGAAGTCAGGATGTACAGCTGGGCGCTGTTCTTTGTGACAGCAGCAGCGCTTCATGCATATGAAATTATGAAAGACAGCATCTCAGGGTATGGCAGGTGGGATGTGAAAAACGGGATACTGATGCTGCTTTTCGGGATAGCTGCCTGTTATACCCATTACTATGCCTGTATTGCAGTTGGTGTATTGTACCTTCTGCTGATGATCTGGATGATTACACAGGTGATATTATCCGGCAGGATGCAGAGCGGAGAAAATTCATGTATGGATTACCGGGGACTTGGGACTGTTGTGATCTGCATGAATGTGACCGTACTGGCATTCCTTCCATGGATCAGGGCAGTCGCGATGCAGGTGCACTCTGTGAAAGCCAGTTACTGGATTCAGCCATTGACGTGGAGGAGTATTGGCGGGTGCATCAGATTTTTGTTTAAACCTGCGTTCACGGACGATTATCTGAGTACATTTATGGCAGTACTGCTGTTTGGAATATTTGCAGTATTTTTGATTGCCGCATTCATGCATTTAAAGAGCAGTCAGGAAAGAGAAAAAAAACTGAAGCTGCAGTTTGCGCTGTTCTGCATGGGAATCATGCTGGGGCTTGTTGCGGCAGGTTTTATCGCATCTGCACTGATCAGGCCGGTATTTGTCTATCGATATATGTTGCCTGCATGTGGGGCATTCTGGCTTTCATTTGCTATTCTTGCAGGACTTCTGCAGCAGGATACAGGCATGCAGAAACAAAAAAAAATTCAGGTTCTGTATATGGCAGCAGTTGTCATATTCGTGCTGACCGGAATCAGAGACTTTCATGCGTTCCGGGGAAATGAACTGTATAAGAAAGTACAGATGGAAAACACGCAGGAGCAGCTTTCAAAACTCCCAAAGGATACGAAAATTGTATGTAATTTCGGGCATGTGCAGGCGCTGGTATCCTATGCAAGAGGAAATGAGGAAACTGTATATCTGTATGGAAGTGAGCCGGAAGCAATGATCTGTAAGGTGATGACCGGACTGGATACAATATCTGATGCGTCACAGATCAGAAAATGGCTGGAAGAGGGGGATCAGGTAATTTTCCTCGGGAGTTTTAATTCCAGGCAGGATATCCTGAATCAGTGGAAAGAAGAAAATGACATTGTAGCTGAAGATGAGGGCAGTTGTATGTATGAGCGTTACTGGTTTGATATTTTCAGCCTGAAACTGGCAGAATAGAAGGATCAGAATAACAGGAGGAAACAGCATGAGCTATTTACTGGACGGAAACAGAATGATACTTGGTACCTGCTATTATCCGGAGCAATGGCCGCAGGACATGTGGCAGAATGATCTTCAGAGAATGCATGAAACCGGAATTGAAGTGATCCGCATTGCCGAGTTTGCATGGAATAAATTTGAGCCGCATGAGAATGTGTATGACTTTTCCTTTTTTGACAGATTTCTGGATCTGTGTGAAGACGAGAAAATGAAGGTGATCTTCTGCACTCCCAGCGCAACACCGCCTGCATGGCTGACAGAGAAGTATCCTGAAGTACTTAATGCAAGGAAGGACGGGGTACTTATCCGTCACGGAGAAAGGCGCCATTATAATTACAATTCTCCGATATATCGGAAGATGACTTCGCAACTGGTAGAAAAGATGGCACAGCATTACGCTGCGCGTTCCTGTATCATTGGCTGGCAGATTGATAATGAAATTAACTGTGAAACAGATGAATTTTATTCACAGAGTGATGATATCGCATTTCGTGATTTTGTACATCAGAAATATCAGACGCTGGAGAAACTGAATCAGGAATGGGGAACAGTGTTCTGGAATCAGACCTATACAGACTGGTCGGAGGTACATGTTCCCAGAATTACGAATCAGGATTCCACCAATCCGCATGAGGTGCTGGACTATAAGCGTTTTGTTTCTGACAGCGCCTGCAGATGGGCCGGAATGCAGAGCGATATTCTGCGCAGATATCTTAAACCGGAAGATTTTATTACCACGAATGGTCTTTTCAATCTGGATAATCACAGAATGGCTCAGGAAAGCCTTGATTTCATGACATATGACTGTTATCCGAACTTTGCCTATATGACAGAACTGTATGATGGCTGGAAAGAGGGACTGCTGGATCGTGAATGGAGCAGGAATCTTTCTGAAGTCAGATCGGTGTCTGGAAGATTCGGGATCATGGAGCAGCAGTCGGGTGCAAACGGATGGACAACGCGAATGGAATCGCCGACACCCAGACCCGGTCAGATCAGGCTTTGGACCATGCAGAGTATTGCACATGGCGCAGACTATGTCAGTTATTTCAGGTGGAGAACATCTACAATGGGAACGGAGATCTACTGGCATGGGATTCTCGATTATTCCAGCAGAGAAAATCGCAGAATCCGTGAAGTACGTCAGATTGCAGGTGAACTTTCCCATATGCAGGAAATTGCAGGCAGTACATATCGTGCACGGGTTGCAGTAGTCAAAACCCATGATAATGAATGGGATGCGCAACTTGACCGTTGGCACCACAGACTGGAGGAGTGCAGTGAAAATGGCATTTTTGCAGCTGCCACGCATACACATACTCCGATGGATTATCTTTATCTGCAGGCAGGAACCCAGGTAGAGAAACTGCAGAAATATGAGCTTCTGATCTTTCCACATGCGGTAGTGATCACATCAGAGCAGGCAGGACTTCTGGAAGAATATGTAAGGCGCGGCGGAAAACTTATTCTAGGCTGCAGAGCAGGTCTGAAGAATGAGAACGGAAGGTGTACAATGCAGGATCTTCCGGGAGTATTGCGGTCACTTTCAGGAGCAGTTGTTACAGAATTTTCTCCGGTAGCACCAGACGACGGAATGATGTATGTAAAATGGGAAAACGGCGGGGAAAGGCCGATTCGTCTTCCGGCAGCTGAGTATAATGATCTGTTGCAGCCGGATGCGTCTGACAGCGAAGTCCTGGGTGTGTACAATGACAGCTATTATGCAGGAACACCTGCACTGATCAGGCATCCACATGGAAAGGGAACAGTCTGGTCGTATGGAAGTACATTTACAGAGCAGACAGCGGCTGTGTTTCTGAACAGGCTGGGATTCGCAGAGCCATACGGTGACCTGTTTGAATTGCCGGAGCAGTGTGAAATTGCCTGCAGAGAAAAAGCGGGAGACAGATATTTCTTTATTTTGAATTATGATAAAAAACCGGTTCATATTCTGTTGAAGAAAAAACTGAAGGATATGCTCAGAGGGGAACGGGTTACCGGAGAAATGGTTTTGTCTGGATATGGCGTGATGGTTCTGATGCAGGAAGGATAAAACACAGAAAATCAGAAAAGATGACACTGGAAAGGCACTTGACATAAAAAATGTGTTAGCATATACTAACTATAACAAATGAGAAACAATCTCAAAATGTCAAGGAAGAGGTGTAACAGATATGATGGCAACCATTATTGTAACTGGAGTAATCATAATGCTGGTGATATTAGATATCAGATATATGGTTCATATGAAAAAAACAGGAAAGAGTATCGGATGCTCCGGCTGCAGCGGAAACTGTGCACAGTGTCACGCAGCAGCGGCAAAGAAGAAAAGCAGTGCGTTATGAGCTGATTTTTCGCAGCATTTGATCCGTAAATACGTTGGCTTTCAGCAGATCCTGTTTGTCCGGATGCAGAAGTGCTTCGTCAAAATTCCGGATCATTTCATCAATCTGTGAATCGTCACACTTGCCGCGGCATTGTTCATATTTGTTCCGAATCTGCATTGGCATTTTACCCTGGCAGAAATAGGAACCCAGATAATGATTATCCTGCGAAAGCCATGCGGAAGCAGTGCGGGCAATCTGCTGATAATACTGATCAGAATTTCCCATTCCGCAGGTACCGAACAGGGCAATATTCTTGTGATGAAGAGAAGACAGCAGATCAATGATTTCCAGTGAGCAGCTGCCACGGTTGGCCCAAAAACCGATAAAGTAATTTTCTGCTTCATGTGTACCGTTCCACTGACGGACATTGATCAGCTCCTTGGAGCGGTCTTTGATGGCATCATATATTTCATTTGCGATCATTTTGGTGTTGCCGGTTTCACTGGCATAGACAACAAGATATTTCAGCATCAGTCTACCTCACATACATAAAACAAAGAAAATGGTCAGCAGCCACCATAATAATAATGATTTCCGCCAAAGCACATGCCACTTCCGCCGCAGCAGAGATTACACAGAAACCAGGCAGCACAGAGTTTTGTACATACATCGCTGTTGCCATAAAAAGGCGTCCCGTAAGGAGTACGCTGCTGTGTATACCATGTTCCACCAGCCTGAAGCTGCTGCAGAAGCTCCTGATAATTCACATTATGCGGTTCCATATTGGCCGCGGTGCGGGCATGATCCAGAGCAATGACATTATTGCCAAGCCCGGAATTTGCAATCGCACTGTAGTAATACCACTGTGCAGAATGTACGGAAATACTGCCAAGTACATTCAGAGCTTCGCGGAAATGGCCGCCCTGAATATAATTTGCAGCTGCACGTAGATGGATGGTTTCTTCATCATCACCGGAAGAACTCTGCCCGCCGGCAGAACCATAGCCGTTAAAGCCTCCGAATCCACCAAAGCCTCCAAAATCAGCATATCCGCCTCCGGCGGAAGAGGATGCGGTATTTCCATAGCCGGAGGTGCGTTCCTTCATAATCTGTTCATAGGCCTGCTGCACAAGCTTAAACATCTCTTCTGCCTGTTCCTTGTGTGGATTATTGATATTGGCATCGGGATGATATTTGCGGCTCATGGCCCGGTAGGCTTTTTTAACCTCTTCATCGGAGGAGTCTCTTGATATACCCAGTACTTTATATGGATCAGACATTTTCTGTTTCGTCCTTTTTGCTCAGTCTTTTATGTCGGATGATTTCGTAACGGTACCAGACTCCGGAATACAGGATATTGCGAAGAATGGATATGTTTTCCAGAATCGGGAGAGTCTCAAAGGATCTGGAACATTCAGAGATCATCATTGTCAGAATGTGGTTGCAGTATTCATCAAAATGTTCGCGGTCATTTTCCCATACAGAGCGGAAAGGGTTGTAATTTCCGGTTTTTTCGTCTTTTTCGATATCATCGTAGGCATCCATCAGATAGATGAATTTGCCCAGATAAAAACCGATGCGGCGTAGCGTTTCTGCCCACGGGTCTTCCTTATAACAGAAGAGTTCCGCCATGATCTGCCCGAAATAGCCGGCAACTTTATCGACATCTGTATCCCCGGCTTTTTCACAGGTATGGATATTTTCAAGACCGGTATATACAGCCTTTGCTTTCTCCGGGTATCTGCGGATAACTTTCCTGTAATCACCGGAGAGCATTCTGGAAAAGAAGAACTTATTTAATTTATGTTCATCAGTCCAGTCATCCAGACATTTGTAATAGGCCAGCAGAATATTCATATCTGCTGCGTATTCAGAATACTCATTGATTCTGGTCGGATGTTTTTCCAGTGGATGGGCAGCACAGCGACATGCACCGACCCTGTCCTGTGGCTCATAGAGACCGGTCAGGAGCATGATCAGAAAAGTCAGATCATAGCTCAGCGTTGCCTGACCCTGTGCGCCATATCTGTGTTTCAGTTCTCTGCAGAAGCCACAGTAATAGGAACGATATATATCAAATTCTCTGAATTTGATTTCGGGTTTATTGATAATAATGTATCCAAACATGGTGTCTCCCGGTCAGGAACGTTTGATGAATTCGGTTCCGCATTTGGGGCAGTGTACCATGATCTTACCCTTGCCGCGTGGAATGCGTATTTTCTGGTTGCATTTGGGACAGCGATAAATATGGTAGATTTTGCGCTGAGACAGATCATAACGGAAATTTCTGAAAAATCCGGTAAATCTGCCTGCATATTTCATGTAGACTTCATTCTCATGATATCTGCGTGGAATATTGCGCGAAAAAAGGCGGAAGTAACTGTACACAAGTAAAATAATTGGAAGAATTGACAAGGCACGAAAAGGTCCAAAGCTGCTCAGCACAATCAGGATCAGCGTAACAACCAGCAGAAATTTTGTAAATTTGTCAGTTCCATAGGCACCGTAGCGGCCCTGCATGAAGCGAATGAATTTATCTTTCATAAGTTTGTCTCCTGTATATCAGCAATTCTAAAGGTGCAGAGGTTGAAATGCAATGAATTACCAATAAAATAATCTTAAAAAAACATAAAATGCATCAAGGTTGCAAAAAAACACTGATGAGGATAATGAGGATAATATGATAGGTATTAAAACAGAATTGGAGCAAATACGGGGAAATGCAGATTATAATTGTGGGGTGTGGGAATGTCGGCAGCACGCTGGCTGAACAACTCAGCAAAGAGGGACACAATATCAGTGTGATTGACGAGCGCAGTGATATATTGCAGAGCGTTGTCAACAACAGTGATGTTATGGGAATTGTTGGAAATGGTGCAAGCTATTCAACAATGAAAGATGCCGGAATCGAAGCAGCAGACCTGATGATTGCGGTAACGGATTCAGATGAACTCAATCTGCTGTGCTGTCTGATTGCCAAAAAGGCAGGCAACTGTCATACAATTGCCAGAGTACGAAATCCGGTATATAAGAGAGAAATTGGGTTTATCAAGGAAGAACTTGGACTTTCGATGGTCATAAATCCAGAGGAGGCTGCGGCAAATGAGGCAGCAAGGCTTCTGAAATTTCCATCGGCCAATAAGATTGAAACATTCGCCAGAGGACGTGCGGAACTGATCAAGCTTACGATTGAGGAAGAATCGGTCCTGTGCAATAAATCTCTGAAAGAGGTCCAGTCAGAACTTCGGAGTAAGGTTCTGATCGGTATAGTTTCCCGTGGAGAAGAGATATTCATACCTGACGGCAATTTTGTATTGCGTGCGAGAGACGAGATCTCCGTGATCGGCTCCACACGCGACATGATTGCCTTCTTTAAGCGCATTAAAATGCCGACAGCAGGAGTACATTCCTGTATTATTGTCGGTGGTGGTGAGACGGCATACTATCTGGCAGGTCAGCTTTTATCTGTTGGTGTGGACGTGAGAATCTTTGAACGCAGTCGTGAACGATGCAAGGAACTGGCAACACTGCTTCCGGAAGCGCTGGTGATTCATGCGGACGGCACGGATAAGGACAGACTGATGGAGGAAGGGCTGACGACAGTGGAATCATTTGTTTCACTGACAGACCTTGATGAAGAAAATATCATGCTGTCGATGTTTGTTCACAGTCTGAGTAAAAAGGCCAAACGTATTACCAAGGTACATCGTGCAGGATATGAAGACATTATCGGGTCACTTGATGTAGGCAGTGTTCTGTATCCGAAGAATATTACGGCGGAACGTATTGTTCAGTATGTAAGGGGGATGTCCAATTCATTTGAAAGCAATATTGAAACGCTCTACAGGATGGATGACGGCAGAGTTGAGGTTCTGGAATTTCTGATCAGGGAGGATTCTCCGGTACTCGGGGTACCGCTGCAGGACATCCGACTGAAAAAAGGAATTCTGGTTGCATGCATCAATCACAGGGGAGAAATCACGATTCCGAGCGGACAAAGCAAAATTGCAGTCGGAGATACAGTGATTGTGGTAACAACTTCAACCGGTTTTCATGATATTAGTGATATTCTTGCCTGATTGGCGCGTGCCGGAAAAATCAGAAATAAATCAGATGAGGCTGGACTTATAAGATGAATTATTCAATGATCAGATATGTTTTGCTAAAGGTAGTGGAACTTACGGGAGCGCTCATGACACTTCCGATGATGGTCGCAGCTGTTTATGGCGAATGGGAAGATGCAGAGATGTTTGCAGTTCTGGTCATCTGTTGCTTCCTGATCGGATTTATCGGAGGAAAAGTCTTCAGACCTGTAAACAGGGTCTTTTTTGCGAGAGAAGGGTTTGTAGTAACAGCGCTCAGCTGGCTGCTGATCAGTATGATTGGTGCACTTCCGTTCGTACTGTCAGGTACAACAGTATCCTATGTAGATGCGCTTTTTGAGACAGTTTCCGGTTTTACAACGACCGGAGCGAGTATCCTGAAGGATGCCGGAGCAGTCAGATATGGTGTCCAGTTCTGGAGATGCTTTACACATTGGATTGGCGGCATGGGAGTTCTGGTGTTTATGCTTGCAATTCTGCCGATGGCAGATGGATACAGTATGCATCTGATGCGTGCGGAAAGCCCTGGCCCGGCAGTCGGAAAATTCGTACCAAGAGTAAAGGATACTGCCAAGATTCTGTATGTGATCTATATTGGTTTTACATTGATTGAAATTGTACTTCTGAAGATTGCAGGACTGAATCTGTTTGAAGCCTCCACGCTTACATTTTCCACTGTAGGTACAGGAGGATTTTCACTGGTATCAAGCGGATGCAAGAATTATCCGCTCGCAGCACAGACGATTATGACTGTATTTATGGCACTTTGCGGAATCAATTTCAGTGTATATTATCTGATTCTGACAAAGAGATTCAAGGAAGCATGGCATTGTGATGAGATGCGTTGGTATCTGATTGCTATGCTGGGATCGGGTTCATTGATTGCAGTTAATATATACAGGGCAGGACTTGTGGCGACACCTTATCTGGCATTCCATCATGCGATGTTTACGGTATCGTCCATTATGACGACGACCGGTTTTGCAACGCTTGATTATAATGTATGGCCGCAGTTCAGCAGGACACTTCTGTTTATCCTGACACTGATCGGGGCTTGTGCCGGTTCTACCGGAGGCGGACTTAAGTTTTCACGTCTGGTGATTCTGGTCAGAAATGTCAGAAATGAGCTTATTTTCACCATTCATCCCAAGAGCATGCGCAGAGTGATGATGGATGGACACAGTGTGGAGGGCACCACTGTAAAATCGGTGTCGGCCTATCTTGCATGTTATGTATTCATTTTCTTTGGCTCGTTCCTGATCATATCAACGGACGGATTTGATTTTGAAACCAATATTTCTGCAATTGCTGCAACCTTCAATAATGTCGGACCCGGCCTTAACATGGTAGGTCCGATCGGTAATTATGGTGGATTTTCTGATCTGTCGAAGATTGTAATGATTCTGGATATGCTGGCAGGCAGACTTGAAATCATGCCGCTGCTGACACTGTTCTCCTTCAGAACGTGGAAAAAATAAATCAATTGATTTCATAATAAGAAGAACTGCCGCATTACTCTGTATGGAGTAATGCGGCAGTTCTTTTGCTGTTGATCTCTTACATGATGGCAGCCCTGATCAGGTAGATCAGGAACAGATGTACAGGGTAAAATGCATAAAAGAAATATTTGAATTTTTTACCGGCAAATCCGCGCTGACCGTTATAGAGCAGCATCAGAATAAAACCCGGAAATGCCCATTGCTCGGAATATACGCACAGACCGAAAAATGCATATCCGGAAACGAGGGCAAGCGGACGGAAGTTCCGCAGCAGAAACAGAATCGTAATCAGTGTGATTCCATAGTAGCTGTAATCTGTCTTCAGGAGATCAGTAAGGCCGCAGCCTCCGGCGTAACAGCAGGCACACAAAAGAACCGCCAAAACGCGCTGCAGAGGTTTTGATTCATTGGTCGCCGGGTTCAGGTGTGCCCAGATGGAATCAATTGCCCAGATTACACCAAGGCCGATGGCAAGTGTGAAGTAAACATTCTGATCTCCCATTTCAAGCGTCAGATTGGATTTCAGAATCGTAATGAGATTAAAGCTGCCGGCATCATCCTGAACGATCAGTGCAAGATCAAACGGGATTTCGGAGATCAGGGCGAACAACGCAAGATTTCTCAGATAACGGATTTTGCTGTGGGTATGGGCATAACCTTCCACAAGCAGAAAACAGAAAATGGGAAAAGCGGTCCGGCCGACATCGCGCAGAAATTCATAAAGAGCAACGCTCTGTTCTGCACTGAGACCATGCGGAAGGTGGCCGGCGTAGAGTTCATACAGATAAATTCCAGCAGTTGCATGATCAATCAGCATGGTAATAATGGCTACCAGCTTCAGTGTGCTGCCGCTGAGAATTTTCAGCGGCTGTTTCCGGACTGTTGTTTCATTCATAATTTATTATACCTTTCCATAATTTGAATGAATTTATTATACACTTTTTCCGAAAACAGTTTCTTAATTTAATCTTGTAATGTTTAGTTATCTCATTTATAGGTTTTGTATTATCTTGTTTTTGGTGTTGGTTTTACGGTAGTTTCTTGATTTTGATGTAGTCTTTGCCGTTGATGCTTTTTTCTGACCGGAAAATTTTGCCTGCAGATTTTGTGGCAGTAAGCATTGCATATCACATTTTCTTAAATTTCATAAATCAATTTTTTAGTATCTGCGATAATAGCACAAAAATACTGCCATGCCAGTTAAGTGATGCTTTGGATACCTCCCATGCCGCTTAGTAAAGCTTACTGATTGCTGCCCAGGTGTCCAGATTGCTCTTATAGATACTGTTTGCAGATGACTGTGCTGTCGGAGGAAGGTTACTGCCTATTTCTACGGTTACTGCCGGTCTGCCGAGAGCCAGTTGTGCCCAGTCTGTAAAACCTCCCTGTACTACATCCCCTGTTGCAGAAATACAGCTTTTCAGATTCTTCATCTTATATCCGCTGGTGGAAGCAATTGCCCTTGCAACAGAAGCACTGAGCGCACTGTTCTGTGCGGTATTTCCGGGTTCATCATAATAAATTATGTTCCCTTTCATGTGATAACTGATATAGGCTGCATATGGATAAGACTGAGCCTGGGATTCAAGCGCAACGGTTTCTGCTTCGGAGCAGGCACTTGCTCCTTTGTAGAGGGCATAAGACGGAGTATATACACCCTGATTGATGGCGTCCCATCCGATATTAAAATTACGGTTGAGGTCAACACCCATGGCATTGGCTTTCCATGATGAGATGTTGCCGGTTGCATTGATGAAATCTGCTGTAGCAGGTGAATTGGGGGCTGATGCCGCTCCAAACTGTACAATGGATACGCCGTCAGGGTTGGACATCGGCACTACATCAAATGCCACTTTGTTATACATATCCGCATTCTGACCGGTTACAAATCTCTTTGCGTAGGTTTCAATCATGTTCATGACTACCTGTGTACAGATATATTCTCTTGCGTGGATGCTGGCCTGTACCATAATGCGGTAAGGTGCAGCCGGGTTTCCAATTGACACACACGGAATAGAGCGACCGAGCGCAGTATTTCCAATGCTGCAGGCAGACACCACGTTTGGATAGGCCTGTGTCAACTCGGAAATATCTTCCATCATCTCATCATAAGTATAGGTTGATTTCATCTGGACAATATCTGCAGGGCTGGTTGAAAGTACCATATTTTCAGCAGCATTTGAAGTATCACCCGGAAAACAAACTGATAAGGTAAGACAGCAGACAATAATGGATACTGTCTGGCATAAGACTTTTTTCACTCTCGTTTTATGTATCATCTGTTAGTATACCTCTTCATGGAATCCCTCTGATTTCCATAAAAAAAACGCTGACAAAGGCCAGCGTTTCGCACATTGAGTGGCAACTGGCTACCTTATAAAGAAAGGCCCTATAGTTTTGCGACGCCGGATTACTCCGGTTTTGCCCGAATATTAACTTATTGATTGTATCAATAATATCACATCAATATTATATTGACAATTATAATATTAAAAAAACAGCCCCGAAACGCTCTGCTTTAGGGCATTTCGGGGCATGAAAAAAGCGATAGACGGGATTCGAACCCGCGGTCTCCACCTTGGCAAGGTGGCGCTTTACCAGCTAAGCTACTATCGCATTTGTCAGTTGTCTGCAACCGACTTTTAAGATTTTATCGTACTGTTGCCACTTTGTCAACTATAAATGTGAATTATGCTTCCGAAATAAACTGGTATCATCGAATATCCGCATATTGGATATTTAATACGTACCAGATTCCTTTATGATAGGTAATAACAGAACGAGGAGTGATTTAGTTTTGCCGGCCGGCACCTTCACGATGAAAGGGGTGTCCATCAATGAAACACAAAAACAAAAGAATACAGCTTCAGAATATTACACTGACAGGAGTTTTTTCAGCACTGATTATTGCTTTTACAGCGTTTATCTGCCATATCCCTTACGGGATCAACGGTGGTTATGTGCATTTCGGGGATGCGGTGATCTATCTTGCAGTGGCAATTTTGCCACGTCCGTACGCGATGCTTGCGGCGATCATCGGAGGCGGGATGTCTGATCTTCTGACTGCGCCGCAGTGGATGGTAGCAACGATGCTGATCAAACCGCTCCTGACGATTCCTTTTTCGGGTGCGTCGGACCGGATTGTGAGCAGAAGAAATGTGGTGGCAACAGCGATTGCCTTTTTTATTTCCAGTGCCGGTTATTACTTGGCGGGGATGCTTCTGTTTGGGAATGTCGGGGGATTCCTGGTAGCAGTTCCGGGAGACCTGATACAGTCAGGAGGAAGTGCAGCAGCATTTATCGCAGTGGGAAGAGCACTTGACCGATATGGGCTGAAGAAGAGACTTGCGCAGCCGGTTAGAGAAAAGGAAGATGAAACATTACAGAAAGCAGGGTAAATCAGAATATGAAGACATCAATTATTTATACGCTTGGAAATGAGGTATATGCCAATATCACGAACCGGTGTGACTGTAACTGCACGTTCTGCATCAGACATAACGGCAGCAGCGTGGGAGATGCGCAGAACTTATGGTATGACAGGGAGCCGTCACTGGAGGAAATCCTGAAGGCGATGGACGAATTTGATTTTACACCATATAAAGAGCTGGTGTTCTGCGGCTACGGAGAGCCGACCTGTGCGCTGGAGGTGCTGCTGGCTTCTGCGGCACATGTGAAGAAAAGAGGAGTCCGGATCAGACTTAATACCAACGGAACGGGCAGCCTGTACAATAAAAAGGATATTGTTCCGCTTCTGGCAGAGGTTGTGGATACAGTGTCCATCAGTCTTAATGCACCAGATGAAAAGACTTATAATGAAGTAACAGTGCCGCAGCTTAAAGGTTCTTTTGAAGCCATGTGTCAGTTCGCGGCCACGTGCAGGGCATATGGGATCAGCACCATATTTACAGTAGTGGATGTTATCGGACCGGAGCAGATACAGAAGAGTCAGGAGTTTGCAGATCACCTTGGAATTCCGCTGCGCGTCAGAAAATATGAAGGAAAAACTGAATGATCAATCTTCAGACCTTCAGGTTCTGTTGACGCACCAGATGCCGATACAGACAAGCGGAAGCGCAGCCAGTACCTGCCAGCCGAGCGCATTTTCATGCAGGAAGACGGCAGACAGCAGTACACCGAAGACCGGATTGGTAAAGCCGTACACGGCGACCTTTGAGACCGGGTGATACTTCAGGAGAAGTCCCCACAGAGAGTATGCAGTGGAGGAAATAAATGCCAGATACAGCAGCATCAGACAGGCTGCGCCGGATGTGATATGGAGACGTCCGCCGGAAAGAAAGCCGGACAGGATCATGAGCAGTCCGCCGGCAATGAACTGCCAGCCGGAGAGCAGAACCGGATTCTCTGTTCTGGAGAAGTGTTTCATCAGAACGGTGGAAAAGGCATAGGAAACCGTAGAAATCAGAATGAAACCTTCACCGTTCCATTGAAAACCCATGCTGAGCGCGTTGCCGCCAAGATTTACCAGAACGACGCCGGCAAAGCCCAGGAGACAGCCCAGAATCTTTTTACCGGTAAATTTCTCCATCCGGAAAAAAAGAGAAGAAATCAGAATGGCCATGAATACGCTGGTTGCTTCAATGATGGAAGATTTGACACCGCTTGTGTGGGCAAGGCCGATATAAAAAAATAAATACTGCAGTACCGTCTGAAACAGGCAGAGGCTTATAACTTTGGGAAGCACTGCCTTTTTTGCTGCCAGAAACTGTCCTGAAAGGAGTGATCCGATCAGGATGACCAGAATACCGGCAAGTGTGAACCGGACGCCGGCGAACAGAATCTGTGCAGCAGAATCATCTGCGGCGACATGGAACAGCTGATAACCGATTTTGACGCACGGAAATGCGCTGCCCCAGAGAAAATTACAGAAAACGGCGGTGATGATCATGCCTGCCGTGGATTTCAGAAAACTGCTCTTTATCTGCATTACTGATTTACCTCTTTCAAAAAAGTGTGCACATGCAGTGCATAAAGTACATCATAGATGATTGCAGGCGGAAATGCAAAATGTATGATAAACAGTACATATTTAATTGTGAACAAAAACATGAAGGCAGAATTGGCAATAAGGGAGAAAAGTATGATACTATTAAGATATCGTGACAAAAAAGCAGTAATGCTGAGAAAGGAAAAACAGATGGAATACTGGGATATTTATGATATTGACCGGATCAGAACCGGAAGAACGGTAGAACGCGGACCACGGCTGAAACCGGGGGACTATCATCTGGTCATTCATATCTGCCTTTTTAACAGCAGAGGCGAAATGCTGATTCAGCAGAGGCAGTCCTTCAAGCAGGGGTGGCCGGGACTCTGGGATTTTACACTTGGAGGAAGTGCCATACAGGGAGAGGACAGCAGAACCGCAGCGCAGCGGGAACTCCGTGAGGAACTGGGACTGAACCGCGATTTCAGCGGGAACAGGGCACGGTTTACCATCAATTTTGAGCGCGGGTTTGATGATTTCTATTTTCTGGAAGAGGATCTGAATCCGGAACAGCTCCGGCTGCAGTATGAGGAAGTACAGGCAGCAAGATGGGCATCCAGACAGGAGATCCTGCAGATGATTGAGAAAAGGAAATTTATCCCCTATTATCCAAGCCTTGTCGATTTTATTTTTGATAACAGGCAGCTGATGGGATGCCATACACGGGATAAGAGATTGGATGAACAGTAAAAGTAAGGGAAAGAAGTTTCAGAATGAGTGAAGTAAAGAGTTCAGGATTTACAGAAGGAAAAATTTACAGTCCGCTAATCCGTTTCGCACTGCCGGTTCTGTTTGCGGTACTGCTGCAGTCCTTATACGGCGCAGTGGATTTGCTGGTCGTGGGACAGTTTTCGGACAAGGCCAATGTATCTGCGGTGGCAACGGCATCACAGATCGTGCAGACGCTGACGTTTGTTATTACGGATATCGCTATGGGAACGACAATTCTGCTGGGGCAGATGATCGGAGAAGGGAAAAGAGATCAGGCAGGTGAAGTCGTCGGTGCAAGTATTGCAATGTTTGCGGTAATCGGGCTTACGGTAGCAGTCGTCATGCAGTTTCTGGCAGGAGGAATTGCATCTGCCATGAACGCACCGCAGGAAGCATATGTACAGACAGTTGCCTATACGAGGATCTGCTGCGGCGGAGCCATATTCATTGTTGCCTATAATGTACTTGGCAGTATTTTCAGAGGAATCGGCAATTCCAAAGTCCCCCTGATTGCAGTTGCGATTGCAGCGGTATTCAATGTGTTCGGAGATATTTTGTTTGTAGCGGGATTTCACATGGGAGCGGCAGGAGCGGCTTATGCTACAGTGATGTCTCAGGCGCTGAGTGTGATCCTTTCCTTTTTTATCATACGCAAAATGGGGCTTCCGTTTGCTTTTCATTTCAAAATGGTACGCTTTAATGGAAATCTGATTCGGAAAGTAATATCGCTGGGCATTCCGATTGCACTTCAGGATCTGCTGGTCAGCATCAGCTTCCTGATTATCATGTCAATTGTCAACGGCATCGGCGTTGTTGCTTCTGCAGGCGTCGGCGTGGCGGAAAGGCTGTGCGGTTTCATCATGCTGGTACCGTCGGCATTTATGCAGTCGATGTCAGCCTTTGTGGCACAGAATTATGGCGCGGGTAAGCTCGACAGAGCGATACGAGCACTGTTTTACGGCATCGGTACATCACTTGCCTGCGGAATTGTGCTTGGATATCTCGCATTTTTCCATGGAGATTCGATGAGTATGGTATTTTCAAAGGATATGCAGGTCGTTGCCGCATCAGCGGATTACCTGAAGGCATATGCCATTGATTGCCTGTTTACGGCATTCCTGTTCTGCTTTATCGGATTTTTCAATGGAATCGGGAAAACCAGATTTGTCATGGTACAGGGGATTGTCGGCGCGTTCTGTGTGCGTGTGCCGGTATCCTTTTTTATGAGCAGGATTGTACCGGTTTCGCTGTTCAGGATCGGATTGGCAACGCCGTGTTCCACGTTCCTGCAGATCGTACTCTGTTTTATTTTTCTGCTGCATTTGCACAGAAAGGGAATATTTCAGAGGCGGCAGATGTAAATAAGAATATATGAAAGGGAGTATGAAGGATGAAAGTATTATTGATCAATGGAAGTCCGCATGAGAAGGGCTGTACGTATACTGCGCTTTCAGAAGTAGCAGATACACTTGAGAAAAACGGAATCGGAACAGAAATCTTCTGGATCGGGAAGCAGCCGGTTTCCGGATGCATTGCCTGCGGAAAGTGCAAGGAAGACGGAAAGTGTGTTTTTGATGATGGAGTAAACAGGATTGCCGGACGCATGAATGAATTTGACGGTATGATTGTCGGATCTCCTGTCTATTATGCATCCGCTTCGGGACAGATCACGTCCTTTATGGACAGACTGTTTTATGTGATCAGCGGTCAGATGAAGGGAAAGCCCGGTGCAGCAGTTATTTCCTGCAGAAGGGGTGGTGCGTCAGCAGCCTTTGATCAGTTGAACAAGTATTTCTCCATTTGTAATATGCCCATTGTGACCTCTCAGTACTGGAATCAGGTACATGGCAGTACGCCGGAGGATGTGCGACAGGATCTTGAAGGCATGCAGACCATGCGCACACTTGGCATGAATATGGCGTGGCTGCTGAAATGCATTGAAGCAGGCAGAAAGGCCGGCGTAGCGGAACCTCAGTATGAAACGCATGCCTGGACCAACTTTATCCGGTAATGATCAGAACCTCAGGCCGTCTTACGCCTGAGGTTCTTTTTTTGTATAAGGGGGTGGGACAGATTTGCAATTTTGGTTAATGTAAAAATCATAATCTGATGATATATTGAGGAAAACGGCAATGAACATGAAGTATGAAGATGCAGCGGAGGCGCTTTCAGCCTTCCGAAAGACAGACAGGAGCAGACAAATTGAGCAGGATCGGACTGGTAGTAGAAGGCGGCGGAATGAAATGCGCATACGGTGCAGGAATACTGGATGCGTTTCTGGATGATGGTATTGATTTTGATTATGCAATCGGTGTATCTGCAGGAAGTGCCAATACGGCGTCTTTTCTGGCAGGGCAGCGTGGCAGAAATTTAAGGTTTTATACGGATCATATTAAGGAACCGGGATATTTCGGATTTAAAAGCTTTCTGGAAACCGGGGATCTGTTCGGACTTAAATATATCTATGCGACACTGAGCAACTCAAACGGTGCAGATGCGCTGGACTATCAGAAGGTACTGGATAATCCGACAGAATTTGTCATCGTGGCGACCAATGCGAAGACCGGAAAGCCGACCTATTTTCATAAAAGAGACATGAAACAGGATGACTACCGTGCGATCATGGCATCCTGCGCGCTTCCGGCGGCATGCAGACCGATCCGGATTGACGGGGAAAAGTATTATGACGGCGGCGTATCAGATTCCATTCCGGTACAGAAGGCACTGGATGACGGATGCGACAAGGTGGTCGTAATTACCTCCAAACCGCGTGATTTTGTGAAAACACCGGAACAGCACCGCTTAATTTATACCTTCCTCTGTCAGCTGTATCCGAAGATTATCCGCTGTCTGAACCGCAGACATATCATGTATACAGCCTGCCAGAAGCGGATGTTTGAACTGGAAGAGGAAGGAAAGGCATTTATTTTTGCACCCAGCGAGCACCTGCCGATGAGTACCTACGCCATGAATGCGCAGGCGAACCGTGAACTGTATGATCTTGGCATGAAGGATTATCAGGATGCAAAATCGCAGCTGATGGCTTTTCTGCGCAGTGACGGACAGGAGAGCGGAGACGCATCAGGACAGTGAACTGCGAAGGAACCGGGCAGCAGCGACAAGATTTGTCAGACTGGGAACGGTTTCTTTTTCTGCGCGTGTTTTCAGCCCGCAGTCCGGGTTTACCCAGAGTTTTTCTGCAGGGACATATTCCAGCATCTTTTTCAGTGCAGAAGTAATTTCTTCGCAGGAGGGAATTCTGGGCGAGTGAATGTCGTAAACGCCCGGACCGACCTCTGTCCGGAAAGAAGCAGCCTTCAGATCAGACAGAATTGAAAGGTTTGAACGGGATGCTTCAAAGGTAATGACATCTGCGTCCATATCATCAATTTCCCGTATGATATCCCCGAATTCGCTGTAGCACATGTGTGTATGAATCTGTGTTTCCGGCTTTACACCGCTGTGAACAAGCCGGAATGCCGGTATGGCAAAGGCAAGATATTCACTGTGCCAGTCGCTCTTTCGCAGCGGAAGTTTTTCACGGAGCGCTGCTTCATCAATCTGAATGATCCGGATGCCATGGACTTCAAGATCCAGTACTTCGGCACGGATGGCAAGTGCAATCTGAAGGATGGATTCCTTTCTTGTAATGTCTTCGCGCGGAAACGACCAGTTCAGAATGGTGACAGGTCCGGTCAGCATGCCTTTTACAGGCTTCTTCGAAAGACTCTGTGCATAAACTGCCGTATCAACGGTAATCGGGGCTTTTCTGGATACATCACCCCAGATGATCGGCGGCTTGACGCAGCGGGTTCCGTAAGACTGAACCCAGGCGTTTTCTGTAAACAGAAAACCGTCCAGATTTTCACCAAAATATTCTACCATGTCATTTCGTTCATATTCTCCGTGTACCAGTACGTCAAGACCGATTTTTTCCTGCAGTGCAATACATTCTTTTATTTTTTCCCGGTTAAAGGTATCATATGCGGCGCGGTCTGTCCTGCCATGGCGATAATCGGCACGGTTTTTACGGACATCTGCGGTCTGCGGGAAGGAACCGATCGTGGTGGTCGGGAAAAGAGGCAGATGCAGTGCCTCCTTCTGAATTTTTTCCCGCTGTGCAAAGGCAGGTTCACGGATAAAGTCAGAGGGGCGAAGCGCGGCAACCGCAGACTGTACGTTTTCATTTCTGCATTCATGCCGGTGTGCAAACAGCTTCCGGTTGGAAGTATATAAACAGTCATCCTCCGGCCGGGCTGTTTCTGTAAGGTGTTTCAGATCAGCCAGTTCAGTCAGTTTTTCACAGGCAAAAGCAAGATGACACAGCTTTTCCGGGGCAATGCCGTTTTCTCCCGCAGTGGTGTAAGGAACATGCAGAAGAGAGCAGGAAGTATTCAGAACAATATCCGGGGCATATTGCTTCAGCTCGGCAAGGAGCGTCAGTGTTCCGCGGTAATCATTCCGCCAGATATTCTTGCCGTTAATGACTCCGGCAAACAGTGTCTTATCTTTTGAAAAGCCGTACTTCCGGATCAGGGAAAGACTCTGAACACCCTCCGTAAAGTCAATTCCGATGCCGTCAAAATTCATCTGCAGAAGATCCGGATAGCAGTCTCTGAGATCTCCGAAGTAAGTCTGAAGAAGGATTCCGGCAGATACCTTTTCTGACAGGAGAGGTTGATAGAGCTTGTGAAACAGTGCAAAATCCGAGGACTCCAGATCATGAACCAGAAAAGGCTCGTCGAACTGGATCCATTCAGCGCCGGCATCGGAAAGGGCATGAATCAGATCCCGATATGCAAGAGAAATGCTGTCACAGAAATCTTCGGCAGTTTTCCGGCCGGTATATTCAGCAAGCTTCAGAAAGGTAAAAGGACCGGTTACAACAGGTTTCGTGATTATGCCGGACTGCTTTGCCTCCTGAAATTCAGTCAGTATTTTTGAAGCATTGAGCTGCAGGACGGTGTCATCATCCAGTTCAGGTACCATATAGTGGTAGTTTGTATTAAACCACTTTTTCATGGCAAGTGCCTTCACATCACCATTTGTTCCCTGATAACCACGTGCCATTGCAAAACAGGTTGCCACAGGATCCAGATGGAGATTGCGATATCTGGAAGGAACGGCACCGAGTGCAATAGCAGTATCCAGCATTCCGTCATACAGTGAGAAATCATTGGAGGGAATATAGTTCAGGCCGGACTGAGCCTGGAGTTTCAGATGATCCAGCCTTAAGGTACGGGCGGTTTGAAGAAGCTGCGTCTGTGAAATCTGACCTTTGAAATATTTTTCTGTTTCAAATTTGAGTTCGCGGTGGAAACCGATCCGCGGGAAACCGATAATGGATGTCTTCATGATAAATATGTTCTCCTTGTCTTTTGTCTGGTTCCATATTTATCACGCATGCAGAATTATGTAAAATATAAAAAAGAAGAGGAGATCCATAGCCTGAAGCTATAGATCATTTCGGATATATTTTTTCAGTGCTTCCATGTAGGAATCCCCATAGGGACTGAGTACGGCCCCGCTGCGGGTGATGGTGCCGATGTGCATCGTGTCCTTTATATCAAGCGGGATGGCAATGATATCGACTCCGCTCAGTTCTTTACTGATTATTCCGGAACTGACAGTATAGCCGTCAATTCCGCCGCACAGGCTGAAAAGTGTCGCACGGTCACGTACTTTTACGTTCTTACGACAATCCAGCGTGCTGAGGATTTCTTCCGAAAAGTAGAAAGAATTGTTATTGCCCTGTTCAAAGGAGAGATAGGGATATGGCTCAAGATCCTTAAGCGAAAGCTTTTTTCTGTGAGCAAGAGGATGATGCGAACTGATAAAAACGTGAGGCTGTGCAGAAAAAAGTTCATTAAAGACCAGTCCGTTTTTACGGATCAGCTTCGTCAGCACCTCTTCATTGGCAGAAGAAAGATAGAGGATGCCGATTTCACTTTTGAGACGGCTGACATCTTCGATGATTTCATAAGTCTGCGTTTCGCGGAGGGTAAAGTCATAACGGTTTTCACCAAATTCACGGATCAGGTCGGCAAAGGCATTGACAGCAAAGGAATAATGCTGTGTGGATACGGAGAAGCGTGTTTCATGCATGGCCGTGTGCAGATACTTTTCTTCCAGCAGGGCAGTCTGTGTCAGTACCTGTCTCGCATAGGCAAGAAATTCATCTCCTTCATTGGTAATAACCACGCCTTTCCTGTTCCGGTAAAAAATGACGATATGCATTTCTTTTTCCAGTTCATGGATTGCCTTCGTGAGGCTTGGCTGCGCAATGAAAAGAGTTCTGGCGGCCTCTGTGAAGCTACCTTTGTCTGCGACCTCAATTGCGTATCGGAGCTGTTGTAATGTCATAGAATATTTCCTGCCTTTCTGCAGAATGCTGCAGACTGCAAAACTGTTCCATATATTAATAGCACAGCGGGATGCATAATGACAACCCGGGGCAGGTGACTTGACAGGGGATTGACTGCCTTTTATGCTGAATGTGTTGAAAACATATGAAAATCAGGAGTGAAAATGGCCAGAATAGATCTGATTACCGGCTTCCTCGGTGCCGGAAAAACCGAGTTTCTGAAACGATATGCACGTTTTCTGATGGCGCAGGGAGAGAAAATCTGCATCCTGGAAAATGATTTTGGGGCAATCAATGTGGATATGATTCTGCTGCATGATCTGCAGGAAGAAGGCTGTGACCTTGAAATGATCATCGGCGGGGATGGTGCAGAGGCACACAGAAGGCGCTTTAAGACCAAGTTGATTGCCATGGGGATGAAAGGTTATGACCGTGTTCTGATCGAGCCGTCAGGAATTTTTGATATGGATGAATTTTTTGATGTGTTATATGAGGAACCGCTTGATGTATGGTATCAGGTGGGAAATATTTTTGCCATTGTGGATGCGGGCCTGGAGGAAAATATATCCGAGGCTTCGGAATATCTGCTGGCATCGGAAGCTGCAGATGCGGGAAAGGTCATTTTCAGCAAATGTCAGGAAACGGATGCCGGGCAGATCCGGAATACGCTGATGCACCTGAACCGTGCGCTGGAAAAGTTTCAGTGCAGCCGGAGATTCCGGCTGGAAAATATTCTGACGAAGAACTGGGATGAGCTTACGGAAGAGGATTTTCAGAAGCTGCGGCGCTGTGAATATGTACATGCGGATCTTGTGAAAATGCCGCTGAAACTGGAGGAGGCATATGAAACACAGTTCGTGATGGGCGTGAAAATTTCCGGAGAGGAACTGGAGGATAAGTGCAGGCACCTTCTTACCGATGAGCGCTTCGGACATATCTTTCGGATCAAGGGCTTTATACCGGATCATGGCGCATGGCTTTCTGTGAATGCGACAAGAGAAAAGCTGCAGACAGAATCCATCTCCGCGGGGCAGGAGGTGCTCATCATGATCGGGGAGCACCTGGACAGAGCGCGGATTGAGGAGTACTGGAAGCAGGGGCAGTGAAATAATTTCAGAATGTGCATCTGAAATCGAATTTTTTCAGATCGATTTTCTGATCTGTTTTCATTGCCAGATTGAATATGATATTGTATTGAGCACCGGCAAGGCCGAATAATCGGACTTTTTCACCGGTGCTTATATTTTTGCCATGGATCTGCATCAGGTGACGGTTGAATTCTTCCAGATACAGTCCGGACAGACCGGCCCTGCTGATGATGCGGAGCTGTTTGCTGTATCTGATGATATAGTCCCAGACCTGCAGAATATATTCTGATTCATATCGTTCATCAATTGTGCGGGGATGGTACTGCTGATCAAATTCTGCAATTGTCCTGCGAATGGAATTGCGGATAATATCTTCCTTGGTGTCATAATTGCGATAGAAAGTTGATCTTGCTACGCCTGACTTCCTGACCAGTTCACTGATTGTGATTTCAGAAAAGGATTTCTGTTCCATCAGTGAGGCAAGTGCTTCTTCAATGGATGTGATGATGACCTGATGTTCTTCTGTATGCAGATTCATAGACATATGCCCTTCATTTGTCCCATATAGGAAAAAAACAATGTGCTACATTTGTAGTGTAAAGATTTTTTGCAGATGAGTCAATGAAAGGAGATCAATGATGAGTAAAGTTGTTAAAACGACAGTTGAAATGAACGGTATGACATATACAGTCAGAGAAGCAGGAATGGAGAATGAGGGAGAGCTGGTGATTTTTCTGCATGGTTTTCCGGAATGTTCACTGATCTGGGAAAAGACAATGGCTAAGCTTTCTGATCTGGGCTACAGATGCTTTGCACCGGACCAGAGGGGGTATTCTGAAGGCGCAAGACCGGATGGATATCAGAACTATGCAGTTAATATTCTGGCGGAGGATGTGATCGGGTTTGCAGAACTCCTGGGAGAACATGGAAAATTTCATCTGGTAGGGCATGATTTCGGTGCAGTAGTCGGCTGGACGGTTGTTGCCATGCATCAGGAAAGGATCATTTCATGGACCGCGTTATCGGTTCCCTATTGGCCGGCATATTACTGGGCGATTCAGAATGACCCTGAGCAGCAGAAAAAAGGCGCATATGTAAAGCATTTTCAGGAACCGAAAGTTCCGGAGCAGATGCTTGCGGCAAATGATTATGCAATACTGAAGCGGCTGTGGGAAGGCTTTGACGAAAAAGTAATTCAGGAATATATGCAGATTTTTGATAAAGCGGATGCGCTTACCGCTGTGGTAAACTGGTATCGCGCACTGTTTATGGTAGATACGGGCGTACAGTATCAGAATGTGACAATACCGGTAATGTTCATCTGGGGCAATCAGGATCTGGCAATCGGCCGTGCAGGAGTGGAAAAAAGCCATACATATATGAAAGGTGACTATCAGTTCTGCGAACTGGATGCGGGACACTGGCTGACTGAGTTTAATGAATCAGAGGTTTCAAAGCTTATTATCACGGAAATAATCGGACATCGATGAAAAGGATACGGAAGGATTCTGCAGCATAAAAACAGCTGCAGGATCCTTTTTTTGTGGAAATGGTACACCGGAATATGCCGCATCATCAGCGCATATTCCCCGGATGACGGATCCGGTTGACAATTAAACATACGATAAGTATAATTAAATATACGAACAGTACAGAAAATATCAGAAACATTCGTGAGGAGTGCCGATGGCCAGAAAGAAAGAACCGGAAAGAGTCGGGATCAACAGAACGAAAATCATGAGCAGTGCGCAAGCACTGTTTCTGCAGAAGGGGACTGAGCAGACAAAGATGGAAGATATCGCTGCACAGGCAGGAATCTGCAAGGCGACGCTTTACACCTATTATCCGAATAAAACGGCAGTGCTCAGTGACATTGCGCTTGAAGGAATGAAATATCTGCAGCAGATTCTGACAGAAAAAACAGATCCCAGAGACAGTGTACATGACAATTTTATTCATCTGTGCCGGGCAATGACGCAGTTCAGAGAAAAATTTCCCGTCGGTTTCGAAATGCTGCTGCAGAACATCGGGGTGGAAGAAGCGCAGCTGCAGGCAGATCCGGCACTGCAGGAAACATATGATACAGGGGAGCAGGTCAATGAGCAGCTGATCCGTGTGTTTGCAGGAGCTTTTCCCGGGCAGAACAGGCAGCAGATGGTTGCAATACTGTTGCAGTTCTGGGCAGAGATTACGGGGTTGATCCTGCTCGCATATAACAAGGAAAGATATATCCGGAAAAGCTGCCGGCAGAGCAGAATGGAATTTCTTGATGACGGATTTGAGAGACTCTATCAGCAGCTTCAGGCGGAAAGCGTGAAGTCATGACCGGCGTATATTTCAGCGGGACCGGCAATACGAAACACTGCGTGGAACTGCTGTGTGCACTGCTGGATCCGGAAATGCCGGTCATCCCGCTTGAAGAGAGCGGCAGCAGGAACAAAATTGCGGAAGCGCAGGAGATCCTGCTGGGATATCCGGTTCAGTTCTCAAATATTCCGTATTTCGTAAGGGATTATATCCGCCGTAATGCAGATCTCTGGGCGGGGAAAACGGTATTCTGTGTGGCAACCATGGGTGCTTTCAGCGGAGACGGTGCAGGCTGTGCGGCAAGACTTCTGCAGAAATACGGAGCACATGTCTGCGGCGGACTGCATCTGCAGATGCCGGACAGTGTCTGTGACGTAAAGGCACTGAAGAAGTCAGCAGATCAGAACCGCAGTCTGATTCAGCAGGCAGATGAAAAGATCAGGCGGACAGCAGCAGAACTGAAAAACGGAAGATATCCGCAGGAGGGGCTGAGTCTCTTCAGCCATATCGCGGGACTTCTGGGACAGCGTCTGTGGTTTTATACCAGAACATCCGGATATTCTGATAAACTTAAGATTGGCAGTGCGTGCACCGGATGTGGAAGATGTGCGGCGCTCTGCCCGATGCAGAATCTGATCGTCCGTGACGGAAAGGCAGCGGGAGGAGACCGGTGCACCATGTGTTACCGTTGTATCAGCAGTTGCCCGGAACAGGCAATCACACTGCTGGGGCGGCAGTTATATGAGCAGTGCCGGTTTGATCGGTATAAGGGAGGGCTGAAAGCATGATCTGGGGAATTATTACGGCAGTTGCATTTGCGTTGTCCGCACTGAAGTTTGTTACGGCCCGTCTGGGAAATCCGAAAGCGGACCGTATTGCAATGATCGTGCATAAGTATGCGGGAAGTCTTCTGATCATCGGGACGATTGTCCATCTGACCGGAGTATGGAGGCTGCGCGGGCAGCGTCCGGTTCTTATGACCGTAGTGGGAATCATTATGGCACTTGCAGTCCTGGCACTTCTTCTCAGCCATATTTTTTCCCGAAAACTGGGAAAGAAATGGCTGGTCATTCACAGAGCGGCAACTGTTGTCATTCTGACCGGGCTGGTCATTCATGTGCTGCTGGGAATTACCGGTCTGTCAGCATAGAGTGGATTTTGAATGATTTTAGAATTGCGGGAGCCCTTTTGGGGGAGAAACAATTACTTGACATGTTTTGGATGTTGTTCTATTCTGATTATAGAATACTTACGTGAAACGGAAGCAAAAATGATAACTGTGTGGAATGATAAAGAAGCAAAGAAAATATGGGATATGAAATTTTCAAAAAAGCTTCCGGAGGATATACAGCAGATTACACGCAGAAAACTTGTGATGATTGATGCAGCGGTAAGCATAAATGATTTGCGTATTCCTCCGTCAAACCATCTGGAGCAGCTACATGGAGACAGAGAGGGACAATACAGCATACGTGTGAATGATTCATTCAGAATCTGCTTTATATGGGATCATGGCAATGCATGGATTGTTGATGTGACAGATTATCATTGACGAGGTGGAAAAAATGAAGGAACTTATGCCGGTAACACCCGGAGAAATATTACATGAAGAATTTCTTGTACCATTAAACATTTCGGCATACCATCTTGCGGCAGAAACACACATTCCACAGTCAAGAATCAGTGCAATTGTCAATGGAACCAGAAGAATTTCAGCAGATACAGCGGCCAGGTTTGCCGCATTTTTTGGAACCTCACCGGAATTCTGGCTGAATATGCAGGATCGTTATGACCTTGATATGCTTCAAAAGTCAGGGAAAATTGTACAGATTGATGGGATCAGACCATACAATGATGCTTTGGAAAACTGAAGTATTGACATAAATTCAATTTTATGATATTTTATTCGATATTGAGAAGAAAGCAACCGATGGATGATTACCTCAGTTTGTTTCTGAGATAGCCGTTCATCGGTTTTTGTGTAGATGATGAGCCATAGTGGCCTGCGGTACACAGTGCTTGCTTTTACAATACACATATAACAGGAGGTTCTAAAATGAACAACGGAACAGTAAAGTGGTTTAATGCACAGAAGGGTTATGGCTTTATTTCTGATGATAACGGCGGAGAAGATGTATTCGTACATTTTTCATCCATCGTATCTGATGGCTTCAAGTCTCTTGAAGAAGGTCAGAAGGTAACATTTGAAGTTGAAGCTGATCCTAAGGATTCAAGAAAGATGAGAGCTGTTAACGTTTGCCCTCAGGCATAAGCAGTACGGCCCCTCTTATGAATATTTAACTTCGTTATATCATAATTGCCTTACAGAGTGTTTTGTCCTATGTTGTGTATTAGTATAAAGTAAGTGAATATTGATCGTGGCCAGTGAAAAGAAACTGCTGTTTCCGGAGCTGAGATTGAGAATATCAATTTCAGCAGGAAGCAGCAGTTTTTTAATGCAACATTTTCGGTTCCCCATCTGTATCTATAGTGAAACAGAAAAATGTAAATCAGATTCAAAGGAGAAATAAATGATGAAAAAGAAATTTGCAGTTGCAGTCTGTCTTTCAATGGCGTTAATGCTTGCGGCATGCGGAAGTGATGCGAAATCCGCCGCAGAGCAGAACAGTCAGGTGCAGAGTACGCAGTCGCAGGCGGTGCAGGAGTCTTCTGCAGCAGATACAGCGGCATCGGGAGATTCTGCAGCAGAGGAAGCAGTTGACGGTGGCTGGGAAGTGAATTCAGGAAGCCTTGCCATGAAAGATAACAAAGAAGCTGAAGCAGCCTTTGAAAAGGCGATTGACGGGCTGACAGGCTGCGATTATGAACCGGTTGCATTCCTGGGATCGCAGGTTGTGGCAGGTACCAATTACTGCATTCTGTGTAAATCAACCATTGTGGTACCGGATGCACAGTCCGGATATGTACTGATGTATATTAATGAGGATCTGAGCGGTAAGACTAAAATCATGAGTATTGCAGATATCGATCAGGACGGAATTCATGCAGGAGATTCTGCCGCCGATGCAGCATCAGAGGAGAATACCGGTGCGGATGCTTCTGCGTCAGAAGAGATGATGCTCGGAGGATGGCAGGCAAATCAGGAAGATGCGTCTGTCGATCAGAATGCAGATGTGGAGAAGGCCTTTACGAAGGCAACGGAGGGGCTTGACGGGACTTCTTACGAAGGCGTTGCCTATCTGGCAAGTCAGGTTGTAGCCGGTACAAATTACTGCATCCTGTGCAGAACGGCAGCAGTTGGTCTGAACCCGCAGTATTCATACAGTCTGGTCAGGATATATGCGGATCTGGACGGCAATGCGAAAGTGACAGGGGAGATTCCGCTCGATATTTCCGGCGGGGCGGTTTATCACTGACCGTTTTTTCAGATCAGGTGGAACTGCTGCCATTTACCGCTTCTGAATCTCTGAATAAAGATCAGTCCGCGGATGACCAGATCGATGCTCATACCGAAGGCGATTCCGATAACGCCCATATTCAGCCGGACACCGAACAATCCTGAGAAGAACAGTCTTGCAAAGATGGTGAGTGATACGGACACGATCATTGTGAAACGGATATCGCCTGCCGCACGCAGCCCGTTTCCGAGGGGGCCGGCAAAAGGATAGGCGATTCCGTTGAAAATATTGTTGATCAGGACCAGAATAAGGACAAGCGAAGCGGTTTCTGAACTTAGCCGGTAGAGATGAAGAAAAAGCGGTGTCAGTGCAAAGATCAGCGCGTTCCATGCGATGGAAAGGACAAAACCGATTTTTGTCAGTTTACGAAAATAGAAATCTGCGGCCTGCAGGTCTCGTGCACCCATGCACTGACCGATGACGGTTGTGTAGACAGGCGCCATGGCAAGACCCATCAGCGCAGCCAGTGACCAGATGCTCTGTGCTACGCCATTGGCGGCAATCTGACAGGTCCCGAACAGCGCAGCCATGCTGCTGAGCGCTACCTTGACGAGCTGATGAACTCCGTTTTCAATTCCGTTTGGAACAGCCACACGCAGAATCCTGCCAAGGAGCGGTGCATCCCATGTCAGAACATCCTGTCGGCAGTAGCGAATATCCTGTGATCTGCCTGCGCAGTATGCTGTAACGGCAACGGCCATGATCGTGCGGGACAGAAGAGACGGATAGGCGACACCCGCAACGCCGCTGTGAAGACAGAAGACGCCGATCAGGTCACCGATGATATTTACAATATTGGCAGCGGCGGAGATATACATGGTAATCTGTGCTTTGCCTGTGCTGCGGCAGAGGGCTGCACCTGAATTGTAGACAGCCAGTGCCGGAAAAGAATAGGCTGAAATGCGGAGATAGGTAACGCAGGCAGTCATGACGTCAGGTTCTACCCGTCCGAACAGAAACTGCAGGAGAGGCCTGTTCAGGAGCAGAATCAAGACAGACAGAATTACCGAACTGATAAAGGAAAATGTCAGGAGCTGACCGGCGGAACGCGCGGCCAGCTTTTTATGTCCGATGCCGATATACTGATTGATAATGACTGCGCCGCCGATGGAAAGTGCGGTTGAGAGAAAAATGAAAACCGTGTTAAAGGAATTGACCAGACTGACGCCTGACACATCTGCTTCTCCGGCATAGCTGACGACAAAGGTATCCACAATGCCTGTAAGTGCCAGAAGAAACTGCTCCATGAACATCGGGATGATCAGATTCTTCAGATCGCGGCCGGTAAAAGAAACCTGTATTTTGGGAATGGATTCATCCATGAACTGCTTGACCTTCTTTCTGAACAGATAATAATATATATATAACGTACGTAAACTATAATGAACAAATATAATGTACGATTGTAAAATATATCTGTCAAGTACAGGTTTGATACAGGGAGAAATATGATGGAGATTTCAGCGATTATCGGGGAGAATCTTGGAAGAATCAGAAGAGAAAGGAATCTCAGTCTCGGACAGTTGTCTGCGGCGAGCAGTGTCAGCAAGGTCATGCTGTCGCAGATAGAAAAGGGAGCAGGAAATCCTTCCATCAACACAGTCTGGAAAATTGCGGATGCATTGCAGCTGCCGTATACGGCGCTTCTGGAACGCAGCATTGAAGGCGGTGAAGTAATATCTCTTAAGGATATTCCTGTTCAGAAACTGGATCATGATCAGGGAGACCTGCGCTGTTATTATCATCATACCGGAGACAGAAATTTTGAATTGTTCCGGATGACGGTTCAGCCGGGCGGCGTCAATGATTCACAGGGGCATGGTGAGAGGACAGATGAATATATCTGTGTTCTTACGGGAACACTTTCCATTACACTTGATGATGGAGAGCATGTACTTCAGGAAGGGGATGCCATCCGCTTTCATTCGGATAAAAAACACAGCTATCACAATACGGGAAAGGGAACTCTGCAGCTGATGATCATCAATTATTACAGGTGATCGTCAGAACAGGCTCATCTGGTCATCCCGCCATCTGCGCTGATCAGCATCTTTTACCACATCTTCAGGAGTCAGATGACCGATGAGGAGAGGCGATGCCGGATCGTGTGCTGCCATATTGGCACGTACGGTCTGCTCATCATAGTTGGCATAGCAATACCTGCAACCATGACCACAGGTATTATAGGCACCGATATCGGCACCAAGAAGACACGGACACGTGGCTCTTGGTGCTTTCTTTTTCGGAATATCCAGGTGTGTTCCGAGGGCATCTTCGAGTACCTGCCTGGAAAGGCAGCCCTGCGCATCCACATGCGGGCGTGCAAGGAAGGAATTTTCACAGCACAGATGAATCTGCAGATCATACCTTGCCGCGGTTCCGGCGAAGGCAGCGGTCAGATGTTCCTGATCCAGAGGACTTACCGCATGCACACCGGGGAAATTGCGCTTTGTTTTTTCATACAGATCAATAAAGCTGACAACGACCTGACGGGTGTGACCCGCGAGCTTTGCAGCCATTTCTTCGAAGGCTCTGATGTGAAAATCGACAGAATATGTATCGGAGATAAAGACAGGATCATAGCGCCAGCTCATCCGGTCTTTTCCGGCAATTTCCGACAGACGGATAAATGTCTCCATTACTTCTTCTTTGGGAGGGACAAACGGTTCAATGTCTTTTCCATAAGGCGTTATGGTAACGAACCAGAACATTTCGAAAGCGTTCAGCATGGACAGGCGATCCAGCATCGGCGCAGGATTCTTGCTGCAGAATACGATTGCATCAACGACATCCGGATGCAGCAGATAGCGGGAAACGGCGGTCGGATTATACGGATTGCGCGTGAGCACATATCCGGCTTTTATTCTGTGATAAAACCAGTCACTGTAGTAGGCCGGAATATCGGTCCGGCTGCCGGTATTTAAGATCATATTTCCCCCGTTTCAATGTGTGCTGAGAAGTGTAT
This sequence comes from Butyrivibrio sp., assembly GCA_022486625.1. Taxonomy (GTDB): domain Bacteria; phylum Bacillota; class Clostridia; order Lachnospirales; family Lachnospiraceae; genus Butyrivibrio. The sequence goes on along the minus strand of JAKVKH010000025.1, from coordinate 22,825 downwards.
GGTAGGTTTGTTCCAGAAAGGCCGCAATTTCTTCCGGCGGCTCTTTCATTCCGGAGGTGATCCAGTCCAGCATGACGCCTGCACTTCCGTGAGACAGAAAGGTGTAGAGGCGCTTCTGCTCTGCAGGGGATATGCTCCGGACACTTTTCTGCATGAGAGGCAGACCCTTTTCATAGCACAGATGCAGGATTCTGGCGGCAAGGGACGGATCCCCGTTTGGACTGAACATGACAAGCCAGGTATCGCCGAACTGCAGGGTGGATCTGAGCAGATCGGTCAAAAGACCTTTTACATCAAGACACTGTTCCGGACGGATCATCAGGTCAATCTGATCTGTCATGATCTGTTCCATTGAATCCATCAGACCGTAAATATCTGTATAGTGTTTGTAGAAAGTTGCCCGGTTGATATGACATGCTGTGCACAGTTCACTGACCGTGATCTTGCTGACCGGTTTTGCTTTCAGCAGCTTCAGAAATTCTCTTTCGATTGTCTGCCGCGTATAAACGGCTCTTGCATCATGAATATTCATTGAACATTTCCCTGATTTCTGAAAAAAAAATTAATTCAGCAACACAGACGGCCTTTGTGTTGCCTATCTTTCACTCTGTCGGTGATTGATGGTTTTCAGTGTCCTGTTTCAGATTTATAGTTTCAGCATAGAACAGATAAACAACACATGTCAACGAAAAAGAAGGGAAACGGATAATGGATAAGCAGGAAAAAATATTCAGAGAATACTCTGTATGGCGTGCAATTTTTACCATGGCACTGCCGGTCATGCTGATGATGGCAGTCATGATTCTGTACAATATAGCGGATATGTTTTTTGTCAGTCAACTGGGAGATACGGCCAAAGTAGCTGCGGTATCGATTATTGGCCCGGTATTTGCACTGGTCATGGCAGTCGGGAATATGATCGGCGGAGGAGGCTGTGCGCTTCTGGCCAGGATGCTCGGTGAAGGCAGAAAAGATCTGGTGAGGCGTTACAGCAGCCTGTGCTGCTATGGAAGCCTGATACTGGGATTTATCGCTGCAGTTCTGATACTGATCTGCAGAGCTCCGCTCCTGAAATTCCTGGGTGCAAATACAGATACTTATGCCAGTGCGGAAACGTATCTGTGCATTCTCGCAGCAGGTGCTCCGGTGATGATTTTTACGGCAGCATTTGCAAACATACTCCGTTCCGTAGGTGCAGTCAGGGAAGGGATGATTGCCAATCTGCTGGGGACGGCAGTCAATGTTGTACTTGATCCTGTCATGATTCTGGGGCTTCATATGGACGTTGCCGGTGCAGCAGGTGCAACGGTTATCGGCAATATCTGTGCCATGCTGATGATCGTTATCCTGATATACAGGAAAGGGTATGGCTTGTCCTTATCGCTCAGAGAAGCTTTTTCTGTACGCGGGCAGGATGAAAAAAATTATGGTTTTCTCAGGGATTTCGGCAGTATTGCAGCAATCGGACTGCCTAATCTTGTCAGTACGGGGTTGTCCAGTTTTGCAGGTGCATTTGCCAATAACCTGCTGGTTTCCTACGGAACGGCAGCGGTTGCTGCCATGGCGGCTGCGGGCAAGTCTACCATGGTGATCAGTATGATTCAGATGGGTCTTTGTATGGGCGTACAGCCGCTGATGGCATACAGTTATGGCGCTGGTGACAGAAGACGCCTTTCAGAGGTGATGAAAAAGCTGACAATTCTGACGGTATCTCTTGGCAGTATTCTGACACTTCTGTGCTTTACCGGCAGTCATGTTCTGATCGCCATTTTCATTAAAGAGGCATCTGCAGCGGCACTTGGAGAGAAAATGATTCGTCTGCTGGTTATTTCAGGACCGTTTTTCGGACTTTTCTATCTGGGATGCAATTTCCTGCAGGCCAGTGGTAATGCGCCTCTGGCAGCATTTGTATCTGTCCTGCGTCAGGGACTGTTTCTGATTCCGCTCCTGTTTATCATGAATCATTTCTTTGGCGTAACCGGTAACATCTGTGCCAATATTGTTGCCGATATTGCGGCATCTGCAGTATCTGTGACGCTGACGCTGGTGCAGTACCGGAAACTGCAAAAGACAGACGGGCGGAAGAATTTACAGAAAAACGGTAAAAAAGTACTATCTGCTGCTGATGGGATCTGCGAGAATTAAACAGAAGGAAAAGGAAGATCAGACAGAACAGGAGAACTTAACATATGGATAAATATCTTGATTCATCATTATCCCCGGAGGAACGCGCGGAGGATCTTTTATCAAAAATGTCACTGGAAGAGATGCTGGGACAGGTGCGCGGTTATATGCCCCGCAGCATGAAGGACAATGGAGAATTACAGAAAACACATCCGCACGGTGTCAGTCAGATCAGCATGCTGCTCGCCAGAATGTGCGACAGTGCCGATGAAGTGGCAGAGATTCAGAGAGACCTGCAGACAAAGGCGATGGCAGCTTCAGAGCATCACATTCCTGCCATTTTTCACATGGAGGGTCTGTGTGGTGCCCAGATCACGGGAGATCTGAGTCTTCCGTCGGGGCTAATGCGCGGTGCATCCTTTGATCCGGAACTGGAAGAGAAGCTCGGGCGTGTGGTGAGCCGTCAGGAACTTTCCTGCGGTATTACGCAGATTCTGGCACCGGTACTGGATGTGACAAGAGATTCCAGAATGGGGCGTCAGAATGAATCCGAAGGAGAGGATCCGACGCTGATCGCTGCGCTGGGAAGTGCCTATACAAAGGGAATTCAGGAAACAGAAACGGGTGGCAGAAGAGCGGATGCCTGTGCGAAGCATTTCATCGGTTTTCATGATGTTGCGGGCGGTATCCATGGCGGAGCATCAATCTGTCCGGACAGGGAACTGAAGGAAATATACGGAAAACCGTTTCAGGCAGCAATTGCAAAGAGCCGGCTGCATGGTGTCATGCCCTGTTACGATTCCATTAACGGGGAAGCGGTGCATGGTTCGAAGAAATTGCTCACCGGGCTTCTTCGGGATGAAATGGGATTCGACGGACAGGTGATTTCTGATTATTCGGGAGTCGCCAACATGCACAGATCACAGCATCAGTGCGAAAGCGACGAGGCAGCAGGATACCGTGCACTCAGTGCCGGCATGGATGTGGAACTGCCGGATATGGATACCATGGGTGAAGCGTTTGCACAGCTGTTTCGCAGTGGAAGTGCGGATAAGGAAATTCTTGAAAGGTCTGTCCGCAGAGTCCTGACAGCGAAATTCAGAATGGGGCTGTTTGAGCATCCCTTCGCACTTACCGGAAAAGAGCTTCATCAGGCATTTGATCTGACAGAAGAAGATAAGGAGCTGACACTGCAAAGTGCAAGAGAAGGGATTGTGCTTCTGAAAAACGAAGGAAATATCCTGCCGCTTTCCGAAGCGGGTATTCACAGAATTCTGGTGGTCGGCTCACAGGCAGAGACGGCCAGAGGATACTTTGGCGGTTATACTCATTATTCCATGACAGAAGGGCTTCTGGCAACGATTCAGACAATGGCGGGTGTGGATCATGGAAACCGTCAGAATGAGGTTACCGAGCTTATTCCCGGAACCGGAATTCAACGCTCTGATCATGATCCGAGATTCGAAGCGCTTCTGCAAAAGCAGAAGCCGGGCATCAGAAGTTTCCTTGAAGAACTCCGTGAGCGCAGGAAAGATGCGGAGATTGATGATGCATTCGGATATCATTTTGCAGGAGATGATACCTCTCATTTTGATGAGGCGATGGAGAAAGCAAAAGAAGCAGACCTTGTCATTATGATGCTGGGCGGAAAGAATGGAACCTCCATGATTGCTTCCATGGGAGAAGGAATTGATGCGGTGAACATCAATCTGCCGCCGGCACAGGAAGAACTGATCCGGAAAATCGGAGAGACAGGAAAGAAAATCATCGGCATTCATGTCGACGGACGTCCCATATCCAGTGATGCGGCAGATAAATACTGCAGTGCGATACTGGAATGCTTTAACCCGTCGGAAGCAGGTTCGGAAGCCATTGTTGACGTTTTGACCGGTAAAGTCAATCCTTCGGGGAAGATGCCGGTTTCGGTTGCCAGATGTGCAGGACAGATTCCGGTATACTATAATCATCCGAACGGTGCATCCTGGCATCAGGCCGAATCTATCGGATTCCAGGATTATGTGGACTGTTCTCACAGACCGCGTTATGACTTCGGTTACGGACTGTCCTATACGACCTTTGCCTATTCGGATCCGGCAGTTTCAGACAGAAATGTCGGGCCTGCGGATGCGGTCAATATCTCACTGAAGGTCAGAAACACCGGTGCCGTTGCAGGAGATGAAATCGTGCAGCTCTATTTCAGTGATGAATATGCATCCATGGTGCGGCCGGTGATGGAACTGGCGGGCTTTCAGAGAGTTCATCTGGAAAAGGGAGAGGAAAAGGAGATTACCTTCCGCATGTATATGAGCCAGACGGCATTTGTGGATGAAGAGGATAACTGGAAGATTGAAGCAGGAGATATTCTGCTGCAGATGGGAAGTTCCAGTCAGGACATCCGCCTGCAGGAGCGGATCAGAATTACGGATGATGCATGGCTTGAAGGCAGAGACAGAAGGTTCCTCGCAGAAAGCAGAATCAGATAAAATATCATTATTCGTGACCGGAAATTTCTAAAGTTGCAGTTTATAGGTACTTCTGAAGATGGTTGCCGGCATGCCGACTTCCTTTTTGAAAACACGGCAAAAATAGTTATAATCGTTGAAACCGACTTTATCCGATACCTCGCGTACGGTAAGGTCGGTTTCTTTGAGCAGATCTTTTGCTTTTTCAAGCCGGACGAAATTGATGTATTTGGATACAGACATATGTACATAATTGTGGAACATCTGATATACCGTAGTTTTACCGGCACCATTTACATAGAGTTGCAGAAGTGTTTCTGCGGTAAGTCCGGGCGTTTTATCGAGTGCTTTGTAAATAATATGATAAAAATTATCCACATACTGCTGCGCTTTCATACTGGACAGAAGAAGTCCGCAGACATTTTCCGCCAGCCATATAAGGAGCGTAGAAGCTGCTTTTATCCCATCATTGCTGCGATTTGTCATACTGCGGTCAATAAGGAGATAACCAAGGATATTCCTGGCTGTGTTGATGATCGGTGTGCATGCAATCAGACCGTCAGGACCGGCCCAGTAGATCAGTGTCTTTTGCTCCCGACATTTTTTTATGACGTTCAGATACAGATCAGAATGGAGCGGCGACTGATCCTGTGGATAAAAAAGTGCAGGTATTTCAGTTTCTGTATAGATCAGAACCGGGATATGTGTTGCCCGTTCATAGTTTTTTACAGGGGCAAGGGATTCAGCATCCGGAATAAGTTCAGCCATATCAGTTTTTCTCTTTCATGTTTATCGTCCGCAGGTAGTGTCTGAACATTTCTGCGACGGAAAAATTTACAGTAAACGGGAATTTTTGTACTATATCAGATCCTCTATGAATTATACAATATTTACATATGAAAGGGGTAGATGTTTATAAATTGGGAGAAAATGACGAACATCTTCAAAAAAAGAGAAAATCTGCAAGTGAGTATATGGCAAAAATTATAAAAATACAGAAAATGCTTGCAGGCGAAGGTACAGATTGAAAGGGGTTTATATGAAAAAGGAAAGAGACGAGAAGAAAATCGGACCTGTAAAATTTTTTGCATGGAATCTGAGAGGAGTATCGACGGGCGTATGTCTGATGGTTATGGGATACCTGAGCCTGTACTGTACCAATACACTTGGATTGAATATTGCAGTGGTATCCATGCTGCTCGTGGTCAGCAAGGTGATTGATGCATTTACGGATCTGATCGCAGGGGTACTGGTCGATAAGACGAATACGAAGATCGGCCGTGGCAGGCCTTATGAGCTTGCGGTAATTGGACTTTGGCTATGTACGTATCTGATGTTCTCAGTACCGGAAGGCTGGTCAATAACCGTAAAATACGTCTGGGTTCTGCTGATGTATATTTTTGTAAATGCGATATTTTATACTTTTTTGAATGCAAATGGTACAGCGTATACTGTAAGGGCATTTAAATATCATGAACAGTACGTTAAACTGTCAACTCTTGGATTTATTGTACCCATGGTTGGGGTTGCAGTATTCAATGTTGTATTTCCCACGCTTGTAGGCAGTGTGGCTACAAGCCATGCCGGATGGTCAAGACTGATCGGAATAACAGCAATTTTTATGACAGCACTTGGTATGCTTCGCTTTATCTTTGTTCCGGAAACAAATACAGAGATTACGCAGAGCGAACAGAAGAAGGAAAAGGTTACACTTAAAGATGTTGGGATTCTGTTTAAAAATGACAGATATATTTTTGCACTTGCGCTTGTACAGCTGGTACTAAATTTTTCGACCAACCTGGGAGTCGGTACTTATTACTTTACATACATTGTTGGTGATATTTCCAAACAGTCGGTACTGGCACTTGTTTCGCTGGTATCACTTCCCCTGGCATTTGTGATTCCGCAGTTACTTAAGAAGATGTCTACTGTAAAGGTCATTATTCTGGGGAATATTTTCAGCATTGCAGCCGGGCTGATTAATTTCTTTGCAGGAAGCAATGTAACACTTCTGAGTATTGCAGGGTTTATCAGCGGAATTGGGACAGTACCAAGTACCATGCTGGTAGGACTTCTGATTATCGACTGCGCAGATTATAACGAATATATCGGCATTCAGAGAATGGAAGGGACACTTTCTGCTGTAACCGGTTTTGCCAGCAAGGTAGGAGCGGCACTGGCAACAGGACTTGCAGGTGTTCTTCTGGCAGCATCGGGTTTTGTATCATCAACACAGGGAGCAGCAACGGCTCAGCCGGGTAGTGCGATCATGATGATCCGTCTGCTTTACAGCCTTGTTCCGGCAGTTTTTTGGGTGCTTACGGCGATAACCATGATTTCCTATAAACTGGAAAAGAAAATGCCGGAAATCCGTAGTACACTGGAAGAAAGACGCGCAAAGGTCCAAAATGAAGAATCCAAAAGTGAAATATAAAAAATGAAGGAAGAATATGCGCAGAAGGAGTCAGTATGTCATCAGCAGAAATCACGCAGTGTAAGGTAAATCATCTTGTCGGTCCGGTTGGATATGATCTGGGGAGGGCGCTTTCCTTTTCCTGGAATGTGGAACATGCAAAGGGAAAAAAGCAGACGCAGGCCAGAGTCATATTGAAATGCGGAGAAAAAGTACTTGCAGATACCGGTTTTACCCGGCCGGACCGGATGGGAATACAGCTGCTGGCAGTGCTGACGCCGAGAACGGTTTATACATGGACCGTTACAGCCTGTACCGATGCCGGAGAAAAAATTGACAGCAGTGTCAACTCCTTTGAAACCGGCAAAATGCAGGAAGCATGGAGCGGACAGTGGATTACCTGTCGGCAGGAGGAAAAGCGCCATCCGGTATTTGGCAGAACCTTTGCCGCAGAAGGAAAGAAACTGAAGGCTGCAAGACTCTATATCTGCGGACTGGGACTTTATGAGGCATCGGTCAATGGCAGGAAGGTCGGAGACGAGTATCTGACCCCGTACTGCAACGACTATCATAAGTGGCTTCAGGTACAGACGTATGACATTACGGAGCTGATACAAAAGGAGAATACCATAGCGGTTTCCATGGGACACGGCTGGTACAGCGGGAGATTCGGCTTCTTAAGTAAACCGGGATCCCGGGGATATTACGGAGAACGATATCTTCTGATTGCTGAAATTCATCTGGATTACGAAAATGGTCAGCATCAGGTTATTGCCACGGATGATGCATGGAATGTAACGCGCAGTCATATTGTCTTTTCAAATATCTATGACGGGGAGCAGGTGGATGATACGCTTCCTGACATGCCGCAGGAACAGGCAGAGAAGGCTGCGGGCAGGGATCTGCCGGCGGCGCCTTTGACAGACCGTTACAGTCTGCCGGTGCGGGAGATACGGCAGCTTAGTCCGCAGAAGATCACGACACCTGCAGGAGAGGCAGTATATGACTTCGGGCAGGAGATTACCGGCGTATTCCGTGTCAATGTGCATGAACCGAAGGGGACGGTGCTCCGCTTCCGGACGGGAGAAGTGCTGCAGGACGGCAATTTCTACAATGACAATCTGCGTACGGCGAGATCTGAATATATCTATGTGAGTGACGGGCAGGCACATATCCTGCAGCCGAAGTTCACATTTTACGGTTTCCGCTACATCAAGGCGTCCAGGGTGACAGGAGATATCCATGACAGCGGACATCGCCTCGACTATACCGATGCACAGATGAAGGGGGATGCGAAGGGCAGGAAAAAGAAGCTGCTGAAGGAAGAAGCACTTTTGCTGAAGGCCGATGACATCACCGCCATTGCACTTTCGTCAGATCTGCAGGAGACCGGAACACTTACGACAGGGAACCGGCTCGTAAACCGTCTGATTTCCAATGTGGAATGGGGATGCCGCGATAACTTTGTGGATGTGCCGACGGACTGTCCGCAGAGAGATGAACGAATGGGGTGGACAGCGGATACACAGGTCTTTTCAGCAACGGCGAGTTATCTGCATGACACATATGAGTTCTATCGCAAATTTCTGCATGACATGGATCTGGAACAGGAGGCGCATAAAGGGGGTGTTCCGTTTACCGTTCCTTCTTTCGGAGTAGATGCAGGATCCTCTGTCTGGGGCGATGCGGTGACGATTATCCCGTGGAATCTGTATCAGTTCTACGGAGATCTGGAAATCCTGCGTGAGCAGTTCGGCTCCATGAAGGCGTGGGTGGATTATATTACGAATATAGACGGATCAGATTTCGGCTGGCGCAGGGCGTTTCATTTCGGGGACTGGCTGGCACTTGATATTCCGGGAATGCCAAAGGACGCTACAAGCGGTGCAACGGATGTGGCTTTCATTGCGGATGTTTATTATATGTACAGCGCTGAGATCGTCAGGGACAGTGCGCTGCTTCTTGAGAGAACAGAAGATGCAGGCAGATACACAGAGCTTGCAGCGCTGCTGCGCCGCAGAATATTAAATGAGTTCTATTCTCCGGAAGGAAGATGCTGCGCCGATACACAGACAGGACTCCTGCTGACTTTGCAGCATCATCTGGCGCCAAAGGCCAGAACGGTGGAAAGACTCCGTGCAAAGTTCAGGGAAAGTGGATATCTGCTGAACTGCGGTTTCACCGGGGCACCGATCATGTGCAGGATACTGACAGAGAACGGGATGCATGATATTGCAGCAAAGCTTCTTTTAAATGAACAGTATCCGGGCTGGCTCCATGAAATCAGAATGGGGGCAACAACTGTCTGGGAGAGATGGAACAGCATAGATGAATCGGGGCACATTTCATCTACAGGCATGAACAGCCTCAACCACTATGCCTACGGTTCGGTTCTGGAATGGATGTACCGGGACGTGACCGGGATCAGTCAGATACAGCCCGGATTTAAAAAGGCGCTCATCCATCCGCATCTGATCGCAGAACTGGGACAGGTGCAGGCGCAGTATCAGAGCGCTGCAGGGACATACCGGAGCGCATGGAAGATTCTGGATGACAGTCACGTTGAGATCACGGTAACCGTTCCGTTTGATGCGGAGGCAGATCTGATTCTGCCGCTGTCAGGGAAAGAGCGCGATAAATGTATTCATCTTTGCGCCGGAACCTTTACACAGAAATATAAGACGGTAAAGGCACTGAAAGAAATAAAAACAGAGAAAAAGAGGAAATAAAGAGGAAATAAAGAGGAGTATAAAATGGCAGGAGAACTGATCAAAGACAGACTGATACACGGAGGCGACTACAATCCAGATCAATGGCTGGAGTACCCTGAAATCCTGAAGGCTGATATTGCTTATATGAAGGAAGCAAAAATTAACTGCGTGACACTGGGCGTTTTTGCATGGGCGAAGCTGGAACCGGAAGAGGGCAGATACGACTTCGAATGGCTGTCCGAGATTATGGATCGCCTGTATGCAAACGGAATCTATACCATTCTGGCAACACCGACCGGCGCAGTTCCGCACTGGATGAGTGAGAAATATGAAGAAGTGCGGAAAATGTCAGGAAGCGGAATCTGCAGACTGCACGGGCAGCGTCACAATTTCTGTTATTCTTCGCCTGTCATGCGGCAGAAGACACGCGAAATGGATCAGGCATTGTCTGCAAGGTTTGGCAGACATCCGGGACTGATCGCATGGCATATATCAAATGAATACGGCGGTGACAATGACGGAATCGGATGCCATTGCCCATACTGTGAAGCATCATTCCGTAAATGGCTCAGGAACCGGTATGGTTCTCTGGAAGAACTGAACAGAGCCTGGTGGACAACGTTCTGGAGTAATACCTATACGGACTGGGGTCAGATTCACAGCCCTTCGGATAACGGTGAACATACCATGCACGGACTGAAGCTGGACTGGAAACGTTTTATCAGCGATCAGATGCTTGATTTCTGCAAAGAGGAAATTGCCGCAGTACGCACAGGCAGTACGGCACCTGCGTTGTGTAATTTTATGGGCGCATTCAAGCCGCTGGATTATTTCAGGTGGGCAAAAGAGCTGGATCTGGTGTCACTTGATAACTATCCGTTCTGGCATTTTGCAGAGAATGAATCCGAGATGGCAATGCGTGCATCGTTTCTGCATACGCTGACCCGCAGCCTGAAAAAGCAGCCGTACCTGATGATGGAAAGCACACCTTCTGTCGTGAACTGGGCACCCAGAAACAGCCTGAAACGGCCCGGAATGCATGAACTGTCATCACTTCAGGCAATTGCATACGGTTCTGACAGTGTGCAGTATTTCCAGTGGAGAAAGTCGAGGGGAGGCGCTGAGAAATATCATGGCGCGGTCATTGATCACAAAAACGGAGACAATACGCGTGTATTTCGGGATGTGTCACGGCTTGGAGCGCGTCTTGAACAGATCTCGGAACGTGTGAAAGGCACCTGCAACAGACCGCGGGCTGCGATTGTTTTCGACTGGGAGAACTGGTGGGCGGCAGATGATGCCATGGCGGTTGTACAGCCGTTTGACTATCTGGGCCGGTGGATGGATTACTACCGGGTATTCTGGGAAAAGGGAATTGATGTGGATATTGTCGATATGGATGACAGTCTGGAAAATTATGCACTGGTTATTGCGCCGGTCAATTACATGTATCGTGGAAAATATGCCGGAAATGTCCGCGGGTATGTGGAAAATGGCGGTGTCTATGTCACAACCTACTGGAGCGGTGAAGTAAATGAATCAGATCTGTGTTTCATGGACCATCATCCGCTTTCTGATGTTCTGGGAATCCGGACAGAAGAAACGGATGTCAGACCGGAACATATGGACAATCAGATTTCCTATGAGGGGAAGAGCTATGAGATAAAGGATCTGTGTGCACTTGTACATGCAGAAGGTGCAGAAGTCCTGGCAACCTATCAGAAGGATTTTTATGCCGGATATCCGGCACTTACTGTGAACAGATACGGGAAGGGCAAGGCATATTTTATTGCATCTGAGAACAGCGTCTTTTTCCTCAGAGATTTCTATGACAGGTTGTTTCAGGAAACGCAGATCATCTGCACATTTGATGCATGCCTTCCGGAAGGGGTTGCGGTATCAGAACGGAAAGGTGCTGCAGAAAGTGATTCTGTCTGGTTCATAATGAACTTTAATGCGGATGTGGCAGAAATGACAGTTCACAGAGCTTATCAGAATATTGAAACAGAGGATGAAATAAACGGAACGGTACAGCTGCTGCCATACCAGTGCCTGATTTTGACGATACCGCAGCGCGAAAGGAAACAGAAATGACAGAGAAAAAATATTATGATCCGGCGGAAGATACTGAATTTACAGAGCCTTATATCGATACAGATGAAATCAGGGTGACCTCCGGAATCCGGTTCAGATATTTTCATGGGGCGTTTAAGAATACTGCGCTGAAATTCTCGTTCTGTTTCCCGGAGAAAAAGGAAGATTTCAAAGGCAGATTTTTTCAGTATCTATCCCCCTTCCCGGGACCGGATGAAGAAATGGCATCACTTGGGAAAAAGGGAGCAGATGATATGGTGGCCTTTGCCGTAAGTCATGGAGCAGCCTTTGTCGAGAGTAACATGGCTTCTGCACAGGCCTTTGCCAATTCGTCAGATTACTCGCAGAAATACCGCTCCAGCGCCTGCACGGCAATGTACTGCAGAACAGTTGCCGGAGAGAAGATGGGGTATGAGGCACATGTATACGGCTATGTGTACGGCGGCTCAGGCGGCGCATATAAGACCTTTTCCTGCATTGAGCAGACGAAAGTGTGGGAGGGCGCAGTGCCGGTCGTTCCGGGATGTCCTGCAGCACTTCCCAACGTCATCTTTGTCAGGGCACATGCACTCCGTATTCTGCGGCATCGTATGGATGACATCATCGAGGCGGTAAGGGCAGGAAGTCTGAATGGAATTGAAGACCACATGAATGAAGAGGAAAAGGAAGCATTCCGTGAAGTGACTGCAATGGGATATCCGCCGGAAGCATGGCTTCATTTTGTTGACGGAGGAGATGGATCGCTGACTGTTCTCGCTCCCGGGCTTAAAGGTGCTGATCCGTCCTATTTTACCGATTTCTGGGAAAAGGACGGGTATCTCGGGGCGGTTCCGGGCGGCTCTGCAAGACGCGACAGAATCTGTATTCACACAACGATCCGTGAAATCTGCCTGAAGTCAGATGAAGATGAATTTGCACTGGCACAGAAGGCAGGCCTTTCGGTGGGAACTGCAGACGATGGCAGAAACGGCGTGGCATCCGCATGGAAAAAGAGAATGGCACAGGCGGACCCGGGACATCCGTATCTTCTGGTGGATGCAGATCTCGGTGCGGATCCGTATGATTCCGGACTGACCGTAACGGTTGAGAGCGGCAGTCAGGCGGGGAAAATTCTGCATATTGCAGTTATTTTCAGAGGAAGACTGTATGTGGGCCCCGGCTTTATGACAGCAGATGGAAATGAAGTGATTCCGCAGCTGAAGGCAGGAGACCGGGTATTTCTGGATAACAGTGATTACATCGCACTTCAGACCTATCATCGTCACCAGGTACCGGAAGCAGAATATCATGTATGGGATCAGTTCCGTGAGAGTGACGGGACACCAAAATATCCGCAGAGAGAACATCTGCTGTGTTACGGCTTTGCAAAGAGCGGCGCGGGAAGCCTGCAGGAAGGCAGACCGTCAGGAAAAGTCATTTCCATGGCATCTCTTGCAGATGACAGTGCGTTCCCGTGGATGGCCGACTGGTATGCCGGCAGGGTGAAGGAAAATTACGGAGAACAGGCGGATGATCTGTACCGCCTCTGGTATAACGAGCATTCATTCCATGGATATACGGATCCGGGCTGGACCGATGTCGTAACTTATCTGCCGCAGCTCTATCAGGCACTTCTGGATGTTGCGGACTGGGCAGAACGGGGAATTGCACCATCGCCTTCCACGCAGCATGAAATCACGGGCGGGCAGGTGCATATTCCGGAAAACGGGGCCGGCAGAGGCGGACTTCAGCCTTCCATCGATCTTATGGCAAATGGAGGAAAACGCGCAGAGATCAGTGCAGGAGATACTGTCCGGTTCAGAGCAGAGTGCGAGCTTCCTTCGGGTACCGGGAAATTTACCGGGGCAGAATTTTCTTTTGATGCAGATCCGTCTTATCCGGTTCATCTGCAGGTCAGAACGGGAATTCCGGAGGTACATGCAGATACGGAACTGCCGGATGAAAATGCCGTATATCTGTCAGCGGATGGCGAGCATGCACTGATCTGCGGCAGCTGCAGATATGAGAAGGCAGGAACCTTTTATGCCTATGCAAGGATCAGAGCGCAGCGGCAGGGACAGCAGGACGATCTTTTCACTACAGTTATGAATATCAGCGAGGTAAGAATTGTTGTCAGGTGAAAAAGGCAGGAAAATGCAGGCAGGGAATATGACAGACAGGCAGCATTATGAAAGTTTCCGGCCGGGACAGGTCTGGCTGGATACGGAGGGGAAAAGAATTCAGGCACATGGCGGAAGCGTAATGTACCTGGACGGGTATTACTACTGGTACGGGGAGAACAAGGAAAAGACAACAGGAACGGGTGATCATATCTGGCACTGGGGTGTCAGATGCTATCGTTCTGCGGATCTCTATAACTGGGAGGATCTGGGACTGATCATTCCGCCGGAACTGCAGGACGAGGCTTCTCCGCTGCATCCTGCTGCCATGATGGATCGTCCGCATATCATATACTGCCGGAATACCGGAAAATATGTCTGCTGGCTGAAAATCATGAACCGGGACGGGACACAGTCGGAAACAGTACTGACTGCGGATAGACTGACGGGACCGTATACGATAGTAAGAAAGAACCTCCGGCCGCTGAATATGAGTGCCGGAGATTTTGATCTGGCAGTGGCACCGGACGGGAAAGCCTATTACTATTTCGAACGGGTACATTCAGAGACCATCTGCGCGGATCTGACATCGGATGATACGGATGTCACCGGATATTACAGCACCCATTTTCCGCATTCCCATCCGCCGTTTGTCAGAGAGGCAACTGCGCACTTTGTAAGGAGAGGGAGGCACTATCTTCTTACCAGCGGAACCACAGGGTACCTTCCGAATCCTTCGGAAGCGGCAGTGGCTGACTCCTGGCATGGACCGTTCAACGTACAGGGAGATCCTCACGTCGGAGATGACAGCAACACTTCTTTTCACTCACAGATTTCTTCCGTGTTTCAGGTACAGGGGAAAAAGGATCTGTATATCGCTTGTGCGGATCGGTGGCTTCCGGGACATATGGATCTGAAGTATGAGTGCTATGCGCATGCATTTGATGTATTCTTTGATGAAGCATCCGGTGAAGAGGAAAAGAGACAGGCAAGGGAAAGTATGCCGGCAGATCAGATGGACAATACGAGTATTGCCGATTATGTATGGCTTCCCGTTGAATGGGAAGGCGACCGCATCCGGATTCACTGGTATGATGAATGGAAGCTGGATGATTTTGAATGAGGGACAGATTAAATGACAGAAAAGGCAAAATGGATCGGCGTGTCCGAAAGTGAAAAGGGTAGATGCGGTATCTTGGAAGGAGATATGACAGGAAGATTTGCATATTTTACCTGTACTTTTACTGCGAAAAAAGAAAATTTCCTGAATGTGGAGGTTTCTGCGAATTCCAGATATAAGCTGTATGTAAACGGAAAACTTGCAGTGTATGGACCTGAAAAGGGAAATCTGTACCGCCATTATTATGAGCGCATGGATATTTCAGCATATCTGACAGATGGAATTAATCTGCTGGCGGCACAGGTGTTGTATCAGGATCCTGACAGTGATGCACCTTCAGGGAAAAGGTCGGCGATTTATGCGGTGGTGAGTCCCCGTGGAGGGCACCGTTTCCTGCTGGAAGGTAATGTAAGGGAAAATGGTACATCGAATCAGAGTATCTGTGATCTTACGACTGGCGTGTATGATGGATGGCGTTGCAGGATAGAAGACAGTTACTATCTGACGGCAGATGATCGGGAAACATATTTTCTGGGTGCAACAGCAGAGCATGTGGATATGAAAATGTTTTCCGGTTTGTGGAAAAGAAACCCGGATATTTCATCCCGATGGGCAAAGGCAGAATGCAGGGAACCTGCGATACCTTCAAAGGTGCAGCAGGCAACCGGATTTATTGAAAGATTTCCACTGACGGAGCGGGACATTCCGATGATGGAACTTTCGGAAGATTCATTTTTTCAGGCGAAAGAATTTTGTAATGATACAATAACGATTCCTGCAGGTACGTGCAAGAGTGTTATTCTGGACATCGGGTATGTCAGAAATGTGTTTCTGACATACCATTTTCAAGGCGGAAAAAGCGGGAAGATTCTTTTTTCCTGTTTTGAAAAATTTGTGAAGAAAGATCAGGAGATTAGAAGAGATGATGTTTCAGGAGAAATTTATCATCCGTTTACAGATTCTGTGCAGACAGATGGGAGGGAAGGAATTTTTGAACCTTTCTGGCATAGGACTTTTCGTTTTTTAAAAATAGATTTTACAGCTGGTAAGACAGATCTGATATTTGACCTGCCGCAGCTGATCCGTACCGGGTATCCGTTAAAAGAGGAAACGGAGATAGAGTCTGATATTCCATGGATACCGGAACTGTTCAGAATGTGTACCAGAACACTTCGAGCGTGCATGACTGAGACCTATAATGACAGTCCTTTGTATGAACAGATGCAGTATCCGATGGATACCAGACTTCAGATGCTTTTCACCTATGTACTGACATCAGATACAAGGCTGGCGGAGAAGGCAATCAGAGACTTTCATGATGCGATTCTGCCATCCGGGCTGCTTCCGGGAAAGGCACCTTCCGCGTATCCGCAGATTATCAGTACTTTTTCGCTGCATTACATTTATCTGTTATGGGAGTATTACTGGCAGACCGGAAACAGGAATATATTAAGAAAATATCGCGCTGACGTTGACCGAATACTTGAATATTATGACAGCAGAATAGAAGATCAGTATCAGATGGTCGGCTGGGCGGGATACTGGCCGTTTGTGGACTGGCAGAAAGCATGGAATGGAAATGCAGGAACACCGGCATCTGAGGAGGAAGGACCTTCTGCCATTATTAACCTTATGTATGGTTATGCGCTTTTGACTGGAGCAAAAATTATGGAAGCAACGGGACGACATGAAGTTGCTGCAGAATATCGGCAGAGGCAGAAGCGTATTGCAGATGCGGTAAAGAAGTATTGCTGGTGTGAAGAGAGAAAACTGTTCTGTGAGGGACCGGAGCTGAAAAACGGATACTCGCAGCATGCGCAGAGCTGGGCCGTACTGAATGGTCTTGTGAGAGGTACACAAGCAAAGGAACTTATGCAGCGGGCGACTGATCCGCTTCTGATCCCGGTATCTTTTTCCACTTCATTTGAATTCTTCAGAGCATGTGAGATTGCAGGGGAATATGAGCTGGCATATAAACAGATGCAGAAGTGGATCGGATTGATTGATCTTCACTGCGCCACATGCCCGGAAGAACCTGAAGGGGGCAGGAGCGAGTGCCACGGCTGGAGTGCACTTCCCATGTATGAAATTATCCGAAGCATTGCAGGAATCAGACCTGCAGCACCTGGCTGGAAAGAGGTTATGGCAGATCCGCATCCGGAGTATCTGGATCTGGTGAAAAAAAATGTGGAGGACAGCTCGGAGGCATATTTTTGCGGAAAGACGATAACCCCCCGCGGAGTCGTACGTTTTGAATTTCGTAAAGAAAACGGAATGTGGAAAACAAAGATGAAAATACCGGATACGATGGAAATCTGGAGGAAACGGTAATGAGACAATATGAAACATTTGAACTTACAATGACAGGGAAGGCACTGAAGCAGAATTATGCAGCTGTGGATGTAACGGCGGTGTTTTGCTGCGACGGGCAGGAAAAGACGGTAAGCGGATTCTATGACGGCATGGATGAAGACGGGAACGGAATCTATAAGGTCCGCTTTCTGCCGGAGCAGGAAGGACACTATACCTGGCAGGTGACGGGAGAGGTTTCCGCGAAAGGAGAAGCAGACTGCGACAGGGCTGACAGTCTGCTTCACGGCATGGTCCGCGCGACCGGTACGCATTTTACACTTGAGGATGGGAGCGCTTTCTATCCGTTTGGTACGACGGTATATGCACTTGCCAATCAGAGTGATGAACTCGTCGGGGAAACGATCCGGACGATGAAGAATTCTCCTTTTAATAAAGTCAGGATGTGCGTATTTCCCAAGCATTATGTTTACAATCATAATGAGCCGTCGTTCTACATGTTCCGTAAAACAGACGGGACAGATGCGCTGGATACCGGATTTACGGAAAATGACGGTGCGCAGTGGGATACCTCGTCTCCGGACATCAGATTCTGGCAGCGTTTTGAGCGGATCTGTGCTGAACTTGGGGAAGCCGGAATCCAGATTGATCTGATTCTGTTTCATCCATATGACAGATGGGGATTCTCTGCCATGAAAACAGATGCATGTCTGACGTATCTTGATTATCTGGTAAGGCGTCTTTCGGCCTTCCCGTATTTCTGGTGGTCGATGGCAAATGAATATGATCTGATGGCGGCGCGAACACCAAAGGACTGGGATACATTCGGTAATTTTCTGAAGGAACATGATCCGTACGGACATCTGCTGAGTAATCATAACTGTTTCAGACTCTTCGACTTCAGCAGAGACTATGTGACACACGCCTGCATTCAGTCTTCATGGACGTACCGGGCGGCGCAATATATTGCCGGATATCACAAACCGGTCATATATGACGAGATGCGATATGAAGGGAATCTTGAAGAGTCATGGGGCAGTATTTCCGGTTTTGAAATGGTGAACCGTTTCTGGACGGTCTGTGCGCAGGGTGCCTATGGCACACATGGCGAGACGTTCCTTCCGGAGGATGAGATTGTCTGGTGGGCAAGAGGCGGCAGACTGATCGGAGAATCACCCCGGCGGATTGCCTTCCTGAAAGACTTTATCTACAGTCTGCCGGGTGCACTGACGCCTGTTGCCGGCATGTGGAACCGGATGATGGAGATCAGGAAAAAGGGACAGGCTGCAGTGGATGCAGCACTGGCTGCGATGCCTGCAGAGGTCAGAACATTTGCAGGAAATATTCTGAACATGGACGAGACAGAGCAGACACTTTTTCTTTTGAATGAATCCGTTGCCGCGGGAAAGGTGGGAGACGTATGCCAGCTGTATTATTACGGACGCATGTGTCCCGGCAGAGTGAATATCCGGGTGAAAAAAGGCAGTAAATATAAGGTGGAGCGTATAGATGCCTGGGAAATGACGAGAGAAACCGTGTTTGAAGAAATCATGCCTTCGGCGCTTCCTGCAGGTGGTTTTACCGCTCCGGGAGAAGATACTGCAGAACAGGGAAACATCTGCGTATCCATGCCCTCCAGAGAAGGAATGGCAGTGCTTGTCAGCAGGATATAATGCCAAAGGGAGATGCGAGGGATATTTCTAATTTGAAGAGATCATCAGAAATTCGCGTCTGTAGGCAAGGGGTGTCATGCCGACATTTTTTTTGAAATGCTGGATAAAGTAATTACTTCCCGAATATCCGCTGCTGTCTGCAATTTCGGAAATTGACATTGAGGTACTGCGAAGCAGCGATTTGGCATAAGATAAGCGCAGATTTGTCAGGTAGTCTGTCGGAGTAAGGCCTGTCTGCGCTTTGAACAGATGTGAAAAATAGAACTTACTGATGCCAAGCTGTGAGCAGATCTCATCAAGGGATAATTTTGATGTCATTTTTTCTTCCATGTAAGTGATGGAGTTTCGAATAACCGGGGATATCCCATATTCACTGCCGGAGCGGCTGGTTCTGATATTGATCAGAATATCGGAGCAAAGAGTGATGATTGCAGTGGAAGTCTGAATGATGTGGGTAATATTATCACTTTCTTTTGAAAGGTCATATATGTCATGGAAACGCTTCATCAGATCCATTCTGATGATGTGACATGAATCAACAATTTCCTGAAGATATCCTTCGATACAGGTTCCACTGAAATGAAGCCAGTAAAAATTCCATAAACAATCAGGAGCGCAGTAGTAGGAATGAAGTTTATCGCAGTCTATCATGATTGCAGTGCCAGGTGTAAGAGAAATGATACGATCCATGTATTTCAAAACACCGTTTCCGCTCTGAGTATACAGAAGAAGATAGCTGTGAACATTACTTCGATTAATTACGGAATATTTTGCATTGGTATAAAAATGACCAATACACTGTACATACATATATTTCTGTTTCATCTCCTGGGAAGGGGTCAGATCCTCTGCCCATGATCCACTGTCCAGTTCTGGTTTTGGTACAATTGTTCGCATCGCATTCCCTCAACACAACGTTCTATCCTGATTAACAATTCTATTTTACAGGAAAAAAATAATATAGCAAGATAATGATATTTATATAGCAACAGGAAATGGTGACATGATATCTCACAAATGTTACGATCAATTTTGTTAGCAGATATGCCATATTTATTTGGAAAATAATAGAAAATAAGCAGCATATATGCTAAACAAAAACGCGCGCGGCGGAATTAAATCTAATATTCTGACAAATCAGTGGGAGGAAATCATATGTTACCTTATGGCAAGAAAGTAATAAACTGTGTACTTATGGGTACAATGCTCTTATCGGTGCTGGCAGGCTGCGGGAGTACTGCAGGAAACACGACCGGCAGTAGTATAGCGGCAAGTGAAACGAAAACTGCGGGAGCGCAGCAGGAAGACAGCAGTGTGGCTAAGACTGCATCAAAGGATACATCAGGAGAAGATGTTACGCTGACAGTCTGGGATTGGGATTCAGCATTCAGTGAACATATGACAGAATATTATACAAAGAGTCATCCGAATGTTCATTTCAATTTTGTAAATGTGTCGTCAGCAGATTATTTTCAGAAACTGCAGGGAGCGCTGTCATCCGGTGAAGGTGTGCCTGATGTTATTCTTTGTGAAATGGGTTATCGGGGTAAGGTCTTTGATCTGGGGATTCTGGATGATCTGACCAAAGCACCATATAATCTTAATCCTTCAGAAATGTATGATTTTGCAGTCAGTCTTGATTCTGATAAAAACGGCACGCTTCTGGGAGTTGAACAGCAGGTATGTCCATCCGGGCTTGCCTACAGAAGAGACCTTGCAAAGCAGTATTTTGGAACAGATGATCCTGCCAGCCTGGAAGCAATGTTTCCGGACTGGGATTCCTTTATCAGAAGTGGTAAGGAAGTTGCTGATAAGAGCGGTGGTAAAGAATATATGCTTCCGGGAGTTGCATCAGGAGCTTTCTATATTCTCAGGAATCAGGATTGTGCCAATTACATTACAGATACATCAATTGATATTACCGGCAGGTATGGTAAGGATATCAGTACATTGAGCAATATGGTGAACGCGGGAATTATCATGCCGGGAGATACGGAAACAACAATTGCAGATGGATTTGCAAAAGGCAGTTTCATTTTTTATCCATGCGCACCGTGGGTGGAAAAGTGGTACATTTCTGCAAATGATCCGGATGGATCCGGCAACTGGGGACTCATGGCAGCACCTGGTGGCGGTTTTACCTATGGAGGTACATCAGTAGGCGTATATAAGGACAGTAAGAATAAAGAGGCGGCATGGGATTATATCCGTTACACCTATGGTGATGGTGATGGAATCAAGGAATCCTATAATCAGTTTGGATTTATGTCCGGCTTTAAGGCTGCATATGGAGATGATTCGGTATATCTTCAGAAGAGTCAGTATGATGATTTCTTCGGCGGTCAGGAACTTGGTAAAAAGTACAAGGAAATAATGGAAAATGGTCTCAAAGGACAGGTACAGACAACCAATGAATCCAATGTTGTAAATGCGATCAGTGTTGTGGGTGCTGCTTATGATAATGATCCGTCAATGACGTCAGATGAGCTGTTAAAAGCACTTATAGCAGAGGTACAGTCTGAATGTCCTTCCGTTGAAGTGAAATAAGAGAAAGATCTGAAGAGAAAGGATGCGGTTTCGCGTCCTTTCTCCATAAAAGGGCTGAACGGGAGGATATGATGGAAAAAGGCAAATACAAGGCAAAGGCAAACAGGAGTATATGGCCATATGTTTTCTGTGCGCCATTTATAATCTGTTTTCTTCTTTTTACACTTTATCCGACATTATATTCATTTGAAGTATCAATGAATGACTGGAATGGTTTTGGAGATAAAGTTTTTATCGGACTTGGCAATTATATTCATATATTTACAAAAGATCCGCAGTATTGGAAGGCATTTGTCAATACTGTAATTCTGATGGTGCTATCGACTCCTTCAACTGTGTTTCTGGGACTGGTTCTGGCATATGTACTTTATAATCTGGGGAAATCAAAGCGTTTTTTTCAGACAACTACATTTTACCCGTATGTGATCACGCCGGTTGCAGTTGGCTTTATATTTTCATATATGTTTGACTGGAAAACCGGTTTTATTAATAAGCTTCTGGTTGCAACTGGTGCGCTTGGAAGTGAGTATAACTGGCTACAGAACGGGATTGCAATTAAAATGATTATTGTTCTGATGATTTTGTGGAGATATCTTGGCTATTATGCAATGTTGTTTCTGGCGTCCATGACATCCATTTCTCCGGAGATTTACGATGCTGCAAAGGTAGATGGGGCTACACCAGTGGTGACCTTTTGGAAGATAACGGTTCCGATGCTGAAGAACACGATCAGTTTTCTGGCAATTACGTCTGTGATCGGTGGTCTTAAAATGTTTGAGGAACCGATGCTGCTGTTCAGCGGCTGGAGTAATGCACAGGCAGGTGCGAGTGGAGGCCCGGGTAATGCTGCGCTGACTGTCATGTGGAAGTTCTACAATGATGCTTATAAAATCGATTCGAAACTTGGATATGCAGCCGCAGAATCCTATGTGCTTTTCTTTATTACCATTATCATTACGGCCATATTACAGAGAATGACAAGGGAGAAAGCTGAATGAAAAATATGACCATATCAAAAGCGGTTAAATTTGTGGCACTGATACTTCTTGTTATGCTGATGATTTTGCCGGTATATGTAGTTGTAATGATGGGAACATATAAAAGTGAAAAACTGTTTCTCGGAATTCCGTGGGTTCCGGGAAATTATCCAATGTCATTTAGTTAACCAATTTCAAATTAAAATCCAGTGGTTTTCTTTCAGAGAGAGCCACTGTTTTTTTTCGTCAAAAACTTAAAAAATATTACGAAAATAGTTGACAAGATAGCCAAAAT